>JBAZER010000001.1:0-142135 GCA_041653795.1 Candidatus Omnitrophota bacterium
CCCCTCTGGTCTCCCGTTCTTGTAAACCCCTTCTTTTTCTAATTGTCCGTTTGCATGATAATACTTGAACAATCCTTCCGGGTTTCCGTTCTCGATGACTATTGCTGATTTTAATCGCCCGTTTTCGTAATATTCCTTAACCGGCCCTTCTGGTCTCCCGTTCTTGTAAACCCCCTCTTTTTCTAATTGTCCGTTTGCATGATAATACTTGAACAATCCTTCCGGGTTTCCGTTCTTGTAAACCCCCTCTTTTTTTAATCGCCCGTTTTCGTAATATTCCTTAACCGGCCCTTCTGGTCTCCCGTTCTTGTAAACTCCCTCCATCTCCAGCTGTCCGTTTGCATGATAATACTTGAACAATCCTTCCGGGTTTCCGTTCTTGTAAACCCCCTCTTTTTTTAATCGCCCGTTTTCGTAATATTCCTTAACCGGCCCCTCAGGGTTTTCATTCTTGATGGTTATCGCTGATTTTAATTGCCCGTTTTCGTCATACTCCTTAACCAACCCCTTCGGGTTTCCGTTCTTGTAAACTCCCTCCATCTCCAGCTGTCCGTTTGCACGATAATATTTAAACAATCCCTCTGGATTTCCGTTCTTGAAAATTCTCTCACTCTGTAATTGTCCGTTTTCGTAATACTCTTTAAACAGTCCCTCTTCTTTTCCATTCTTGTAAACTCCCTCCATCTCCAGCTGTCCGTTTGCATGATAATACTTGAACAATCCTTCCGGGTTTCCGTTCTTGTAAACTCTCTCACTTAGTAATTGCCCGTTTGCGTAATACCACTTAAGCGTTCCCTCAGGCTTTCCGTTCTTGCTAACTCCATCACTTTTCAACTGCCCGTTTGCGTAATATTCTCTGATTGGTGTTTTCCCGCACCCAAAAAAGTTAAATGTTGCCATCGAAATTACGGCGACTAAAATCAGCTTATTAATTACTATCTTTGCTTTAATCATTATTTCCTTTTCGCTTTTCATGTTTTTTGCCTTTTGTAGACTATAAATCCAAAAATTTAAAATAAGGAAACCGAGCCATTTTTTGTTTGGGGGATACTCTTGGTTGCCGAAGCTTTTTTCCCTTCATGGAATTAATTGATACACATATGTATGTTGTCAGACCTTTTTAGACATGGTTTAAAGACCGGGCAATTATACCCTCGCTAGAAATAAACGAGAAGGTGTGTTTCAAAAATTAAGATGGTTATCGATATTATGCTTGTTAAGGTACACGTCTACTAAGTACCTGTCGTACTTGTCGGACTTGACGGCCCTGATGAGGACAGGTGCATTGGCTTTCATGTCCATTTTTTCGCCGTTCTCCGTACGCCGTACGCCTTCCGGTCTTTCTAGCATTTTCTTCACAAATTCCTTGGCCTCCATGCCGTCGCGGGTCTGGATCTCGGGGGCGTCAATAGCTCTCAGCCTTAAGGTTTGCTGGGTGGTGAACCCGAACCCGATGTCGATCGTGGCTTCGATCGTGTCTCCGTCCAGCACACGGTTTACCCAGGCACGGTACGTGTATAAAAGATCGTAAGGCGTACGGTGTACGGCGGTCAAAGAACGGACTTCGCCTTGTTCATCCGAAAACTCGAGAATATCCCCCTCCTTGAACGGGCTTACGTCCTCTACCACTTCGGCCAGCCGCACATAATTCGAGAATCCCAGGTCAATGGCAAGCTCATCGACATAGGGGCCTGCCTTGGCAAGGATCACTCGATAGGTCCCGGGTTTCCCGGGCATCATTTAGAGCAAGCAGCGATTCATAATGGCCCCACGTCAATTCTTCGGACGTCCGAAAAATCGGGTATGCCCGGGCAAATTGCAGCATACAGGGAAGCTCTGTCCTGCTCATCCCAAGACCGGTTGCGAGGAGACGCTCAAGAACCTTCTCCCCGTAATCCGCGCGCTCCTTGTGGTGCAGCTAATGCTGGAACGAAACGATGAACTTATTGGGCGCTTCAATAAGAATGAACAAAAATACCGGAGTCTTCAACGCCGCAAGAGGGCGCGCCGAAAGCAGCTTCCTCATGCAAGCAAAAAGCTTCACAGACTTTTTGACCTCTTTGACAAAGCAATCGAAAAACGCGAATCCGCTGATTGTATCTCGAAAAAGTGGATCGGATAGTCGTAAGCCAGGAACGAGTCCCGGGCTTATTGTTTATCCTGACTTTTATTTTCTTTTTTAAAATGGTAATCAGGATTGCCCCAATCTCCGCTCTGCTCCGATTGAAAAGTATTGGGACTATCAGTTATAGGCTCAAACGGATTTCGCGTAAAGCGAGGCGCGCTGGGCCTTGAGGTTGGGATCGGAGAGGTAATCGTCGAGGGTAATGTCACGACGGTCGATTATGCCACGCGGTGTCAGTTCAATGATGCGGTTGGCCACGGTCTGGACGAACTGGTGGTCGTGCGAGGAAAAGAGCACGGTGCCGTTAAAATTCTCGAGGCCCTTGTTGAGCGAGGTAATGGATTCCAGGTCCAGGTGGTTCGTCGGCTCGTCCAGGATGAGCACATTGGCGCCCACAAGCATCATGCGTGAAAGCATGCACCGCACCCTCTCGCCTCCGGAAAGCACCGAGGCTTTCTTGAGCGATTCTTCGCCCGAGAAAAGCATGCGCCCAAGAAAACCGCGGATGAAATTCTCGTCCGTTTCTTTCGAGAACTGACGCAGCCAGTCGACCAGGCTCAGGTCCGCCCTGGTCTCAATTTTATTTTCTGGATGGTGACTAGGACGGTCATGATTACCCGTTGATTTTGTATCGTGAATCATGGCCGCCCTGGTCTCGAAATATTTTCCGTTCTCTTTCGGATAATAAGCCCGGGAGGTGGACGCCCCCCATTTGAAAGTCCCTTTGTCCGCCGCCAGTTCCCCCATGAGCACCTGAAAAAGCGTGGTCTTCACACGATCGAGAGGCCCGAGGAACGCGATCTTGTCGCCCTTGTCCACCCGGAGGTCCAACCCCTTGAACATCACCTCCCCTTCGATCGACTTCTCCAGGCCTTCGATCTCCAGAAGATCGTTTCCGGAATCTTTTTCAAATTTGAACGCCACGTAAGGGTATTTACGGGAGGACGGTTTGATGTCTTCGAGCGTCAATTTTTCCAGGAGCTTCCTGCGTGAGGTGGCCTGGCGCGCTTTGGAAGCGTTCGCGCTGAACCGGGAAATAAAGGCCTGGAGTTCCTTGCGCTTGGCTTCGATGTCTTTATTTGCCTCGCTCTTCTGGCGAAGCGCGAGCTGGCTGGATTCCGACCAGAAGGAAAAGTTTCCGGTAAAAAGCTGTATTTTCCCGTAATCGATGTCCGCGATGTGAGTGCAGACCCTGTCGAGGAAATGGCGGTCATGCGACACCACGATGGCCGTGTTCTTGAACTCATAAAGGAAATCCTCGAGCCACATGCAGGTCTCGACGTCCAGGTGGTTCGTCGGTTCGTCGAGGAGCAGGACGTCGGGGTTCCCGAAAAGCGCCTGCGCCAGGAGCACGCGCACCTTTTCGCTCGCCTCCAGCTGTTTCATGGGGACCTGGTGCAAACGGTCCGGGATCCCGAGATCGCTTAAAAGTCTCGCGGCCTCGGGCTCGGCATCCCAGCCGTTCATGTCCGCGAATTCGTGTTCCAGTTCCGCAGTGCGGATGCCGTCGGCGTCTGAAAAATCAGGCTTTGCGTAAAGCGCGTCTTTTTCCTTGATGATGTTGTAAAGCCGTTCGTGGCCCATGATGACCGTGGTCAGCACCGGGAACTCGTCGTACGCAAATTGGTCCTGTTTGAGGAACGAGATGCGCTCATTCTTTCCCGCGGCCACGGACCCAGCATTGGGCTCGAGCAGGCCCGCGAGGATCTTGAGGAACGTGGATTTCCCCGAGCCGTTGGCCCCGATCAGACCATAGCAGTTCCCGGGCGTGAACATGATATTCACGTTCTCGAAGAGAATGCGTTTCCCGTATTGTAAAGTGACACCATTCGCTGAGATCATGATTTCAACTCCCCGCTATCTGAAATAAAGGGGACAGGCTGAATATTTATAATATATGCATTGTTCCGGTTTCCTGAGAGATATTCGCTCTATCCTCTCTTCCGTAGGGCACATTTAAATGTTCCCTACAGGAGGGAATAACTGGAGCAACGCATAATATGTAAAAAAATCAGCCTGTCCCCTTTTTAGAGTATACGTATCCTACCAGAAAATCCCGCGAACTCAATGAGAAGGTACGCCGGGAACCAGCATTGCCTTGATCTTGTTGCGAAGATCGGCGTAACCGGCAACAGAGATCCCGTTCATGGGCGGTCAGAAGCGGATGCCGAGGCGTTTGAGATCGCGCTTGAGGCGGGCAAGTCCGCGGAAATGGATGACGTGCATGCCGGCTTTCCGGGCGCCGGCGATAAAGTTTTTCATGTCGTCGATAAAGACGGTTTCTTCGGGTCTGAGGCCGATCTTCCTCAGGACGCGCCGGTAGATCTTAAGGTACGGCTTGCGTGCCCCCACTTCATGCGACGGGAATTTCCGGTCGAAATGGCGGAGAAGTTTAAAATGCTTTTTGAGGTAGGTGAAATGAAGCGCGTTGGTGTTTGAGATCAAATAAAGCGGGTAATGCTTCTTGATCCGGACGAGAAACCTGTCCATCCCCGGATTCTCCCAGAAGATGTCGGTCCAGTAATGGCTGAAGGTCGCAAGAGGTATGGAAACGCCGAGGACTTTGCAGGCGATCCGGTGAAACTTGCGGGTTGAGATCTCACCGCGCGTGTAGGCCTGCTCGAACCTGGAAAGAAAAAAACGCCTCCAGATCTCCCTCGTAGAAAGGCCTGACACGGCGGAAAAGTGCTTGGCGGCCTTCTCGACGTCATAATTCACAAGCACATTGCCGAGGTCGAAAATGACAGCTTTGATTTCCGTGTTTTTATTTTTCATGGGCGGGCATTTTAGCATATCTTTTGAAAAAGCGGGACTTGGGACGTTGTTTCAAGAAACCCATTTACAGAACTGGCTTGTAATGAGACCCAGATAGGTCCCCATCACATTTCCCAGGATCCCCAGAAGCAGGCCCACCGGCGCGAGCGCGGGTTCGTAGGCCGCGGCCACGATCGGCGCCGAGGCCGGGCCGCCGATATTTGCCTGGCTCGCGGTCGCCGCAAGGCAAAGCGGGATGCGCGCGACGCGGGACACGGCCAGAAGAAATGCCGCGTGGATCAGGACCAGAACAACACCGGCCAGGATAAGAAGGGGCGCGGACAGTATCCCTGAAAGGCTCGCCCGTGCGCCGATCGAAGTGAGCACGAGGAACAGGAAAAAATATCCTACCTGCGAAGCGCCGTGGAACTCGAGTTTCCGAAGCGACGTAAATGAAAGCAGGATACCAAAGGTCGAGGCCAGAATGATCGTCCAGGCAAAAGATCCGTTCCCCACGATGCCTGCCAGCCCGTTCGAGATCCACGCGCCGCCGAACGCCACGGCAAAAATGAACGGGAGATACTGGAGGTTGAATTTTTTTGTACGTGCATCAGCAGAAGCGGTTTTCCGGGCCAGAGCTTCGACGACGCGAAGGTCGGAACGGTTCCATTTGTCATAAGTTTTCTGAAAACCCTCGAGCAGGATCAGGAGTCCCATCCAGGAATAGGCCACGACCGTATCCACGACGATCATCGGGAAAAAGACCGCGTCAGGCGTGTGGATCGCTTCCTTCACCGCGATCATGTTGGCGCTCCCGCCGATCCAGGAAGCCGAAAGCGCTCCGAACCCCGACCACGCGTCCGCGGGCAGCCAGGGTTTGAAGAACATTACCACGAGCGGCGCGCCGATCATGACACCGGCAGTGCCGGCGAACATTATAAGAAGCGCGGACCGGCCGAGTTTCAGGATGGCCTTCATATCCGTCGAGATCAAAAGCAGGATCAGCCCCGCGGGAAGGACCGTGATCGTGATATTCGGGTAGATCTCGTGCTGTTGCGGAAGAACCCCGAGCCCGGAAACGATCATGGGAAGAAAATAAATCCAGAAAAGCGCCGGCGGGAACTGAAAGAATTTCTTTGTCCGCGGGTTTTGAGAGAAGAAAAGAACCAACGCTACGATCAGTACCAGGACACTGAGGACCCCGAACGAATTCTGTATCATGGAAGAAGCGGCACGACGCCGATTCCGGCCCTGGCCTTTCGAAGATCATAAACACCCCTACGAGTCACGAAGCTGCCTCGCGTCACGTTCCCGGCCATAAAAAAGGGCGCGTCCAGATCCACAAAATCAAAACCTCCGAGCCCTGCCGCGAAATGCGCGGCCGCGGTGACGGCCAGCGGCGTTTCCATCATCGTCCCGATCATAAGCCTGATGCCGTGCTTCTTTGCCAGCCGCGCGATTTCATACGCCTCCAGGACGCCCGTTTTCATGAATTTCACATTGATCGCACCGGCGGCTTTTGTCCTGATGAGCCGTTTGGCATCCTCAAGCGACGAAACACTTTCATCCGCACAAACAAGCACTTTGCCCTCGCGTGTCACTTTCGCAAGCCCTTCCCAATCCTCTTTCGGCACCGGTTGCTCGACGAGCGCAGGTTTGATTTTTAGCCGTGTCAGTTCTTTCAGGAATTTGAGTGTCTGAACGGCCGTAAATCCCTGGTTTGCGTCAAGACAGACCGGACATTTTCCGGCGATCCGGACCACGGCCGCGACTCGTTTGAGGTCCAGCCTGAAATCCCGGCCGACCTTCACTTTAAAAGAACGTATGCCGCGCCGCAAGACCTCACGCGTTGCGGTCTCGGCGTCAGTGACATCGCCAAGCACCACGGTCATGTCGGTTGTGAGCACGCGCGGCCGGGTTCCGAAAGCCCTCCAAAGCGGCATCTTCTTTTCACGCGTCGCCGCGTCCAGAAACGCCATCTCGAGCGCCGCCAAAGCGCACTTGTTCTTCGCAAATCTGTCTCTGAATTCTTCCGCGACCACCGGAAATTCCGGAAGGCTTCGTCCCTCAACCGAGCGGGCCGCTTCTTTCAGGTTTTTGAGCGTCTCCTGAACAGTTTCGCCGGTGATATGCGTCGCAACTGCCGCCTCACCGAATCCGCGGACACCCCCGGAAAGTTCCATGGAGAAGAGAACGTTCTCGAGCAGGTCATGCTGGCCCTTGGCCGTCGTGAACGGCCGTACAAGCTTTGCGCGCCATATTTTCGCGCCGGCCTTTCTGATCATGATTTTTTTCATCAAAAACCCCGGCCTTTAGACCTAGCGATCAATCCCCGGCTGTCACCAGGATAGATCTCTTGAACTATAAAATGCATTGTTCCGGTTTCCTGAGAGATATTCGCTCTATCCTCTCTTCCGTAGGGCACATTTAAATGTGCCCTACAGGAGGGAATAACTGGAGCAACGCATTATAAAGTATTTTTTGTCCCGTCGTGTCTTTTACATTATACTATTTCCAGGATTCTAAAAAACACTTAAAGCGGGGGAAGGGACGACATGATCAATTTCAAGTCGATCAAAGTTCAAATCAATTCATTCCTCGCCGTTTTCGCCGTCTTTCTTTATCTGAAGGAACCCCGCATTGCTTTTCTCACCGGGTTTTTCTGGGCCATTCTTTTTTCCGTCCTGATCGAGGCCTTGTGGCTTTTTCTTAAGACCAAAAAATTGCGGGCCACCGACGGCATTCTCACGTCCGGTCTTATTATCGGGTACGTCCTGTCGGCTGAATCGCCCTGGTGGATGTTCCTGGCGGCCGCAGCTTTCACCGTGGGAGTGAAACGCCTCCTGAGATTTCACGGAAAGAACCTGCTGAATCCCGCCGCAGCCGGCTTATTTCTTGCTGCGTTTCTATTGGAGGGCTCTACGGAATGGAAGGGAGCTTATGCCTGGTATTTCCTTTTCCCTGCCGGTCTTTACATTATATATAAGATCAAAAAAACGGAAATTGTTCTTGGCTATTTTATGATGTCGCTCGCGCTTTTTATCCCGCAAGCACTCATACAAGGCTCTTCCCTGTTGAATATCCCCTGGTATTTTAATTATTTCTTCATCTTTATCATGCTGATCGAACCCAAAACGACGCCGCCAACACGTTGGCCTAAGATTGCATTCGGAGCGGGTGTTGCACTTTTGATTTTTCTTCTAACAGAATGGGGATTCCAGTACGAACCTGAACTTTTTGCCCTGCTCGTCGTAAATGCTTTGGTTCCTTTTCTCAATAAAATCCCGGATTTTAAATTCAAGCCCATACAAAAAACCTCTCAGGAGATGCCGATGAAAAACAGAAAAATAACGCTTTTCCTTTGCGGCCTTCTCATTGCGAGTACCACCGCCTTTGCGCACCCGCCTTCCGACATTAAAATCCAGTTCGACCCGGCGACAAAACTTTTGACCGCGGTCATTGAACATCACGTCAGCAACCCCCAAACCCATTACATCAAGAAGGTTGATATCGGCCTGAACGGAAAAGAGATCAAAATGCTGCCTTTCAAAAAACAGGATGATAATACCACCCAAACTGTGGAAATCATGATCCCCGAAGCAAAAAAAGGCGATACTCTGAGCGTGGAGGGGTACTGTAATCTGAGCGGAAAATTAAAGAAAGAGATCAAGGTCGCTTAACGATGGGAAAGTTTCTTTTTAAAGGTAATGCTGTCATCGGGCAATCCGGCGGGTGCACGGCGGTCATCAATCAAAGTCTTGCGGGCGTCGTGGAAACGGCACGCATCTCTCCCCGGATCACGGAAATCCTCGGATCACGGAATGGCATTGAAGGCATTCTGAACTGTTCTTTCGTGGATCTCAAGGCAAAGCCGTCAAAGTTGATCCGCGCCATTGCGGAATCCCCTTCTGCCGCGCTCGGCTCCTCCCGTTACAAACTCAAACCCGGAGACGACCGGAAGATCGTCGCAAGTCTCCGGAAACACAATATCCGCTACGTGTTCCTGATCGGCGGCAATGACACGGCGAACACCAGCCTCCGGATCGCAAAGGCCGCCGAAAAAGATCATTACGAGCTCCGGGTCATCCATATCCCGAAGACCATCGATAACGACCTGGTAGAGACCGACCACTCTCCCGGGTACGGCTCCGTCGCGCGCTTCGCGGCCATCACCACGCAGGAAGCCGCATTGGACACCCGGGCCATGAAGAATGTCGATCCTGTGAAAATCATTGAACTTATGGGGAGAAATTCCGGCTGGATTGTCGCCGCCTCCGCCCTTTTGAAAAAAACACCGGAGGATGCCCCTCATCTCCTGCTTATCCCCGAAGTCCCGTTCGATGAAACGTCTTTTATTAAAAGGACCGAGGCTATTCTTCAATCCGTGGGCTATTGCATTATTGTTATTTCGGAAACAATCCGCGACTACCAGGGGAACCGCATCGGTTGCAAAACCGAAGGGGTCACTGCCGACCCGTTCGGCCATAAATACGTCGAGGGCACGGCCGCCCGGCTTGCCGCGATCCTCGAAAAAAATCTGGGAGTCCGCGCCCGTTTCGACAAGCCCGGGACGATCCAGCGTATGTCGATGGCCTATGTTTCAGAGATCGATCAAAAGGAAGCTTATCAGGCGGGCGTCCACGCGGTGAAATGGGCGCTCCGGGGAATGACCCGGGTCATGGTGGGATTTGAAAGAGAACCGGAAAAGAAATACGCCATCCGTTACAAGCCGATGCCGCTCGAAAAGATCCCGAACTGTGAACAGGATCTCCCGGCAGGATTTTTCGACAGGAAAAAAGGGATGGTCACGCCGGCCTTCGTGAAATACGCCCTGCCGCTTCTCGGCAAGGGCCTCCCCGATTTCGCTTCATTTCAGTGAAAGCCCTTTACGCCGGGGAATCCAGCAAAACGACATGCGGATTTTTCTCCTGAAAATTCTTCAGAAGCCATTCGCTTAGAAAAAGAAGCACCCGCCGCCCCTGTTCATCCCGGGCCAAGGCGACGCCATAAGAGAGTATCTCCCCCAAATCCGCATCGTTGAGCGCGCTCTCCGCCCACCGCAGGATCTTCCAAGGCAGCATTTCAAGCTGTGACTCCGCGCCGTATTCTTCTTTCAACCGGTACTGCAGCACCTCGTATTGCAGAGGGCCCACGGCTCCCAAAAGTGCGGTGTTGGGATTGGCGGGTTTGATCCAGCTGAAAACCTGGACAATATCCTCGGCAAGCAGATGCTCCAGCCCTTTTCGGAAGGGTTTATACCTGGCGGGCGAGGGATTGTGAATCGAGGCAAAACACTCGGGGGCAAACCGCGGAATAGCATTGAACACGATCGAAGGATCTTCGCTCACAGTATCTCCTACGCGAAAATCCGACTTGGCCGCAAATCCGACAATGTCCCCGGGATAGGCTTCATTGACGGTTTCGCGGCTTTGTCCGAAAAGCGTGTGCGACCCTGAGAGCCTCACGTTCTTTCCCGTTCGCGTATGATAAACATCCATATCACGGATGAATTTGCCCGAACAAATGCGCAAGAAGGCGATCCGGTCACGGTGCAAAGGATTCATGTTGGTCTGGATCTTGAAGATAAAACCGGAAAAATCTTTTGAGATAATGGGAATAGCCCGGTCTCCCGCTTTTCTTTCCGCCGGTCCCGAGGAGTACTTGATAAAACCGTCGAGTAAAAGCTGCACGCCGAAGTTATTCGCGGCACTTCCAAAGAAAACCGGCGTTGTTTTTCCCTGAAGCACCGACTCCGGTGAAAAACCGACATGGGCCATATCCAAAAGTTCCAATTCCTCCGAAGCCTGGCCATAGGACTGTTCGTCTACGATCTTTTTTACCAAGGGGTCTGAAAATCCGTGTATCGACACAGGGGCTTTGTAGGCGCCTCCGGGGACCTTCTGAAAAAGGTGCACTTCCTTTTGAAGCCGGTCATAAACGCCCCTGAATTCCCGGCCGCTTCCCAGCGGCCAGTTGACCGGGCAGGCATGGATCCCGAGGACGTTTTCCAGCTCATCGATCAGCGCGAGAGGGGAGAGGCCCGGACGGTCCAGTTTATTCATGAAGGTAAAGATCGGGATCCCGCGATGGCGGCATATCTCAAAAAGTTTTCGTGTCTGGCTCTCGATGCCTTTTCCGGCATCGATCACCATCACGACCGCGTCCACGGCCATCAATACCCGGTAGGTGTCTTCCGAAAAATCCTTGTGACCCGGAGTGTCGAGAAGATTGATCCGCCACGAACCGTAGTCGAACTGAAGAAGGGTGGAACTGATGGAGATCCCCCGCTTCTTCTCCATTTCCATCCAGTCCGAAGCCGTCTCCCGCTCCTGCTTCCGGGCGGTCACGGAACCGGCCAGCTGGACGGCCCCGCCATACAGAAGGAACTTTTCCGTAAGTGTCGTCTTGCCGGCATCCGGATGCGAAATGATCGCGAACGTCCGCCGTCTTAAAATTTCATCGTGGATCAAACCCGTTTGCATCGCCTAATTTTCTCCATTAACTGCTCTGGCTTTTTATTTTCTTTTATTGGAAGGTAACCAGTGTATTGATGACCTTGGACTTTTAAATTGATGAGAATCAGTGCTGCCCAAGTCTTTATTTTCTTTTCATAAAGGGTGACTTGGATTGTACTGATTACCTTAGACTTTTAAATGCATTGTTTCGGTTTCCTGAGAGATATTCGCTCTATCCTCTCTTCCGTAGGGCACATTTAAATGTGCCCTACAGGAGGGAATAACTGGAGCAACGCATTTTTAAATTGATGAGAATCAGTGCTGCCCAAGTCTTTATTTTCTTTTCATAAAGGGTGACTTGGACTGTACTGATTACCTTAGACTTTTAAATTGATGAGAATCAGTGCTGGCGGGACTCGCGCAAAAAGCTGGTGTTGCTTTTCCAGCCCGGGATCACCTTGCACCAAAGCTCCAGGAATACTTTTTTGCCGAGGAATCGCTCGATGTCGAGACGTGCGGCCGTGCCGATCTGCTTGATCTTTTCGCCGCCCTTGCCGATCACGATCGCTTTTTGAGAATCTCGTTCGATCACGATCGTGGCGTGAATGCGGGTTATTTTTTCTTCCTCCCTGAAATCATCGATGCGTACTGCCCCGTCGTACGGAAGTTCCTCGCCCAGGAAATGATAAAGTTTTTCGCGTATCATTTCCTGCACATGGAAGCGGACATTCTGGTCGGAAAGCTGATCCTCGGGATAAATGAACTCACCCTGCGGCAGGTATTTCAGCGTTTGCTGAATCAGGACCTTGACGTTCTCTCCGGTCCTGGCGCTGATGGGAATGAACTCCTTAAAAGCGTAGACCTTTTGAAAAGAATCCAGGGCAAGCAAGAGATCGTCCTTGGGAAAACGGTCGATCTGATTGACTAAAAGGAATACGGGAATGGAAACATCCCGGACCCATTTCAGGATCGCGCGTTCCGCATCTCCCATGGCCTTGGGATACACCATCCAGAAGAGAAGGTCCGCGTCCGAAAGCGACTGATGGACATCACGCACCATGCCCTCGCCCAAAGCATCTTTCGGCTGATGGACGCCCGGCGTGTCGAGAAAAATGATCTGCCCGCGATAGGGGCTCTGGACCCCCTTGCCGTCGGGAACGGTCAATATCCCGCGGACCACATCGCGCGTCGTCTGGGGCTTGGCGGAGGTCCCGGCCAGTTTCTCCCCCACCAGATAATTCAAAAGGGTGGATTTCCCGACGTTCGGCCTTCCGATGATCGCGACATGTCCTACTTTGGTCTCAGGCATCCTTTTTCCCTCCGCGGGATCCGGCATCTGCTCCGTCCTGGGGCATAAAAGGCTCGGTCAGGATCGCCCCGAGCTTGCTCAGTCCATTCTTCACTTGTTCCGGTGTATTCGCGGCAATCTGTACGGTCCCGGTGATGCCCGCTTTGGCCTTGGAGATCAAAGACTTTTGGAATGCCTTTGTGAAAGCGCTGAAAACACGGAACTTGGGGTCCTCGATATCACCGTCGACTTTGATATTCAGTTCCACGTTTTTCTGATCCTCCAAAAGAAGGCGCATCCCGTCGAATGGATATTTGAGAAGCTTCTGGGCGGCCGACGGCGCCTCGAACGTCATGGACTTGAGAGTCAGTAAATGCTCGGACCTGAGGTCACCCTCCACGCACAACAGATGCGACTTGAGGTCAAAGGTCCCGCTTTGCACTTCCCCGAGGACCTCCGAAAGAAGAAACTCGTATTCTGCCACGGAACCGTCCGTGATCTGGACATCGACATCAAAATTGTCGCCGTCCGCGAATTGACATCTCCCCCCGCCTTTGAAACGGGCCGGGGGATTCGCTCCGAACGTTGCTTCCACCTGGATCGTCTCTGTAAAGGTCGGACTGGTATAATCCGAAAGGAAATCAAAACCGGTCCAAAAACCCTTGATGTGCTCAAAAATCCACCGCTGTTCTTCGGGTTCGCGCCGGTCATCAAAAATGAGCGACCCTTTCTCGAGCTCCAAACGGTCGATCCGGACACGCCAGGAGTCTTCGCCGATATTCTCCGGATGAGGCATGGAACGGGGCGGGAGCGGCGGGCTGTCCTCATCAAGTCCCATATTGTGATACCAATGTTTGACATTGGTACGCGACCCCTGAGAAGTCATGTAGCTCTCGATTGCAAAAACAACTTCTCTGAAGTGGGCCTTGCGGATCCGGATAAACTTGTTCCCGATCACGCGGAGGTCCAGAGTGCAATCGATGCCCTTGGCTGTGAAATGGTCGCGTCGTCTGAACCCCGGAGGATTGAGGATCTCCAGCTTTGCGACACTCACATGCGAAAAAAGGGGGGAAATACGCATACCTTCGATATGAACTGGCATGTCAAAAACCCGGGTCATTACTTTTTCCAGAAAAGGCTCGGCCGCCATACCCAGGAGCCGGGCATGCATCATTCCGAGAGCGGTCAACACGATCAAAATAAAGAAAAGAGGCCTTAGTTTCTTCATCGAGGATTCAATCCTTTCCGGAAAATTTCTTCCCGGGCATAAAGCTCTTTCAGACGCCCGATATCCTCCGGGCTCAATGCCGGTTGCAAGGATGCCGCAACGTTCTCAAGTACCTGCGCCCGGGTCTTTGCCCCGGCAATCACCGTCGAAACTGCCCCGAACGCGAGCGTGAATTCCAATGCCGCTTTCGACAAAGGCGAGGTCCCGGTCTTGAGTGTTTTTTGAATAAGCTGGATTTTTTGCCAGTCGGCCTCCCGTTTTTCAGGGGCCCAGCGGCGGCGATGATCATCCTTGGGGAATTCATGCGACGGCGCATATTTTCCGCTCAGAAGTCCCGATGCAAGCGCTTCCCGGACGATCACCCCGACATCTTTTTTCTCCGCTTCAGGAAGAATCCTCTCAGCCATGCGTTGGTCCAACAGATTGAAGATGATCTGGATCGCCTGAACACGCGGGTCCCCGAGTACCGCCAAGGCCTCAGCCTCCGTGTGGACCGAGATCCCGATAAAACGGACTTTTCCTTCCTTCTTCAACCCTTCCAGAACGCTTACCATATCTCCGCCCCGGATCAGTTCCAGAGAAGGATTGTGAAGCAGAAAAAGATCGATCACATCCGTACCGAGACGTTTGAGGCTTTGTTCGCAAGCGAAGCGGATATAACCGGTATTAAAATTTTTTCTGTGTCCGGTGTGGTTGAGTTTTTCAGGCGATCCCGGTAAAAAAGAGGCGGACTTTTGCGAAGGCGGGTAAAAATCCCAGCCGCACTTAGTGGCCAGAATAAAGCGGTCGCGGGGCCTGCCCTTCAGGAATTTCCCGAGAAGTTCTTCACTGTGCCCTTCCCCGTAAGTATCGGCAGTGTCAAAGAAATTGACCCCGGAATCCCATGCGACTGCCAGGGCTTCGAGGGAGTCTTTATCACGAACCGGACCGTAGGCGTTGCCTCCTATGGCCCAGCAGCCGAAACCGATCTCGGAAACACGCAAGCCTGTTTTTCCAAAGCGGCGCTGTTTCATACGAGGGGTAACGGCTTCAGTCCCGGAAAGCTCAAAGGGAGGAGGGATGATCGGACGGTTATTTCGGAAAAAGTTCGTCAATGGCTTTTTGAATCTTGTCCTGGGCCTGATAGCCCACAAGCTGCTTCGCGACTTCCCCGCCCTTGAAAAAAATGACTGTCGGAATACCCTGGATCCCGTATTTCTGGGGCGTGTTCGGGTTCTCATCCACGTTCATTTTTCCGATCACGATGCGGCCAGCGTTGGCAGCTGCGATCTTTTCAATTACAGGGCCGAGCATCCGGCAGGGCCCGCACCACTCGGCCCAAAAATCAACCAGAACGGGTTGTTGGGATTGAAGTACTTCGGCCTGAAAATTTGAATCGGTAAGGGTCTTTTCTTTACTCATGGATTTACTCCGTTAGAGATAAGAAGCGGTTTCTTAAAATAGAAGACAGGCGACACAATCCTGATGCAACGAACCGTAATATACACCGAACACAGGGTTCTGTCCACACGCCCGAAATCTCCGGACCGCATCCCGCTTCAAACGTCATTTGGGAGGCAATCCCAATGCGCCCACCTAAGCCCGGAGGATTATCCTGACTTTTATTTTCTTTTGCTTGATGGTAGTCAGGATTACCCCAATTTCAACTTCGTTGGAATTGATGGGAATTGGGACTATTCCGGGCCAAGAATCTCCGAGATGGCTTCGAACACCTGATCCACGAATGGTTTCTGGATCACTTTCGCAGCACCAGCCTTTTGGGCCAGGGCCTCGAGTTGCACTTCCCGCACGGCAGAAAAAAGAACCACGGGAATATGGGCTGTTTCTTTCATGGCCTTAAGACGGCGGCAGGTCTCATAACCGTCCATCCTCGGCATGGCAACATCCAGCAAAATAAGATCGGGCTGCCATACTTCTGCCTTTTCAAGACTGCTTGCGCCATCGTGCGCTGTCTCGACCAGAAAACCATGGGATTCGACACGGACCTTCAAGAGTGTCACCATGACAGGTTCATCATCCACGATCAATATCTTTTTGGGCACCTTGCCCCTCCTTTCCCCGCGAAAACATCTTTGTGGGTATCTTTTTCAACACGGACCTTGTCTCATCTTTTTGTTGCTGCCCGATAAAAAGCCTTGTCCGCGGAAGGACATAGATTGCGGATTTCACAATGCCGGCAATCCGGCCGGCGGGCAACACAGCGCACGCGGCCATGATGGATGATAAGATGTGAATAGAGCGTCCAGTTCTTTTTCGGCATTAATTCCATTAAGTCGAACTCGATCTTCACGGGGTCGGCGTAGCGCGTCAACCCCAGCAAACGATTGATGCGGATCATATGCGTGTCTACCGCGATCCCGGGAATCCCGAAAGCATTCCCCAAAATGACATTGGCCGTCTTCCGCCCTACTCCCGGGACTGCGACAAGATCTTCCATGCGGGCCGGAACTTTCCCGCGGAATTTTTCGAGAATTGCTTTCGCGGCACCGAGGATATTCCTGGCCTTATTCCTGTAAAAGCCCGCGCTACGAATTGCTTCCTCAATCTTTTTGGGATCCGCGGCCGCAAAGGCGCGTATACTTGAATATTTTTTAAAAAGGGCCGGCGTGACCCGATTTACGAGCTTGTCCGTACATTGGGCGGAAAGAATCGTTGCCACCAAAAGCTCCCATGGCGTTGAAAAATGAAGAGCACACCGGATACTCGGATAAGCCTTATGCAACCGGAGAAAAACCGCATGTGCACGTTTCTTTTGGGCCGCAAATGTCTCTTTCATAAGCAACAATATACTACATACAGGCTTTCGTGTTCAGGCTAAATGTCATCCACATTGTCCTTCTCCCGTATTTCCGGTATACTTCGCGGCAGAGGAAATTTTTATGGCAAAGATGAAAGCGATCGTCTTCAAAAAACACGGCACAACGACCGAACTTGAAGAGGCGTATGTGCCCATCCCGGATCTCGGTAAAAAAGACGCCCTGGTCAAGGTCAAGGCCTGCGCACTGAATCATTTGGACTTTTGGACGCTCGCGGGCATGCCCCGCGTAAAGGTCAGCATGCCGCATATTCTTGGTTGCGATATCGCGGGCGAAGTTGTTGAAAAAGGGAAAAAAGCCCACGGTGTTCCGCTTCATAAACCCGTTATCGTCGCGCCCGGCATTTCCTGCGGCAAATGCTCCTATTGTAAATCAGGCTGGGACAGCCTTTGTGCCAAATATGAGATCGTCGGATTTCAGAATAACGGTGGTTACGCGGAATATGTAAAAGTCCCCGCACGAAACATCATCCCTGTCATCGGGAGTCTCGGCATGGAATCCTGGGCTGCGGTGCCGCTCGTATTCCTGACAGCGTGGCATATCCTCGTGACGCGGGCCGCGCTCAAGAAAAAAGAGACGGTACTCATTCAGGCCGGCGGAAGCGGGATCGGCAGCGCGGCGGTCCAGATCGCAAAACTCCTGGGAGCCCGGGTGATCACCACAGTGGGAAGCGAAGAAAAGGTCAAACGCGCCAAAGCTCTCGGCGCCGATGAAGTCATCAATTATCAGCTGAAGGATTTCCAAACTGAGGTCATGCGTCTGACTCAGAGTGAAGGCGTCGATGTTCTCCTGGATCACATCGGCGGCGACACGTTCACCAAAAGCGTGTTGTGCCTCAGGAAAAAAGGCCGGATCATCACCTGCGGCGCGACAGCCGGCCGCACGGTCAGTTTCGATCTGCGCTATCTTTTTACGCATCAACTTTCGGTCATTGGTTCTTACATGGGCGGCATCCCGGAGCTTCAGCGCATTGTCCGGCGCATTCAGGACGGCCGTTTGCGGCCGGTGGTCGATCAAGTATTCCCGTTACGGGAAGCGCGCCAGGCCCTGAATCGCATGGCCGCCCGCGAGAATTTCGGAAAGATTATTTTAAAACCCTGAAAACCGGATGAAGGATAGCGAATGACGGATGTCGTAAAAACCGGTTTTCCGCCGTCTTCCGGCCGGTTGTCTCTGCCCTGCATTTTATGAAACGCTCCAAACTTTATCTCTCCGGCATCTGGTTAATGTCTCAAAGCGCGGTATGTTTTTCCATCATGGCGCTTTGCGTCAAATATGCGAGCACGTCCATCTCTCCGTTTCAGATCGTTTTCTTCCGGAGTTTTTTCGGGCTTCTGATGGTGCTCCCCTTTATCTGGCACAAAAAAATCTCGCTGTGGGGCGAGGAACGGTTTAAATTGACGGCCCGCGGCGTCTGCGGTTTCGGCGCCCTGATTCTTCATTTTTACACGATTGCTAAACTCGAGCTCGGGCTTGCGATCATGCTCAATTACACGGCTCCGATCTTCACAGTGATCTTTTCGTTCTTCTTCCTGAAGGAGCGGCCGAGTCTTTCTCTTTGGTTTCTGATCTTTTTGTCTTTCGTGGGCGTGGTCCTGCTGAGTGCTCGTTCCGGCGCGGCGTGGAACCCGGCGGTGTGGCTGGCACTGCTTTCCTCGATCTTTGCCGCGTTCGCCTATTTGTCGATCCGTACGATCCGGAACCGGGAGTCGCCTTACACCGTGATTTTTTATTTCACGCTGATTTCGACTGTGGGCTCGCTTTTTTTCCTGAAAGGATGGAAATGGCCGGATCTTGGGTCCTGGGGATTGATTACCGGCGTCGTGGTTTTTTCATTCTACGGACAGGTCTGGATGACCACCGCACTGAGACGCGCCCCCGCCTATCTGGTCACGCCTTTCTCCTACCTTCATCCGGTGCTCTCGTTCGCGTATGGGTGGCTGCTGTGGGGAGACACCGTCACATGGCTCATGGTGTCCGGTATTTTTTTGATCGTGGGAAGCGGCTCACTTATTTCTTATTTTGAGACAAGACGCGAAAAAAAGCTCCCCGCTTCCCTTTCGAGCGAGTCCTGCCTCTAGTACTGCGAACCAGGAAAATCAATAGTAACGCAGTACTGCACCGTTAACTCAAAAATAAATAAAAACGGTGTTAACCCGCGCTCCCCGGAACAAAAAAAGGGCCCCAATTTCAGCTACGCCGTAATAGAAAAATAAGGCGTACCGCCCTCCGATCGCTTTTACTCTATTCTTAGTGAAAGCCGCCAATTTGGAGACAGCCTGTTGGGGATGGTACGAATCGGACTCAAATGTCAAACATAAGTGATTATAGATTCTTGACAATCAATTGCGCTTCGAGAAAATAACGGTATGAATGAGGGATTTAACCTGGCCAAGCTCCAAGGGCTTGCGCAGGCACTTCACGGCCCCCATAGACATGACCTTTCTTTCTTTTGAGGGAGTTAAAAAACCGGAGACGAACGCTACCGGGACTTTGCTAAACTCGCGAAGATACTCAAAAACTTTGTCGCCTTCCATTCCGGGCATGCTCTCGTCCAGAAGAACAAGGTTGTAAAGATTCTGACGAATCTTTTGGAGCCCGTCTTTGCCGCTCGTCGCGACATCGACCTCGAAACCTTCCTGCTCCAAGGTCTCCCTGAACTCCTCACAGATCTCTTTTTCATCATCGACGATCAGTAGCTTAACCATGACTTCACCCCGCTGTGCACTAAATTACTTTAAATGCGCAGGCAGCGTGACATAAAAGGTGCTGCCTTTGCCTAATTCGCTTTCGACCCAAATTCGGCCGCCGTGCGCCTCAACCACAAGTTTACAAAAGGTAAGGCCAAGGCCTTTGCCCTTCTTGAAGTTCACCTGTTCACCTTTTGCTTGAGAAAATTTTTCGAATATCTTTTCTTTATATTCGGGCGGGATGCCCGCCCCCGTGTCTTTCACGGAAAGGCGCAATCCGTTCTCAAAAATATCGGCACCGACCTCGATCGTGCCACCTTTCGGCGTAAACTTCACGGCGTTTAATATTAGATTGTTCATGATCCGTAAAATCAAACCCCTATCGAGAGTAAAACAGAGTTGTTTATCCGAGTCGATCTTTTTAAGATCGATCCCGCTATATTGCGCGGCCGGAGACATTTTCCCCAAGGTTTCCGAAATGAGGGCATTGATATCCGTATCTTCCATGCTCAGCGATATCTTGCCTTCTTCTATTCTGCCTATGTCGACGAAATCCGAAACTAAGGCAGCCAGCTCATCCAAATGCATTCCCGCTATGGTTAACGATTTCTTGATGTCTTCGGGAAAATCCCCCCTTTTTATAAAGGCTCGGTGGAAATTAATGCTTGATATCATTAAAAGGTTGTTTATATCATGCACGATCAGTCCTACAAGATTGTCTTTCAGCATCTGCAGCTCATTTAATTTCGCATAGCTGTTTTGCAGCTCATCATGCATCAATTTTATTCTTAAAAGCGATTTTACCCTGGCTAAAAGTTCATGTTTATCAAAAGGCTTGGAGATAAAATCATCGCAACCGGCCTCTATCCCTTTAATCCTTTCCTCTTCTTCCCTTAAAGCAGTGACCATCACCACAGGCAAAAACAGGGTCTCCTTTGTGGATTTTATCTTCTTGCATACTTCATAACCGTCGAGTTTGGGCATCATGACATCCAAAAGCACCAAGTCAGGCAGACCTGATGACAAGAGCTCTAGCGCCGCTTCTCCGTTTTCCGCCGACATCACTTCGTATCCTTGGGGCACAAGCAGGGCTTCCAGAAGTTTTAAGTTCTTTTTTTCATCATCCACACAAAGGATCTTCGATTTATTTTCTCGGCGCATTCAAGGTCTCTTCTATTTCCTGCACAAAGGTGCGAGTATCGATCGGTTTGGTTATGACTTTGCAATGATAGGAAGCAAATCTCTTCTTTTCATCCTCCATCACCGAAGCGGTAACAAAAACAACGGGAATATTTTTTGTCCTTTCATCGGCCCACAAGATCTTAAGCGCCAGCTCCCCGTTCATTCCCGGGAGCTGAAAGTCCATTATGATCAGATCCGGCAATTTTTCCTTGGCCAAGTCAATACCGGCTTCCGCATTATTCGCGACCATAATCTCGTAACCCGCTTGTTCGAGCAGGCTTGTTTGCAGCTTCTTGGACGAAGGGTCATCTTCGATGATCAGTATCTTCTTTTTTTTTGGCATATTATTTTTCTCCTTTTATCGGTAAAGTGAATTTGAAGCTGGAGCCCTTGCCTTTACCTTCAGACTCTACCCAGATCTTTCCTCCGTGCAACTCCACAAGTTTCTTGGCCAAAGACAGCCCTAGGCCCGACCCCTTGTATTGCTTGGTCATGGTATTTTCTAAC
Source organism: Candidatus Omnitrophota bacterium (assembly GCA_041653795.1). Taxonomy (GTDB): domain Bacteria; phylum Omnitrophota; class Omnitrophia; order Omnitrophales; family Aquincolibacteriaceae; genus Aquincolibacterium. Next base: position 21,046 of record JBAZER010000001.1, read on the forward strand.
TGCACGAATTCTTTAAATAATTTGCCTTGGTCCTCCGGAGCGATACCGATCCCGGTATCCCGGACCGAGACCTCCACTTCAGAACCGGTTATTCTTGCGTTGATGCCGATCTTGCCGCCATCGGGGGTAAACTTATCCGCATTAGAAAGCAAATTGAAGAGAATCTGTTTCACCTTGCGTTCGTCAGCCCGGATATAGCCCACCTCCTCGGCGATGCCTGAAGAAATCTCGATATTTTGCTTAAACGCCTTTTCTTTGATGAAAATTAAACTATGCTCCAGGAGTTCTTTGAGGGAAAAATTAGAGAGCAAAAGCTCCATTTTACCGGATTCTACCTTGGCAAGGTCAAGGATATCGTTGATCAAGGACAAAAGGTGTTTGCTGCTATCTAAAACCTCACTCAGGTAATCTTTCTGGGTCTCATTAACAGGGCCGAATTTCTGATCGTACAAAACCTCGGAAAAACCAATGATCGCATTTAAAGGAGTGCGCAATTCATGGGACATATTGGCAAGGAATTCGGACTTCGCCTGATTGGCGGCTTCAGCAGCGATCTTCGCTATTTTCAGCTTATTTTCTATCTCCCTGCGCGCGGTGATGTCCTCAATGGCCAGGAGGATGATCCGTTCTTTGCCCAACACTCTTTGGATCTGCCGGGCATTCAGAAGCATGATGCGCCTGCCAATGGTAGTAAAATCGTGCTCCACCTCATAGTTGTCAAAGGTTGCCCTTTGGGGAAGGATGGTTTCCAGCAGTTCCCGCAGCTTGGGGATATCCCATTGTTTATTGCCCAGGTCATAGATAAGCTGTCCCACGGTCTCTTTGGGGTTTACCATAAAGACGTCATAGAAGGAGCGGCTGGCAGAAACCACCCTTAGATCCTGGTCCAGAGCAATCAAGGGTTCACGTACGGTGTTGATGATGCTCTCCGCGTATTCTCGGGCTGCATCTTCGGATATTTTAGTTGCTTCCAGTTCTTTACGGGTTTTTTCCAACCCATTTTCTATCTCCCTGCGCACGGTGATGTCTTCAATAGCAAGGAGAATCAGCTCTTCTTCCACCTCTTCTTCTTTTCTTACCCCTGCCGCTATGATTACTGCTATTTTCTTAGGGACACGCAACTGGCAGGCATTCAGAATCATGGCTCGCTGTCCAATTTTTTCAAATTTATGTCCGACTTCATAATCTTTCATGACTTTTTTTTCTGGTAGAATTTCTTTTAGCAGTTGAAGCAGCTTGGGAATATTCCATTGCCTATCCCCTAGATCAGGAAGCAGCCGGCCTATGGTGTCTTTTTCTTTAACCTCAAAGGTGGCGTAGAAAGCCTGGTTGGCAGAAATGATCCGTAAATTCTTATCCAAAATTAAAAAGGGCTCCCTAAGAGTCGCAATGATACGATTGGTATAATCTAAGAGAGCTTCAATTTCCGTCTCGCTTTTCTTCTTTTTTCCTTTCATCCTTCGACTCCTTTCAGCCGTTCAAGATGACCCTGAGCCTGCCAAACGGGTCATTTTTAAGCCCTCCTTAAAACTGCAAGTGGTGCGCTATCAATTATACATCCGCTTCCGGCCGATCAGGAAAGATTGAACCCAAGACCGCCGATCAAAACTGTCGAATGACGCCTGGTACTTTTCTTGCGTCCCCTTAAGATTTAGCGGCGGTTTTCTTTCCCGGTATTAAGGATTTCAATTTCCTCCAAAATCCGGAAGCCGTTTTACCGGTCGCTGCTGTCGCATCCTTGAGAACACCTTGGGTCTCGCGGGCCAAACTTTGAAAAGCAGACCCGGCCTTTTGAGGGATCTTGGCCCGGTTCACGAGATCATTTGCCTGCCCTGCCATATTTCCGGTCTGACGGGTTAATGCATTCGCCGGATCTTTCACAAATGCCTGCCCGGCGGCAAAAGCCGCACCCAGGAGTTTTTCGGGACCCAAACCCAACAAATCGCTGAATGACGCACTGCGAAGGATTTCAAATAAGACCAGATTCAGAAGCATCTGGGGATCATGGATCTTCAAATAGACCCGGTTTTGGACATTCAAGTCTATGGAGAATTTCTCCGGTGAGCCTGACGCTACTGCCACGGCGGAATGGTCTTCGTAGTTTACATGATGAAGCGTTAATTTGAGGCGTTCCACCAGAAAAGGCGTCCGTTTCGCAAAAAGCCACAATTGTTTCGGCCCGTATCCCGACAAATTCAAAAGGTCTACATTCGAAACGCCCTTGGGGTTCTTTTCAATGTAGACTTCCTCTACATAGAGCCTGATCTCCCCAAAGCGCACGCCTTTGCCCAGAAGAAATTCGACCGCGAAAAAGGAAATGTAAACTTCCGGGACCTTCGCGAAAACCTTTGCTTCAAATCCCGGAGGATTCAATATTTCAAGGTCTTGGACGCGGATCGTCGATGGAAGGTCATATTTCAGGGCGCGCACTTGGGTCTTGAAACCGGTCAGGCGAGTCACGGCTTGTTCCATGCCAACCTTCAAGATAAAACCTTTTGCCAGGGAGGCAAGAATGAACCCCGCAACGATCGATCCTAAGATCAAAAACAGGATTTTTCTCATAAATACATTCGCAATACTATTCGAAACGGCCGTCCTTCAACAGATATTTCCTCGGAAGCGGGGTAAGGTGAAAACGAACTTACTGCCTTTTCCAATCCATGGCGACGCCAGCAAGGCAAATTCAGGTCTTAAGGAATGCCAGTAAATCCGCGTTGAGCCGGTCTTTGTGTGTGCTCGTGAGGCCGTGGGGTGCGTCCGCGTAGATCTCCAAGGTCGCGTTCTTGACGAGTTTCGAGGAGGCTAGTGCTGCAGTACCGATCGGTACGATTTGGTCATCATCTCCGTGAATGATCAGCGTCGGCACATCAAACTTTTTGAGATCCTCGGTAAAGTCCGTTTCGGAGAACGCCTTGATGCAGTCGAAGGTGTTCTTGTGACCGGCCTGCATCCCTTGGAGCCAAAACGAGTCGATCATACCCTGCGAGACCTTGGCACCTAGTCTGTTAGCTCCGAAGAACGGACCGCTGGCGAGATCCTTATAGAGCTGCGAACGGTCAGCGATGGCGCCTGCTCGGATCCCGTCGAACACCTTCATCGGCAATCCTCCGGGATTGGCCGCTGTTTTCAGCATCAGCGGCGGGACAGCGGATACCAGCACAACCTTGGCTACTCGTTTCGTGCCGTGGCGTCCGATGTAGCGTGCAACTTCGCCGCCGCCCATGGAGAAGCCGATCAGGACGGCATTCTTCAAATCGAGTGTTTCGATGAGCTCCGAGAGATCGTCGGCAAAAGTGTCCATATCGTTGCCGTTCCAGGGCTGACTCGACCGGCCGTGGCCGCGACGGTCATGTGCAATGCAGCGATAACCGTTGGAAGCCAGGAACATCATCTGAGCCTCCCAGCTATCCGCGCTGAGGGGCCAACCGTGGCTGAACACCACAGGCTGCCCTGTGCCCCAGTCCTTGTAATAGATCTGCGTACCATCTTTCGTGATGATCGTGCTCATGATTAAAAGAGACTTGCGATGGCTTTGAACGGCCAGATCAGGACTTGGCCGATTGTATAGAAAAGACCCCCGATCACACCGCGAGGATGCGCACTGGTTTCCACCTCTTTTTGAGTTGTCACGGAACTCGTACCGCCGCTACCCGATACTCCGTTCGTAGTCTGCGTCGTCACCGTTGAGGTTTTAGTCTTTCCCGCACAACCTGCCATCGATACCGCGCCCAAACTGATGAGACACACCATCGTTATCACAAGCCAGCGATTTTTTATTCCCATTATTTTCTTCATGCTTCACATCCTTTTCTATTGTTATTCACGTTATTCGATATTTCCCCGCCGAAATTCCTCAAATCGAACTCAACACCTTATCCCAAGGAAGGAACTTAGCGTTGGAACTTCGGCGAGGATAACTTTTGCTGGCTCCATTTCAGTTTACTTTGCTGCCATCGTATTTGAAAATAAATCGATCGAGAGAAGCGGAACCTGCCCCCGCCACACAAAGTCCTGCAAGCAAAGCAATAATGGAAAAATTTTGGAGAGCGAATAAATTCAAGCCCGTGAGTTCTTTAAGTGTGGGATCCAGAAGCGAAGTTGCTAGAATGCCGAATAGCAGAATGGCTGTAAGACGTGTGAACAATCCAAGTAACAGAAGCGCCCCGAAGATAAGCTCAACAGCAGGAAAAAAAGGATCCCAACGATGTTCGACTGGAACTGTGATCCAGAAAAAATTCAAAACATCCTTAGCATGATTCAGTTCGTATAATTTATGCAATCCCGCCTGAATAAAAACAAAGCCGATGAGCGTCCGGGCTAGAAACGGCGGCAGCCACCACCATCTTGCCGCAATCACCTTTATTGTTTTCTTCCTATTGGATAGGGATAGCCCCTGTGGGGTAATATCGCGTATTGTCTCTGCCATTTTATTATTCATGCACAAACTCCCTAAACCAGGCGAATTGCAATTTCAAAAGGATCCCTCAATTCGGTTTGATTTTGTTGAACTTTGAGCCTTCTAAATTCAAGTTATACATGAGCCCTTTGTGATCCAGCACGTAGGCAATGATCGACGCATTCGTCTTGGTAGTATCGACGGAACCATCCGCACCGATCGTGATCAGGGCGACGGAGCCGTCCACGCCGGCCCTCCATCCGTCGCTTGACTGGAAATTTTGAAGCGCCCGATCCTCCATGAACAGGAGGTAGATGTTTCTCACTTGGGCCCCGAACTGAAAACCAACGGAGCCGCCGATGATGTTGTAATAATCAACCGTTTTTCCTTTGATCCGAAGCGCGCCGACGCCATATTCCCCGCCGATCCCGATCCCGGCCTTGAATACTTTGGGAAGAATAAGCACTCCCTTCGCTTTGGCCAGCATGTCCTTCGCGGCAAAAACATCCTTTTGAAAACGCGTCAGGGCCGTATCAACGCTCGCATCGATCTCCCTGGCTGATTTGGCGTAAGAAATAGGTGTGAAAAACAGAAGGGTGAGAAAAACAAATACGGCAATTCGCGCAAATGATTGTGTTTTCATGGTTATACTCCTTTTGTTAAAGACCGAGATGCATTCATGCTTTTACTTTTGCATATTGTTTCCGAGCTTCGAAATATCGGAACCAATTCCGCGCGTGGTTCCGCTGTGGCAACCGGCCATCAGACCCAAGGCGCAGATCAGAATCACTATCCCTAGAAATGTTTTCATGGTTTCCCTTTCTTATTTCTTCTCATTGTCTTCTTGATGAATCATAAGCCATAATCCCTTGGGGATTCTATGGGGTGAACACCTACTACGCGAAAGAAAAGGGGCCTATGATTTCAGACCGGACTTTTTCAAATTTATGAGGGGTTCGTGGAATGGGATATCGACTACATTCGGATGGTGATCCGAAACAGGAACTTTTAAGGAAGTGTTGAGTTCTTCTAAGGTTTCACCAAAATGAGGAGCGAGGCGATAAGGTCCGCTTTTATCGTAAGGATTTTTAAGTATCGATTTAACAAAAACCCAGTCAAGTCGATACTTGCCAAGGATTGAAATGGGCTGCTTCACACTCCAGGTTGTTTTAAATCCTTTAAAACCACGCTCGTTAGAATTGGCCAAGGCCCTTCCTTTCCCGTTGATCGAACGTTCCGGATCACCGCGGAAATCGAAAGCGCCTCCGTCTTTAAAGCGATAATTTTGGATCATGGCGAACAAGTCATGAAGGGGATTTGGAAATATCACCGAGATATCAGGAGCCAAAGGGTCCTGGAGATTTTTTGTGTAATTTCCAACAAAACGAGAGGCATTGATGATGAGAGCCTGGGGCAATAAATAAGTGACGGCAGCCGAAAGCCAGGTGGTGGGATCCTTGATCGTCCGTGTCACAATGCGTTTCACAGATGTCGCGCTCAGATCGTCAGGGGCCGCGTTATAATCACCGACCATGATCACGGGATGTTTGATTTCTTTTATATATGAAAGGATCTCTGCAAGTTGGGTCTCCCGTTGTTTCGGAGTGCATTTGATTTCCAGATGGATATTGATGATCGTCAAGGTCCGTTCAGGCAGTTCCGGCACTTCCAGATCGACCCGGAAATAGATCTGAGTGCCTGTTTTTATTTGATTCATGATCGGTGTTTTAAAAAGAACATCACTGCCTGTTTGCCTTGTTTTTTCCGTCAAACCATATTGGGCCTTTTCTCCGGCATACCAATCGTAGGCCGTATATTTCAGCTGGAAGACTTGAACCTTTCTGATCGGATAACGGGAAAGCACGGCACTCCCGAACGCCCCTTTATACCGGTTGGGATCCGCCATACGATCATTCGTTGCGGCCTGATCGACTGTCTTCCCGTCTTTTTGATAGATCTTTTCAAGCCCTAGGACCACAGGATCCAGTTCAAGATGTTCATCTCCGAACACATAGTTCATTTTTAAAACCTTCGCGAGTTCCCCGGCCGCGTTGATGTACCCGGAACGCTTCACGCCAACATCCATTTCCTGAAGCACGATGATATCGGCATGGGCAAGCCGCTCTCGTTGACGGAGGATTTCCTTGTATCTGGGAGACCCTTCCGGCGCTTTCTGAGGATCGATCATAGAACGAAATTGATCGGAAGAGGAGAACACCGCGATCGCCTCCTTTATGTGAAGGGATTCTTCAATGTTCCAACTCGCGAGCGTCAGATAAGGACCTAATTTGGGGTCTGTATGTAGCAACGGCTTCGCCCCTTCAAAATAAGCCTCATTGCTAATGATCGGCGTCCTTCTGAATCTTGCCAGTTTCAAGCCAAGCAAACCGCCCGGATGCGGATTCTTATAAAGTTTTTGAAGTTCATGGAATGTAAGAAATTTCGGCTCCTGATATCGGATAAACCGGTGGAAATAGAAGAAGGTAAATATGAAACAGCTTAAAAGAACGCTCACGATCGCTAGCGTCCAGAAGCGTTTGGATTTCATTATGGCTGAAACCATCATTGGAGTTCTTCTTTCGGTTGAAGTCGAATAACTCTACAATTTAATACAACCTAGCCAGCAATTCTATGGGGCATTCACCCCACTCAAAAGCCTTATGAGTTTAGGAACGCAAGCAGAAGGTTGGGTTAGCGGATAGTGGACTGAATACTGCTCTCGATGATCCCTGCGGAAATGGCGTAGCGGGTGAGCCCTGCAGTGTCATGAATATGAAGTTTTTCCATAAGATGCTGGCGGTGTTTTTCAACCGTTTTGATGCTGATCTCAAGTTTTGCGGCGATTTGTTTATTGGCCTCACCTTCGGCGATCAGTTGAAGGACCTCCGCTTCGCGCGCACTCAAACGGATGTTTTGATTTTTTATCTGTCCTTTTCCATTGAGCGATGTCCGATTACGGCCATGAAGGCGCTTCGATATGGAAGGACCGAAAAACATGTTTCCTTTTTGGACTTCCCGAATGGCCTTGGACAAAACCTGTGTCGTGGATTGCTTGGTGATATAGCCTGACGCACCCATCGCGAGAAATTGGTCGACATATGCATCGTCGCTATGGGCGGAGAGAACAAGCACCTTGGTGGCGGGAACAGCTTTGAGAATTTGCCGGGTGGCTTCTAAGCCATTTAATACCGGCATCGCAATATCCATGACCACCACGGCGGGATGAAGTTTTTGGGTCATCTGCACCGCTTCGCGGCCGGTTTTCGCTTCACCGATCACTTCGATATCATCTTCCAGATTGAGCAACATCTGAAGTCCTTCTAGCACAACTTCGTGGTCGTCCGCCAGTAAAACGGTGATCCGCTTCATTAGAAACCTTTCAGAGTGAGATGTTGGTTCGCTTCATTAGGGATCTTGAACGGAGCTTGCGCGAAGACCGTGGTGCCTTTGCCCGGCTTCGACTCTAGGGTAAAACTGCCACCGATCATCTCCATGCGTTCCCTCATGCCAAGCAGTCCTAATCGTTTGCGCCTTCTCACGCGCATCATGCGTTCGACTGAAAAAGATCTTCCATTGTCTTTGATTTCCATACGAACAACACTATCGCGTCTATAAAGGCTCATTTGCACAAGACTTGCTTTGGCATGTTTGACGATATTGCTAAGCGCTTCCTGTGCAACACGGTAGAAGGCAGTGCGCTGGGCACTGTCCAACCCTTTGATCGTAGCGGGATTCAACACCTTGAAGCGAATAGGAATGCGTGTCCGCCGCACAAGATCTTTTGCATAGGACTGGAGAGCGGGAATGAGCCCGACGTCGTCCAAAACCGCCGGCCGCAATTCGCGAGCAAATTGATGAATGACTTTCATCGACCTTTCTACAAGTTGCTGCGTACTCGCGATCTTTCTTCTAATGCTTCTATTATGAATTGCGCTCTCATTCTTTAATGTCGCCAGCCTGATATTGACTCCGGCCAGGATCTGGCCAATCTCGTCATGAAGCTCACGGCTGATCTTCTTTCGTTCTTCTTCATGCGCGATCAGGATCTGGCGAGACAAATGCCGTAATTGCTCCTGCATGCGATAGGACTCTTCCAGCAATTGAGCGTAATGGCACTCGATCTTCTTGAGGGCTGTTGTCACGACTTTGCGTTGGGCAACTTCAAGCTTCAATTTTTGAAGGATCGTAATATATTTTCCCGACATTTGTTTCAACTGAACTTTCATATTGACCTTTCTTAGGTTCCCGGATTTCATACGCCACCAACCTTTCTCCTTATAAGCTGGTTGCTTCCACACGTCTATGGGGTGAACACCCTATCCATCCCAAAAGTTTGCGCATAGGGTTTTACCCCATAGCGTGGATACGTCTCAAAGCGCATTATACTCCCATCGAAAAACAAAAAACCAAAAAACAAAAAGGATGTGTCCAATGAAAACAAACTATCAACGAATGTTCATGGCGGCTGTAATCGCTCTTCTGGCCTCCAGCACGCCGCTCTTCGCTTCCGAAATAGATCAAAGCATCGAATCCTCTTTTAAGGAATCGTATGTGTCCCAAACCTATCTCAAAGGCGACGCAGTCAAAGCGGAGTCAAAAGATGGCGTTGTCACCTTGTCAGGAACAATCAACGAGCAATCCCACAAAGGCTTGGCCCAGGAAACCGCACAGGATCTTCCCGGAGTCAAAAGTGTGGACAACCGCTTGGAGCTTAAGGCGGAATACCCTGCCGAAAAATCCAACGAGTGGCTCGCGCTGAAAATAAAAGCCGCGCTGCTCTTTCACCGAAGTGTGAGCCTCGATAATACTCAGGTTTATGTGGAAGAAGGCATTGCCACCTTGCGTGGTGAAGCTGCCAGTGAAGCTCAAAAGGAACTGACGACGGAGTACGCGAATGTCGATGGCATTAAAGAAGTCCGGAATGAAATGACGGTCGCGAAAGCTCCGAAGAATACCGGTCAAACGATGAAGGAAAAGATCGATGACGCCTCAATCACGGCCCAGGTCAAGATGGCGCTGCTCTTCCATCGCTCCACAAGCGTCCTCAAGACTTCGGTCGCGACAAAAAATGGGATCGTCACCTTGAGCGGTAAGGCCAAAAACGCCGCGGAGAAAGATCTGGTCACAAAACTCGTGAGTGACATTCATGGGGTGAACCGCGTTGTTAATAACATGAACCAAGAATAAAGATAGAGACCATTCACTTGCTGCGGGCTGCCATTACTTGTGCAGCTCGCAGCAAGACCAACGTTTTGAGGAGGATCCTATGTTATACACAATCGCCGTAGTACTGCTGGTTCTCTGGGCACTGGGTCTGGTGAGCAGTTACACCATGGGAGGGTTTATTCACATCCTGCTCGTCATTGCCGTTGTCGTTGTACTGCTCAGAATCATTCAGGGACGAAAAATACTATGACCGATAGGCTTCGCTAATTTTCCTATCAGCACGAACTGCGGGGACAAAGCTATGAACAAAAGTGTCAACACTTCCTGTTTCGGGGTCCCTAAAAACAAAGAAGCCACCGGCATTAACTGCCGATGGCTTCTCTATTTACAATGAGTAGCGGGGGCAGGATTTGAACCTGCGACCTTTGGACCTCGGGTTTAAACGGCTTCCTTTTTTTTGTCCGTAACTTTAAAGGCGAAAAACATGAAGACCAGGTTGATCACTATGTTCAGGACAAGAGGCCAGCTCAATGCCCTCAGCGGGATCAAAACCCTGAGCCATGTGAGCGTAAACGCCGCAGTCGTGGCAAAACACGTCAGGTTAAAAACAGCCCCGTAGCGGAGTTTTTCCGACCGCATAAGGTTGAACAGAAGCCCCGCCAGGGAATAAAAAAGATTCGCCATCAGGAAAAACAGAAAGAAAAAAATGATCATCAGGAATGGCATCACGATAACCATCGCCCCTTTGACGTTCTGATACATTTTCATCGCAATATTTCCGTCAATGCGGACCCTTGGCGGCAGTCGCTGACCGGAACGCATCCCGGCGCCCGTGATATCCCGCTCTTCGATCTGCCCCGGCGCCCGTTTCAAAAAAATCTTTTTCGCCGTCACCACAATATACGCTTTCCCCATATCCGCTTCCGTGACATTCGTTTTGGTCATATCAAAGCTGACGATCGTTCCGAGTTTCGGGTGGGTAAGCGCCGCGGAGGTTTGGCCGTTCTCGAGGCTGAGACCTTCCGGCGTCCAGACCATCGCCGGCATATGGGTCCTGGCCCAATCGATGAATGCATCGACCCGGGGCATCACCCTGGCCGAAAGAACCACCATGACCAGGACGACCGAAAGCCCGGCCAGGTAAAGAGAGTAAAGCACGCCGCGTCCGGCAGAACTTTTGGCGGCATCCTGATAAACGGGCGGGTAAAAAAAGGCAGTGACGGGAGCGGTAAAGAATGTGAATATTTTATTCATATTGGATCTCCATAATTTTGAGTTTGATCTTCCCTGCCGGAACTTGGATGACGGTTTCTTCGTTTAAAGCTTTTCCCAGTATACCGCGGCCGATCGGCGAGGTCACCGAAATCTTCCCTTCGTCAAAATTCGCCTCATCCTGGGACACAAGCGTGTAATCAAAAATATCGCCGCTATCAAGATTCTTCACTTTAACTTTGGCGCTCAGATAGGCCTTGTCCTGGGCGATGTCCCCCTTGTTCAGAATACGCGCGTTCCCAAGACGGGCCTCCAGCTGACTGATCCGGATCTCCAGCTGGTGCTTGGCCTCCTTGGCGGTCTCCCAATCGGCGTTCTCGCTGAGGTCGCCGTGCGCCCGTGCCTTTTCAAGCTGGTCCGCGACTTCGCGGCGTTTTTTGGTTTTTAGAAAATTCAGATCTTCGTAGAGTTTGTCATAGCCCTGCTGCGTTAGGATCACTTTGTCTGACATAATCAAAAACCCTTTGTTATTTGATTTGATAAGAACTATCCACCAGGTAAGGTTCGAATCCCGCGTCTGTGATACATCGGACAAGACCGCCGGAACTTAACCCCGCGGGAGCACCACCCCCTGCTTCGTGCATGACCCTCTCATGAAGGTTTGTCCCGCCCGCATCGTCGGCACCGAACGAAAGCGCAACCTGAACGAATTTCAAGTCCGTCGCCGGCCCGTGGGCCTTGATATGGGGGATATTATCCAGAAGAAGCCGCGAAATAGAAAGCACTTTCAGGTCCAAAAAACCGCTCGTCCTTTCGGCTCCTCCGAGCGCGTTATTTTCGGGATGATATGCAAGCGGCACGAAGGCGCTGAACCCTTGTGTTTCATCCTGAAGTTCGCGCAATTTGAGAAGATGCGCCACGCGCTGTTCGTCGGTCTCAATGTGTCCGTAAAGCATCGTTGCGTTAGTCCTAAGCCCCGTCTCGTGCGCGGCACGGTGGATCTGGAGCCACTCCGCACCGGATATTTTTTCAGGACAAATTTTGGCCCGAACCCCGGGATCAAAGATCTCGGCCCCGCCGCCCGGCATTCCGTCCAATCCGGCTTCCTTCAGGCGGCGCAGGACCTCGACCCAGGAAAGCCCCGAGCGTTTGGCCATAAAATCGATCTCGGGAGCACTGAACGCCTTGATGAAGATCTCTTCCGACGTCTGTCGTATGCGCCGCACCATCTTCAGATAATAGTCGAACCCAAGCAAAGGATTATGACCGCCTACAATATGGACTTCATTGATCGAATGGCAGCGAAGCGCTTCGCGGACTTTCTGCTCGATCTCATCAAGCGTCAGTGTGTAAGCGTCCGGAGCACCGGCGTCGCGGGAAAAAGCGCAGAACTCGCAGCGGGTAGCACAAACGTTCGTGGGATTGAGATGAAGATTCACGGCATAAAAAGCACGCCGGCCGTGCATCCGTTCGCGGACGGCCTGCGCCATCCGGCCGATTGCAAGAATGTCCGTGCTTTTAAAGAGATCGAGCCCGTCTTTGACATCCAATCGTTTTTGTGAAATGATTTTCTGACGGATCTCTTTAAGAAGACCTTGGGACTCATCCATGTAGAAAGATCAAACGGGATGCGTTGAGCGTTGCGCCCGGTGTTTTTCAATTTCCTTGAAAAGCTCATCCACGAGATGCTCCTCATCGACCACGCGCTCCTGCTTGCCCGCCACGTAGATCATGCCCTTCTTTTGGCCGCCCGTGATCGCAAAATCCGACCCTTGTGCTTCGCCGGGGCCGTTCACCGCGCATCCCATTACGGCGATGGTCAGAGGGCCTTCGAGTTTCATGGCCCGCGTTTCCACTTCCTGGGCAAGCCTGGCGGTATCGATCTCGGTGCGCCCGCAAGTCGGGCAGGAGATCACCCGCACCCCCTGGCGAAGATCCAGGGACTCGAGGATCATCCTGGCCACTTTTACTTCTTCCACAGGATCAGCCGTAAGCGATACGCGGATTGTATCCCCGATCCCTTCCTGGAGAAGTGTCCCGATCCCGATCGCGTTATAGACGCTTCCGCGGATGAGCGTCCCGGCTTCGGTAACGCCGAGATGCAGAGGATAATTGAATTTCCGGCTTGCGAGACGATACGCCTCGATCATGGTCGGTACATCCGTGGCTTTAAGCGAGATCACGGTATCATGGAAATCCAGCGCTTCCAGGATCGCCACATGACGGCGCGCACTTTCGACCAGCGCCTCGGGCGTGGGACCATATTTTTCCATCAAGTCTTTTTCGAGCGACCCGGAGTTCACGCCAATGCGGATCGGGATGTGATGTTTCTTCGCTTTTTCCACGACCTCCGCCACGCGGTCCTTGTCCCCGATATTTCCAGGATTCAGGCGCAATTTGTCCACGCCTTCGTCGATCGCCATTAGGGCAAACTTGTAATTGAAATGAATATCCGCCACGAGCGGGATCTTGATCCTGGATTTGATCTTCCCAAGCGCTCTCACATCTTCTTCGCCGGGACACGCGACGCGCACGATTTCGCAGCCTGACTCGGCCAGGCGGCCGATCTGATCAAGCGTGGCTTGCACGTTACGCGTCGGGACTTTGGTCATGGACTGAATACGGATGGGCTGGCCGTCCCCCAGGATCAGATTGCCGACTTTGACCGCGTGTGTTTTTTTTCTGGAAATTGCATTTTGTTTTTTCATTTTTTCTTCAGGGCCTTCTTTTTCTGACCGGCCTCGGTCAGGCATTGAGAAAGATTCATGGCGCAGAATCCTTCCCCGCACATCGAACAATATTCCCCACGCCGCGGCGCACCTTCCGGAAGTCCTTCATCATGCATTTTCTTTGCATGCTCCGGATCGAGTGACAGGGCGTATTGCCTCTCCCAATCGAAATCAAACCGGGCCTTTGCAAGCGCGTCGTCCCGCTCCCTGGCACCGGGCCGATGGCGCGCAACATCTGCCGCATGGGCCGCGATCTTGTAGGCAATCACTCCCTGTTTCACATCGTCAAGATCCGGCAAACGCAGATGTTCGCACGGCGTCACGTAACAAAGCATGGCCGCGCCCGCCTGGGCGGCGATTGCCGCACCGATCGCGGAAGTGATATGGTCATAACCCGGCGCGATATCCGTCACGAGCGGGCCCAGCACATAAAAAGGCGCGCCGTGGCAGACTCTGATCTGACGTTCAACGTTCATGGGGATCTGGTCCATCGGCACGTGCCCCGGACCTTCCACCATCACCTGCACATCCTGTTCCCAAGCCCGCGAGGTCAAAGTCCCAAGCGTATCCAGTTCCGCGAATTGTGCCGCGTCACTCGCATCTGCGAGACATCCCGGGCGCATGCCGTCTCCGAGGCTGATCGTCACGTCATATTTTTTGCAGATTTCAAGCAGCCGGTCATAATGAGTAAAAAGGAAATTTTGTTTTTGATGGGACTTGCACCAACGCGCAAGGATCGCCCCGCCGCGGCTCACCACGCCCGTCACCCGTCTCTCGATAAGAGACAGATGTTCCAACAGCACTCCCGCGTGGATCGTCATGAAATCCACACCCTGCCGGGCCTGATGCTCGATCACCCCGAAGAGAATCTCCGGCGTCAACGCTTCCGGTTTGCCATTCACCCGCTCGAGCGCTTCATAGATCGGCACGGTTCCCACCGGCACCGTGACCGCACGGATGATCGCCACGCGTGTTTCATCCAGTTGTTTTCCGGTCGAAAGATCCATCACGGTATCCGCTCCGAACTTGACTGCAAGCTTTACCTTCTCCACTTCCTCCGGGATATCCGAGCCCAACGCAGAATTCCCAAGATTCGCGTTGATCTTGCAACGGACGCCAATCCCGATGCCTATCGGACGAAGGTCCCGGTGGTTCACATTCGCACAGATCACAAGCCGTCCGGCCGCCACCTCCTCCCGGATGAGTTCCGGCGAAAGCTGTTCCTCGGCCGCCACGTAGTTCATTTCTTCCGTCACGATCCTCTGACGGGCGTAGTGCATCTGGGAACGGTTCTTATCTTTTTCTCGTTTAGCTACCCATGCATCTCGAAATGACATCATTCACCTATGAGATAGATGTAAAACGTAATATGCGTTGCTCCAGTTATTCCCTCCTGTAGGGCACATTTAAATGTGCCCTACGGAAGAGAGGATAGAGCGAATATCTCTCAGGAAACCGGAACAATGCATGTAATGCGCATCCTGTATTTAGTTTTTTCGCCCGTATGCCGCACGTTTCACATCGTACGGTTTCCAAAAGTTATTTCAAATTCGCGCGGATCGTTTCGATCAGGGTATCGATCTCAAAGGGCTTTTTCAGGCTCCCGGCGATACCGTTGAGATCGGCCATGTGCTGGGGCATTTTTTCATTCACGCTCGCAATGATCACGGGGATATGACGCCACTTCTCCTGCGCGCGCAACCACGCATAGAATTCCTCCCCGTCCATCACCGGCATAATAAGGTCCAGAATAATAAGATCCGGTGTTTCTTTTTCAAGGATTGCGATGGCTTCCCTTCCGTTCATCGCGATCAGGACCTGGAAAGATTCTCCCTGAAGAAAAAGCCGGTAAATATCCTGAAAATCATTGTCATCTTCAACGATCAATATCTTTTTCATAGTTTCCCTCGTTCCGCCACCACTCCTGTGGCCGGGTTTGATTTATACGTTCCTGTTTGCAAGCTGATACGACGGAAGCACCACTTCAAAAACACTGCCCCGCCCGGCGCCTTCACTCTTGGCCCAAATCTCTCCTTCGTGCAAAGCTATGATCTCTTTGGAAATGGTCAGACCGACCCCGATCCCGAGCGTCGACGGCGTTTTCTGGAAGAATGCTTCAAATATCTTTTGAAGATTTTCGGGCTCGATCCCGATCCCGGTGTCCGCTACTTCCGCGAAAACATCGTTTCCCCGGATCGCGGAGGTGACCGTGATACCGCCGTCCGGGGTGAATTTTGTGGCGTTCGTAATGAGGTTAATAAACACCCGGTAAAGCATGTCCGGGTCCCCGAGCATCTTGAGCGGCAACTGAGAAAGCCGGGTTTCAAGCTTCAAATGATGCTGTTCAACCAAGGGGCGTACATCGTCGACGACGAGCTTGAGCACATCGTTAAGGTCCAGTTCCTGCTTTTTGATGTCGGACATCCCGGATTCCACCTTGGAAAGGTCCATGATGCTCGAAATGGTCCGCATCAAACGGTCCGCATTGTCGCTGAGCATCTTGATCATGGGAAGAAACTTTCCTTTTTCGGGATCGTTCGTCATATGCTTGGCCAGCCATTGTGTCGTCATGATGAACTTGGCAGTGGGTGTCTTGAGCTCGTGCGCTACGTCGCGGACAAGCGTTTCCTTCATCATTTCCACGCGGCGCAGATCTGTAATGTCACGCATGACGCCCTGAATAAGGCGGAGGTTCCCTTCAGAGTCCACGACCGGCGTGAGGTTGGTCTGGTAATAAATCTCTGCATGATGAAGCCGGTGAAATTGTTTGGTGTTCAAATGCTCCACGGGTTTTTTGGTCCTCACGATCGTTTCAAGCGAATCCTGGAATTTTTGCGCTTCCCCCGGTGCGTGCATCAGAAAGAAAAACGGGAGCCCTTCCGCAAGGATCTCGTCGCGTGTGTAACCCGAAAAACCGCGGTTAAGGATCATAAGCTCGCCTTCCGGGGTGATGGAAAAAATGATATCGCTCACGCCATTGACGATTGAGCGGTATTTTTCCTCGGACTCCTCGAGGGCCTGACTACGCGCCCGCAAATGCTCAAAGCTTTGCACCAGGCGACTGACTACTTTGTTGAACGCCTCGCCGACCTCCTGGATTTCATCATGGGAATGGATGTTGGCCCGCGCATCGAGGTCCCCGGCCAGGATATTGCGCGCAGTTTTTTGCAGTGAGGTCAGAGGCCGCATGATCAGCCAGGTGATCCATGTGATCACAAATGTCACGATAATCACCAAAAGAAAGGCAACAAAGAATTTTTCGACAAATATCTTCTGGAGTTCTTTCTCGAATTCGACCCTGGAAAAAATGATGATAAGACGTCCGAGTGTTTTTTCTCCGCTCATGATGGGCGCCACAGCCGCGTAGGTATTGGGGTTAATTTTTTCGACTCCGAAAAAATCCTGCTTATAAAAAAGCCCGGGGGAAGTCTCACTGCCAGGCCGGCTACTGCCGAGGATTTTCCCGGCGGAACCCTCTACGCGGATCTCATCCACATCAGACTGCTCGGCCAGAAGCTGGATGTAGGCCTTGATGGAGCGCTGGTCTTGCACCTCGAGCGGGATTTTGAGCGTCTCGGAGAAGATCTCCGCAATAGTCTGAAGCCGTTCTTCCTTGTATTTGATCATCATGTCGCGAAAAACATTGAAGGTCGTAAGAAGCACAAAAAAGACAATCCCGAGCACGAGGACCAATACCGACAACGACAGTTTATAGCGGATGGGCACACGCCAAGTCTGTCGCTGGGACAACTCCTCCTGATTGTCGGAAATCCTACGATTCTTCGACATGGTGACCTTCAACATTTCCCCGGAACCCGGAACCTATTTTCAGAAAAATACAACTTATGCGTTGCTCCAGTTATTCCCTCCTGTAGAGCACATTTAAATGTGCCCTACGGAAGAGAGGATAGAGCGAATATCTCTCAGGAAACCGGAACAATGCATAACTTATTAGAAACTCTCCTGAAATGAAGCATCTCCTGTGTTATCGACAAATTTCTCAGGTTTTGAAATACTCCTCCCAATGAGGGACCATGTCCTCCAACACCTCCAGATCTCCCGGAAGTAACACATATTGGCGGACATCCTCCCGGGAGACCCACCTGAAATCCTTACACTCGATCGGCCGGGGTTCCCCGCTCACCCACCGGCAAAAAAAGAAGAAAAGCGATATCTTGCGCTCCGGGGTTCCATGCACTCTATTGCGGAGGAATTTTTCGGGATGGATCCGGATCCCCAGCTCTTCAAAAGCTTCACGTTCGAGACACGCCTCGATCGTTTCATCCTGTTCACGCTTGCCGCCCGGAAATTCCCAATAACCGCCGAAACTGTCATTGAGATGACGTTGAGCAATCAGGAGCTTCCCGTTTTTGTGAATGATCGCACAACCGACTTCAAGAGTTTCCATCGTTTTTCTTCCGAACGGAGGACTTGGATTGCAAGTGGAATGATTTTATACGGTTTCCATATCAATCGAAACATCGCCGAGATTGAGGCCGGCCAAATTACCACTTAGAAAAGAAATGAAAAGTTTGGGTGTCATGATTCTCCTTAAAAGTTAACGAGTAATCATGACAGCACTTGCTTATTATTTATAAAAAATGATCGGAAATCAATGCAGTCCTGGCTACCTTTAATTTTCAATAAAAGCCAGGACCGCCCAAGTCGCCCTTTATGAAAAGAAAATAAAGACTTGGGCGGAAAAACCACCTCGATGATTATCGAACGGTTCTTTTGGAAAATCCCGAGGTTAAACAATTGAGGGTATTGTACTCAACAGCCCTGTTCTATGGAATCTTTTTATCAAGAAAAAATGATCTTGCGCCTATGATTGTACAGCTAAAATTGTGCTTTTTGAAACGTCAACGAATTGTTTTGCGACGGGGAGGAGTTGTTTTTGTCGGTGCTGGATAAATATGCATCGGATTGTGGGTATACATTAAATAAAAGAAACAAAAAGTCAGGGCAGGATGACTTCTTTGTGGAAAACACCCCGAGGGATCAAGTATTTGCATGGAGACGAATCTTTCTTTCTGGCCAGAAGAACTCATACCCTGTTTTTTTATCTACCGCCACTCCAAAAGGACACAATTCCATATACACCACAAGACCCACTCTAACCCCTTATCTTCATTGACTTTGAAGCTTTTGTCCCTATAATCACAGCTTATGTCCAGCGGTTCCTATTTCTACCAATATCTTTTTGTCGGTATCTTCTTTGTTTTTGCACTTGTTTTTGCCGTGATCCCCTTGGCCCTGGCCTGGTTCCTGGCCCCCAAGAAGCCATCGGCTGAGAAGCAAGCGGCCTACGAATGCGGCTTGGCCTCTCGGGGCGACCCTTGGATACAGTATCACGTGCAATACTACCTCTTTGCCCTGATTTTCGTTATTTTTGACGTTGAGACGGTCTTTATCTACCCGTGGGCTGTCGCTTTTAAAAAGCTGGGGCTATTCGCATTCGTGGAAATGGCTATATTCATCGCTATCCTCGCTTTCGGTCTTATTTATGCCTGGAAGAAGAAAATGCTCGAGTGGGAATAAAAAAACGGGGTGGACAGGTTTTCCAAAAAACTAGCCCCCATTCTGCAAAATAAAATCCGAAAGAATCTTATGGCATTCACAAAAAATATATCCTCGGTTGATGAACCGCTTCGCGCGGAACTCGCGAAGAAAGGTGTGATCTGGACAACCCTGGATTTTCTTTATAACTGGGGCCGGCGCTCGTCCATATGGCCCATGCAGTTCGGTCTCGCCTGCTGCGCGTTCGAGATGATCGCCGCAGCCTGTGCCCGTTACGACATTGCCCGGTTCGGCGCCGAACTTTTCCGCGCCTCGCCGCGCCAGGCCGACCTCATGATTGTTTCCGGGACTGTTACCAAGAAAATGGCGCCCCAGGTCGTCCGTCTTTACAATCAGATGCCGGAACCCAAGTACGTGCTTACCATGGGTGCGTGTGCTATCTCGGGGGGTCCTTTTATCGATGGTTACAATGTTTTGCGCGGGATTGATCGTTACATCCCGGTCGACGTCCATCTTCCCGGGTGTCCCCCCCGGCCTGAGGCCCTGCTTCATGGACTCATGGAACTTCAAAGAAAGATCGATTCGCAGGAAATCCGGAAAGCGGAGTGGTATCAAAAAGGCTTGAAACGGGAGTTCCCGGTCCCTGATCTCGGCCCCAACGGTCTCATTCCAAAATTCAATCCCGGGGTCTGGCAACCGCCGAAAAGAAATCCTCGCAGGGAACATTACGGGCAAACGATCCTTGTCGGAAAAAAACAGAAAGCCCCGGACTTGGAACTCGGGATAGCCGCAAAACCCGCCGCACCGGGGGCTGCCACCTGATATGAATATCCCCGTTGAAGAGATCAAAAAAGAACTTGAGACCCGACTGCCGGATGTCAAACTCCGCCTCGTCAGGGATTCTCTTTTGATCGAAAATCCGGAGGATCTGCCGCAGGTTGTTTTGTTTTTGAAGGAAAGCCCGAAATTTCTTCTGGATTATCTTTCCTCAGTAACGGGCGCTGATTACCTGACGTTTCTGGAATCGGTCTATCATCTTTATTCGATGGCCCAAAAGCAGGGCCCCCTCGTGCTTCGTGTGCGCGTCCCAAAGAGCAATGCGAAAGTTCCTTCGCTTGTCCCCGTTTACCGGAGCGCGGGACTCCAGGAGCGCGAGGCCTATGACACATTCGGCATTATTTATGAAGGTCATCCTGACCTGCGGCGCCTTTTCATGTGGGAGGATTTTCAAGGTTATCCCTTGCGCAAGGATTACGAACAGGAAGACGCTGATGTCCTGGAAACCGCGGATATCGCATGGCTTGAGGCCCGCGGGATCGAGATCCCCGGCGAGATGAAGGAAAAAGCGAAAGCGTTTCACGCTGCAGGTCGGCGTGCCGTCGCCCAAAAACCGGAAAAACCAAGATAGGATGGCGGAAGGTGGACGGCGTAAAAGCTGGTTTGCGCCATCCTTCATCCCCAATCCTGAAAATAAGACGGAAGTGCAAATTTAAAATTTTATGACTGGTACTGCTGGAGTAAAAAACACGGAAAGAGCTTCGATGCTCGAGATCAATTTCGGGCCTCAGCACCCGTCCACCCATGGTGTTTTCCGCATGACGGTACAGCTTGAAGGCGAAAAGATCTGCGGTCTAAAACCTGTCTTCGGGTATCTTCACCGTAATCATGAGCAGATCGCCGAAAACCTTCCCTACGCGGCGATCATGCCCTACACGGACCGGCTGGATTATGTGAACGCGCTGGCAAACAATTTTGGTTATGCGATCACGATCGAGAAACTCGCGGGACTTGACGTTCCCGAGCGGGCGGAATATATCCGCGTTATCATGGCAGAACTTGCGCGTATCGTGAATCATATTACTGTGATCGGATTTATGTTGAACGACCTCGGCGCTTTTTTCACGCCGCTCCTCTATGCCTTCCGAGAGCGGGAACGGATCCTCGACCTTTTCGAGGAAGTTACCGGTTCGCGTCTGATGAACAACTATTTCCGTTTCGGCGGTGTGAAGAGAGACCTCACGGACGCGAACCTTGCCGCAATCCGGAAGATCGTCACCAGGTTTCCGGCATTTCTGGAAGAGTTTGAGAATCTGCTCACGAAAAACGAGATCCTCTGCATGCGTTGTCAGAATATCGGCATTCTGTCCGCGGAAACGGCGACGAACGCCGGCATCACCGGCCCGGTACTCCGTGCCTCGGGTGTGAATTATGACATCCGCAAAGTGGACAGTTACAGTATTTATAACCGTTTTGATTTCAAGGTCCCGCTCGGCCAAAAAGGGGACGTATACGACCGCTATTATGTCCGGATCCTTGAGATACGCGAGAGTCTGAAGATCCTCGATCAGGCTCTGGTCAAGATCCCGCAGGGTGAGATCGTGAACAAAAAAGCGCTTCCCTTCCTCAAGATGCCGCGCAGCTTCAAACCCCCGGTGGGCGAGGCCTACGGACGTGTTGAATCACCCAAAGGCGAACTTGGATTTTATGTCGTAAGCGACGGTACGCCGCAGCCGTGGCGTTATCACGTGCGCGCCCCGTCGCTCATCAATCTGACCGTTTTGGAAGAGATGTGCCTCGGCCAAAAGATCGCGGATGCGATCATCATCCTGGGAAGCATCGACATTGTGCTCGGGGAGACGGACCGATGACCGTTTTCGGATGGGGCGTTTTTAAAGGCATGCTGGTCACGTTCAAGAACTTTGCGACTTCTTATTTCCGGAAACCCGACGAAGGCGGCATTTTCACGGTCCAGTATCCGGAGGAACGTGAAAAAACAATCGAAAATTTCAGAAACTTCCCTTTTCTTGTTTATGACGAAACACCGGGAAAGATACGCTGTGTGGCCTGCGGGATCTGTGAGCGGGAATGTCCGACCAAATGTATTCATATTGAAATGGAAACGGACGCCACCGGAAAACCGGCGAGAAGGCCTGCCGTATTCGACATTGATTACGGACTTTGCATGAATTGCGGCATGTGCGAGGAGGTCTGCCCTTTCGACTCGATTTTCATGGACCATGCTTTTGAAGTGACGGCCGTTCCAATGTCTGTCAATTTTAATGAAGTTGAAATCGGGACGGCATTG
The DNA here is from genome assembly GCA_041653795.1 of Candidatus Omnitrophota bacterium. Lineage (GTDB taxonomy): Bacteria > Omnitrophota > Omnitrophia > Omnitrophales > Aquincolibacteriaceae > Aquincolibacterium. Next base: position 43,154 of record JBAZER010000001.1, read on the forward strand.
ACTGCCCTTGATCAAAAGAAAACAAAAGTCAGTGCCGAAAGGGCCGAAGGACTTGTCCGTCATAAGGAAAAACTCCTGAAACCAAACGAATATTTCCAGAGGATCCGGCCGACTCTGGCTTCAGCCATTGATCAGAAACGGAAAGCGGCGGAAGAAAAAAAGAGGGCAGCCATGCCGCTCCGCCACAATGCGCCGGACGGACCCGTTCCCGGGCGGGAAAACGCAGACGGACAGACGCAGCCGTCCGCAACACAGGAACCGAAATGATAAGAGCTATCGAATTCTACGTCGACATGATCTTTGTGACGGCCAAGGCATGGATTCTAGACCTCCTGAGCCGTTTTCTCCCCGATTGGATGGTCGTGCTTGCTTCGATCACGATCAGCGGCGTCGTGATCCTGTGTATGGGGCCGATCATCATGATGTACCTGACGCTTCTCGAAAGGAAACTGATCGGCCGCATCCAGAACCGTTACGGTCCGAACCGCGTCGGTAAATGGGGCCTTCTGCAACCCATCGCCGACGGCATCAAGATGTTCACCAAGGAGGATATTGTCCCCGCAAACGCGGACAAGATTGTTCACCTCCTCGCACCCATCGTGATCGTGGTACCTGCACTTATGGTCTTTTTGGTCGTACCTTTCGGCGAGCGCATGACTGCAGTAAATCTGAATATCGGTCTTCTCTATTTTATTGCAATATCGTCCGTCACGGTCCTTCCGATCTTCATGGGAAGCTGGGCTTCACGGAACAAATATTCACTCCTGGGCGGCATGCGCACGGCAGCCCAGATGATCTCGTATGAGATCCCGATGACCCTGGCCGTAGTGCCGGCCATCATGATGAGCCAGAGCCTTTCGACCAACACGATCGTCCTGGCGCAGGCCGGCGACTACGACCTCCACTGGTTCATCTTTACGCCCTGGGGCATCGTGGGGTTCATCGTTTTTTTCCTTTGCGCGACCGCGGAATGCAACCGCCCTCCGTTCGATCTTCCGGAGGCGGAATCAGAACTCGTAGCGGGTTTCCACACAGAATATAGCGGCATGAAATTCGCCCTTTTCTATATGGCGGAGTATATGAACACATTCACGCTTTGCGGCATCGCGGCTACCCTGTTTCTCGGCGGCTGGCAAGGCCCTTTCTTTCCGTCATGGCTCTGGTTCTTTGGAAAAACGTTTGTTCTTATTTGTGTGATGATCTGGTTCCGCGGCACATTTCCGCGCTTTCGGGTCGACCATCTGATGGGATTCGCCTGGAAATTTCTTTTGCCGCTCACGCTCGTCAACATCCTTCTCACCGCGCTTTGGCAGTTTACGTCGAACCTCGCGGCATGGTTCTGGTCGATCCTGGTCTTGGGCATTTCGCTCTGGACCCTGGTCAAACTCAACCGTACGTTTGTTCCTGAAAAACGTCACTATCCTTTGGAAAGCTGATCGATGCCGATCTTAGAAATTGCCGTAAAATTCGGGACTTATGCTGTGATGGCCGGAATCCTCATATTTGCCTTGGGCGTGGTCACTCTCCGGAACCTTTTTCATTGCGCGCTTTGCCTCGCGGCTGCGTTGATCGGAACGGCGGTCATTTATGTCGTACTCCAGGCGGAATACCTTGCCGCGATCCAGATTCTTCTTTATGCCGGCGCAGTGGTCACGTTGATCATTTTTGCTATTATGCTTACAGAACACCTCGCGGAAACGACCATCCGCCAGAATAATTCGCAAAGCCCGCTGGCCATCACGGGCCTTCTTGGCCTCGTGGCACTGCTCACTGTCCTTATCCTGAGAACACCCTGGCCGGTAACCCAAACCGCGCTTAAAGCCAAGGTCTCGGTTATGGGGCTCGGCAAAGCCTTGATGGGAACCTATGCGTTCCCGTTTGAGGTCATCTCGATCATCTTGATCGCAGCCCTGATCGGCACCGTGGTCATCGCCAAAAAGGACGATCCGGAGGAACGGTTATGATCGTGCTTCCTTTGTCCCATATTTTGATCTTTTCACTGCTCCTTTTCGCGATCGGCATTTATGGCGCGCTTGTGCGGCGTAATATCATCGGCATTCTGATTTCGATCGAGCTCATGCTGAATGCCGCTAATATTAACTTGATCGCGTTTTCGAAATACACGTCCCTTTCGCCGGAGACGGGACAGATCTTTGCCCTTTTCGTGATCGCGATCGCTGCGACCGCAGCCGCCGTGGGACTTGCAATCGTCCTGGCCCTTTACCGTATTCGCAAAACCGTTCAAGCTAATGAGGTCAATTTACTGAAATGGTAACGTCCGATCAGATCCTTCTGGTTCCTCTTTTGCCTTTTCTGGCCTTTGTGACAAATATTCTGGCCGGACGCTGGCTTAAAGATCGTGCGGCCTGGCTCTCCATCGCCGCCAGTTCGCTGGCCTGCGTAATCGCATTACCCGTCTGCTGGGCCGTTTTCCAGGGTGCCTACTTTGCCCACCAAGGGACCTGGCTCATGCTCGACGCCGTGCCGCTCAGGTTCGGCTATTTGATGGACCCCCTTTCCGCGACCCTTCTCTTTATGGTTACGGTCGTCGGAACCCTGATCCAGACCTACGCCGCAGGTTACATGCACGGTGATCCGCGTTACAGCCGCTTTTTCGCATATGTTTCGCTTTTCATGTTTGCGATGATCACGCTGGTGATTTCGGACAACTATCTTCTCTTTTTCATGTCGTGGGAGATCATGGGGCTTTGCTCGTATCTCTTGATCGGGTTTTACTTCGAGAAGGACTCTGCCGCAAACGCCTCCCTGAAAGCGTTCCTTACCACGCGTATAGGAGACGTCGGCTTCCTCCTCGGTTTCCTCACGCTCTTTGCGGCAATCGGAACATTGAATTTCTCGGAAATGAACGGCCTTCTGACGGAAGCTCACAAAACTCATGCCGCTTTGAATACGGGACTCCTCGCGGTAGCGGCACTTTTTATTTTTTGTGGTACGATCGGCAAGTCCGCGCAATTTCCTTTGCACGTATGGCTTCCGGACGCCATGGAAGGCCCGACGCCTGTCAGTGCCCTCATCCACGCCGCAACCATGGTCGCGGCCGGCGTTTTCCTTGTCGCACGTTCTTTCACCCTTTTCATGGCCGTCCCGAATATCCTGCCAGTCGTCACCGCCATCGGAACGATCACAGCCTTCATGGCCGCTTTTATCGCGCTGACTCAAAACGACATCAAACGCGTTCTCGCTTATTCGACGATCTCGCAACTCGGCTACATGGTCACCGCCCTCGGGCTTTCGGGCCTCGGCGCCGGGACCTTTCATCTCATCACGCATGCTTTCTTCAAGGCCCTGCTGTTCCTCGGCGCCGGCAGTGTGATCCACGGCGCGCACGTCCAGGACATCCGCGAGATGGGCGGACTCTTCAGGAAAATGCCTCACACGGCGGTCACTTTCATTATTGCGAGCCTTGCCTTGGCGGGCATCCCGCCGCTTTCCGGGTTCTGGTCCAAAGATGAAATCCTGCTTGCAGCTTTTGGATCCGGAAATTTCCTGGTCTTCGGCGTTCTTCTCCTCACGGCGTTCATGACGGCCTTTTATATGTTCCGCCTCATTTTTCTGACATTTTTCGGCACGGCCCGGAATGCCGGGGTTCACGCACACGAATCTCCGGCCCTCATGACCGTACCGCTTTGGTGCCTCGCGGTCGGTTCGATTTTGATCGGTATCCCCGGCTCGCCTCTCATGCACCACTGGTTCCAGAGGTTCATGGCACAGACGGTCCACTATCCGGAATATGAGCCTTCCGCTTTGGTTATGGCCTGCTCAATCGTGGTAGCTGTCCTTGGAATCACGCTCGCGGGAGTCATATACCTTGAAAAAAAACACTGGGCAGTGACTGTCGCAAAAAACTTTCCCTCTTTTTACCGTCTCTCCTTCAATAAATTTTATTTCGACGAGTTCTATTCCGCTTATATTGTGAAACCTTTCAACGCCCTCAGCCGCATTCTGTTCGGCTTCGACGAAACCGTGATCGACGGCACTGTGAACAATACGGGACGTGCGACGATGTTCCTGAGCGGCGTAAAGCAATGGATTGACACTTATATTGTTGACGGCGCCGTGAATTTCATGGGAACCCTGGTCTATTTCCTAAACTCGGTCACCAAACGCATCCAGACAGGTTTCATCCAGAATTATTTACTCATTGTTTTTTTAAGCGTTCTCGCTTTTCTTGCTTTTGAACTGAAATTGACTTAGAACTTTTAACAAAATGTCATTCCCGAGTGCTTTTCCGCCGAAGGACGGATCAGTCCTCTGGCTGAAATCGGGAATCCATTCTCTGGATCCCCGCTTTCGCGGGGATGACGAACTTCATTTTGTTAGAGGCTCTTAGTACTCAAAGGGAGCTTTTATGACATCTCATATTTTGTCCTGGATCGTTTTCACACCGCTCATCGGCGCATTCTCCGTTCTTTTCGTGCCGAAAAGCGCGACCCGTTGGATCAAATGGATCGCGCTTGCAGTCACCGGTATCGTAACCGCGCTCACCTGCTGTGCGCTGACCTTTTTCCAATCCGCCCAAGCCGGCTTTCAGATGGTGGAGCGCGCCTCGTGGATTCCGCAGTTCGGCGTCCAATACCTCCTCGGAGTGGACGGGATCAGTCTTCCCATGGTATTCCTCACCGCGATCATTTCCTTGATAGCATGTCTCGCATCTTTTCCTCACGCGTGCGGCAAAGAAGGCCGCGAAAAAGAGTATTATTTCCTGTACCTGCTGCTTGAGACCGGCATGATGGGAACATTTCTCGCGCTTGATCTTTTTCTTTTTTATGTGTTCTGGGAAGTGGTGCTCGTTCCGATGTATTTCCTGATCGGAATCTGGGGCGGACCGCGACGCGAATACGCCGCGATCAAGTTCTTTCTTTATACGCTTGCGGGGAGTCTCTTTATGCTTCTGGGTATCCTCGCCGTTTATTTTGCTGCCGTGCCGCACACATTTGACATGACGCAGCTCGTCGGGATGCCCCGCGGTCTTTTCTTCCAGCAGATTGTCTTTATGGCTTTTTTCCTCGGATTTGCAATCAAAGTACCGATCTTCCCGTTTCACACCTGGCTTCCTGACGCACATGTGGAAGCCCCGACCCCGATCAGCGTGATTCTCGCGGGTGTTCTCCTGAAAATGGGCACCTACGGGTTTTTCCGCTTCAGTTATCCTCTTTTTCCGGAAGCCACTTATTGGTTCCGGCCCGCCATGGCGGTTCTGGCCGTCGTGGGCATCGTGTACGGCGGATTCGTGGCGCTTGCGCAAACAGACTTCAAAAAAATGGTCGCTTACTCGAGCGTAAGCCACATGGGGTTCGTCCTGCTCGGGCTTGCGGCTTTGAATGCGAATGGTTTTCGCGGGGCCATGCTCCAGATGTTCACGCACGGCACCATCACGGGCGGGCTCTTTTTGCTGGTTGGTGTTCTCTATGACCGGACCCATTCCCGCGACCTAAACGGTTTCGGCGGGCTCGGCGCCAAAATGCCGAATTACGCAGGGTTCCTGACCTTTTTTGCGCTTGCATCGCTCGGCCTTCCGGGTCTTTCCGGCTTTATCAGCGAATTCCTGGCGTTGTTAGGCTCCTATCAATATTCCAAAGTTGCAACCGGGGTCTCAACGATCGGTATCATCCTCGCCGCGACGTATCTCCTTTACATGATCCAACGCGTCCTTCTCGGGAAACTTAATCTGAAATGGGCTCACCTCACCGACATTAAGACCCAGGAGGTCCTCACGCTTGTCCCTCTGATGGTCCTCATTCTCGGAATCGGCGTTTACCCGCGAATCATTCTGGATTATATGGTCCCGACACTCGACGGCCTTCTTAAAACTCTTGAGGGCGCGATCCGGTGAACACTGTTGAAAGTTTAAAATATTTTATCCCTGAATTGATCCTCCTGGGGGGCGCGTTCGCGGTTTTGACACTGGATTTCTTCACGAAACAGAAGAAGCTCGTGGGGAAGTTCTCTCTTCTTGTAATCGTGGTTGCGTTAGGACTGATCGAAACACCGGCGCAACCCCTCCCGCTTTTCTTCGGACTTTTCCACCTGGATGCCTTTGCGCATTTTTTCCGTTATCTTGCGCTCGGTGCCGTAGGCGTGACGATCCTGATCTCTCTCGGATACTCTCCCCTCGAAAAGCGTTATGCCGGGGAGTTCTACGGCCTTTTTCTTTTCATGGCCTTCGCCCTCATCCTGGTCGCGGCGGCAAATAATCTCCTGATGATCTTCCTCGCCATTGAATTCGTTTCCCTGCTCTCATATCTTCTTGTGGGATTCCTGAAAAATGACCCCAAGTCCAAGGAGGCGGCCGTCAAGTATCTTCTCTTCGGCAGTGTTTGCTCGGGCATCATGCTCTATGGTATGTCGCTTCTTTACGGCACTGCCGGATCGCTGGAACTTCCGGTTATCGGGAACGCTCTTTTTTACGCTCCTTTCAAACCTCTGGCGATCACGGCCGTTCTTTTCTTTTTTGTCGGACTGGGTTTCAAGATTTCCATGGCGCCTTTTCATATGTGGGCGCCGGATGTTTACGAGGGCGCGCCGACACCGGTTACAGCCTTTCTCTCGGTCGCGCCTAAAGCGCTCGGTTTTGCGGTCTTTATGCGCGTATTGGCCACGGCCTTCGGACATCTCACGGACGTCTGGAGTCCCGTGCTTGTGATTCTTTCTATCCTGACCATGACGATCGGCAACATCACCGCGGTTTCTCAATCGAACATCAAGCGATTTTTGGCCTATTCGAGCATCGCGCAGGCGGGATATATTCTCATGGGGCTTGCGGTATTTTCCCTTCTTGGCCGGGACGCAGTCCTGATCTATTTACTTGTTTATCTTTTGACGAATCTTGGTGCATTCACGGTCGTCTTGTTTGTCGAGGGTGAGACCCAAAGCGATTCTCTGGACGCTTATGCAGGCCTCTCTCAACGTTCCCCCGTTGCCGCGGCCATGCTTACGGTTTTTCTTCTCTCTCTCGCCGGCCTTCCCCCGCTTGCAGGTTTCATCGGAAAATATTACGTATTCGCGGCGGCCATCGGAGGAAAGTTTATCATGCTCGCGATCTTCGCTGCCATCAATAGCGTAATCGCAGCTTATTATTATTTCCGCATTATCCGGCTCATGTATCTTGCGCCGGCAACAGGCCCCGCTTTCCTCTCTCCCTCCAAAACCTTGACGGCCGCTCTTTGGGTCCTGTTCCTGAGCGTTTTGGCGCTGGGTGTTTTTCCGGGCTTCTTCATCACCCGTATCCTGGGATAAGACGTGCGGAATTTTTCCGTCGCGAAAGAAACGCATCTTCAGGATTTTCTCTTCAAGACCCTCACGGACCTTAAGAAAACAAAAATAAAACAGATCCTGAAGTTCGGCTCGGTCCGCGTCAATGGCCGCGTGATCACGTGGTATCAACACCCTTTAAAATCCGGCGACAAGATCGAAATCTTAAGCAAGGAATGCGCTTCTGCAGAACGCTCCAAGGCCGAGCTGGGCCTCACAATTGTCTATGAAGACAACGATCTCCTGGTGGTGGAAAAACCGGCGGGACTACTGACCATGGGGACCGAACGGGAAAAAGAGGCAACGCTTTATTTCATGCTCACGGAATATGAGCGCTCCAAGAGCAAGGACGGGGAGGGTCGTGTTTTCATTGTGCATCGTTTGGACCGGGACGCGTCAGGGTTGATCGTTTTTGCGAAAAGTGATGCTGCGAAACGCGCGCTGCAGGGCCATTGGAAACTCGCAACCAAGAAGTATTACGCGATCACGGAGGGCACTCCGGAGAAAAGATCGGGAACGATCGAGAACTATCTCAGGGAAGACGATTTCAAACGGGTTTATAGCATTTCAAAAAACCATCCCGAAGCCCAACTCGCTGTCACTCATTACCGCGTGCTCCGTGAGAACGGGGGCTACGCGCTTCTGGAGGTCACTCTTGAAACCGGCCGCAAGAACCAGATCCGCGTCCACTTATCCGGCCTTGGATGCCCCATCATGGGCGATGAGAAATACGGCGCCAAATCCGACCCCTTCCGCCGCCTCGCACTCCACGCCTGCTTTCTCTCGTTTCCTCATCCCGCCACCGGCGAACTCAAGACTTTCCGGTCTTCTCTCCCCACCCCCTTCAAGAAGATCTTTCCGAATACATAAAATGCATTGTTCCGGTTTCCTGAGAGATATTCGCTCTATCCTCTCTTCCGTAGGGCACATTTAAATGTGCCCTACAGGAGGGAATAACTGGAGCAACGCATATAAATTCTTATTTGTCATCATCATCTACAATCCGAAAAAAACAGATGAGTCCCCATAAAATCACAATCCATCCCAAAATCAAAATTCCAAAACCAACCCAGTTCCAGGACATAGAATTTATCACCTTGTTGGTCTAGTGGGTGTCATCGTTGTTGCCTTTTGCAGAATTATTATTAAGAGAAATGGCACTGTTCAAAAAATCCGAATCGTGAATGTGTATATGTCTTTCTCGCACAAGTCACTCCAATGCCATTAACAACAATTTTAAGGGAACATCGATCTCCAAAAAGAGCATTCATGGACATCTGCCCCTGAGGCGCTTCGAGACACATCAGGACTTGTCCGGCATAAATCCCGATTTTTGCAATCATAGAAGACTCGTTTCCTCTAATGATGCCGGTTTCTTCCTCCTGAAGATTCATCATCGCTCGGGCTTCTAAATCCAAGAACCCAATATTAAATACGAAAAATCCGGAAGAACTTTTTGATCAAAGAAGTTTCAGATGCTTCCGAATATTCCACGCCTCCGCCCAAGACGGCGTAAAGATGCACTTGATTGGCGAGCTTCGCCTGGCGAAGATAAACCAACGCCTGTTGCGCAGCAAAAAGCTCCCGTTGAGCATCGAGAACGCCCAGATAGCTGTCAATGCCCCTCTCATAACGGAAATTCGCCAGGCGATAGGTTTCGGCAACTGTATCGACCAAGGAATGTTGCGCAGCCACCCGCTCTCCCACGGTACCATTCACGGCAAGGGCATCGGCTACTTCCTTGAAAGCTGTCTGAATAGCTTTCTCATATTGAGCCAGCGAGATTTCCCGGTCCGCCTTGCTGACCCTATATGCAAACCAGGTGCGAGCATCGAAGATCGGCATCGTAGCTTGCGCCCCGTAGAGCCATGTGCTCGTACCAGCTTTGAACAAACCTGAAAGCTCGTTGCTGGCAGTACCGAGAGTGGTTGTCAGTGAAATCTGAGGGAAAAAGGCGGCCCGGGCCGCCCCGATATTGGCATAGGCACCTTTTAGCCGGTGTTCCGCGGCCATAATATCCGGCCGTTTGAGAAGCACCTCGGAAGACAAGCCAGAGGAAATATCCTTGGGAGGTTTAACGCTTGCCAAGGCAAAAGGCAAGAGATCTTCCGGCACCGGAGAGCCAGCCAGAAGGTTTAATGCGTTTTGGTCCTGCGCTACAAGTTCCGTATAACGGGCAATATCGCGGCGGGCGATCTCCACCGGGGTTTTGGCACGATGGAGATCCAGTGCGGTTGCAACCCCCAGATCATACTGCCGCTGCACCATATTGCAGGAGGACATTTGGCTCTTAAGAGTGTTCTCCGCCAAAGCAAGATTCTCCCGATCCGCCGCCAGGGTAAGATACGCATTAGCCACGGAGGACACCAGCGAGATCTGTGCGCTGCGGCGGGCCTCCTCCGTGTTCAGATATTCTTCCAACGCCTGTTTTTCGAGACTGCGGATACGTCCGAAAAAATCGATCTCCCAGGCGGCAATACCCAGATTAACGTCATACAGTTTAGACGTCCTCTTAACTCCGGGTCTAATAGTATCGGCAGAAACTTGTTGCTGACTTCCCCCGATATCCGCATCGACAACCGGAAGCAAATCAGCCCGACTAATGCCATACAGGGCACGCGCCCTTTCCACATTCAAAGCGGCAATCCGAAGATCCCGGTTGTTTTGGAGAGCCATCTCGATGATCTTTCGCAACTTTGGATCTGTAAAAAATTCCTGCCATTTGATTTGAGTGGCTGGGAGAGAACCGGTCACAAGCTTCTTCGCAGAGTAGGAGGCGCCCGTGGGCCATTTCTCCGGGATGGGTGCGGCGGGCTGCTTGTATTTCGGAGCCATGGTGCAACCGTTCAAACAAATGAGAACTAAGACCCAATAAAGTGTCCGTTTCATGGATGTTTCTCCTGCGCTTTCTCAACATCCACAGCGACCGCCGTGACCGGCTGCGGCTTTTTGCGCCCGAAGAAACGCGATATGATGACAAAGAACAGCGGAATAAAGATAAGATCGATGAATGTCGCCGAGAGCATACCGCCAGTGACTGCCGTACCGATGGCATTCATGGCGCCGGCTCCGGCGCCGGTGGCAATGGCCAGGGGCAACGTGCCAAAGAAAAACGCCAACGATGTCATGATGACGGGCCGGAACCGGATCTTTACCGCCGCAAGAGTGGCCTCGACAAGTCCCAGTCCATTCCGCATTTGTTCTTTGATGAACTGAATGATCAGAATGGCGTTCTTGGTCGAAAGTCCCATGGTCGTCAAAAATCCGATCTGGAAATAGACATCGTTGGGAAGTCCCCGTGCGGAAGTTGCCGCCAATGCGCCGAACACACCTAGCGGCAGCATCAACAAATTGACAAAAGGAATACTCCAGCTTTCATACAACGCCGCCACGCAAAGGAAAATGACTAGAATGGAAAAGATGTAGAGGATCGGCCCCTGGGACGTTGCCATCCGCTCCTGATAAGAAAGCCCCGTCCAGTCATAGCCGATCCCTTTCGGCAATTTCGAGCAGATATCCTCCATCGCCTGCATCGCTTCGCCGGAACTCCGCCGAGGGGCCGGCTCAGCCCATATATTCAAGGATGGAAATCCGTTGAAACGCTCCAACTGAGGGGAACCGGATGTCCATCGCGTCGATGCAAACGATGAAAATGGGGCCATCTTCCCGGCGGTATTGCGCACATAAAGTTTTTCAAGATCTTTGGGGAGCATGCGGTACGGAGCATCCGCCTGAACATAGACCCGCTTGACCCGCCCGGCCTGAATGAAATCATTGGCATACGCACCGCCGAAAGCCGCGGAGATGGTGTTGTGGACCGAGCTGACAGGCAGTCCCATGGCACCTGCTTTCTCCCAATCCACATCCACCCGGAACTGGGGTACATCTTCCATGCCGTTGGGTCGAACGCTGGCCAGTCGTGCGTCCTTGGTCGCCATACCCAGTAATTGGTTACGGGCAGTCATCAGGGCCGCGTGACCAAGGCCTCCGCGGTCCACCAACTGGAAATCCACGCCCTGGGCATTGCCCAATTCAACAACCGCGGGAGGTGGAAAAACGAAGATCATGGCCTTGCGATTGGACGCGAACGCCCTCATGGCTCTTCCGGCAATGGCTTTGGCTTTCAAACCTTTTCCCTGACGCAGTTTCCAGTCCTTCAGTTTGACGAACACCATGCCATTATTTTGCGCTCTTCCGGAGAATCCCATGCCCGCAATGGTCATACAGGATTCCACTGCCTTTTTTTCGTTCTCCTGAAAATAGCTCAGGACTTCTCTCTCCACGGCCTGGGTTTGTTCCAGGGTGGCGCCTGTCGGCATGAGAACCTGGGCCAGTAGCATGCCCTGGTCTTCATCCGGTAAATATCCCGTAGGCAACCGAAAAAACAGGAAGCAGATCACTCCCATGATCCCGGCATAGAGAAACAGGTACCGCAATTTTTTTTTCAGAGAATGTCCCACTAATTTGATGTACTGGTCTCTGATCCTAAAAAAGGTTTTATCGAACCACAGAAAAAACGGACGCAGGAACCAGATCGCATTTTCCGCGGGTTCATGTCCTTTGGATACCGGTTTGAGCAGTGAGGCGCAAAGGACAGGCGTCAGGACCAGGGCCACGACTACCGACAACAACATGGAGGCGATAATGGTCACGGAGAACTGGCGGTAAATAACACCGGTCGAACCTGGGAAAAACGCCATCGGACCGAAAACCGCCGAGAGCACCAACCCGATGCCGATCAACGCACTCGTGATCTGATCCATGGATTTGGCGGTAGCTTCCCGCGGAGAAAGCCCTTCTTCGGTCATGATCCGCTCCACATTTTCGACCACTACGATGGCGTCATCCACCAGCAGACCAATAGCCAAAACCATGGCGAACATCGTCAGCATGTTGATGGAAAACCCGAAAGCCCCCAGCACAGCGAAGGTCCCCAGAAGGACCACCGGTACGGCGATAGTCGGGATCAGCGTCGCGCGCAGGTTCCCCATGAACAGGAACATGACCAGAAAAACAAGCAGGATCGCCTCAAGAAGGGTCTTGACCACCTCATCGATGGCGACTTCCACAAAGGGCGTGGTATCGTAAGGGTACACCACCTTCATGCCATGGGGAAAATACTGACTCATTTCTTCCAGTTTCGCCTTGATCGCATCCGCTGTATCCAGCGCGTTAGCGCCGGGCGCCTGACGGATGGCCAGAGCCGCGGAAGGTTTGCCATTGTAGTAACCCTCGACATCGTAGGACTCAGACCCCAGTTCCGTCCGCCCCACATCCTTGAGCCGCACAATGGAACCGTCGGGATTGGTCCGAAGCGGGATATTGGCAAATTCCTCCGGGGTCTGGAGTAGATTCTGGATAATGATGGAAGCGTTCAGACGCTGGCCTGCCACCGCCGGAAGCCCGCCAAACTGGCCGGAAGAAACTTCCACATTGTAAGTCTTCACCGCCCCGACAATGTCTTCCACGGTGAGGTTATAGTCGGTCAGCTTAGTGGGGTTTAACCAGACGCGCATGGAGTACTGTGTGCCAAAATTTTCGACCTCGCCGACTCCGGGCACACGCGCCAGAACTTTTTCCAGATTGGATTGGGCATAATCCCGCAAGTCGCTGCCGGTCATGCTGCCATCCGTCGAGGTCAGGCCCACGATGATCAGATAATTCCGCGTGGATTTGCCGACCGTGACACCCGAACGCTGGACCACTTCCGGGAGACTGGCCATCGCGAGCTGAAGCTTATTTTGCACTTTGGACCAGGCCAGATCCGGATCCGTCCCCGCTTTGAAGGTCAACTCGATGCGCGAGGCGCCGGCCGAATCGCTTTTGGCGGACATGTAGATCAGATCTTCAAATCCGGTCATCTTTTGTTCGATGATCTGGGTCACGGTATTTTCCACTGTCTCGGCCGAAGCCCCGGGATAAAAACAAGTAATGGAGATGGAAGGCGGCGCGATGGGAGGATATTGCGATATCGGCAATTGATAGATGGCCAATACACCCAATACCATCAGGATGATGGCAATAACCCAGGCAAAGACCGGACGATCAAGAAAGAATTTCGATAACATAGGATTTTCTTATTTACTTCGTATTTGAAGGTGGTTGAACAGTTTCCTTGTCCGCCGAATCCTCTTTATTTTCAGGATTGAACGGAACAACGTTTACACGAACACCGGGTCTCACTTTTTGAACACCCTCGACAATGACCCGATCACCCGGTTTAAGACCTGACGTAACAAGCCATTTGTCACCTATGGCTCGATCGAGCGTAAGCGCCCGTTGCTCAACCTTTTCTTCAGTACCCACGACCAGCGCAACCGGATCCCCTTTCGGATTGCGGGCAACTCCCTGCTGCGGCACAAGGAGGGCCTGCTCATTGATACCTTCCGTAATGACCGCCTGGACGAACATGCCCGGCAGAAGAATGTTTTCCGGATTAGGGAAAACCGTTCGCAAGATAACGGACCCCGTCGTCGGGTCCACAGTGACATCTTTGAATTGAAGTACCCCTTCCGAAGGATACGGCGTGCCATCTGCCAAGATGAGCTTTACCTTGCTCTGATATGTTCCATCATGATTAAGACTGCCGTCCTTTAAAGAACGCCGAAGACGAAGCAATTCGTTTGTGGACTGAGATACGTCAACATAAATGGGGTCCAGTTGCTGAATGGTTGCCAGAGCTACGGGTTGATACGCCGTCACAATGTCACCCTCCGTTACGCTGGATGCCCCGATGCGGCCGGCGATTGGCGAGATAATATGAGTATAATCAAGATTGATGCGAGCCGTTTTCAGTTCTGCTTCGGCTAATTTCAGAGCGGCATCCGCATCATCAAATTCCTGCTCGCTGACCGCTTTGCCAACCAGGGCTTCCTTGTAGCGGGCAGCCCTCAAGCGGAGAGCCGGCAGATTAGCCTTGGCTCTCTCGAACGCCGCCTGAAATGGAGCAGGATCGATCTGATAGAGCTCCTGACCGGCTTTGATTTCAGAACCTTCTGTAAACAGACGTTTCTGGATAATGCCATTGACTTGGGGACGGATTTCGTCAACAAGAAATGCGGCTGTACGTCCGGGCAGTTCAGTTGTGATGACGACCGTTTCTGCCTGAAGAGTAACCACAGCCACTTCCGGACCCTGCTGCTGCGACAGCGCGCCTTTCGGTTTGCAGCCAGTCACCATCAATAACAGGAAGGAAATCCCCAGAAGCAGGACAACAGGAAAAGGGCTGTACCTATCGGCTTCGGTTTGTTTATCCTTTTCACAGGCCATCCCCTGAAGGGCTATACATTGAGAATCAGAAAATTTTATTTTACCTTGCATTTTTTCTCCCAAAAGTGTTTTAAGTTCCATCAAAACAGCCATCATCTTCCTCCAAGAAAAACCTCTTCATTTTTCTTTCCCGCTTTCAATGATCTTCTTACTGAGTTTTTCCAACAGTTTATTTAGAATATTTATTTCGTTCCTGGACAAACTTGCGGTAGCTTGGACAGATTTTTCATTTTGTATGGGAATGATCCGATTAGCTAAATCCTTGCCTGTTGCTGTAAGTTTTATGAATTTTGCTCTCCGGTCTTCCTGAGACGCACTCCGGGTCACGAATCCCCGCTTTTCCATTCCATCAATGACTTTGGTCATATTGGCACGACTGACCAAAAGCAAGCTGCTTAGTTCTTGTTGTTTATAACCTTTACCTTCACCAAGATTCAAAATCATAAGAATATTCATAGCCGAAAGCGAAAGGTTGAATTTCGAGAGAACTTTCAAAGAATTAGATTGAAAAACACCGTAGGTATAAACAAGATTCAGGATTAATTCCGTCGAGGGCCAACTGAAGCTTTTATATCGCTCACAATACTTTCGGACCCTATCCCAATAGTAAATTCTTCTCTGGTCCGCGCTATTTTTTTCCTGATGTTTCTTCATTTTCGCTCTCCATGGATATCAATTCGTTGCACCGCGTTTATTTGGACAATACATCACATTTATTATTATGTCAACTAGTTAACAATAAACCTCTTGACATAACAAGTGTCTGCCGCGCTCGCCGGAGAAATTAACGCGGAAAGTTTTTCGAACAAAATACTCGCGCCAATGGCACCTGCTACCGGCAAAAAGGGTGGGCGCAGAAGGATTTCTAATGCCGCGTTTTAGAAGGGAGTGTTCGGACTGTCACAGATGACGGCGAGGCGTTTTAATTCGAAAAAGCATTTCGCGCAGCAAAGCACATCGGACGCAGCGTTGTGCTGATCCTGAAAATCTACATTGAACAGCCTGACATGAAGTTCGGATAATTTCGGCCACTTGTTTCCATACGGTCCGGGGATCTTGCAATAGGCCGCGGAGCTTTTCATAGTGCATATTTTTTTGACCGCTCCGGCTTTTATTTTCTTTTGATCCATGGCAACCGGAACGGCCCCGGTCTTAACTACGCTTCGATTGATGGGTAAAGGGACCCCCTGCAGTACATCAGGCATTCCATGACGTAACAGTTCTACCCGGACCATCTTTTCATCGAAATCCAGATTGTGTGCGACCAGGCACGCGACCCCGCGGATCACCTCGGAAAACTCTTTCAAGACCTGCGCGGCCGGACACCCTTCCCTCAATGCCTTTTCAGTGCTGATACCATGGATCGCGGTCGCGCTTTCGGGGATCACGAAACCTTCCGGCCTGACGATATAATCGCGGAACGCGATCTGCTTCCCGGCACCGTCAAAAAGTGCCCAGGCGATTTGAACGATATGCGGCCAGTTCCCGGAATCAGAAAAAGAGGCCTTCCAGCTTTTCGGCAATCCGGTTGTCTCTGTGTCAAAAAAAAGATATGACGGATTCCCGGCATTTTCTGTTCCCGCTTCATCATTCGCCATGGCTCTCCTTAATTCAGAAAGTAAAAAGAATCAAATACCGATCCTCTGAAATTGGCGGGTATTGGAACCGGCATGATAGAGATAGATTTCCGGTAAAATCCCAAGCCGGGCCTGTTGTTCTTTTTCGAGCCAGATACGCACCCTCTGTTGCTGAACCTCATTGGCCGGGTCCCAGACAGGATTGACGCTGAGATCATGTACGATATAGATTGCGCGAGATTCTTTGCCGCTTGCATTTAAAAGTTTTTTCAGAAAAAGATCCAATTGTCCTTCCCCCGACTTTGATTTTGTATTTTTGCCGAGCAAAGCCGCCCGTACACTGGCCTCGGTCGCATGGGCTTGAGATGGGGCAGCTTCCTGGCTGAAAAATTCCACGTGGGTTTTTACTTCGATCTTCCCCCACTCGGCCGGCGCGCGGTAATGCAAGAGAGCAAAAATCTGTCCGTAACGAATGAGCGCTTTTTGATCAGGGCCAAGATCCCTGGCATGGTTGATAATGAGCTGGCTAAGGGCCTTCGGATCGAGGTTCCGGATACCGTTTTGAATGTCGACGGATAAAACATCAAAACCGAAAAACCCACGCATACCCTTCTGAGCGAGGGTCATCGTATGCTCCAAAACATCCTGGAACGACTGCCATGACATCTTTTCATCCCTGGAAATAACTGAAACAAGATAAAGCGGCCGGACCTCTTTCGCGTCCTGGACTTCAAAACGAAGGATTTTTGGCGTCAGCTCTTTTTGGTAAGAAACAGACGCCCAAGAAGAAAAACCCGAGAAGATTTTAGCCTGTAAAAGATTTTTCATTGTGTCATAGTTTTCTATTGCGAAGGGCGAAATGCAAGCCCCGGTCTTCGACGAGAGCTTCCAGTATTTTCTAGCCGGATATTTTCCGGAACGCCGACGTATAGACCCCGAGGTCCCGGTCCGAAAAAAGAACGAACAGGACCTTTTCCAGAACACCGGGGTGATTTTTAAGAAAAGAACGGACGGTCTTTAAGGCGATTTCCGCGGCCTGCTCGACCGGAAAACGGTAGGCGCCTGTCGAGATGGAAGGAAATGCCACTGTCTTAAGCGCCCGGGTTTTCGCAAGATCCAGCGAATTACGGTAACATGCGGACAAAAGCTCCGGCTCACGATGCTTCCCGCCATTCCAGACGGGCCCCACGGTGTGGATCACATAATGCGACGGCAGGCCATAACCCGCCGTGATCTTTGCTTCACCAGTCTTGCATCCGCCAAGCCCGCGGCATTCCTCCAGGAGACCCGGCCCGGCCGCCCTGTGAATGGCGCCATCGACCCCGCCGCCGCCCAAAAGCGTCGTATTAGCGGCATTCACGATTGCGTCCGCTTTTACTTGGGTAATATCTCCTTTGATAAACTCGATTTTGGTTTCCATTATGCTGCTCCAGCCACGAATTCGAGCACTACATCCGCTTGCTTGGCTGCGGCAATACTGACCCGGGGCGACAATGCCGGGGCCTTCTCGATATCGGATGCAAGATCGCCGATCAGAATGAGATTTTTTTTAAGACGGTGTATCTTGATGTTATCGCTCGAACCGAATCCTCCGAGCCCGGAGGCCGAAACGATCAGTTTCCCGGAAGGAAGAAGCTCCGAGACGAGCATGCTTTTGGCTTCGGCCCGGTCCAGGCATTCCGCCACAACATCGCAGTCGCGGAATATCTCCCGGATATTGGTACGATCGAGCTTCACCGGCAGCATTTGAAGCTCCAGGTGAGGATTGATCCTGTGAAGATTCGTCCGCAGGGCTTCGACTTTCTTCATCCCAACCTGATCCTCGAAATAGAACTGACGGTCCAAGTTGGAGGGTTCTATACGATCAAAATCCGCAATCGTAAAATGTTTGAATCCCGCTCGCACAAGACATGCGGCACAGTTGGAGCCCAGACCGCCCGCGCCCGCAATTCCGATTTTTGCTTTCTCGATTTTCGTAAGTCTTGTTTCGCCGAGCTTTTTAATAAGATCTTTCCTGAACGCGTCCATCATTAGATTTGAATCCAGTCTTTCAGTACCGGTTGATAACCTTTAGCGACAAGCATCGCCTTCATTCCTTCCACATCCCGGGGATCCGAGATCTCAAACTGGGGGGTATTCTCCTCCTCGGGCGATACGATCGTGTGACCTCCGACACGCGTCGTGGAACCCGCGGACATGCGCGTGATCCCAAGCGGCAAAAGATTCTCGCGTAGCGAAGCGCTTTCCCGTGTCGAAAGCGCGATCCCGAGACGCGGTAAAAAAAGTCTCAAGGCCATGAGGATTTGCGCGATATTCTTGTCGTTCACTTCCGTAACGTCTTTGAAGTCCCCGGCGTGCGGCCTCAGGCGCGGAAGCGAGGCTCCGATCTCGACCTCTCCGTAACGATCCTGCAAATATTGGGCGTGAAGGCCCATCAAAAAGGCTTCCCTTCGCCAATCACTCAACCCCAGAAGCGCTCCGATGTTTACGTTTCTCATCCTGCTTTTCGCGGCACGCTCCGGCGCATCAAGCCGGAAACAAAAATCCTTTTTCGGCCCTGACTTGTGTACCCGTTCATAGACCGCTTCATCATAGGTTTCCTGATACAGAGTCAATCCATCGATGCCTGAGCGCGCGAAATCTGCGTATTCTTCTTCCGTAAGAGCATAGATCTCGAAGGAAATCGAGCTGAAATATTTTTTCAGCACTTTAAGGCATTCCTTGATATAGGCCGGCGGACTTTTCCTTCTCGAATCTCCGGTCAAAATAAGAAGGTGCTCGATTCCGGTCGAAGCAATGAACACAGCTTCCCTTTCGACCTCATCGAGGGTCAACGTTCTTCGGGGCATTTTATTCATGGCGTTGAACCCGCAATAAGCACATTGATTTTCGCAATAATTCGAAAGGTACATGGGCGTGTACAGCTGGATAGTCCGGCCGAAATACTGGAGAGTCAAGGCATGCGCCTTCTGCGCCATGGGTTCCAGAAATTCCTCCGCGGCCGGGGAAAGGAACGCTAAAAGCCGCCCGGGATCCGGCGTATCGGAATGGATTGAACGTTCAACCTCTTGGGGTGAAAACCCGCGAAAGATCTTCTCGAAAGAAAGGGCCTTATATTTCAGAAGGATGTCGTAGTAACTCATTCTTAGCGTGTTTCATTCCGAAGGAAACCGGTCAAGGGCGAAGAGGCGCTGGCCTCGGCCCCCGAAGGAGCAAGCCCGGCAAGATAAGCGGCACGGCCCGCAACTACGGCATCCTTGAATGCTTTTGCCATGATCACGGAGTCCCGCGCAATCGCAATCGCCGTATTTACAAGTACCGCTGCACAACCTATCTCCATGCACTCGCAGGCATCCGAAGGACTGCCCAGACCTGCGTCCACAATCACGGGCACTTTGATCTCACGCGCCAGAATCTCCACAAGCTCCCGGGTTTTTATGCCGCGGTTACTGCCGATGGGAGAGCCGAGGGGCATCACCGCTGCCGCGCCCGCCTCGGCCATACGCTTGGCCATGGAAAGATCCGGGCTCATGTAAGGAAGCACGATGAATCCCTCTTTGGCGAGGATCTCAACCGCCTTGAGCGTCTCGAGATTGTCCGGTAGAAGATATTTCTGGTCCTGTATCACTTCAATCTTGACCCAATCCCCGGTTCCGGCCGCTTTGGCTAAGCGCGCAATGCGCACCGCCTCGTCCGCATTCCTCGCCCCGGAGGTATTGACCATGAGAATGCAGGACTTCGGAATATATTCCAGAATATTGTCGGCCTTGGAACTAGAGTCCACGCGTCTGAGTGCAACGGTCACAATTACGGACTGGGCGGCATCGAGGGCCCTTTTCATCAGCGGATAGCTTGGAAATTTCCCGGTTCCGATCAAAAGCCGGCTCTTGATCGAACATCCGCCAATCGTCAGAAGATCTTCCATGGTCATCCGCCTCCGACAAAACTGATGATCTCGACCCTATCCTGATCCTTGAGTGTGATTTTGGACCAGTCTTCTTTGGATATGATGCTGAAGTTGTGTTCGACCACAATCTTGTCGGGGCACAATCCCTGAGTCTTGACGAGCTCGTCAAGACTCAGCGGTTTTTCAACAGACTCTTGTTTACCGTTGAGAGTGAGTATCATGATCTTTTTTCCTTATTCAGGGGACCCGCGCGCGTTATCTTAAACGAAAAAGAATCTCGTTTCTATCGAAAGGTAACAGCCGCTGATAAAAGGGGCCGGAATCCTTTTTCTATAGTTTTTAAAAAATCACGGGACATGGTTTTCATAAACTGGTTCATACATTTGACTTTCAAGATAAGCCCGAAGATCCTTGGGCATGGATTGGACCGCAAGTCCTTCACGGTAGGCAACGGAAGCAACCGCTTCTGCGATCGCGAGTGAAACTTTGCGAATGTCCTTGAGGGGCGGATAAAGACTGCCATTCCCGAGGTCCTCTTTTGTTACTTTTTCGGCCAGCGTCTTCGCGGCCACAAAGAACATCTCATCGGTCACATGCTTGACGCGGCACGCTGTGACTCCCAAGCCCACTCCCGGGAAAATATAAGCATTATTGCTCTGTCCCGGCGAGAACAACTTTCCCTGATAATCCACCGGAGAGAACGGACTGCCGCTCGCAAAAATAGCCCGGCCCCCGGTGAAAAAATAGGCCTGTTCTGCCGTGCATTCGGAGTGGCTTGTGGGATTGGACATCGCAAAAATAACAGGCCGCTCGTTGATTTTGGCCATCGCTTCCAAAACTTCCTTCGTAAAAGTCCCCGGCCTTCCGGACGCCCCGAAGATCGCGGTCGGCCTTACAAGTTCCACCGCGCTTAAACAATCCGGCGCACCGGGCCCTTCCGCCGCAAAAACCCGTTTGCGTTCATCAAGATCCGTACGACTCGACACCACAAGCCCTTTGGAATCAACGAACACACACCGGCTGCGGGCTTCTTTTTCTGTAAGGCCCTCTTTCATCATGGCAACTATGACCAGATTCCCGGTCCCGAGCCCCGCCTCCCCCGCGCCCACGAAGAGGATCTTCTGATCCTTCAGGCTCCCCCCCTGGATCCTCACCGCAGAATAAAGCCCGGCCAACGCCACGCTCGCAGTTCCCTGGATATCGTCGTTGAACGCACAGATACGGTCCCGGTATTTTCGCAGAAGATGGAAAGCGTTCTCATTCGCAAAATCCTCGAACTGGATCAGGACGTGCGGGAACACTTCGCGCGCGGCGGTCACAAACTCCTCGATAAAATCTTCATAGTCTTCTCCGCGCAAACGGCGATGCTGCGTCCCGATATAAAGCGGATCTTTTAAACGCGCCTCATTGTTGGTTCCGACATCCAGTGTCACCGGCAAACAATACTTCGGATGGATTCCGGCACACGCGGTATAAAGCATGAGCTTTCCCACGGGGATCCCCATGCCGTCCGCCCCGAGATCCCCGAGCCCGAGAATCCTTTCCCCGTCCGTCACTACAATGATGCGCACATCCCTGCGAGGCCAATTCTCCAGAACCTTCTTCATCCGCCCCCTGTACTGCGCGGCAATGAACAAGCCTTCATGACTGCTCCGGAAGATATGCCCGTACTCCTGGCACGCCTTTCCCACGGTCGGCGTGTACACGATCGGCATCACCTCGGCCAAATGATCGATGAGAATGCGGTAGAAAAGCGTTTTGTTGCGTTCCTGAAGCCCGGTCAAGTAAATATATTTTTCAAGATCCGAACTTTTACGGCGGACATTATCCATGGCGCGCTGGGCCTGATCTTCCAGGGAATCCACGCGAACCGGAAGCAATCCCAAAAGCCCGAAAGCTTCCCGCTCTTCCAGGGTAAAAGCCGTCCCTTTATTCAACATAGGGTCACGCAACAGTTCGACGCCTTTCGGAAAATTGTTTTCGATCTTTTTTTTCTTCATGGTTTTTTGATATCTCCCATTTCTTTTTTAAACCCCCGGCAGATCACCCGGAAGGGATTTTTTTGAGATCAAAAAAATATCTTAGTAATTAAAAAGGTCTCGATGTGCGAATTTTTGTTCGGGAAGCGCGCTATGTAATGCATCCAGGATTTTTGTCTTGGCTCTAGGCGTAAGACGCCTCCCTTTGCGCGCTTTTTGCACCACTTTGTGGGAAAGCTGCTCGGTCGATGCCTCGACTAGTGCATGATTCGAAAGCCCATGCTTTGTCATCAGGGCATCGAGAGGCTGCGTCCCGATATCGTTTGCCTCCCTCCTGCTACCGGTCATTGTAATTTACTCACAGCCGCGAGAAGATCTTTCGTCGCAGGATATTTCTTGAGCTGTTCGATCAACGCGCTGATCGCTTCAACAGGTTTGAGCCCGGCCAAGGCGCGGCGTATCCGGCGCGCCGGTTCCAGTTCTTCCGGCGTAAAAAGAAGTTCTTCTTTGCGCGTCCCGCTTTTTGATATATCTACGGCAGGATAAATGCGCTGATTCGAGATTTCACGCGACAGAAAGATCTCCATATTGCCTGTGCCCTTGAACTCTTCAAAGATGAGCTGGTCCATACGGCTTCCGGTATCTACGAGGATCGTCGCAAGGATCGTAAGTGATCCTCCGTGTTCGATCTTGCGGGCAGATCCGAAAATTCGCCGCGGCACTTCCATCGAACGCGCGTCTACACCGCCGGAAAGCGTCCGGCCGCTGGAACGTTGCTCTGCGTTATGCACGCGTGCCAAGCGTGTCAAGGAATCGACCAGGACCATTACGTTCGCGCCCGCTGTGACTTCGCGATACACTTGATGCATGAGTTCTCTGGCTGTCTGGATGTGATGATCGTAAGGCTGATCGGACGAAGACCACCGGACCTCGGCCGTCACACTGCGCCGGAAATCCGTAACTTCCTCGGGCCGTTCGTCGATCAAAAGACAATAAAGCCTCATCTCCGGCCGGCTTTTCGCCACGGCCTGGCAAAGATGCTTGAGAAAAGTTGTTTTTCCCGAACCCGGAGGGGCCACAATCAGTCCGCGCTGTCCCATACCGATTGGTGTGATAATATCCATGACGCGCATCGTAAGCTCCTGAGAACCATCCTCAAGCCGGATGCGCGGTGAGGGATCGACGGCCGTGCTGGCAAAAAATTTCTGTTCGTCTTCGGGTATCACACGCCGCGGTTCTTCTTGCGGCGGTCTGTAAGAAGGACGGTAAGGATTCTGTCCCTGTCGCGCAGATCCTGAACGACGTTCGCCGCGGTGTCGGTGGGGTCCTCTTTCCGGACGGTTGTGACGGTCAAAGTTTCTCATTTTTGAAGTTTTTCCATTTTCTTCCCCAGGGAACTCCATTCCCCCTCGGCCTCTTCGATCCGGATCTGGATCTCTTTGAGACGCACATTGCGATCTTTGGAGTAATGAAGCGGATTTTTCGCCATCTCCGCAAGGATCTTATCACGTTCCTCGGTAAAATGCCGCGCACGGCCTTCGGCTTTTTCCATTTGTTTTCTGAGCTTGGTGAGTTCGGACTTGTGTTCGTTCTTTTTCGCAGGCGTCTCTGTCGTTCCGCGCGCAGCCGTATCTTTGGGAGGTGCCGGCACAGTATTGTCGTCGGTATCCTCTTCTTCGCCCCGGGCCACTTGTTCCAGGTGATAGACATAATCCTCATAACTTCCGGGATAATGAAGGATACGGCCTTTTTTCACTTCGAGAATACTTGAGGCGAGAAGATTCACAAAGGTCCGGTCATGGCTGATGAAAACCACGGTCCCGGAGAAAGATTTGAGCGCGCGGCCCAATGCTTCCACCGTTTCGAAATCCAGGTGGTTTGTTGGCTCGTCGAGAAGCAAGACGTGGCTCTTGGAAAGAAGGAGCCCGGCCAGAACAAGACGCGCCCGCTCGCCGCCGCTCAGCACCCTTACTTTTTTTGAAACATCATCTCCTTTAAAAAGAAAACACCCGGCCATATTCAGCACATCCTGATTGCCGACCCCCGGCGCGCTCTCGCGCGAGAGATAGGTATAAATATCATCTTCCGGATCGAGTACCGAAAAAACATGCTGGGCATAATAGGCCACTTTAAGCCCGGGCCCCCAGCGGAAACTACCTCCTTTGGGCGCGAGATCCCCCGCAAGGGTCCTGAGAAATGTCGTCTTCCCTTCACCGTTGTTCCCGAGCACCGCGACGTGCTTTCCACGATCAATCTCAACCTGGATCCCGCGCGCAACGTCCTTTTCCGGATAACCGATCACAAGATCTTCGCAGGTAACCGCAACCCCCGCTTTCGGTTCCACAGACGGGATGTGAATTTTGACCGTACTCATGGGATGCGCAATCTCGATTGTCTTGAGTTTCGCAAGCTGTTTCATCTTCGACTGCGCACGCGTCGCTGTGGATGCTTTGGCCCGGAACCGGTCAATAAAGATCTGGAGTTGTTCGCGTTTCTTGTCGAGGCCACGATTATAGGCCTGTTTCTGGACGAGTTGTTCCTCCTTGAACTCAAAATATTCTTCAATGTCCCCGGGATAAAGAGCAAGTCCTCCGTTCTCGACCTCAAGCGTGTAATCGCAGGTCCGTTTCAGGAATTCCCGGTCGTGGGAAACGACCAGATATCCGCCCTTGAAATTGAGCAGAAAATTCTCCAGAAGGATCAACGTGCTTAAATCCAAATAATTGCTGGGTTCGTCAA
Source organism: Candidatus Omnitrophota bacterium (assembly GCA_041653795.1). Lineage (GTDB taxonomy): Bacteria > Omnitrophota > Omnitrophia > Omnitrophales > Aquincolibacteriaceae > Aquincolibacterium. The sequence goes on from JBAZER010000001.1 coordinate 67,897, forward strand.
GGATCAGGAAATTGGGGTTACCCAGGAGCATCGCTGCGAGCTTCACGCGCGTCTGAAAACCTCCCGGAAGATTCCGCACGGATTCTTCGAGAATCTCGTTTTTAAGCTGGAAACGCGCGGCAATCTGAGCGCATTCCCAATGCTCGCTGCGCGTGGTACGCATCAAGAAATCCACCACCCGTTCCCCGGGCTTGAATGTATCATGTTGTTCGAGGTAGGAGAGGCGCAGTGCGGCATTGCGCGTGATGGTGCCGCTATCAGCCGATTCGTGCCCGGTAATGATGCGGCAAAGCGTGGATTTCCCGGCCCCGTTGCGGCCGATCACACCGATCTTCTGGTCATCACCAAATGACGCGCTCGCGTCATCCAGGATCATCACAGCACCGTAGGCCTTGCGGATCTCGTTCACCTGCAGAAGGACTGTCATTGTCTAAGATTTTATTTTTCTAATGGTTGACAATGGCTGCCCCAATTTCCACTACGCGAAAATTAAAAGGTATTGGGACTGTCATTGTCTGAGATTTTATTTTATGGAATCCCTGACGGATTAAGTCGCAAGCCCAGGTCAGGCGCGAGAAGCAATGATCTTTGCCACAGCATCCGGCGTGATGTCGCCATGTTCACCAAAAACCGAATCTCTTTCGGCAAAACGTTCGCGTACTTTGCGGGCGGCTTCTTTGGCGGCGATGTTATAGCCGCCAAAACGCGTGGGCATCTTCAGGGAATGGAAAAACGTTTCGGTCTTCATGATAGCTTCTTTCGCGGTCTTGACGTTCCAGACGCGACGACCATACTGTTCCAGCTTTTTCTTTTTGGCCGTCAATTTGTACTGCCAAACTCCCGGAAGAACGATCGCCAGGGTCTCAGCGTGAGCGAGCCCGTAGAAAGCGGTCAGCTCATGAGCGATCATGTGAGTTGACCAATCCTGCGGTGCACCACAACCGATCAAACCGTTCAAGGCAAGCGTCGCACTCCACATGAATGTCGCACGGGTTTCATAGTCCTTGGGTTTTTTTAGGACCGCTGGCGCTACTTCAATCAGGGTTTGAAGGAGTGATTCCGCCATCCGGTCCTGGAGCGGGACACTCGCCGGATAGGTCATGTACTGCTCCATAACGTGCACGAATGCATCCACAATTCCGTTACGCACTTGCTTTGCGGATAACGAGAATGTCGTTTCAGGATCCAATACGGAAAATTGGGGAAACACATGCTGTGAGAAAAAGTGAAGCTTTTCCTGGGTCGCCTTCCGGGAGATCACGGAATTCCCGTTTGCCTCGGAGCCTGTCGCAGGAAGCGTCAGCACGGTCCCGAGCGGAAGCGCTGTTTTGACGTTGGCACCGTGTTCGCGAAGAATGGACCATGGATCCGTCCCGTCGAAACACGCTACGGCCACGATGAATTTTGCGGCATCCAGGACTGAACCACCCCCCACCGCAAGAATAAAACCGGCCTTTTCTTTTTTAACAATCTCGACCGCTTTGAGACAGGTCTCATAAAGCGGATTCGGTTCGATGCCGCCAAACTCGGTCACGCGATGGCCTTTGAGCGCAGCTTTTACCTGTTCGTAAACGCCGTTCTTTTTGATTGACCCGCCACCGTAGAGAAAAAGCACTCCTGGATCCTTGGAAACACGTCCCGTGATTTCGCGGATCATGCCCTTTCCGAAGAGAATCTCTGTAGGATTTTTATAAACGAAATTTTGCATTAATGGCTCCTATAAAAACAAATGCCGCGGCCACGAGCCGATACCGGAGGGTCAGCTCAGGATGAGGGCACCGCGACAACCCGTTGACTTAACACTGTTTCCCATTTGTTTTACGGGTTAACAGTACAGCACTGCAAACCCATAAAATCAACAGCAATGCAGTGCTAGTATTTGTAATGTTCGGGTTTGTAGGGACCGTCGAAAGGAACGTCAAGATACTCGGATTGCTTTTTCGTGAGTTTTGTGAGCCTGGCACCCAGTTTATCCAAATGGAGTCGAGCTACTTCCTCGTCGAGTTTCTTTTCAAGGCGATACACCCCGGGCTTCTTGCGATTCATCGCCAGATCGATTTGTGCGAGCGTTTGATTCGTGAAAGAATTCGACATTACAAAACTCGGATGACCGGTAGCACAACCGAGGTTCACAAGACGGCCTTCCGCCAAAAGAATGATCGAATGCCCGTCCGGGAAAACATATTTATCGACTTGCGGCTTGATGTTAACTTTTCGCACGCCGGGCCATTTCTGAAGTTGGGCGACCTGGATTTCATTATCAAAATGTCCGATGTTGCAGACAATAGCTTCGTCTTTCATCTTGGACATGTGTTCGGCCGTAATGACGTCGATATTGCCCGTCGCCGTCACAAAAATATCCCCGAATCCGAGCACGTCCTCCAACCGCGCGACCTGGAAACCGGCCATGGCCGCCTGAAGCGCGCAGATCGGATCAATTTCAGTTACGATAACACGGGCACCGATCCCGTGCATCGCCTGGGCACTGCCCTTCCCCACATCTCCATAGCCCAGCACCACGGCAACCTTGCCCGCGATCATCACATCGGTCGCGCGCTTGATGCCATCGGCCAGGGATTCACGGCATCCGTAGAGATTGTCGAACTTGGATTTGGTCACAGAATCGTTCACGTTAATGGCCGGAACCAGAAGTTTTCCCTGTTCCTGCATTTTGTACAAGCGGTGAACACCTGTCGTTGTTTCCTCGGAAACGCCCTCCCATTCCTTGACCACTCCGCGCCACTTCCCGGGTTCGCTCTTCATGATCTTTTTAAGGAGCTTGAAAAGTTCGATCTCGTCCTGCGCCTCGACCTTTTTATCAAGAATCTTCGGATCTTTCTCCGCATCATGACCCAAATGGATCATAAGCGTCGCGTCGCCGCCGTCATCCAAGATAAGATTCGGACCCTTGCCGCCCGGAAAATTGAGCGCCTGGAGCGTGCACCACCAATATTCTTCCAGGGTCTCTCCTTTCCACGCGAATACCGGAATGCCTTTTACGGCCAAAGCCGCCGCGGCATGATCTTGCGTGGAAAAAATATTGCAGGAGCACCAACGAACATCGGCCCCGAGCTCGATCAAGGTCTCGATCAGGACCGCAGTCTGGATCGTCATGTGAAGACTTCCCATGATCCGTTTGCCTTTGAGAGGCTTCTGAGGCCCGTATTTCTTGCGAGTCGCCATCAACCCCGGCATTTCTTTTTCGGCCATGTCGAGCTCTTTGCGGCCCCAATCGGCAAGTGAGAGATCCGCGACCTTGAAATCATTTTTCAATTTGAGAGCAGAAATTTTCTTTTGAGCTTTTTTCGTCATGGTCTAGGATTTTTTCCTATAAGGTTGACCATGACAGCCCCAATTTCAACTTCGTTGTAATTGAATAGTATTGGAACCGTCATGGTTTTTTTCTTTTCTGAAGTTAAGTAAAGTTAAGCTGCACAAGTGACTTTGCTGCAGCCACAGTTGTCTTTGAGCTTCAGTGCTTTTCGCAGAGCACTGACCGCATCTGTTTTTTCCCATGTAAAACCGGCTTCCGTACGGCCAAAGTGCCCGTACGCGGCGGTTTTGTTGTAGATGGGACGACGGAGATCCAGAGCCGAGATAATGCCTTTAGGCGTAAAATCAAAAACTTTCCGGACAGCATCCACGATCTCTTCGTTGTCGAGCCTGCTGGTCCCGAATGTTTCCACGCGGATCGAAACGGGTTCCGCCACGCCGATCGCATAGGAGACTTGTATCTCGCAGCGCTTGGCGATACCGGCCGCAACGATATTCTTTGCGACATAACGGGCAAAATAGGCGGCCGAGCGGTCCACTTTGGAAGGATCCTTACCGCTAAACGCACCGCCCCCGTGACGGCCCATGCCGCCGTAAGTGTCCACAATGATTTTGCGGCCTGTAAGACCTGTATCTCCGTGCGGCCCGCCAACCTCGAAACGCCCGGTCGGATTAATGAATATCTTGGTGTTCTTGTCCATCAAGTTGGCCGGAATGACCTTCTTGATGACCTTTTCGGTCAGATCCTTGGTGATCGTCGGGAGCGTTACATCCCCGTCGTGTTGGGAGCTGAGCACCACGGCGTCGACACGCACCGGCACATCATTATCATATTCTACCGTAACCTGGCTTTTCGAATCCGGCCGGAGATACTTGATCTTGCCGCCCTTGCGAACAGCGGTCAAATAACGAACGAGTTTCTGGGCGAGCATGATCGGAAGCGGCATAAGCTCTTTCGTCTCATTCGACGCAAACCCGAACATCATCCCCTGGTCTCCGGCACCGCCCGTGTCCACACCCATCGCGATATCGGGTGACTGGGTGTGGAGCGCGATATCGACCCTGCAGGTTTTATAATCAAAACCGATTTTGGGATCTGTATAACCGATCTTGCGGATGACATTCCGCGCAACTTTTTCGGCATCGACCTTGGTTTTGCTTGTGATTTCTCCGGCAATGGTCAAGCGATCGGTCGTGGCAAGACATTCACAGGCCACGCGCGATGCGGGATCTCCCGCGAGATATGCATCCAGGATTGCGTCTGAAACCTGGTCACAGACCTTGTCCGGATGACCCTCGGAAACAGACTCGGAGGTGAAGAAATAATGCCCTTTTTTCATAGTGATGTCACTCCTTTGGATTTGTTGAGGTATTGACGATGGCGTTGGCTTCCCGATAAGAGGCGAGGTCACCGATATCCAACCATTTTCCCTTAAGAGAAAAAGCAAAGAGACCCGATGTTTCAGCCAGCCAACGCATATAATGGCCGGGTTGGTCGGTATTATGGCCGCTTGTGATATACCTGTCAAGCAGGCTCCAAGTTTCCCTGGGAAGCCAATAGATACCGCTGGAGGCGAGTGTGGTCGCCGGCTGGGGCGGTTTTTCCTGAAATTCCAGAATCTTCCCCTCCGTATCGGTCCTGACCAGCCCATAACGTTTGGCAAGCTCTTTGTCCATAACATCATAGACCGCGATAACACCATGCGGCCTTTTCTTTTTGCCGAAATTGACAAACGATGCCAAGTCAAAATCGAAAAAATTATCCCCCGCGATCACCAGGAGATCGCAAACATCGATCTTTTTCGTCCTGATTACATACGCCAGGTCCCCAATGGCTCCAAGGCGGGTCTCATTACCTGTAGTGTGATCGTTCACGACCTCAACCGGCCAGGGATATTTCACTTTCGTCGCCCAAGTCTCAAAATGCCCGGTGAACTTTTGATTGCTTACGAGATAAACGGTTTCAACGCTTTGGACTTTTTGAACACGTTCCAGGATCCACTCTAAAATAGGCTTATTTCCCACCGGGAGCAGGGGTTTTGGCATATTCTCAGTCAGAGGATAAAGACGTGTCGCATACCCCGCACAAAGAATGACAGCCTTTAAGCCCATGGTCTCACCCCGTTAGAGATGGAAAGCATTTCTTCAGGCGCTTTCCTCAAGCCGTTGAAGAATCTTTCCAGGGATATTTCCCTTTTCGTCCCAAACAAAAATCGCAAAACATTCCCCATTTAATTCTCAACGGGGCGTAACCGCCTTTTTGATCCGGTCGATCACGCAAATCGACATGGGATCAACTTTATAAAGCTTTGCAAGCTCGCAACTCGTCCAGTCCCCGAGCATGATCATAGAAAAAATGCGGGCAAGAACCCCCTCCCCACACGCCCTGAACTCGGCAACCTCGGCGCTATGTTCCCGGATCGCATCCATTGTGACTCTCTTTTTCTTGTGAAGCCATTCCGGCTCATTCCGGTCTGTCAAAAAAACAGCCACCGAACGCTTGACCTTAAACTTTGGAAAAACCCAACCTTCGATCTCATGATGGAACATCTCGGGCAACGCTTCACAAGACGCAAGCGTTTTTGCGTTCTCCGCAAACTGGGTACGCCACCGAAGCGCCACAGACTGCATCAGCCCGCCACCATAGATCGCGATATTTTTGTTAAAAAGTTGCTTCGCAAGTTTGCGTGCTTTCGCCTCCGGAAAATGACGGACCACGCGAAGCACTTCCCCGATCTCCTTTCCGGAAACTGAAAACCACCGATAACGCATAAAAAGGAAAAGAAGCGAAAAAGTCGTGTATCCGATCGCAAAACGCGGCGGGTACCCCTGAGGCAAACGAAAAAGCGGTATCTTTCTCTTGAGAGCTTCCTCCGCGAGCCATCCTCCGGACGCTACAACGAGAAAATGCGATTTGCGCGCGACCGCTTGCTCAAAGATCGATTCAACTTCGTGCGTGTTGCCGGAGTAACTGGAAAGAATCACGATTGTTTTGGAATCGACCCATTTGGGAAGGCGCGAGGTCCGATTCACCGTCCAATGGATGCGCGAACGGCTCTGGGCGATAGTCCCAAGAATGTCCCCGCTGATGGCGGAACCGCCCATCCCGCAATAAAGAACCTTTTCCGGTCTTTTGATGAACGAAGATGAAAGATTAATGCCCCCGGCGATCGCGCGGGCCTTTACGATCTGATTGGCCAGATCTTTCAGATAGGCTTCCATTATTCGTCGGCAAGCTCCTCGCAAACGTCTTTGAGCTTCTCCTTCAGAAAAGCATAGCTCTCTTTACCGGTGTGGAACGCAAGAGCTCTTTGGGCAACCTCCGTGGCGTCGGAATAACGGATTGAACGGATCGCTTTCTTGATCTTTGGCAACATCACGGGACTGGCGCTAATTTCGTCGATCCCGAGCCCCACCAAAAGGATCGCGATTGCCGGGTCCGAGGACATTTCTCCGCAGCTTCCCACCCAGATGTTGTGGCCATGTCCGTTCCGGATCGTCAGGTCGATCAAGCGAATAATTGCTGGGTGGGTCGGCTCATAGAGATAAGAAATTTTCTCGTTCATGCGGTCGATCGCGAGCACATACTGGATCAAATCGTTGGTCCCGAGAGAAAAGAAATCCACTTCTTTGGCCAATACGTCGCTGGCCAATGCCGCCGAAGGGATCTCGATCATGGCCCCGACATGAATGTTCTTATTGAAGGGAGCGCCTTCTTTTTCAAGTTCGGCCTTTGCTTCATTTAATATTTCACGCGCAGCACGAACCTCGTAAACACCCGTGATCATCGGATACATGATCTTCAGGTACCCGTGGGCGCTCGCCCGGAGGATCGCCCGCAATTGGGTCTTAAAGATGTCCGTGCGCGTCAGGCAGAAACGGATGGCGCGCCAGCCGAGATAAGGATTCATTTCGTGAGGGATCTCGAGTGTGGAAGCGAATTTATCGCCTCCAAGATCGAGCGTGCGAATGACCACCGGATGCGGATGCATCATCTCCGCAACCCGGCGATAGGCCTCATATTGTTCCTGCTCGGTCGGGAGCGTCGCCCGGTTCATGTAAAAATATTCCGTGCGAAAAAGCCCGACTCCTTCGCCGCCGTGAGAAATGACGGAGGATACCTCGTGATGAAATTCGATATTAGCGGCAAGTGTGATGCGCTTCCCGTCCAGCGTTTCAGCCGGGAGATCGCGTAATTTATCCAGCTCTCCGGTGAGCTGGACGAAACGGTTCTCCTGGAAGTTGAATTTGTTAATGGTTGATTGATCGGGATTGATGACTACGATCCCATGCGTTCCGTCCACGATGATCGTGTCGTTATCCTGAAGTTCATTGACGATCTTATCGAGTCCTACGATGGCCGGGATTTCAAGCGAACGGCCGAGGATCGCTGTGTGCGACGTCGGCCCGCCAATTTCGGTCACGAATGCCATCACTTTGTTCCGATCGAGTGAAGCCGTATCCGACGGCGAAAGATCGTGTGAAGCGATGATTACTTTTCCGTGAAATTCCTCCAGGCGTTTTTTTTCTTCGCCGCAAAGATTCGCAAGAAGACGCTTGCCTACATCGCGGATATCCGAGATACGCTCTTTAAGATATTCATCATTGATTTGGGAAAAAGCTTGAAAGTAGCGCTGGATTACGGCCGCAAAGGCATATTCCGCCCCGACCTTCTCGCCCCTGATCACTTCGATCACATCTTCGATCAGAGTCCGGTCTTCGAGGATCAGAAGATGCGCGGTAAAGATGTCCGAGCTCTCCCGTCCGATCTGGTCCGAAAGTTTCCGGCGAATACTGAGGATCTCGGTGCGAGTACGTGTAAGGGCTTCTTCAAACCGGGCGATCTCGTTGGAGATCTGGTCGGAACCCACGGAACGCTTGGGAAGGTTAAAGGATCCGCCGCTATGCAGGATAAACACCTTTCCAATCGCGATACCGGGCGATACCCCGATCCCTTTATATTCTTTCATTTATTTATTCTCCAAAATTAGATTCTATAAGCCGGGCCAGCGCTTCCATAGCCGCCGTGGCGTCCTTGCCGGTCACACGCAGGATAATGGAGGAACCCCTTTCAGCTGCAAGGGTCATGATGCCCATGATCGACTTACCATCGATCTTGAGATCTTCTTTTTGAACCTCGACCGAGGCCTCAAACCGGTTTGCCATCTGGACAAAAACAGCGGCGGGCCTGGCGTGAAGACCTAGTTGATTGCCGATCACAAAAGTCCGCTCGATTGGTTCTTGCCCGGTTTTTTTCCGTTGCTTTGTCATAATCGCATCATTCTTCCGTCCGCCCGGCATATTCTCTGTAGTGTTCCAAAATGAGCTTCATCAGAAGTTCCGAATTATGGCGGACCTGCTCGCCCGCTTGGAGCACATCTCCCTGGATAATCCGGTAGCCCTTTTCCCGGATTTTCTCGATGTCTAGCTTTACCGGTGCGGCGCCCTGTTTGGCATAACGCTGGAGCATCGGTGCCGGGATGGTCGCCGTATTCACGAAGCAGGCATCTACAATCCTCGGATCCGTATGATCCAGAACCACGTTCAAATGATCCCATGCGCTCATCCCCGTGGTCTCACCGGGCTGTGTCATTGCGTTCATAATGTAGACCTTGTACGCATCCGACCGGAGCACTGCATCGCGGATGTCCTTGATCAAAAGATTCGGCAGAATGCTGGTATAAAGACTTCCCGGGCCCATGAGAATGAGGTCCGCAATTTCGATTGCGTCCAGGGCTTCCTGACACGCCTTGCAATCATCCGGCCAGAGACGGATACTGCGAAGCGGTTTTTTACGGTCCGTGATATTCGTCTCGCCCTCGACCGAAGTTCCGTCCATGAACTCGCCCACAAGTGTCACCTTTTCCAGCGTTGACGGAAGCACCCGTCCCCGGATGGCCAAGACCTTGCTGGATTCCGCGATCGCCTTTTCAAAGTCGCCTGTAACCTTCGAAAGTGCGGTAATAAAAAGATTCCCGAAGCTGTGTCCTTTCAGTCCTTCTCCGAGCTCGAACCGGTATTGAAACAGGTCGCGGATGAGCGGCCCTGCATCGGCAAGCGCCACCAGGCAATTACGGATATCGCCCGGCGGCAACATGTCCATTTCATCGCGCAAACGCCCGGAGCTCCCTCCCGTATCCGTCACCGTCACGATTGCGGTGATATTGCTCGTAAACGTTTTGATGCCCGAAAGCATGGTGCTTAAGCCGGTCCCGCCGCCGATTGCCACGACGCGCGGTCCGTGCAACAGAGACTCCACCCGGCGTTTCTGATAAACAATATCCACAAGTGACTCGTGCCCGTTCAAAGGCATCAGCGCGCGCACGAAGATCCGGACCATATTTTTGATCGAGGTATAGATAAGAAAAATCCCGAGGATCAAAAGTGCCGTTGCGAACGAGGCCAGCATTACACTCGTTTTGGACATGGTCTGCACGGTTAAAAGGGCCACCAGCACAATAAATCCTAGCCCCAACGCACAGAGAAAAATCCACCGTTTAATCCCGATACCAGGATAAAGCCATTTAAAAAATTTCATAGAAGGTTCCCGCAGGGACGGTCCGAATCAGACCTTGCGGTTCTCTTCCTTCGCAATCAGGTCGAAGATGTCTTTCGGGGTTTTACACTTTCTGATAAGTTCACAAAAATAAGTGTCCCTGAGAAGCCTTGAAATCTGCGCCAGCGCCTTAAGATGCGGTCCGGCGGTGTCCTTAGGCGCGACAAGAAGGAACAGAATGTAGACCGGTTCGCCGTCCAATGCTTCAAAGTTCACCCCTTTGCGGCTTACACCGAGCACGGCCACAAGTCCGTCCACTTTGTCGGTTTTGCCGTGCGGGATTGCGATCCCCTGTCCAATACCCGTGGAGCCCAGGTTTTCACGCTCGATCAAGGCGCGCAGGATATTTTTCTTGTCCCCCACATCCTTGACCTCGGCCAGAATATCGACCATTTCCTTAAGAATGCCTTCTTTGTCTGTCGCCTCCAAGTCGACCTTGATGCCTTTGACGTTGAGAAAATCGGTGATTTTCATGGATGTATTCCTCCGGATTGAAAAAGGTTACAGAACTAGAACCCCGGCTCGATAAGCCCGTGATTCCCGTCCTTGCGTTTATGGATCACATTTACAATGTTGGTATCCTGGTTCAAAAAAACAAGAAAGGTCTCCGGGGAGATCTCCAACTGAAGACTGGCCTCTTCGACAGACATCGGCTTGGACGCGAACGCCGAGGAACGAACAATCTTCGGATGGTCTTCGGGCAGGACGCTTTCTGCTTCGATCATTCCGAGCGCCCGGGCGACCTTTGCCGAGGCCTTGGCGCTTTTGTTGTGATGGCTCTTGGATTTCGAGCGGAATTTTTTCAACTGTTTCTCGACACGTCCATAGGCCTCGTCCATCGCCGCAAAGATATTATCCTTGGCTTCGCCCATCCCGAAAGCATGTAAGTCCTTGGCCACAAGCGTGATCTCGGCTTTAAAAACATATTTCTCTTTTTTGAGGAACACATGCGCCTCTACGATCCGGGGCGCGTACTTCTCGAATTTTGGGAGACGTTCTTCTAAATGTTCCTTCATCCCTGCGGTGATCTTAAGGTTTTGTCCTGAAAAACGAATGTCCACTGTTATTTCCTCCCTGGGAGTCTTTGATGAATTGCCGCAAAACGCGGATATCGGATTACGCTAAAGTAAACCTCTCTCCAAGATAGATTTCTCTGGCCTTGGGATCGGAGGCAAGAAATTCCGAGGTCCCGGAGACCTCGACCTTGCCCTCGAAAAGAAGATAAGAACGATCGGTGATGGAAAGCGTTTCGCGAACGCTATGATCCGTCAATAAAATGCTAAGACCCTGGGCCTTGAGCCGCTGAAGGATTTTTTGCACTTCAAAGACCGCAATGGGATCCACGCCGCTGAAGGGCTCATCCAAAAGAATAAGCGACGGATTCGTCACCAGCGCACGGGTGATCTCAAGACGCCGCCGTTCGCCGCCGGAAAGCGTGTAGGCTTTGTTCTTCGCAAGATAAGCGATATCAAGATCGTTTAAAAGCCGTTTGAGGCGGCAGTCGCGTTCTTCCTGACGGACCTCCAAAGTTTCCAAGATCGCCATAATATTTTCTTCCACGGTCAGTTTGCGGAAAATCGAAGGTTCCTGAGAAAGATAACCGATTCCGAGCCTCGCCCGTTCGAACATCGGGAGATTCGTGATCTCCTCGCCTCGGAAAAAGATCTGCCCGAACTCCGGACGGATGACGCCGACCACCATGTAGAATGACGTGGTTTTGCCGGCGCCGTTCGGGCCCAAAAGCCCTACAATCTCGCCGCGCGAGATCTGGATATTCACTCCGTTGACGACCGTGCGGCCTTTGTAACTCTTTGTCAATTGTTTCGTCTCAAGCAAATTCATGATCAGACAATCCCCTTCCCGAGAGCTTTGTTGGCATCCCCGGTAAAATAAAGGGCTTCTGTGTCCCCGCCCAAAATAATCCGTCCTTCGTCCGCCAGATAGATGACGCTGTCTGAATAGGTCTTGTTTCCGTCGGGATTCTCGATTACCACGTCCCCTGCGGATACGATCTTTGAAATGCGACGACTCACACGGTTGTAATAAACATCCATTGTATCGGCCGTAAGCTTCCCGCGAGAATCCTGCGCCACAACGTTATCTCTGAAATGCGCGATATTTTTTTCGTAGTCGACTACAAGGGGCCCATCGCAGGTGATGGTTGTGGGCCCAGTCTCCTTATCTTCGGTATTCTGCACCACAACTGTCACGTTCTTTTGAAATTTTACTTTTTTCAGGTTTGTCTCCGCCCGGGCGCCGGTACCCTCCACGTTAATATTGTCCTTCTTGACTTGCGTCGGCAGATCGGTCTCCACAACGTGTTCCGAGGGACTCATATCCAGAGCTTCGGTCACAAGCCTCGTCCCGTCATCGGTCGTGGCCACAACATTTTTTTCAAGATGGATCTTGTTTTTTTTCTTGTCATATTTGCCGCGATCTGCCGTTACGGTTACGGGGACTTCTTCGGCATACGCCTTGGCCATCACGTTCATCAGATGCACCGTGTTGGAAAGGATATCCGCAGAATCGCCCTCGATTTCAACTTCGCGCTGTCCTTCGGGCGTATACTTGGTGAATGAGAAAGAGAGGACCCTCTGAGGCTTCTGCTCGGAAGGCTTCTCGGCCCCTTGCTCGGCCCTGTGCTTGCGGGTGATAACCACCTGCATCTGCACGAAGAATACATAGAACACCACAAGTGCAAGAAAGATAAAAACAAGACGTTTGATCATGAGTGTTTCACTGTCTCCTTAAGTTCCGCTGCCACTGTCTGTTCGGGCTTCGTTTTCCAGCGGTCATGCATCCATCCCCACTGCTCCGGATAACGATGAATTACTTCTTCAAAATCTTTCATCCAGGCCTCGGTATATTTCCGGATCGAGGCCGTCCGGTCGTTGCCTTCGATCTTCGGCCATATCAAGTTCCCTAAAAGGAGCTTGTAACGATTTCCGGGCATTCGGACCATAAAAGCCGGCAGGATCGGCGCTCCTAAAGTCATTGCAAACTTTACCGGTGCCACGGACGTATAAGCTGGCCTTCCAAAAAAATTCACGAATATCCCGCGAACGCTGTCCCGGTCCTGATCCGGCAAAAGTCCAACAATCTCGCCGGCCTTCAGACAGGCACGAATCTCTCTGACGGCCTCATCCTGGTAGATAGTCCGAATGCCCACGGAACTCCGCAGACCCACGATCCACCGGTTGTACGGCTCATAATAGATCCGGCGACCGACCACGGCACCCCGGAAATCCTGAAGACCAAAGACCCCGGCCAAAAGTTCCCAGTTGCCCAGGTGCGCTGTCATTATAATGAGCCCTTTCCTTTCTTGCAAAATATCTTTACAGAAAGAATAGGCTTCGCCGGCATCCACGAACAAGGCCGCCTGGCCACGTGAAAGTGTGGCAAAACGCAAAAAATCCACAGCCGTCTGAAGCATATGCCCCATCACCCGCCGGCCGATTGTTTCCAATTCCTCAGGATTTTTCGTATTGCCGTATGCAAGCTTCAGATTTTCAAGAATCTTCGTTCTCTGGCGCGAAACAAGCCAATATCCCAAATACCCGACCCCGTTCGCGAGCGCCAAGGCCCAACTTCGCGGCAAGGCCAGCAGAACCCTCGCTCCAAGTCTTGTCAAAAGATAAAGTGGATAACGGTAGAACCTGCGCTTGGCCATAGTCCCAATACCTATCAATTTTAACAAAGTTGAAATTGGGGCAGTCCCAATTCTGACCAATCGCAGCAAAGCTGAGATTGGGGCTGCCCTGATTACCTTTCAGAAAAAATAAAAATCAGGGCTGTCCCAACTACCTCTTATGTAAAAAAATCTAAAGTTGGGATAGGCGGATCAAACCCGTTCCGCCCTCATAAGATCCTGGACGTCCAGAAGACCTACAACACGCCGGGCTTTGTCCACCACAGGCAATTCATCGATGCGAAGAGACTCCATGATATGGAACGCCTCTTCCGCAAGCCTTTCCTTCTGAATATAGTGCGCTTTGAGCGTGGCCAACTGGGCAACAGGCCGGTTCAGGATTTTCTCGCCTTGTGATCTAAGATGACGCCGGAGATCTCCGTCTGTAAACACACCGACCAATCTTCTGTGCCGATCGACGATCGTGCAACTGCCAGCCCTTGAGGCAGTGATTTTGAGGAGCGCTTGACGCACCGTGGTCTTCACCCCCACAAGCGGATTGGCTTTCCCTGTACGCATGATCTCCCCGACCTTAAGCAACCGTCTTCCGAGACTTCCCCCCGGATGCAACTCCGCGAAATCTTCGGAACGGAAACCCTTTTTCTTGAGAAGCGAGAGCGCGAGCGCGTCACCCATCGCAAGCGAAGCGGTCGTCGAAGCAGAAGGCGCCAAGTTCAAAGGGCATGCCTCACGCCGCACGCCGAGATCAAGCACAATATCCGCGTTCTTTCCGAGGGAGGATCCCGGAACGCTCGTCAATGCGACAAGTTTCACGCCTTTTTTCTTCATGAGAGGAAGAAGCCTCACGACCTCCTCGCTTTCCCCGCTTTGCGAAATTGCGATCACAAGATCCCTGGAGGTTACTATTCCAAAATCGCCGTGCACCGCCTCGGCAGGATGAAGAAAAAAAGCGGGCGTTCCCGTTGAAGCCATGGTTGCGGCGATCTTGCGGGCAATAAAACCGGGTTTTCCCATCCCGGTAAGTATCACGCGCCCCTTGCAGTCCGCCATCCATTGGACCACCGTTTCGAAATTCTTGCCGATCCTGGAACGAAGCCGTGAGATAGCGAGAGCTTCTATTCTGAGAACTTCTTTGGCAAGTCGTACAACTTTTGACGCTCTCATGGCCTTAGTCCTTCGTGACGATGCACTTCTTTAACGCGATCAGTTTTTTGAGCAATGGTCCCAATTGAGAGAGCGCAAGGGCATTCGGCCCGTCGGAAAGCGCCTTGTCCGGATTCTCATGAATCTCCACAAAAACAGCATCCGCCCCGGCTACGACCGCACAACACGCAAGCGTGGGAATGAATTCCGGCATGCCGCCCGAGGCCGTGCCCTTCCCGCCCGGAATCTGTACCGAGTGTGTGGCGTCATAAACCACGGGATATCCAAATCCGCGCATAATAGGTATCGCGCGAAAATCGTTCACGAGGTTATTGTACCCAAAACTCGTACCGCGTTCCGTAAGAAGGATTTTTTTGCATCCCGCTTCTTCAAGTTTGCGGATCATGTTCTTCGCTTCCCAGGGGGAAAGGAATTGTCCTTTTTTTATGTTCACGATCCTCCCTGTCGCCGCAGCTGCAAACAAGAGATCGGTCTGGCGGCAAAGGAACGCCGGGATCTGGAGAATGTCTGCTACTTCGGCCACCGGCCTCGCCTGTTCGGGTGTATGAAAATCCGTGAGAATGGGAAGCTTGAATTCCTTTTTGACGCGAGCGAGAATCTTCAGACCTTTCTCAAGACCCGGACCGCGGAATGAACGGATCGAGGAGCGATTTGCCTTATCAAAGCTTGCTTTGAAAACGTACGGGGTTTTGAACGTTCGTGTGACCTTCGAGATCTGTTCCGCAAGCCGCAGCGTGCTCTTCTCATCCTCGATCACACATGGCCCGCCGATCAGAACGAGTTTGCGAGGATTTCCGAAGACGATGGGACCCAGGACAACCTTATGCATGGACCTCGCCATTCTCCTGCGTGGGGACTTCCGCCTTGACGATCTCTGGCTTCACCGGAACGGGGATCTTTAGGCCATGCATTTCTTGAAAGGCAAGCGCGGCGCGGATAAATTCGCGGAAAAGCGGGTGTGCCCTGTCCGGCTTGGATTTGAATTCAGGATGGAATTGGACCGCGAGAAACCAGGGATGACCCTCCAGTTCGATCATCTCGATGAGCTTCCCGCTCGGGGAAACACCCGAAAGTTTCATACCGGCCTTTTGAAATTTTTCGCGATATTCATTGTTGAATTCATAACGATGGCGATGACGCTCCGAGATTTCATCAACCTTGTAGGCTTTATACGCGAGCGTATCTTTTTTGACCTGGCATGGATACGCGCCAAGACGCATGGTACCGCCCATATTCTTCACATTTTGCTGTTCTTCGAGGAGGCTGATCACCGGAAACAGTGTCTTTTTATTGAACTCGGTGGAATGCGCGCCCTTCATGTCCAGGACGTTACGCGCAAACTCGATCGCCGCACACTGCATCCCGAGACAGATCCCGAAAAAGGGGATTTTTTTCTCACGGGCAAATTGGATCGCCTTGAGTTTTCCTTCGATCCCGCGGTTTCCGAAACCGCCCGGCACCAGGATCCCGGAAACACCCTTGAGTTGTTCAAGCGAACGCCCGGTCTCGAGCTTTTCGGAATTGATCCTTTTGATCACCACTCCAGTGTCGTTGGCGATCCCGCCGTGTTTCAAAGACTCATAAATGGACTTGTAAGCGTCTTGCAACTCGATATATTTGCCGACCACGGCAATCTTGACCAGATGCCTGGGACGAAGCGCCTTGTCGACCACGTTCTTTTTCCATTCGTGAAGACTTCCCGCCTTGTATTCGATCTTGAGCTTCTGGCAAATGACCTTGTCGATCCCTTCCTCTTTGAACATGAGCGGACATTCATAGATCGAGACCACATCACGCGCCTCGATCACAGCTTCAGGCTCCACGTTACAGAAAAGCGCGATCTTGTCTTTCATTGCCTGGTCGATCTTTTTTTCCGTACGGCAGATCAGAATATCCGGCTGAATACCGATCTCACGCAGAGTTCCGACACTATGTTGCGTGGGCTTCGTCTTGAGCTCGCCCGCGGCCTTGATGTAGGGGACCAATGTCAGATGGATGAAAAGAGAGTTCTCGCGGCCAACTTCATGGCGAAATTGTCTGGCGGCTTCCAGGAACGGCAGAGACTCGATATCGCCGGCCGTGCCGCCGACTTCGGAGATCACAATATCATAACGTTTGTTGCGCGAAACATTCCGGATACGTTCCTTGATTTCATTGGTGATATGCGGCACCACCTGCACCGTACCGCCCAAATAATCCCCTCGCCGCTCCTTTGCAATTACGCTGTGGTAGATTTGGCCACTCGTCACGTTGTTTTCGCGGCCAAGAACACTGTGCGTGAAACGTTCGTAGTGCCCGAGATCAAGATCTGTCTCCGCGCCATCCTCGGTCACATAGACCTCGCCGTGCTGAAAAGGATTCATCGTGCCGGGATCAACGTTAAGATAAGGATCAAGCTTCTGGATTGCGACCTTAAGCCCCTTCGCCTCGAGGATCTTCGCGATCGACGCGGACGCGATCCCTTTTCCGAGGGATGAAACAACACCGCCTGTCACAAAAATATGTTTTGGCACTTTTAGTTCCTCACGGGGTTCGACTGCAAACGCTTTTCGACTTCCTGAAGATCCTCTTCCGTGTCCACGCTGACGAAATCATATGTTGTTTCGATCACACGAATGGAACGGCCCCTTTCAAGGACCCTGAGCTGCTCTAACTTCTCGGTATTTTCCAGAATTCCTGGCTCCCAAGCAACGAATTTCAAAAGGAAATCGCGCCGGTATCCGTAAACTCCCAGATGTTTCAAGAAACTGAACGCACGATCCTGTCTCCCCTGAAAAAACGGGATCCCCGCGCGTGAAAAATAAAGCGCATTACCTTCTGTATCACAAACGACTTTGACGACGTTGGGATTCTCATAGCTTGCTCTGTCCGTCATGCGTACGGCCAAAGTCAGCACTTCCACGTCTTTCATTCTTTCAAAAATACTCACCATTTCGTCAAGCGCCTTTGGATCCACAAGCGGCTGGTCACCCTGGATATTAATCACAAAATCTTGCCTGAAACGGCCCATGACTTCCGCAATCCTCGAAGTCCCATTCGGATGGTCTCTGCGCGTCATGAAAGCCTTGCCGCCGAACCCTTCAACACATTGTTGGATACGCACGTCGTCCGTGGCCACGATCACATCCTCAAGCTTTTTCGCCTGTCTCGCGCGTTCCCAGACATGCTGGATCATGGATTTGCCGTCTATGGAACGCAGGATCTTTTCAGGAAGACGTGTGGAACCCAAACGCGCGGGAATAATACCAAGAGCTTTCACGGAATCCGTTCTCATACCTTCCCGATCGCTTCTTCAAGCTCTCCGGGAGCGACCGTTGCGGTGCCAAGTTTCCCGACCACAATGCCGGCAGCAAGATTCGAAATCTTCGCAGCTTCTTGCATCCTTGCGCCTGCCGCCAACGCAAGCGCAAGCGTCGCGATCACCGTGTCCCCCGCACCGGAAACATCATAGACCTCGCGCGCAGCGGTCGGGACTTTCGTAAGTTTCTTTTTTTTCTCAAAAAGGGCCATGCCGTCCTCACCCAGCGTGATCAGCACAGAATCAAGTTTTAATTTTTTCATCAACCCCCAGCCGACTGTTTCCAGTTCCGGCGTTTTGTAACAAGATCCGTGTGTCCGCTCATAGCCGATATAAGCCTCGCTGCGGTTCGGGGTAATGCAGGTCACGCCCTGATAATGGATAAAGTTTTTCTCTTTTGGATCCACGAGCACGGGTTTTTTGAACTTCCTGGCAAGGCGAACAATCTCTTTTAAGAGAAAGGGCTGCATCACACCTTTGCCGTAGTCCTCGAGAATCACAACATCCATATGCTTGATATTTTCACGGACAAATTTCAGGATTTTAAGAAGGTCTGTTTTGGAGACATCGTCTGTTTTTTCACGGTCAAACCGGACCACTTGCTGGGAATGCGCGATCACACGGGTTTTGAGGGATGTCGGACGCTCCGGGTCATAAACGATCCCCCCAGTCTCAATCCCCTGCTTGCGCATAGCTTTAAGCAGCATGCGCCCATAAAGATCGCGTCCCACCACCCCGCAGGGACAAACCTGACCCTGGAGGGAACGGATATTGTTCGCTACGTTAAGCGATCCCCCTGGCATAAAGGATTCCCGCTCAACCTTAACCACTGGCACCGGCGCCTCGGGGGAAATGCGCTTAACGCTCCCCCAGACAAACTGGTCCAGGATGAAGTCCCCGATTACAAGAATATGAACCTTTTTAAACCTTTCGAGGATTTCGAGAAAGCGTTTTTTCTCTAAACTACTAAGCGGCAAAGATGCAGTTTTCATTGTCCCTCTAAAAAGGAGGACAGGCTTACTTTTCTACAATCCGCCTGTCCTTCTATTTCTTCAAATTATGAGGATATATATGCATTGTTCCGGTTTCCTGAGAGATATTCGCTCTATCCTCTCTTCCGTAGGGCACATTTAAATGTGCCCTACAGGAGGGAATAACTGGAGCAACGCATTATATGGTAACACCAGGAAGGGATACTGTCAATGAATGGAATTCGCCGTAACCTCTTTGAACACAAAGGGTTATAAAAGATTTATGGCAAAAAACCTTATTTCTTCCTCGCATCACAGGATGAGCAACTGCCGGAGCAGGCTGGGGCTGAGGAGACTTCCTTTTTGGGAACGTCTTTCTTGGCCGATTCTTTGTAACCTTTGGAACGGTAATCGGTCTGATAAAAACCGCTCCCTTTGAAAAGCACCCCCGCCCCGCCGGAGATCATACGCTTGACCTTGGCCTCCCCGCATTGGGGACATTTCTTGATGGGTTTATCAATCATGGACTGGAATTTCTCGAACCGGTGCTCACACGCTCCGCACTCATATTCATAAGTCGGCATATATTATTTCTCCTTTTCTTGGAATGTTTAAATGAGTCATGCGTTGCTCCAGTTATTCCCTCCTGTAGGGCACATTTAAATGTGCCCTACGGAAGAGAGGATAGAGCGAATATCTCTCAGGAAACCGGAACAATGCATGAGTCTTATCATCCCCGCGTCCCGTCTATGGCGGGGTTCCGTCCCCAGGCTGGACGGGAGGACGCCCGCCCCCAAAGGGCCATCGCATGGTAAAGACATTCGGGAATGACATTTTGTCAGACTGTCCTATGCATCGAAAAGACTGACGGTCGAAAAGTCAGTGTCGCTGGTGACATTAATCCCGAGACGCTTAAGTCCCTTGTCATCCCCAGAGGTCGGGATATGGGTCATATGGGCTTCGCACCCGCTCAGCTCCTTAAGTTTTGCCATGGCGGCCTCGGCCGAAGGATTTGTTGCGGCACTGATGCTCAAGGCCACCAGGATCTCATCCAGGTTCAGACTGACCGCATGAGAACCCATAATATCCTGTTTGAGGCGTCCGATGGATTCGATCACGCCAAGTGACAGGAGGTGAATGCTATCGGGGATACCGGCAAGCTTCTTGACGGCGTTCAGCACGAGACTCGATGCCGCATGCATGAGCGGCGTGTTCTTTCCGGTCACAATCGACCCATCGTGAAGCTCGATCGCAGCGCCACAATAAATTCCTTTATTACCCTCTCCGAGGCGCTGCGATTCCTGGGCCGTTTCCCGCGCTGGAAGCACCACGCGCCGGTCCTCGATCTTCGCATCCATCTCCTTCATCAAAAGCTCCGTCCTTTGAGCCGCTTCTTTTTCTACGAACCCCATAACGTATTCGCAGGAATAACGGAAATACCGCGAGATCACTTCCTGGACAGCGGCTTTCCGGACGACTTCATCATCTACAATCCCGAAACCGGCGCAGTTGACACCCATGTCTGTCGGCGACTTGTAGATCGAGCGTTTCCCCATGATCTTTTTCAGGATGCGTTGAAGCACCGGAAAGATTTCCAGATCGCGGTTGTAATTGACCGTGGTCTTTTTATGAGCCTCCAAATGAAACGAATCGATCATGTTGATATCGCCAAGGTCCGCGGTCGCAGCCTCATATGCCACGTTCACAGGATGCTTGAGCGGCAGATTCCAGATCGGAAAGGTTTCAAACTTCGAGTAACCACTTTCGAAGCCTCGCGTATGGTCGTGATAAAGTTGTGAAAGACAGGTCGCAAGTTTTCCGCTGCCCGGTCCGGGCCCGGTCACGATCGCGATCGGATTTTTGGTTTCAATGTATTCGTTTGCGCCGTAACCCTCGGGACTGACGATCATCTCCACGTCCGTGGGGTATCCTTTGGTGAACCGGTGCGTGTAGACACGAATGCCGCGCCTTTCCAGTTTATTCTTGAAGATCCTGGCGGCCGGCTGTTCGTTAAAACGCGTGATCACCACCGCCGTGATCGCAAGTCCCCATGTTTTCAGGTCGTCAATCATTTTAAAGGCATCTGCGTCATAGGTGATACCGAAATCCGCCCGTAGTTTCCGCCGTTCGATATCCCCGGCGTGGATGCAGAGAATGATGTCGATCTTGTCCTTAAGCTTTTGAAGCAGCCGCATCTTGACGTTCGGATCATATCCGGGCAGGACTCGCGCGGCGTGATGATCAAAAAGCAATTTTCCCCCGAATTCGATATAAAGCTTGCTGCTGTATTTTTTGACCCGTTTGAGAATGGCTTCAGACTGTTCCTTCAGATATTTTTCATTATCAAACCCGGTCTTTTTCATGGATCCAGCCCCTTTTCGCGCGCGATGACGCCTTGCACCGTGTCTGTTTAATTTTTACGGGAACACGGTCCGGCGCCGCTTGGAACCGCCTGTTGGCAATTCCAATCGCGACAACGCACTCGTGGCCTTCCCTGAGATCAATACTTGTGTTTGGAACGAACCGGATTTTATCACGTAGAACAAAAAGAAAAAACGGGTTAGTTAAAGAGATGAGGCATCGCGGGCCGCGGATCTTGTCCGGCTAAGAACCAGCGCCAGGCTCGTAACCGGCAAGCGTGGCGACAACTTCGCCGAGAACGGGGACCTTGACCTTCATCACAAGCGGGATGCGCCGCTCATCCATGCTCATCCAGCCATGAATTTTTCCACGCCTGACAAAAAAACCTTCAAACAAAATGACCGGTTCGACCTCAATCGCCTGGAAAACGCCGACATTATCGATTTTCATTTCCATGACACCATGCGTGATGGCTTCAAGATCCCAGTTCTTTTCGTCCGCATTCACCGGGATCAGGGTCTTGGAATCAGATTTTACGTCCTGGAGCCGAAGCCAGTAGCAGCAGGAGATCTGGTCCTGGACATGTTTGGGGACGAACATCTCTTTGCGGCTGTTGTCCTTGCGGGAATAAAAGCGGCCGACATGCCCGTCCTGATCGTATTCCATCAACTCGTCCGTCCAGTAACGGCCTTCTTTGATCTTTTTTTCGTAGCGAACGGAATGAAAATGCTCGGCGTCGATATAGGTGTGATGCGTGTCTCGAACCTTGTAGATCCAATCAAGTATCGGGCGCGACCGGATGTTGATCTCGATATGATAAGCATCGCGACCGTTCACTTTGACGAGTTCTTTGACTACTGACTCCGCCTCCCCTACGGTGATCCCGAGATAACTGATTTCGAACTTTATTTTCTCTCCAAGAAAGATTTTCGTAGCGGGCTTCTCGGAACGCAAAAAAATCTTTTCCGATTCCTGGGCAGAACCGACGGGAACAAGAAGAACCAGCGTTAAAAGAAGCAGTGCTGCTTTTTTCATGGAAATCAATTCTGGATAATTCCGTCCGGCACGAGTATGTCTTTTGTGCAGGCGGCGGTGCAAAGTTTGCGCGCGTTGTATTTTTCCGGGTCAATCATAATGATCTTAAGCATTGCCACAAGCATCCCCCACTTATCAGCAATCAGGATTTGGTAAAAACTCCGGAACTTTCCCTATTCCCTCGCCGCTATGTGCTTTCAGATTTCCTCAAGCATACTTATAATGCATTGTTCCGGTTTCCTGAGAGATATTCGCTCTATCCTCTCTTCCGTAGGGCACATTTAAATGTGCCCTACAGGAGGGAATAACTGGAGCAACGCATTTATAACCTGATCCGGTTTCAGGTCTTTCAGACAGGCGATTGTTTGACACTGTCTATTATAACGAAATTTATAATAACAGGGACGACATTCCAAACGCCGGTCGAAGATGGCGATCGCGTCAGGCGACGGAGGATACGGTCCATACACTTCCGGCGACACGGGCCCGTAGAACGCGATGAGCGGCACATGAAGCGCGTGCGCTAAATGCACCAGCCCGCCGTCATTACCGACAAAAAGCGCTGATTTTTTAAGGACCATGGCCGTTTGCGCAAGTCTTGTCTCCCCCGCCAGCACGACTGAGGGCGGCTTGATCATCGCCTGCAATTCTTCGCATAGCTCCCGCTCGGAACGACTGCCCAGGATGGCGACGCCGTGAATGCCTCGTTCTGTTTGAATTTTTTTGATTAACTCCGCGAAATACTTCACGGGCCAGCGCTTGAAAGAGGCTTCCTTCCCCCACGAATCTCCGCCGCCGGGGGCGATCGAGAGAAAGCGTTCCGGCAGGAGTTTTAATTTATCGGCAACCTCCGCTGCGATCAAGGATACGGGCTTGGGGAAATAATACTCCAGAAAACGGTCTTCTACGGGAATTCCGGCTGCCTCCGCGAGATCGCAATAAAAATCCACGACGTGCCGTTTCCAAAACGCCTCTGGAAGCGGGTAACGGATATTGTGGAATGTCGCGCGCCTTTTATACGCAAAGCCCGCACATCGCGGGATGCCGAGAAAGAAGCGGCCAAAGAAGGCATGCTCGCGCCGTAGCGAATAATCCAGGATCAGGTCATAATGCCTGGCCCGGAGTTTCCGGCCAAGCTCCCAATAATCGCGAAGATTTTCAAACCAGCTCTGTCGATGAACGCGGTCCTTATCCACGACAAAAATATCAGTAATATGAGGATTATTTTCCACGATCTCTCGCGTGCGGGATCCCAAAAGCAGATCGACGGTTTCGACCGTCGGGATGAGACGCAATGCGCGCATGACGGGCGTCACAAAGAGAAGGTCCCCAATCCCGTACGGATGAACAATGAGTATGCGGCGGAGCGTTCGCATCCTAGCCTCTCTTCCAGTATCCACTCTGGAATCCGCTCTCAAACTGGTCGGAGACCGGACCGCGGAAAAGATCGCGTACCGCGGTATACACATCCTCGACCGCAATCTCGTCAATATAGGTAAACTGCCGCTCGCTGGCGGGGATACGGGAAACATCCTTCGCAACCACGCGCGACTTCTTCCCCAGCGGCTGCCAGCGTTTGGGACCAAGTCCTGGCTCATACCTTCCGAAAATCGAAACAACCGGCGTGCCGACCGCTGTTGCGATATGGACAGGTCCGGAATCATTGGAAACAAGCAGGGCTGATCTCTTCAAAAGTGCTCCCAGCATTCCGAGTGAAAGTTTTCCGCTTAAATCGAAGACCGGGACCGAGGCGTTCTTTATCAGTCTTCCGATGATGGGACGATCCTTGGAGGTCCCGATCGCAAGAAAAACGCTGGGGGAATATTTTTGAATTCGTACTGCGAGTTCGGCAAAGCGTTCCGCCGGCCATATTTTGGTAACATCACTCGCCGAGGGGTTCAGAACAATCCATGGCAGATCATGCGGAATTTTATGGAACACACGCAGGTTCTCAATGGAACGGACGGACCGATCCGTGACGGGGAAAAAAGTTATGATCTCCCCTGGAGGAGTAACGCCAAAAAGTTCCAGGAGTTCAAAAAGATATTCGGCTTCCTGTTTTTTTCCTTCTTTCTTGTTATAAGGATGAACATGCGTCAACGTCCAGGGCGCACGACGCTCATAGCCGATACGCACAGGAATCCCCGCGAGCCATGCCGCGAGATGCATCCTGTTCGTGCCGTGGCCATGGATCACCGCATCAAATTTTTTACTCCGAAGTTTTTGGCTGAGACGGAATTGCCCCAAAAGACCTCGCTCACTCCCTTTTTTGTCATAAAGGATCACTTCATCAAGATAAGGATTATCTTGAACGATCTCGTGATGTTCGAGGAACACCAGTGCTGCGATCCAGACCTTCGGAAATTTTTCGCGCAAAGCCTTAAAAAGCGGCGTCGTAAGGACCAGATCTCCGATGCGATCCGTGCGCGTAATGAGAATGCGCGGAACGTCAGGAAGATTAATCTTTTTCATCATTAACTATCCCCATCCGTCATCGTGAGCCCCGCAGAGGACGAAGCGATCTTGCTGTTGAACAGGCTGCTGCGTACTTGTCCTTGTCTCTTAGTGAATGGCGGACAAGTACAGCACTGGCTTCCAGTCTGGAATTTAATGAAAGCCAGGCGCCGTTCCGCCTCCGGCGAAGTCCCCGCAATGACCTCACTGATGATTCTAACGTAAATCATAATTCAACAATTCCATACACAGCGAGGTCACTTTTTCCGGTTCAAGTCCGTGAAAACAGCTTCGTTCGGCACGGGGCAATTTATCGGATCCGCAGGAACAGTCCTGGGCCTCTCCTCGTGCGACACGGAACTTCGGCCCCTCATGTCCGTATTTTTCATGGTCCGTCGGGCCGAAGATCCCGACGGTCGGCGTGCCCAATTCGAATCCCAGATGCATGATGGCGCTGTCGTTCGCGATCACGAGCGAAGCGTTCGCGATAAGCATTGCAGTCTCGGACAAAACCAGATCACCGCAAAAAACTCCGACGATCCCCGGAAGTTCCTTCAGAATTTTGTTGGCCACCGGCCTTTCGTCAAGGGTCCCTACTAAAAGAATCTTTTTGCCGGTCCTCTCATGAAGCTTCCGGATTACTTCCTCAAAATATCGGACCGGCCACCGTTTTCTCTCGCTGGCTGCCCCTGCCGCCACCAGGATCCACCCGCTCTTTTCCCGGATCCCCGCAACGTTCAAAGCGCGCATAGCAAACACCTCATCCGCCTCGTTAAAGAAATGAAAAGGAGAAGGGACGGGAATGTCGGATTCCACTCTCGCGAGCATTTCGAGATGGCGGTCTCGCATGTTGACTTTGGTGAATTTCCTGAAAAGTGGAGTCCGTTTATTGCACGAGACCAGAAACGGGATCGCGGTATTACGCAGGTCCACAACGCGGTCATATTTTGCTTTACGAAGTTCTGCAATGAATTTTAATTTTTGCCAAAGGGAGGCTTTCTTGTCATAGATCACGATCTTATGGATGTCGGGGCTTCTCTGCAGCACGCCCCGCGCGCGCGGGCCCGCCACTACTGTAATCCGCGCCTCGGGATATTTTTGGACAAGCGCCATGATCACCGGTGTCGTCATCACAACATCACCAATGTTGCTTAGTGTCACAACCAGGATGTTTTTGAGTTCTTTGGAACTTGTATTTGGCAAAGAAACAACCCTCTTGTCTTTTCTCAAGTTTTCGGGCACAATCACGATAGAGTTACAAAGGATTGGGACTACCCGATCGACGTCAGGCCGCTGGGACAACCCAGCGGCCTTTCGCTTTTATGGAAAGATCTTCCATCCAAAACCCTCTTTCCTTCCATATCCGTCCCGATAAAACTTCCCCTCAAGAATATTTATAGCCCTGTTTGGCTGCCTGGGACGAATCACCGAATCCAGTCCGTGATCCCCGCTTTCATCAACATAAATAATATGCGTTGCTCCAGTTATTCCCTCCTGTAGGGCACATTTAAATGTGCCCTACGGAAGAGAGGATAGAGCGAATATCTCTCAGGAAACCGGAACAATGCATATAATGTAATCACTGTACTGCTTTTGTCCGCCCATACTTTCATTCCTCGCACACATGATACTTCAAGTTCATTTACAGGTCAGCATCATGTCGTCAACCTCGCTTCCCGATCCCAAAGGGATCATTTTGTTGACGTCAACAAAATGATCCGGAATATTCTGACCCGAGTTCACGCAAGCGGTCTTGGCCTTGTCAATTACCAGAAGAAAATTCCGCCATTCCGTGTAATCGAGCAGTTTCTGAAGAGCCCGCGCCATCCAGTATTCCAACCCCTCCTGCGTGAGCGCAGAACCCTCAAACGTCTGATTAAGCCTGACGATCAGGTTTTTTCATAAATAATTTCGCGCTCCTTTGACCGCATATCCCAGGGGATCCATTTCATCCTTATCCGGAATGCGATTATGTCGCGGACGACTGCCCGTTTTTTTATGCCCACGACAGACCCATAAGCTCCTAATGCGTTGCTCCAGTTATTCCCTCCTGTAGGGCACATTTAAATGTGCTCTACGGAAGAGAGGATAGAGCGAATATCTCTCAGGAAACCGGAATAATGCATTCCTATTCTTTATTTCCCGGCAACATAATACTTTTGTTTGGGACTGTTGGGTTTCCCGGGAATCGCAAGTAATAACGCCCTCTTTTTGATCAGCGGATTTAATATGCTTATTCTAAAATATTTGCGGTCTTTCAGAGCCAAAAAATTCTGCATTTCTTCCCTGCTCCTTGGTTTACGGCAAAATTCGAGCAGCTTTTCAGCTTGGGGGGTCTCCTTCTTGATATCCGTTTTGCACAATGGAACGACGACCTTGAAGATGTCCGCTTCAAGCAATTCCGGATCGCGCCCGCTGTAAAGTTTTCCGTAACGAAACAGTTTTCTCACGCCGGACCCTAGCTCATCCGCCCATCCGATCTGTTTGAAAAATTTCGCAATTACAGGATTTTTGGGATAAGGAGAAAAATTGGCGGGCGTAATATGCCGGTGGCCGTGGGGACGGTTGCTGTTTTCAGTGACCACACGCGTCCCCTCAATGATAAGTTTTGCGGGAAAGGGATTCAGAAACTCCCGATGGATGATCAAATTGGCTATCACCTCGCGGAAGATCTGATCCCGGAGACTGATCCGCACATCTCCCTCCAGATAAAAGGGGTCCGAGAGATGCTTTTGAACAAAAGCCATCAGCCGGTCGTAACTTTCGATCAGATTGGTGCGGACATCATCCCGGTCATCGTATCGGTCAAGATTGATCTGGCGCAGGATAGCATCCGTGCGGTGGTGCGGCAAAACAGAAAGGATCGTGGCGTCTT
Source organism: Candidatus Omnitrophota bacterium (assembly GCA_041653795.1). Classification (GTDB taxonomy): domain Bacteria; phylum Omnitrophota; class Omnitrophia; order Omnitrophales; family Aquincolibacteriaceae; genus Aquincolibacterium. The sequence continues at coordinate 95,533 of JBAZER010000001.1, forward strand.
TCCCGAGCAAAAGCACCGCCGCCAAGGTCAACCCCTCTTTCCCGCTTTGATAGTCCCGCAAATAGAGCTGAGTGCTCTTGAGAAGCTCAAGATCGCTCATACGCGCCCAAGGGTGATTGGCCTTTTGGTTCGCGGCCATTTTCCGGATCCGCGCGATCAGGTCCTTCCGGAGATCTTTTAACGTCACATACGAGTAAACCCTGTTTTCGGAATATGTCGTCTGTTTGCGTAGATACATGGCCGAAACAAGCTGAGCGCTGCGCGTAACATCGAAATCGCCGTCTTCGTTCCGGTCAAAGATCTTTCCGTTATGCCGGTGCACCTGGGAACTTTCGGGGACCAGAACATACAGAACGCTCTTCCCTGCAAACCGGACTTCTTCAATGCTCAAGTAAAAAACAGGGCTGATTTTCTGCTCATTATTGACCGCCGTTACAAAATCTTTTTTGATCTGCTCCGTTGCCTGCGGGTCAACGCCGGTAATCTTCCCTTTATCATTAACACCAAGAAGAAGTTCCCCGCCGCTCCTGTTCAGGAAAGCGCATACGGTATCAAAAACGCCCCGGCTCAAGGCCATCCGGCACTCTTTGAACTCGACCTCGATTCCTTCGCCTTTTTTAATGATTTGCCTGATCTTGGCCGGATCCATTTTTTCCTTTTTCGTTTACCTTACCCGCAACAGCAACCCCGGGTTTTTCATGGGGAAGACTACCTCTTCCGCCAGATAATACCCGCTTTTTCGTACTTCGTCTGATATCTACCCTAAAAGGGCAGGTGCCGATGGTTCGAATCCATCCGGGCGACCTACGATGGCAATCCCTTGGGGGTTCAAGTGCCCCCATCGGAATTATTTCCTGCCCCTCCCTGCGGACGGCATCCAGTTTCTACACTAAGTGCCAAGGCACCTGATACCTTTCTATATATGCGTCGCTCCAGTTATTCCCTCCTGTAGGGCACATTTAAATGTGCCCTACGGAAGAGAGGATAGAGCGAATATCTCTCAGGAAACCGGAACAATGCATTATATATTTACATTAAAAGTAGCATAAATTTTGTTTCTTAAAGTTTTATCACAAACTCCAAATTCATCAACGATTTTGATCTCGTCGGCGGTGAGGCCGTAGAGCTGGTAGACGAGTTGGTCGATCTCCTGGTCTGCGGCGCTAGCTTGATATTGGGACTCTATCACTTATTCGCGACCCTACATTTCCGGTTTAAAAGTTTTCCCAATAATGCCCATCAACTCTCCGATGACTATAAACTCCTGCTCCTCAGGATTTTTAATGACGATAGTCTTGAAATCAGCGTTCAAGGAATTCAAGCTAATCTCTTCATGAGACCAGCTTCCATCTTCTTTAAAAGTTTTTTTGCTGGTGTATTTTTTAATAGTGTATTGTCCTCCCGTCTCAGGGTCTGAAATGCCGCGATGCTGAACCAAAACAAGCTTATTATTACGCGTGCCGACAACAGGTGCTTGAAAAACACAATAATCGCCGTCGCAAATCACAGGCGTCATTGATTTCCCCGCAGCGCGAACAACAAACATATTACGATTTAAGCGCCCCATCTCCGATACTTTAATCCAACCTTCTTTCTCAACCAGCTGGCCCTCTCCAAACTGACCACAAGCAGCTTCTGCAGTAAAGACCGGCAAATATTCCACATACTCCAAATGCTTATCGATATCGGTCTCGAGCCTTATTCGTTTTTCTTCTTTGGCACTAATGACATCCGAATACATCAGAGCTTCTTTGAAATCAGGATCTCCTTCGATATGTTTCCGAAAATACGCTTCAACTTCTTTGTCGCAAAAATAGACATAACACCCTTTCAAACCACGCGTCATGAGCACGCGATAGATATTTCGAACATAAGTTTCAAATGTTTCCGGATTCCGTTTCAAGGTTTGGTCACAAGTAGCTGAGATATCCGCTACCAATCTGTTTTTTTTCGCGTCATATTTCAGGTCAGGTCCTACAATCACACCTATATAATCGAATTCGAATCCCTGCGCTGTGTAAATGCAGCCCACCTGTTCTACCGCCTGCGTCTTAAATGCCCATTGGTACCATTTAGGAATGCCCCGCTTCAGCCCTGGGACATCTCTAGCCTCCCATGGCATTTGGAAATCCCCGATTTTCACATCAGGTACTAAATTGCCGTCACTTGCAGGATCACTCCACGGCCAACAATAACCGGCTACAAGCCGGGCCGAATTCGGTTTGTATTGTTCATGAGCCTTAATAAATTCGTAAAGTTCGGCTGGTGAATTAGCTATTTTGAATTCGTACCGCTCGTCTTTAGTTAGATTAATAGGCCGCGCAGTATAACCAAGAACAAATTCGATCCAGTCTAGAAAATTATCCGAGCCTGCACAGCGAAACTGTGACACAAGCTGGACAGTCTCACATGCAGCATCGCATTGAGCCGCAACATCTAGAATTAGTTGCGTCGAACCTACTTCTTGATGCCGCACTCCCTGTTTGTCATCAATAAAAAACACTGCCGTTTTAGCACATCTTATCAGCTGTTCAACCTGCGACATATCTGTGCGATCCGCTTTCTTTGTGTATTGCGAATTACTGTTTCGCGCAATCCGGTGGGCTTCGTCAATCAAAACAACATCTATGCTGTTCGCATCAACTCTGGCGGGAACAAATCGGCTTAGATTTGAGAACATAATCCTACTTTCGGCGCCGACTGCTTTCATCAGAGCTTCTCGGAAAGGCTTTGATTTGCAGCCATAAAAAACAGACTTTTTCTTTTGGGCAAGATCGGCCAGCAAATTCACAGCAATCACCGTTTTCCCAGTACCAGGGCCACCTTGAACGATCACTACGTTCTTTTCTCCTTTTTTTTCTGCCTTGCGAATCTTCGCCATAATGACATTCTTGGCTACCAATTGTTCATTTAAAAGTGAGAAGACGGCTTTATTCTGATCAACAATTTTGCCAACATTCTCAAGCAACTTCTTTGAAGGCTTGATTGGGCTTTGCATGAAGCGGTTAAAAATTTCGAAGCCATTGCCCTTAGCTAATAGTTTTTTCAATTTTTCCGCAAGCTTTTGAACATCCTCCTTGCAATAAACTGGGAATTGCTCGATTAATTTCTGATACCTCTCGGCAAATAGCCCTCGCCCGGGATTTTTTTCGTAGTTATGACAATAAGCGCAGCTATAAAGCTGATAATCATTGCCCACTTCGAAAACTTGGACGAAATTAATCAAATGGTTATGGTATCCTTCCACTTGTTGCGCGGGATGCGGTGCTTTTCTTTGCCCCCCACCGGTGTAAGTCTCAACGACATTCTCCTCATCATCGATTTCTTTAACTTGGGTCCACTGCTTAAGCTCTATCAAGACAACGTAGCTATGGTTATGCTCTCCTTTGCCGAACAAAAGACAGTCAATTCTTCCTGTGTTAAACGGCACCTCGTATTCAAGAACAATCATGTTGTCTGTAAGGTCAGCAAGACTGATCAGGTTCTTTAAGTGTTGGCAAGAATTATTCCAAGCGTTGAATTCAGGCTGTTGGACGCAGTGGCCCACAGAGGATTCGAATGTATCGGCCATAATGTCGGCAATGCGATTATTTATAACATCGGTGGTAAATTGCTTGGTATCACCACGGTAGAGAAGCATCAGGGCTTGAACTCCGTATATTTTTTTGCATTGCCCTTTGCTTTATGGATAGGATATTTTTTGGCGTTTTTGGCGAGTTTGACATCGATAGCTTTGGAGAGATCGATGTCGAGGTTACCAGCTAATTCAAAAAGGTACATGGCCACATCCGCCAATTCGTCCGCGATCTCGTCCTTGCAGACTTTCGCATGGGCTTCAATCTCTCCAGGCTTTTTCCACTGGAAGTGCTCAAGCACTTCCGCCGCTTCCAAAACCAAAGACAACGCAACATCCTTATGGTTGTGGAACTGCATCCAGTCCCGCTCATCCCTAAATTTCTCTATCTTTTTCGTCAGTGCTTTTATGTCATTCACAGTTTTAATCCGCTTTCACAAACCCGCCCCTGCCGCACCTGGGTCTCGTTGTAAGCGCCCGATTTATAGGCATCGAAATGCTCTTCGAATCTTTTAACGAGTTCTACAATTTTAAGCGGCACTGGCATAACTGTTCCTCTTGAGTCGTTTAAGACTTCTATTCTCTGACGCGGACCGCACTTGTTCCTCATGAACAAGTACTGCAACACCACGGTGCGATAACCCTAAAGGGCTGCGAAAGGACTGAAAACATCGAGCCGGAGCACACCCCACAGGGGCGATAAAACTCATCGAGGTCAGCTCCGTACTCTGACGGCACTTATTTCTGTTAAATAAGTACGGTCGCGTCGCAATTTAATGTTAACTGCGTACGCGGACCGCACTTGTTCCTTATGAACAAGTACTGCAACACCACGGTGCGACAACCCTAAAGGGCTGCGAAAGGACTGAAAACATCGAGCCGGAGCACACCCCACAGGGGCGATAAAACTCATCGAGGTCAGCTCCGTACTCTGACCGCATGTCCTTTTTCCAGGAGCAGGTTGTTAAGGTAGACCTGTTTTCCGGTTTTATCAATGTAGAAAACGTCGCCTAAATAGCGGCCCCATTTTTCTTTCCGGGTCCGGGTGGATTTCAGGATAATGGACTCGCAATGGGCGAGTTCGCGTTCCACAAAGCGCTTGGCGGCCCGGCCCTCCGGTGTGTTCATCTCCGGACAGTCGATCCCTTTCAGACGGATGGTTTCTTCGCGGAGCTGACCGAACCCCAGCCTGAATTCAACGTGAAAAGTATCCGCATCGATGAATCTTTGAACAAACGCCTTGTACGTGTAAAGCGCGTCCTCGTTTTTTTTAGATTTCACCAGTTTAAAAATAGAGTTCCCCCGGGCGATCGGCGCGTGCCTGGGCGCGCTCTTTTCATTTTCGTCGCGTCGCCTTGATTCCAGGATCGTCCCCGCAGGAAAACGGACTCCCGGAAAAAGTTCCATCTCGAGCCGGGCGGAAAAACCGAGGTCCAGAAGAAGTTGTCTGGATGAGGAATGCACGGTCTCCGGCGCAATGACCTGGTAGGTGTAAAAAGGGCCCAACGCAGGCACGGGCAAAAGCAACGGCGGCTTGCCTTTCGAAGCCTCCTCACGGATCTCCCAATTCAGGTTGCGAACCTCGATCTCGAGGTCGCGGGACACCCACTTCTCATTCTCCGCCCGGTCCATGAGCTCCAGACGCTTTTCTTCGTCCGGGACCGTGAGAAGCACCCGGTAGTGCGCCCAGGTCAATTGTCGCCGCGCGGCGACAATCCTGAAATCCGGGAACATTTCGGCAAATTGGGAGCATCTTTGCAGAACTGAGCTGTGAAGTTTGATGTCTTCGGCGAGTTGCCCGACTATTTTCTTTCCGTACTCGGCCCTTCCCCCGTTCGCCTGGATGTGCTGATTGATGAAATTCCCGGTATCCCAGTAGGCGCGGACCTTGGCGGCTTCTATTCTTTGCCGGCCGAGGAGCAGGGTTTCCTCGACTTTTTTCCGGAGTGCAGCGTAGCTTGTCACCAGCGCCGTTTTCGTCATTTTCTGATCAACCGCTCCACTGCGTCAAAAACCTGCTCGGGCATTATCCGGGACATCCATCCGTCCTCAGGGAGGTCCTTGCCGAAAAAAGGAACCTTATAACCCGGCGGAACATATTGTAACACGATGCTCTCGCCCCTCCCACGGGGTCCGGTAAGCTTCGGATCGGTAGGGCCAAAAAGGGCGACCACCGGAGCACCGACGCCGGAAGCGATATGCATGGGCCCGGAATCCCCGGTTACAAGGCACGCTGCATGTTTATAGATCGCGGCAGAAATGCGTAGCCTTGTCTTTCCGATCAAAGAGATGATTTTCGCATGGCAAATCTTTGACATGAAGTCTTCGAAGAGCGGCCTGTCATTTTGAGAGCCGGTCACCACGACCGGAAATTGCCATTTTTCTTCAATTTTCTCTGCAAGCGCGGCAAAATGCGCAATCGGCCAGCGCTTAGGCTCCCAATTGGCGCCCAGATGAAAACAAATGTACTTCATGTTCTTTTTGATACCGTGCGCCTCGAGGATCTCACGCGCGGCTTGTTCGTCCTCTTCTCTATAGAAAAACCGGTATTCTCTTTCCGTGGGAAGCTCAAATCCCGCTTTTTCCATCAGGTTTAAAAAATAGTCCAGCTGGTGCATCGGCCGCGCAGGCTCTGTGACCGGCCGCGACAAAAACCCTTTTCGTCCTTTTTCGTAACCGATGCGTTCTTTCACGCCGGCGAACACGAGAAACACCGCCCGCGAACGGGAACGATGAAAAAGATAACCCTGGCCCCAGGGTCCGCGTTTCCTCAGCTCCAGAGCGAACCGCACTCTTGCGAGCCAGGAACGGTGCGTGCTTTTTTCGTCAAAGTTTAAGAAATCCGAAACCGCGGGATGAGCCTCAAGGATTTCCCGGCAACGTTCGGGGGCAATACAAACGATCGAGGCTCCCGGATATTTTTGTTTGATAAGACTGAGCGCGGGCATCTGAAAAAGCAGATCTCCAAGCCAATTTTTCATGACGACGAGGATCTTCATCTCGTTAGAGACCGCAGAAACAGCAGCCCTGTTTTCATATGAACTCGAAGTTGGATTTATCATGGCTAGCTTGTCCTCCTACCACGGGAACGCCTCATAAAGCGTTCCCTGTTTCCAACGGACTTCATGACGCAAGCACCCTTTGACAATGCTCGAACACCTCTTCCACGGAAATATGCACAAGACAGGCCTTTGTTTCTCTGGCCTTACAGACGCCGTCGTAACAGGGCTGGCAGGGCAGATGATGCGAGAGAATGTCGATTTTTTTTCCGGGCGGGACATGACGCTTGGCGTCCGTCGGGCCGAACAAGGCTACGACCGGGACATTCATGGCCGCAGCCATATGAAGTGGCGCCGTATCCCCTGTCACGACCAAATGAAGCTGTTTGAAAAAGGCTGGTAATTCTTCCAGCGCGGTTTTGCCAATGAGGTCGAGGATCTTGCCGGAGCCGAAGGAATAAAAAGGTTGTCCGAGATCCGTTTCTTCGGGAGAACCGATAAGGACGACCCGCGCGTCATATTTCTCAAAGAGCCGCTTCGCAAGAGCGATAAAATGCTCCGCGGGCCAGCGTTTGCTCGGCCAATTAGGGCTGGATCCCATCACGAACCCGATGATCCGGGTAGACTCCTTGGGCTCCAGCATACCGATCATCTGGTTCGCCTTTTCAAGACTTTCGGGTTTCGGCCAAAGCTCCAGCGTGTCATCGAATTTAATGACCCCGGCTTTGGACAGTATGCGGAACTGATGGCGGAGAGGCGAATCTCCGACCCCGAAGGTCCTGTCGGGCCGGTTCAGCAAAAATCCCCATCTTCCGCGCACAAAACCAAAACGCTGGACCACCCCCCCGAGATACGCCAAAAGATGTGTCCACTTATTGTTGTGAAGATCCACGGATATATCAAAACCTTCGCGACGAATACGGCGCGCGGTCTTCAAAAGATAAAAAATGTTTGAAAGTTTTTTCCGGTTCACCAGGATCATGTCATCCAGATAAGGACATTCCGATACGATGGGTGCAAGCCCGCGGTCGACAAGAAGCGTGATCGCGGCGTCCGGAAAGCGCTCCCTGAGCATTCTGAGGCTCGGCACGACCAGGATAAGGTCTCCCATCGCCCCAAGCTTGATCACAAGGATCCTCCGCCGCTTGCGGACCTCCTGATAAATTTCGAGCGTTTTCCGGACCATCTGCTCCAGGTTGAACTTCTCCTCCACTTTCTTTCGAAGTTTCACCGCAAGCGCCTTGGCCCTGTCCCGGTCCGTCAAAAGCTCGTACATGGCCTCGGCCATCGCGGGGATATTTTTGGGAGGAAACAGAAGACCGGTTTCGTTATGATCAATAATATCCCGCACGCCGCCGAGCCACGTCGCGGCGACAGGCGTCCCCACGGCGCCGGCCTCGATGACCACCCGTCCGAAAGGCTCCGGGATCAGCGAGGAAAGCACCAGGAGATCCGACTCGGCCAAAAGCCCGGCCACATCGCGCGTCGGCGGAAGGATCTTCACGCAGGTCTCGAGTCCGAATTGATGGATTGTCTTTTTCATCAAGTCCGTGTAGCGGTGTCTTCCGCGGCCTTCGGAACCGACGATCCGCACTTCAAAATGGGAAAACCGGCTGCGCAGCAGATGAACCGCCTTAAGAAAATCCACCTGGCCTTTGGCTGCCGAAAATCGCCCCATATGGATGATCCGCATCGGCCCCTCGTGCTTTTCGAATTTTGCGAAGGAAAAAGTGAATTGTGAAAGGTCCACGCCGCGCGGAATCAAGCGAATCCTGTCCGGCGGAACATGGAATTCATCGATCATTCTACGGCCGATCGCGTGCGATGCCACGATCACGGGTTTTCCCCACCCCATGACAAAACTCATCGGATGAACGGCATAATACCCGTGGCAGGTCGTGATAAACGGAATGCCGGTCTTGCGTGCCGCAAGCCACCCGAGCCAGGCCGGAACGCGGCTGCGGGCATGAACGATGTCCACGCGCTCGCGCTGGATGATCTTCACAAGCTCTTCGACCAGGAACAAGCCAGCCAGAGACTTCCGATGTACGGGCAATCCGTAATGCGGGATTCCGATCTTCTGGAGTTCGGCTACAAGCGACCCTCCGGAGGAAACGACGACGGTCTTGTGGCCTTCTTTTTTCATCGCACGCGCCAGGTCCACAACTCCTCGCTCGGTCCCGCCGAGCTCAAGTGCCGGCAAAAGCTGCATCACCTTCATATCAGAGATCCCAACCGCTCGATCAGCGCATTTTTTTCACGCTGAAGAACCGGGGTTATCGGCTTTTTTAGAAGTTCGGTAATATTCTTTTCCAGATCCGTCAGACCGCTCAAGGTCACAAATCCTCGCCCGGCGAGGATTTGATGAAAACGGCCATGTTTTTCGGGAAGCCCGTTTCCCCCGAGGCTAAGCACGATCACATGCTTGCCCGTCCCCACGGCCTCCGAGATCATGGCAAGACTGTCTTCTGTCACGATCAGAAGGTCCGCGAGCCCCATCATACCGCCCGCCGCGTAAGGCGGATTCTCTTCGTTCGCAATTACAAGAAACCGGCAAGCCGGATGCTGCAACAGTGTGTCTTTAAGAAAACGCTCTACACGTGCGGAAGTTCGCCGTGACGTGGTGATCATGCAATCTCCGGCACGCGGGCTGATTTGTTTTAAGACCGAGCAGAATTTTTCCATATCTGAGACTGAGAGATCATAATTACGTGTTGCGCCGCCGAGAAACACCGCCACCCTCGGCCGGACCCCTTCGCCAAGTTTCAACTGCAGTTGTCTCACATCCGCCTCACGATTCGGGGTCAGGTATCCGCTCGGCAGGATCACGCAGCGAAACGTCCGCCTGGGCACTTTGCCGCCATCATGCGCTGGAACAATTGCGAGATCGTAGTTCGTCATGGAATAGGGAAAGGGCGGATTCATGATTACGACCGACTTCGCGCCGGTCTCTTGAGCAAGGAGCATCTGGACCGGAGCAAGTCCGGACCCGGCCGCAATAATGAAATCCGCGTTTACCCGCTCAATTGCCTTTTGCGTCTCCGGGGTCAAAAAAGGAGCGAGCCAACGGAGTCTTCCCTGGATCCAGGGTTTCATCAAAAACGCCATTAAAAATAAGACCGCCCTGTGGAACGTCGAGCGGTATTCCACATAGATCCTTTCCGTTTCAAACGTAAGGCCGGAACGACCGTGGAATTCCTTGAAATTTGCAAGCATTTCAGCCACAACTTCGGATTGCTTGAAATGCCCGGCCTTGCCGTCCGAGAGGATCACGATCTTTCTGTCCCAGCAATACTTCCACCGTTTGTTTTCCCAAAGCCATTGGTTCGGAAATTTCCGGATAAAACCTTCGAGCACCTTCAGGTATTGCCGGACCTGGAATTCCACCCGCGCTTGCGGCCCAAGCGAGGGGTCATCTTTCAGAACCTCTTCGGCATAGACCTCGTGCTCAGGACCGCCGGTCCTTACGATAAAGAAGGGCATAATGAACGCGTCCGTGCGATGCGCCAGCTGGAAGGCCCCAGTCGGGATCGTGGTCCTCCGGCCAAAGAAAGGCAGGATGATCCCTTCGGTCTTTCCGGCAGATTGATCCCCCAGGACCCCGACCATTTTTTTCTCCCGGAGCGCGCGGATCAGACCGCGAATGCCCGCGCCGCGGCTGACGGAAACCGAGCCGTGACTCTCGCGAAGTTCGTTGATCAATCCGTTGATCCTCGGATATCTCTGCTCACGCGTCAACACATGGATCGGCGTACCTCGAAGCCCGGACCAAACCTGCAAAAGCTCCCAGTTCCCGAAATGCGCCGTGATCAGAACCCCGCCATGCCCCGAGCGAAGAAGCTCTTCGTACCGGTCCAGGTTGTGGACCTTGATATGAAGATCGTGATATTCGCGCTTCATTCGCCTAAAAGACATCACCTCCACAGCAGACTGTCCCATAAAACCAAAATGATCGCGCACGACCTTCCATCGCTCGCCCGGGGTCATCTGACTCCCAAGTGTGGCTTTCAGATTGATATAGGCAACACGCCGTTTTTTTGAAACATAGAACACCAGATGCCCCAAAAAATCGCCGATCCGGAGACCAACGTTGAACGGAATATGCTCAAAAAGAAAAATGAGCACGCGGGCCGCAAGATAAGCAATCCGGTCGAGCAGATCTTCCATTAATTCTTCACTCCCAGCAAACGGAAAAGCCGGTCGGTGAGAATTTCCTCTCCCGACACGACCCGAAGCCGCGCTGCAAGGACCAGCGGGTTCAGCATCTCCGTGATCAATTCGCGGGAACGGTAGAAATCCTTTTCCGTCGTGATAATTTCTTCGGCGCCGGCTGATTGCGCAACCTCTTTGATCTTCAAAAGCTCTTCTTTTGTGTATTCGTGATGGTCCAAAAATTCAAAGTTCCGGACGGTCTTGAGCTGAAAACGCTGCAGGACGAGTTGGAAAGACCTTGGTGTTCCTACCGCCGCAAAAGTTGCGACGCGCCGGCCGGTCATTTTCTCGATCGAGGTCCGGACTTTGGTTTTGGCACGATAAAGAAACAACACCTCCATGAGGGTCTCGACCATTTGCGCCTGCGGCGCCAGAACCGTGATTTTTTCCTTGAGCTTCTGGAGTTCTTCGGGGCTTACAAGATTCACATGGGTAAGCACGATAATGACCGCACGTTTCAGGACGGTGAGAGGCTCACGCAGAATGCCCCGCGGGATAAGCCATCCGTTACCAAAGGGGTTCAGCGAATTAACGACCACGATGTCGACGTCCCGCTGGAGGACCTGATGCTGGAGCCCGTCGTCGAGGATGGCGATATCCACATGTCGTTTTTCTTCCTTGACGCGCCGGGCAACTTTCGCACGGTCCTTGCCGATACCGATGACCGCCGTCGGAAGGTGATTCTGAAGTTCCAGGGCCTCATCGTGGCTGTAACCACGCGTGAGGACCAAAGGCACGCGCCGGTGCATGCTGATCTTGCGTGCAAGATATTCCACGAAAGGTGTTTTCCCCGTGCCCCCCCAAGTCAGGTTGCCGACGCTGATAACCGGATAGGAGAGACGTTTGCGTGCCAGCACCTTGTTTTCATAAAGCCAGCGAAACGTCCGGACCCCGAGGCCGTACCCCCATGCGGCGAGAGAAAGAAGCGCGGAGAGAATTCCGCTGGTCGGGTCACTTTGCTTGTCCTCCGCCAGGAGACGAAAGTAATTCTTCATGCTGTCCATACTGCTTGATCCTTTCTTGGGAGTACCGGCTTCTAAGGAACGTCAGGATCCACCCTGCCTGACGTTTGCTGGCACCCCGTAAACGGTTGACGATCTGAAAAGCCCTTTGTCCCATTTCATGACGCCTGCCCTCATTCGCGAGGAGCTCCGCCGCCGCGGACGACAGTTCGTCCGGAGCCGAGATCCTGAGAGCGCCACCGTCATGATCGAGCTGGTGGTAGATCTTGTGAAAGTTAAAAACATGCGGTCCATGGAGTATTGCTTTGCCAAAATACGCGGGCTCGATCGGGTTCTGACCTCCGTGAGGGATCAGACTCCCGCCCATGAACACGAGGTCCGCGATTCCGTACAGATTCTTGAGAACACCCAGTTGGTCCAGTACCTGCAGGTCAGGTCCCGGACCTTCTTTCCGTTTGGTCGATAAAACCATGCTAAAATCGTATTTCTCCAATTGTTTCAAAATCCCTTCTGAGCGCTCGATGTGCCGCGGCGCGAAGATCAGTTTGAGCGCCGGGAACCGGCCGCGCAACGCTTTAAAGGCAACCATGAGAGCTTCTTCTTCCCCCGGATGCGTGCTGCCCGCGATCCACACAAGATCTTCGGCGTTATATCCCCAGGCCTGCCGCAGACCCGTCGCATCCACGCCGCTTTCCCCGGACCATTCCGTCTGATCGAACTTCATGTTCCCCATATCCCGCACGGATTCGCCTGTAACACCCAACTTTCGAAAACGGGCTGCATCCTCTTCTGATTGTGCGAGCACAAAATCCAGATACCCCCACAAAGGTTTAAAAAGCCATGGGAATATCTTGTATCTTTTGAATGAGCGTTCCGAAAGCCGGGCGTTAATCACACCGACCGGAATATTCCGTCGCTTGGCTTCGGTCAGGAGGTTCGGCCAGATCTCGGTCTCCACGAGTAGCAAGCAAACCGGTTTGAAAAGATCAAGAAAGCGCCGCACGACCGGGGTCAAGTCGAACGGAAAATAACAGACATGGACCCGCTTTCCCGCGAATTTTCTCGCGACCCTCTGTCCGGTCGGCGTCACGGTCGTCAGCAACAATTCATATTCCGGTGCGGAGGCAAGCCATTCGTGGATGAATTTCTCAACGGCCATCACCTCCCCCACACTTACAGCATGAAGCCAGACAATTTTCTTTCCGGCGAATTTTTCGGCCCAATCCTTCGGAAAGATCCCCCGGCGTTCTCTCCAAAGCGCGTTCGGATCCTCGGCTTGGCGAAGTTTTGCCAAAAAAACCGGGAGATAAAAGATCCCGAACGCCGCAAACGCCAAGTTGTATAAAAAGGTCCTCAACATATCGTTACCTGCCTGCGTCATTGCAAGGAACCTGCTTCATATCCCGCCGGTGGTGGGACAGCAGGGGCCACGACAATTTCAAAAGCAGGATAGCCCCGCTTCGCTTGCAATGACTTGTTTTATTTATTATGCCCGTGGATGCGCCGCCGCGTAAGCATCTTTGAGACGCTGGGTCGTCACATGTGTATAGATCTGCGTGGTCGAGAGGTTCGCATGCCCCAAAAGCTCCTGAACGCTCCGCAGGTCCGCTCCGCGATCAAGCATATGGGTCGCAAAAGAATGACGGAACGTATGGGGTGAAATCTCCTTTCCAAGCCCCGTCCTCTTCACATATTTCAGGATCATGCGCCGGACACTCCGGTCCGTAAGACGACTCCCGATCCGGCTGATAAAAAGAGGCTTTTTGATCGCATTCGCGGTTTCCCGCGGCGCTTTCATGTCCCAATAAGCACGCAGACTGTTCAATGCCGCCTGTCCCACGGGCACGATGCGTTCTTTTTTTCCCTTGCCGCGCACCCGGACCAAGCCTGCGAAAAAATCCAGATCATCATGATTAAGCCCCGCAAGTTCGCTCACGCGGAGCCCGGAGCTGTAAAGCATCTCCAGGATCGCTTTATCGCGCTTTTCCTCCCAGGAGTTTTTGGCCGGAGCGTCGAGAAGCTTGGTGATCTCGTCGGGATTCATAAAGGAGGGAAGCCGTTTTTCTTTTTTGGGGGTGGCGATCCCCGCCGCGGGATTCTGCGTCAGGACATTCTCGCGCACCAGATATTTGAAGAACGAACGAAGGCAGGCGAGCTTGCGGGAAATAGAGCTTTTGCTGTATTCGCGGGTCTTCAGGAACGCCAGAAAGGAACGGATATCGAGATAGGTCAGGTCTTTGAATTCTTTCTCCGCGATAAATTTCATGAATTCCCGGAGATCGATCCCGTAATTTTTGGTCGTATGCCCCGAGGCACCTTTTTCGGTTGCGAGAAAATTCAGGAAATCCTCTACCCGCTTATTCATGTTCTTGGGCTCACGGCGCCTCGGACGAGGTTTCGACGGCGTCTTCTTTTTTCGGAAGCTCATTGACCACATACGTGCACTTCGGATAATTCGAACAGCCGTAAAATGCCCGGCGACCTTTGGCCCGGCGTTTCACCAGTTCACCGCCACAACCCGGCTCCGGGCAAAAGAACCCCGTCGGAATGGAGCGCGTGTATTTGCACTCCGGGAACCCGGAGCAGGCCATGAATTTTCCGAACCGCCCGAATTTAATGAAGACCTGTTTGCCGCACACACCGCATTTATAATCCGTGGGGATAGGTGCCTGTTTGACGCTTTTCATTTCGGTCTGCGCACGCGCCAACAGCTCGCCGAAGGGCCCGTAAAAATCCTTCAGGACTTTTACCCATTCCATTTTTCCTTCTTCGATCTCATCAAGCTCTTCCTCCATGAGCGCCGTAAACTTTGTATCCAGGATCGTTGGAAAATGCCGTACCAAAATGTCCGCGACCGTTTCGCCAAGCTCGGTGGGCATGAGCGCGCCGCCCTTGCGCTCGGCGTACATCCGGCCCAGGATCGTCGAGATCGTAGGGGCGTAAGTACTCGGCCGACCGATGCCTTCTTCTTCGAGCAGCTTGATCAGACTTGCATCGTTGAACCTCGGCGGCGGCTTTGTAAAATGCTGTTCGCCCACAAGTTCATGAAGCGCAAGGTTTTGTCCGATCTTTAAATCGGGCAGTTCTGCCACCTCCGGCGACTCCTCTTCTTCGATTTCCTTGGAATTTTCTTTTTCGACCCTGATCTCCCCGAACGCGGCCGTAAATCCCAAGAAAAGATTGCGTTTACCGGTCGTGCGGAATTCGTATTTTTCTCCTGCCAGAATCGAAATGGCGGTGTGTTCATCGACCGCAGGCATCATCTGGGACGCCAGGAATTTTCTCCAGATAAGTTCGTAGAGTTTCAATTCATCATTTTCGAGGAAATCTTTCACCGAATCCGGGATGCGAAAAACCGAGGTCGGACGGACGGCCTCGTGGGCCTCCTGGGCCCCCTTACGGGACTTGTAGACCGGCGGTTTTTCAGGAAGATATTCCTTGCCGAATTTTTCCCGGATGTAGCGTGCGGCTTCCTCCTGTGCGGAAACAGCAATGTTCACGGAATCCGTTCGCATGTACGTAATGAGGCCGACGCTGCCTTCGTCTCCGAGTTCCACGCCTTCATAAAGTCTCTGTGCAATGCGCATCGTATTCACGGCCGAGAACCCAAGCCGGCTGTAAGCCTCCTGCTGGAGCTTACTTGTGGTGTAAGGTGCCTGTGGTTTGCGGCGCTTTTCGGTCTTCTCAATATTCGAGACTTGAAAAGGAAGCTGCCGGAGCTCTTCTTTGATCTTGTCGGTTTCTGCTTGATTCTTGAGTTCAGGTTTTGTCTTGTTGATCTGTGTAAGACGGGAAAGAAAAATTTTCGACTGCTCGGGACCTTCAGAAGCGGAAAGCTTTGCGTCCAGCGTCCAATATTCCAGCGACACGAATTTCCGGATCTCGCGTTCACGATCCACGATGAACCTGAGCGCCACCGACTGCACGCGGCCCGCACTCAGCCCCCGTCCGACATTGCGCCAAAGAAGCGGGCTCAATTGATACCCAACCACGCGATCCAGAATGCGGCGCGCCTGCTGGGCATTCACAAGATTCATATCGATTGCGCGAGGATGGTCAAAAGCTTTCAGCACGGCCTCTTTCGTGATCTCGTTAAACTCCACCCGGAGGATCTTCGGACCGTGGTCTTTCTCTGAAAAGATATGGGCAAGATGCCAACTGATGGCCTCGCCCTCCCGGTCAGGATCGGGTGCAACGTAGATGGTTTCTTTATTCTCGGCGTCCTTTTTGAGCTGTTTGACCGTTTTGAGGGCCCGACGGATGATAATGTATTCGGGAGCAAAATCATGTGCAAGATCCACCCCCATCCGGCTTTTCGGAAGGTCCCGGACATGCCCCATGGACGCCACAACCTGGAAATCGTGGCCCAGGAACTTATTGATGGTTTTGGCCTTGGCCGGCGATTCCACGATCACCAGATGTTTGGGTCCCTTTGGCGGCTTGGCGCTTTTTACAGTCTTGCTACTTTTCTTCACTTTAGTCACAAAAACTCCTTGATAAGTGATATGCATTGTTCCGGTTTCCTGAGAGATATTCGCTCTATCCTCTCTTCCGTAGGGCACATTTAAATGTGCCCTACAGGAGGGAATAACTGGAGCAACGCATGTGATAAATCATAAAGGGTGGTAAGGCGTTGGTCGGTTTTAACTTACTGCTCACTCCTTACCACCAGGCTTTTAAAAGATGGGATTCTAAACAAAATGAGGAAGATTGTAAACGGCAAGTTTATCGGACGCTTCTAACCCGTTTGCCAAAAACGAGTTAAGAGAATTAGTCGAGGCGACGGGTTTACTCCATCCCCCCTCCCGCCTGGAACACTGAAGGAGTCCTCTATCTCATCCACAGAAAACAACGAACCCCCGAAGGGGCCCCCGGAACAATCTCCGAAGCTCAGGAAATTTGCTCCCAAGGATCGCCTTTGTGTTTAATGTTGGCCGAAGAAGCCTTCTTCAGGTTCTCGTGGGAAAGCTTATAAAGGGACTCGAGTTCCATGATCTGGGAATCGCGCACCGCCTCTTTTTCAACGCGGCGAACCAAACGCCTCAGTGCTCCGATGCGAATGCCAAGGTTTTCAATACAAAGCGTAGTCAAAAGCCGAGC
Source organism: Candidatus Omnitrophota bacterium (assembly GCA_041653795.1). Taxonomy (GTDB): domain Bacteria; phylum Omnitrophota; class Omnitrophia; order Omnitrophales; family Aquincolibacteriaceae; genus Aquincolibacterium. The sequence continues at coordinate 112,380 of JBAZER010000001.1, forward strand.
CAGAATATTGATATGAACTTCAATGTCCGCCAGGCGGCTATCCGCCCGCTCTCTATCTTCCGCCACCTTACCTATTTCCTTTTTGAGGCCCGCAAGTTGCGCGTAGAGGGGAAGAAATTCTTCCACCGCCCTTCCCGTTTTTTTGTTGGCGGGCCCGGATTTTTTGGAACGTTTTTTCTTAAACATAGCACTCATCTCACGAAAGGAAGCCTAACACATTTTTAGAAGCTTGGAGCAGGAAAGGGGAACCATTTTCGTTCCACGAGGCGTTCCCCGCTGCCCGGGATTTTTAGGGGCCGTTTCCAGAAAATCCCAACAAATCACACTCAGGATACAAGCGCGTCAGGTACGCCAACGCGAACACCCGAAAGAATATCGCCGCCGGCAACATGACCATTCCGGTCACTACGATCACGGCCAGAACGAGCACGATCGCCACAAGACTCCCAAGAATGATAAGCGGAAACTTTAGGAGCGGGAGAGCTTTGAGCAAGACAATCCCGGGAATAGCCACAATACCGCCTGCGATCACTCCAGCGACCACTGCGAGAATACCCACGATACCCTGAATGATCATGGCAAGGATCCAGAAACCGAAGATCACGAGGAGGTATTGAAACACTTTTCCAAAAGCGAACGTATCCGCCTCCAGAAATTTGTTCATTGCGCTCAATGCCGGGATCTTTTCGCAGTACATGACCGGCAGCACAAAGTCGCGCATCACAATTCCGATAAAGATCATGCCTGAAAGGATCACTGGCAACAGGATCCCGGCGAAGATCCCGAGCGCGACGCTCAAGGTCACATGTCCCTTTGCAATCCCCAAAAGACCCAATCCCATCAGCCCGACGATCAAAAAAACAGCCAGCATGATCCCTAAAAAAGCCAATATCCATGCAAAATAAGAATTCCCTGACTCTTTGTGCTTTTTAAACGGTCCCTTGATCGCGGGTTTCCGCGTCACAATTGTGTCCAGAAGCACAAAATTGAAGCGGCTTGAGAACCACAGAAAGAATACCGCAAGCGCCACGAAACCGATCCCCAGAACAATTATTCCGGCCATAGGCAATGCAAATGCGCCGGGACCCTTTTTGCGTTTCGAGTGTTCCATTTTCGTCATAAGCTTCACGATATAATCCGCATTTTGGCTGAAAGAAAAGGATTCCATTCCCTTCCGCGGCGGCACTTGAACCTGCCCCGTGGAAAGACCCGGCATTCCGGTGGACGGCGAGGTCTGGACCGAAGAGGCCTGCAACATCTTCGCCACCCTCTGCGGCAGCATCCCCGGAGAAAGTTTTGGCGTAGTGATCTTTTGAGGTGCAAAAGGAGGCCCGGCTGGTTTTGTAAGGGCTTTGAAATTCGCGCTGAATCCCTGGACTCCCGCGCCCGCGAGCCACATGATAATCAGGATCTTGAACCAATATTTGAAATTGAACGGGAAAAGGATTTCCCGGCTTTTCGCCCAGGAAAACCCGATCATAGTTCTGATCGTTGGAGTGTTGTTCATGTTTTATTTCTCGCCCCCTAAATAAAAATTCTCCCCCGCGGTCGCCCACGGAGGAGAATCTTCCAAGCTCAGTAAAACCCTGACAGATCTTAGACTTCAACGACCTGTGTTTTGGCCCAATTGTCCGCGAGGCGATGCCCCTTGGCGATCAGCATCACGATCTCGACGATATACCCGACCACAAGCACGAACGGAATGATCAGGAGAATGTTCCGGATTAAAGCCTGGAGCCACGTAACTTTCTCCCCCGTAAGGCTGACGACCTTTATCTTGACCATCACCCGTCCCGGAGAATAGACCGCGTCACGGAACACCAACCAAACGATATTGACGATCACAAGCACGATGCTGCGCACTATGTCCGGGGCCGCCAAAAGAACCAAACCAATCACGATCCCAAGAACAATAGGAATGACGACCAGGTCGATCAGACCCGCCGCGAACCTTTTCCCCTTACTTGCCGGCACTAATCCTTCCATCTCTGACTCCTTTCGTTTAAAAGATCTTTTCCTTTAACAAGACATGGTTTTCATATGAAACTCTATAGAGGAAATACCCGTCTGTCAAAACCTTTTTCCCGCTACGACCTTACCTAAATAGGTGTACAAAAGTTTTTGTGTATTTATTATGCGTTGCTCCAGTTATTCCCTCCTGTAGGGCACATTTAAATGTGCCCTACGGAAGAGAGGATAGAGCGAATATCTCTCAGGAAACCGGAGCAATGCATTTATTATATCATCCCCGGATGCTTTTACCATGACAATGGCCCTTTATTAGTGTCGGGAATCCAGACTGGATTCCCGCCTTTCCGCCAGAGGACGGATCCGTCCAGCGCTTTGTGGCGGACGCGGGAATGACAAAACTCACAAAGATTTTTTCTCGGTTACTTAGTAACGGCCTGCCCGCACCGAAGCTTAACAGGGTAAGACGTATCTTCCATCCTGGGTTCTTCGGATTTTCTTCTCCAACTCCAGCTGAAGCAAAAGCACGGGCAATTTCGACGGTTCGAGGCCTGTAAATTCAAGGATTTCGTCCTGTGCCAACGGCCCCTCTTCTTTCAAGAGTTCTTCGATGACGCCACGTTCCTCCCCGGGAACAAAAGGACCGGATATCTTTTTTTCGTTCGGAATGACGATGGCAGGCATCTCTGCGTCCCGCCGGTGGCGTGACAAGAACGGAGAAGCCTGCTGCTTTTCCGGAGCGACGGATTGTTCGGCGGGAACCAAGTCGAACTTATTTTCCAATTTCAACCGGCTGGCCAAAACGAGCAGGATGTCCTCCGGCGTTTCCACGAGACAAGCGCCTTCCTTAATGAGTTGATGGGTCCCGCGCGAAGTCAGTTGATCCACCGGCCCGGGGAGCGCAAAGACCTCGCGCCCCTGCTCAACTGCCTGATGCGCTGTGATCAATGATCCGCTTCGGGAGTGGGCTTCGACCACAAGAGTAGCGTAGGAGAGTCCCGAAAGGATCCTGTTCCGGCGCGGAAAATTCTCCGGCAAAGGCAGTGTTCCCAGGGGATATTCGCTCAAGACCACACCCCGTTCTGCGATCCTCCCAAAGAGATCTTCGTGTTCCTTCGGATAGATCACATCAAGACCGCAGCCCATCACCGCGATCGTGCGGCCGTAAGAAACGTGAAGCGCACCATCGTGCGCAGCCTGGTCGATCCCGCGTGCTAATCCGGAAACGATCGTGAGCCCTCTTGCGGCCAGATCCCGGGCAAAACGCTTCGCCTGTGTACGGCCATAGAAACTCGGATGCCGCGTCCCCACGATAGCGACGGCATTCCGGTCATCCTCGAGCAAAGTTCCCTTTTTATAAAGAAGAAGCGGCGGGTCCGTGACCTCTCTAAGAATGGCCGGATAATCTCTGCCGGAGTAGAGCAGAAAACCGATCCCTTTTTGCGCGCAAAGTTCGATCTCTTTTTCCGTATTAAAGGGCGGCGCTTTTTCCGAAACCGGAAATTCCTTCAGCAGGTCGCCGGATTTCATACGCTCTACAATTTCCTGCGCGCTTTTCCCTTCTGAAAGAAGTGCTACGGTTTTTCGCCTGCCTTCAGTACGAAACTGATTCAAGATTAAGAACGCCCGGATATCTTCTTCTTCAGCGGAGGTCATGAACAGGGCCCTTTCATCCGTCATGGGACAGACAGCCTCGTTTTTTCACGACGGAGCATAATCGACGCTTAATTTAAAATCAATATTTATTTAATTTAAATAAACTTTTAGAAAAGACGCTTTTTGAAAGGACGGGGGTCGGGATTAAAGTGGATTTATTTCGCGCCGGCGAGGCGAAGAATTTTGTGAATATTTCCGGGGGGAATATTTTTTTCGACCGTGACCTTACCGATGTGCCGCGGCAGGACAAAACGCAACGTTCCTTTGTTTTTTTTCTTGTCTGTCATCATGGCTTTCAGGATTACCGTCTTTTTCAGGTTGAATTTCTTGACCGAAACGGGCAATTTCATGGGAATGAGAAGCTTCATCTGACGCCACGGAAATTCCTTCGAACAAAGCCCGAGGTCCGCAGCAAGCTGCGCCGCCATCATCATCCCGATCGCGACCGCTTCCCCGTGTACTAGACCCTTATAACCCAGCGCCCCTTCGATCCCGTGCGCGAAAGTATGGCCGTAGTTGAGGATCGCGCGTTCCCCTTTTGTCTCGAACTCATCACGGCTCACGACCCGTGCTTTGATCTTTGCACAGGCGACAACAACCTTCTCGATCGCCCCAAGATCTTTTTGCAATACTTTCTTGCCGTTCTTCTCCAGAAAACTGAAAAGAGCGGGATCGCGGATCACACCGTACTTCACAACTTCCCCCAGAGAAGCGCAAAGTTCCCGCTGCGGGAGCGAGCGAAGCACGCTCACATCGGAGATCACAAGAGCCGGAGGCCAGAAAGCCCCCATGAGATTTTTTCCCTCCTTGAGATCGATCGCAGTCTTCCCCCCGATCGCACTATCCACCTGCGCGAGCAAGGTCGTCGCAATATTCACGTAACGGATTCCCCGCAGATAGACCGAAGCCGCAAACCCCGCGAGGTCGCTCACCACGCCCCCCCCCACGGCCACGATCCCGTCCCGGCGTTCAAATCCTTTAGCAAGAAGATCGTGGGAGAGCCGGAAGAGTTCGGCTCCGGATTTTGCAATCTCACCGTCCGGAAGCATATGGGAAAAGACTTCGAAACCCTTTTTGGAAAGCGATAAGGCGATCGTCTTCAGATAGGGTGTGAGGTTCTTTTGAGAAACGATCATAAGTTTTGTCCCGGGCGTAAAAATACCGGACACCAGCGCTCCGGTCCCGGGCAACAGTCCCGGACCGACACAGATCCTGTAATTTCCCTTGAGGCTTTTTACTTGTATCGTTTTCATGTTCCGGACCTCAACGTTTCCTGAATCTCGCCTGCAACATCTCCGGCAATCCTGCCGTCCGTCAGCACCGAAAAATGGCTGGCATTCTCATAGAAGATCCCCCGATCAGTTAATATCTTCCGGAGCGCGCCGAAAGGATCGGGCTTGTTAAGAAGCGGACGGTCCTTGGAATACCGGACCCTCTGCCACAGGAATTCCGCAGAAGCTTTTAGCAGCACGACTTTTCCGGTCTTTTTCATGCGCTGGACATTCTCTTCGCGCAGCACAATACCTCCGCCCGTCGCGATCACCTGTCTGTTTTGCTTCGAAAAATGCTCCAGGACCGACGATTCCATATCGCGAAAATAAGTCTCGCCGGACCCCGCAAATATCTCGGGGATGGAACGCCTCTCTCTGGCCTGGATCTCAGCATCCAGATCCACAAAAACATAGCCGAGAAGATCCGCCAGGACTTTCCCGGTCACGGTTTTGCCGGAACCCATCATACCGATCAGATAAACATTGTCAGACACGGATATGTTTTAAATAACCTTCGTAATTACGGCGGATCTCTGCCAGGGAATCGCCGCCGAATTTTTCGAGAAAGGCATCCGCGAGCGTATACGCCACAAGTGCTTCCCCGATCACACTTCCGGCCGGCACCGCGCAGGCATCACTGCGCTCGAAATCCGCCTTCTCTACTTTCTTCGTTTTCATGTTCACCGACGCGAGAGGTCTTGCAAGTGTCGAGATCGGCTTCATCGTGAGACGGACCACGAGATCCGCCCCGTTCGTCATCCCTCCCTCAAATCCCCCGGCATGATTTGTCTTGTGAAAATAGCCGCGGACCTTCCCAAAAAAGATCTCGTCATGCGCCTCAGAACCCGGCATTCCGGCCAGTTTCACCCCATCCCCGATCTCAACCGCTTTTGCGGATTGCTGGCTCATAAGGATCATGGCAACCCGGGCATCAAGCTTTCTTTCAAAATGAACGTAGGAGCCCAATCCGATCGGCAGGCCCGTCGCACGGACCTCATATTTCCCGCCGAGCGAATCTCCGTCCTTTATGGCTTTTGCGATCGCCTGCATCATGGCCTTTTCGGTCTTTCTGCAAACGCACCGGACGGGCGAGTCCTTGGCACCTTTTCGAATTTCCTCAACCGTGATGTCCTGTTCAGGAAGCGAGGCGCTCCCGATCTGGACCACATGAGCAGCAATCTCGATGCCAAATGCCTTGAGCAAAAGCTTGCAAGCCGCGCCCACCGCAACACGCATGGAGGTCTCGCGCGCGCTCGAACGTTCCAGGACCGCGCGGATCCCCTGATTGTATTTGAGAGATCCCGCAAGATCCGCATGGCCGGGCCGGGGACGAAAAAGCTCCGGCATTTCCTCGATCTTGAAATCCTTGTTCGTGAGAAGGAACCCCAACGGCGCGCCGGTCGTGACCTTCTTGATCACACCCCCCATGATTTCAACACCATCCGTTTCGATCTTTTGTCTGCCTCCGCGTCCATAACCTCCCTGACGGCGGCGCATCTCCCCATTGATAAAATCAAGGTCGAGCGTGAGGCCGCTCGGGAAGCCTTCCAGAATAGCGGCCATGTAATGGCCGTGAGACTCTCCTGCCGTGATATATTTGAGCATATTAGTACTGTTCTCCATTATTGATTTTAAGGGTTAACAGCACTTGTTCTCAAATGAATATTTGAAGGATAACAAGTGCAGTCCAAGTCACCTTCTACAAAAAGAAATAAAGACTTGGGCAGTGCTATACCGCATACCCCTAAAATTTAAATATGCGTTGCTCCAGTTATTCCCTCCTGTAGGGCACATTTAAATGTGCCCTACGGAAGAGAGAATAGAGCGAATATCTCTCAGGAAACCGGAATAATGCATTTAAATGTCATGCGGTATTAAACTCCGTAGGTTCTTGATAAGAAATTCAGGACTGCGTCCCCTTCCATGAAAATAAACGCACCCGCGAGCGCCAGAAACGGTCCAAAAGGGACGGTTTCTTCTTTTTTCACAAAACGCTGCCAAATCGCGAACGGCAGGGCCGGAAAAGGCGCGAGAAGAAAAACAAGACCGACTTTCGTCACTCCCACAAAAGCGCCGACCATGGCCAGAAGTTTCACGTCCCCCTCTCCCATACTGTCCTTGCGAAAAACCAGCTTCCCGAGCCATCCGATCAGAAAGAGAAGCCCGCCTCCCGCCAAAAGTCCGGCCCCGGAAGCAATAACCTTTTGATACCAGAGCGTTTGCGCAAAATGCCCGTGACCGGTCACACTGAGCGCGAGACCCGCGATCATCCCCGTGATCGTGATATGATCCGGGATCAGCCCGGTTTCAAGGTCCGTCACGGCAGCTACAATGATCATCGAAAAAAAGATCGCGCTCACCACAAATTCGGCCGACAAACCGTACCGTTGCCATAAAAACCATGCGATCCAGGCTGTTGTCAGTTCCACGAGAAAATAGCGGAAGGCAATCGGCTTCCGGCAACGGAAACATTTCCCCCGGAGCAAGAGATAGCTCACGAGCGGTATATTCTCATACCAGGGTATCATCGCCTTGCAATGCGGGCAAAAAGACCGGGGAAGCACGATCGAAAGATCGCGTGGCATCCGGTAGATACAAACGTTCAGAAAACTTCCCACGATTGCCCCGGCAGCCAAAATGAACCACGATGTCATCGAATCCATATTCACCCTGTCAGAGACAGGAAGCGCACGAAGCACTTCCGTATGTTTTCAAAATAGCACCCACGATCTTAATCGCTCCAATCACACATCGTCCGATAAAATGCCGCCACGACCGTCTTTAACGGGGCAATTTCTTTTTTTCTTTAAGCGCCTGAAGAAGCGCCCGGCGCATTACGTCCACCGGCGCCTTCCGTCCCGTCCAATGTTCCAGGGCCCGAGCGCCCTGATAAAGCAGCATCCCGAGCCCGTTCAAGGTCCTGTGCCCTTTCTTTTTCGCAACCTTCAAAAAAGGCGTCACGGCCGGATTATAAATAAGATCCATAAAAAATATCGGGCCACAGTTTGCTTTTTGCGAGGCCCGCCCCCGTGGAATTACATTAGCCCTTCCCGCCCGGGGAACCCAGCCTTCCGGAACCACCTCCGGGTCTTGAGACTTCAACCCGACCGGAGTCGCATTAATGACAATATCGGCCTTTTGAAGGGCCACCTTGACCTCCGGAGTTCCGGCCGCCACGGCATGATATTTCGTCCGCTTGAAAAGTTTACGCATGTCGCTGGCGATCTTCCGGGCCTTTTCCGGAAAACAATCTGCGATCAGGACCTCGCGGACGCCCTCCTGCGAAAGACCATAAATTACCGCGCGGGCCGCGCCTCCGGCCCCGAGGATCACGGCTTTTTTCCCGGACGGCCGGAACTTGCCGTCCTTTATGAGCGTCATAAGAAAACCTTCCATATCCGTATTCGTGCCGATCCAGCGTTTCCCCTGTTTAAAAACCGTGTTCACCGCGCCGATGGCCCGCGCTTCCGGCCGGACGCTATCGAGATACTTCATCACTGTTTCTTTGTACGGGACCGTGACGTTAAAACCCGAAAGAGAAATCCTGGAGGATTGACCCATGAGTTTTTTGAAAGCAGCGGGGATCAATTCCAGGACAATGTAGCTGGCGTCGATCCCGAGCTTGCGGAACGCGGCTTCATGCATGGCCGGAGAAAGAGTGTGTGAAAGAGGATGACCGAAGATCCCGTAAAGCTTGAAAGCCTTGTCCTTTTTCACACTGGAGAAGGCTGGCTCGCGGCCCGTTGAGGGTTGGCCGAAACTTTATTGATCGCGAAAAGATAGGCGCGTACGCTGGCTTCAATGATATCGGTGCTTGTGCCGCGGCCGGTCACTTCCCTGCCGCCGATCTCAAGCTTGACCAACACCTCGCCCAAAGCGTCTTTGCCGCTTGTGACTGACTGCAGACCGTAATGAATAAGCTTTGCCCTGGAATCCACGATCTTTTCGATGGCCTTGTAGCAGGCATCCACGGGACCATCCCCGGTCGAGGCGGCTTGTTTAATCTTGCCTTCATAGGAAAGCCTGATCTCCGCGTGAGGCTTCGCGCCGGTTTCAGACACCACCTTCATGGACACCAGCTTCCAGGTCTCCGGGATTTTGGCGATTTCATTTTGTAAAATGGCCTCGAGGTCTTCGTCAAAAATGTATTTTTTCTTGTCTGCGAGGGCTTTAAATTGAACGAAGGCCTGGTCCAGTTCCCTGGGCGCCAACCGGAACCCGAGTTTCTTCACGCGGACCTCAAAAGCGTGCTTGCCCGAGAGTTTCCCAAGCATCAGCTGGCTGCCGGAAAGCCCGATCTTTTTGGGGTCCATGATCTCGTAGGTCTGGCGCTTCTTGAGCACTCCGTCCTGATGGATGCCGGAAGCATGCCAGAAAGCATTGCGTCCCACGATCGCCTTGTTAGGCTGAACGACCATCCCTGTCAAATTAGATACCAGGCGCGAAGCCTTGGTGATCTCAGAAAGCTTGATATCCGTGTAGCAATCCATGAAATCCGCACGCGTATCGATCGTCATGGCGACCTCTTCAAGCGAAGCATTTCCGCCACGCTCGCCGATCCCGTTCACGGTACACTCCACCTGATTGGCTCCGGCCATAACGGCGGCAAGAGAATTCGCCGTCGCGAGCCCGAGGTCATTATGACAATGGACTGAAAGCACTACTTTTTTCCCGAGTTCGGGATTCTTCTTGATCAACAGACAGATCAGATCGCTGAATTCTTCAGGGATCGCATACCCTACGGTGTCCGGGATATTGATCGAAGTCGCTCCCGCATCGATCGCAGTGCGAACGACCTGCGCCAGAAAATCCCGCTCGGTCCGAGAAGCATCTTCGGGCGAGAATTCGATCTGCTTGAAATCCCTGGCCGCCGACTCGATGTTTTGCACCACCATCGCAAGGATCTCTTTTTTGTTCTTCTTGAGTTTAAACTCACGATGGATCTGGGAGGTGGCTAGAAAAAAATGCAGTCGTTTCCTGGCCGCCTTCTCAAGCGCCCTCCGGCAGGCATCGACATCCCTTGGCATCATGCGTGAAAGTCCGCAGATCACGGGTTTACGCACACTTTCCGCGATCATCGAAACGGCCTTCATCTCTCCCGGCGAAGACGCAGGGAACCCCGCTTCGATGACATCCACGTTCAGGCGCTCAAGTTGGCGCGCAATCTTCAGCTTCTCGTCCGGCGTAAGCGACGCCCCGGGCGATTGTTCGCCGTCCCGGAGTGTGGTGTCGAAAATATAAATTTTTCTATCAGATTTCATGCCCGGATACCCCTAAGCTATGTGTGCTACCTACAAAAGAGAAACTCGGGACTCGTCGCTAGGGACTCGTTTCTGTTTTTACGAATCCCGAGTCCCGAGGAATGAGTCCCGTTCTTTATTTTTTATGGATGAATTCCATCATTCCGCGCAACTGAGCTCCGACTTTTTCGATCAGGTGCTTGTCGCAGGTTTCGCGCATTTTTTTGAAATTCGGACGGCCCTTCTTGTTTTCATCCATCCATTCCTTCGCGAATTTCCCGGACACGATTTCTTCCAGCATCTTCTTCATTTCTTTGCGGGTAGCTTTCGTGATCACGCGCGGCCCGCGGCTGTAACCGCCGTACTCTGCGGTATCGGAAACGCGGCGATACATGCCGCTGATCCCGTGCACAAACATCGCGTCCACAATGAGTTTGACTTCATGGAGACATTCGAAATACGCCATCTCCGGCTGATACCCTGCCTCGACCAAGGTATCAAAACCGGCCGTGATCAGTTCGCTCAAGCCGCCGCAGAGGACCGCCTGTTCGCCGAAAAGATCGGTCTCGGTTTCTTCCTTGAAAGTCGTCTCGATCACGCCCGCGCGGGTACCGCCGATTGCCTTCGCATATGCGAGGCCGATCTGGAGCGCCTTGCCGCTGGGATTCTGCTGTACGGCCACGAGGCACGGCACGCCGCCGCCTTCCACGAACTGGGAACGCACGAGCGATCCCGGTCCTTTCGGAGCGACCATGAATACGTCGATCTCCTTCGCAGGCTGGATGTAGCCAAAGTGAATGTTGAATCCGTGGGAAAAGCAAAGCGATTTGCCGGCCTTCATGTGCGGTGCGATATGTTTTTCATAGATATCGGCCTGAAGATGGTCCTGCGTCAGGATCTGGATAATGTCCGCCTGCTGAGCCGCCTCGCTTGCGGCCATGGGCTTGAAACCGTCTTTCACCGCCTGTTCATGGTTCGGCGTCCCGGGGATCTCGGAAACGATCACATTCACACCCGAATCACGGAGGTTCAGTCCCTGGCCTCGGCCCTGGATCCCGTAGCCGATAATGGCGACTTTCTTGCCCTTAAGAAGGTTCAAATCCGCGTCCTTATCGTAATAAATTTTGACTGCCATTTTATTTTCCTTTCGTTAATTACGATGTTGATGTTGTTGAAATTATTTCTTTTTTATTTTTTTTGCTGTCTTGCAGGAGGCTGTCTTCCCGCCGCACTTGGCGGGGGCTTTCAGTTCACACCGGCGCGCCATGGCGATCTGCCCCGTACGAACGACTTCCTTGAGATCGAACGGCCTTAAGAGCTCGAGCATGGCGTCGATCTTGCCTTCGCTTCCCGTAACCTCGATCGTCAGGGATTCCGGGCTTACATCCACAATCTTTGCGCGGAACGTGTTGACGACATGCATGATGTCGTTACGATTGGACGCATTTGCCGCGATCTTGATCAGCACAAGCTCCCGCGCGATCATGTCCTTTGCCGTGAGATCTTCCACGCAGATCACGTCCACCAATTTATTCAACTGCTTCATGATCTGCTCGACCACGCGGTCATCTCCGTTCGCGACCACAGTCATGCGCGACACCTCCGGGTCCTGCGTCTCCCCGACTGCGAGGCTGTCGATATTGAACCCGCGCGCCGAAAAAAGTCCCGCCACACGCGCCAAAACACCAAAATGGTTTTCTACCAGTACTGAAACCGTATGTTGCATAGTTCCCCCGTTAGAGACAGAAAGCGCCGTCGGCGCTTTCATGTTTCAATGTTAGCTTTATCATGAAATTCCCGGTTTTAAATTCCCGAATGAACATTCAATGCCTCCCCGCCAGTTTCCGGCGGGATGAATTCGGCCGACAAGTTTGCGCTCACTTTGTTCTGCAAATTCGGGCCTTATTCACGCCATATCCATGATCTGGTCCAGGGCATTCCCGGCCGGGACCATCGGATACACATTCGCTTCTTTGGAAACGAGACATTGCACAACCACAGGCCCTTTGTGAGCCAGCGCTTTTTTAATCGCCGGAGCCACTTCTTTCTTTTGCCGGACCCGGAGAGCAAGAATTCCGTAAGAACCCACCAATTTCACGAAATCAGGATTGGTCGGGCCGATCACAGAGCCAGAATAACGCCTTCTGTAGAAAAGCTCCTGCCACTGACGAACCATGCCATAGTAACCATTATCCAGAATGAACGTTTTGACCGGAACCTTGTTGTAGGCCGCGGTCGCGAGTTCGGTCATCGTCATCTGAAAGGAGCCGTCCCCTTCGATGCAGACCACCGTTTCCTCAGGTTTTCCGAGCTGCGCGCCGATCGCGGCTGGAAAACCGTAACCCATAGTCCCCAGCCCGCCGGAAGTGAGCATCGTACGCGGCCGGTCGAATTGATACCACTGTGCTGTCCACATCTGATGCTGCCCTACGCCGGTGACGACGACGGCCTGGTGTTTCGTCAGCTCCCCGATTTTTTCGATGACGTAGGCAGGATGGATTTTTTGGCCTGCATTTTCATATTTCATCGGATGCTTCTGTTTCCAGGCCGCAATCTGCGCGAGCCATTCCTCCACATCCAGACGTTCGTCCGGAATGAGCCTGTTCAGTTTCTCGACCGCCCGTTTTACGTCACTCACCACGGGCACGTGCACCTGCACCGTTTTGGAGATCGACGCCGGATCGATATCAATGTGAATGACCTTGGCATGCGGCGCGAACTTCGCCACGTTGCCGGTCACGCGATCGTCAAAACGCGCGCCAACCCCGATCAGAACATCGGAATTCTGTACCGCATAATTCGCAAAGTGGGTTCCGTGCATCCCGAGCATCCTGAGCGACGACTCGTGTGTTTCCGGAAAAATCCCAAGCCCCAGGATCGTCGTTGTGATGGGGATCCCCGTCTTTTCTACAAGCTCGCGGATCTCTTTTTCAGCTCCGGAAATGATCGCCCCGCCGCCCACATACAACACAGGCCGCTTGCTCGCACGGATAAGTTCGGCAGCTTTCCGGATCTGCTCGTCCACCCCCTGACATTCAACCTGGGGCTGATAGCTCCGGATAAAAACATCCTTCGGCCACATAAAATCCGTCTTGGCGCGGCTGATATCCACCGGAAAATCGATCAGCACGGGACCGGGCTTTCCGGTCGTGGCGATATAGAAAGCTTCACGCACGATTCGCGCAAGGTCCCGGACGTCTTTGACAAGAAAATTATGTTTTGTAACGGGTCGCGTGATCCCGACGATGTCCACCTCCTGAAACGCATCGCTCCCGATCGCGTTCGTCGTCACTTGCCCGGTGATGCAGACCAGAGGCACGGAATCCATGTAGGCGGTTGCGAGACCGGTCACAGTGTTCGTCGCCGCGGGCCCTGAGGTTACCAGGCAGACACCCGGACGTCCCGACGCGCGGGCATATCCGTCCGCCATATGCGTTGCGCCTTGTTCATGTTTGGTCAGGATCAGTTTGATCTTGGAATCGTAGAGCGCGTCGTAGGTGGGAAGAATGACGCCGCCCGGAAGCCCAAAAATGTGTTTCACACCTTCTTTTTCAAGACATTTGATCAGGATCTGAGCGCCTGTAAGTTTCATAATTCCTTTTATTCTTTTTTTCAAAAACACCGTCAGGCTTGTGTGAGGGATGGCCAGCCGGCCTTTGATTGTTTCGGAGATCTACAAGTAATCAAACGGCGAAAAAGTCTTTTACGCCTTTTTTAAATTTCCCCTTCCAGGTCTGTTGGCCCCGGGCCACCGAAGCTTTCCAACTCTCTCCTGTTGTTTCCATCCAATCAAAAACAGCTTTTTTAAATTTCAGATCGTTAAGATCTTCATCGTTTTTGTAATCCACCAAACGAAGCGGGTAACCTTTTTGCTGGAACTTGCCGAGCCAGTCATCGTTACGTTCCCTGGCATTCCCGTCAGCCTTAAATGCGATATAAAAGGGGACCTGGTCTGCCGCATCCGCCCGGGGCTGGATCAACTGGGAAAAAGGTCCGGCCCACGCTTCGCCCAGCAAAGCAGCGGCTGCGAATTCTTTGGGGTATTTGACCGCCATATAGGCCGCATAATTGGCCCCTGAATCCTTGCCGACAAGATAGACACGCTTTTTGCTGATGGGAAAACGCTCCATCACATCTTTCTTCACGGTGAGAAGCCATGCATCCAGGGTGTAAGGCGTGTCCCCCGATTTTGGCCAAAGAACATAAGGGGCCAGAATAAAGATACCCTCTCTTTGAGCAAGCTCCTTCAAATACTCGACCTGTTTTTCCGCTTTTGCGGATTCTGCCGGTGCGATCATGATCATTGCATAAGTCATGTCGGTCTTGTAGTCCTTCGGAGCGAAGAGAAAAACAGGATATTTGAAACCGCTGAGCTCCACGAGCCCGGAAGGATTCGAGGCTGCGAAGACCTGGTCTTCCGGCATATCCCTGGGAACAGCTTTTGATACCGCCGGGACCGGTTGCACTTCAGGTGTTGTCCCCGGGGCTACTTGAACCGGCGGAACAATTGTTTGCGCGGGCCGCGCTCCTGCGGGGACCTGCGGCGCTGAAGGAGTCTCTTCGACAACCTGGGCTTTTTCAGAGGCCGGAAAAGTCTCGTCATAATTTGCTGCAGCTTTTCTTTCTTCAACTGTTTGGGCGCGTGCGGAAACACTGAACGCGATGAAAAAAACACTTAAAAAAAAGAACGAAACACTCTTGCGACAGTTTTTCATTGGACCCTCAATCCCGTGGGGACTTGTATTGACGTAACCCGCTGAAATAAAAGAGGTTATTATTATATGGATAACCCCCGGCTTGTCAACGCAGCTAAAAAACACGCCTTTTTAAAAAAAATCGCGGAATTCGCGGGAAAATCAAGTCAGGCGACGGACCGAGAAGTTTTTTTCTTGGAAACTTTGGGCGTTGCATTGGCCAGGGAAGCCACCACCGCCACGGGAGACATCCTGGCTTTTTCAGAGGCAGACGACCCGGCGACAGAAGTGCCTTTTTTATCAGAGGCCGAGGAAGTCTCTGAAAACGCCGGGGGAGGATTTGAAGGGTTTTTCTTTGTGACAAGCTCGTAGACGATTTCACCCGGTTTTACGAACCCGAGCTCCTCCCGGATCACTTTCTCGAGATAGGCCACATCAGTCTGGAGAAGATGGCGTTCGTCCGTAAGGGTCTTGATCTGCGCGTCGATCTCCTGGATCTTTTGGTCAAGACGCTCTTCTTCAGATTTTAATTCCCGGTAGCGTGTGATCGACGGCAGATAGATCCAGCACAGGACCAAAATGACCGCCAACGCGATCGCCAGAGCAATAAAGAACTTCTTCAGCATCGAGTGCTGCCGAGCTTCGGTCCCGCATACACCGCCTTTGACCCCAAGGCCTCTTCGATTCTGAGTAAACGGTTGTATTTGCAAATGCGGTCCGTGCGCGAAGTCGAGCCGGTTTTGATTTGTCCGGTGCTCAAGGCGACCGCAAGGTCCGCGATCGTCGTGTCCTCGGTCTCGCCGCTCCGGTGACTCATGACTGCTGTGTAGTTATTTTTGTGGGCCAGGCGAACCGCGGCGATGGTCTCGGTCAGGGTGCCGATCTGGTTGACTTTGATCAGGATCGAGTTGGCGCTCTTTTCCTGGATACCGCGCTCGAGACGCTTTGTGTTTGTCACAAAAAGGTCGTCCCCCACGATCTGGATCTTTTGGCCGAGCCTTTCATTGAGCCTCTTCCAACCATCCCAATCATCCTCCGCAAGACCGTCTTCAATGGAGAAGATCGGATATTTTTCGCAAAGTGCGGCATAGAACTCTATCATTTCATCGGCTGTCTTCACGGGCTGTTGCTCCGCGCGAAGGACATACTTGCCGGGGTTCGGGTTGCCGCCCGACTTGTCCTTGCCGTAAAAACTGGAGCTTGCCGGATCGAGTGCGATCTTCACATCTTTGCCTGCCTGATATCCGGCCTTCGCGATCGCTTCCATGATCACGTCCAGGGCTTCGTTGTTGGAAGTGAGGTCCGGCGCAAATCCGCCCTCGTCGCCCACCGACGTGGAAAGTTTTTTGTCGTGCAGGATCTTCTTGAGATTGTGAAAAACCTCAGCGCCCATGCGAAGTGCGTTTGCGAACGTGTCCGCGCCGAACGGCATGATCATGAATTCCTGGAGATCGACATTGTTGTCCGCGTGCACGCCACCGTTGATGATATTCATCATGGGAACCGGAAGAAGGTTCGCGGATTCGCCGCCAAGATATTGATAAAGTGGAATGCCGCGGGAACTTGAGACTGCGCGGGCACAGGCAAGCGAAACGCCCAGGATGGCATTCGCACCGAGGCGGGATTTATTCGGCGTGCCGTCGAGGACGATCAGGTAGCTGTCGATTTCTTCCTGCTTGGCCGCGTCTTTTCCCTTAAGCGCTTTCTGTATCTCGCCATTTACGTTCTCAACGGCCTTGAGCACGCCCTTGCCGAGGTAGCGGGCCTTGTCCCCGTCCCGGAGTTCAACAGCTTCATGCTCACCCGTCGACGCCCCGCTCGGCACCGCCGCGCGGCCGACAATACCGTCCCGGAGTTTTACATCTACCTCGACGGTCGGATTCCCGCGGGAATCCAGGATCTCACGCGCTAAGATTTTTTCGATAATGGCTCGGGTCATTTTAAAACTCCTTTGCGGTTGTTATCAGAGAGAAAACCCCTCATCAAGTCCTTCAAAGGGACTGTTCCCATAATTGGGGATGACAGGGAAGAAAACCAGCGAATTCAGGCCGTGATTATAGCAAATCCCCGGAGGGTGTCCATCCTTGTCTGCCCCAATTCTCTATACAAGAATTTAAGGGTTAATTGGGACTGCCCTGATTACCCGTATATTTTAAATAAATGAGAATCAGGACTGGCATTTGGTCCTCAAATGGTGACAAGGATGACCCCAATTTCTGCTTCGCAGAAATTGATAAGTATTGGGACCAGCACCGCGGCCCTGGTTTTTATTTTCTTTTAAACAACGATCCCAATACCTTATTCCCGGCTTTTTGCAACACCCTTGGATTTTTTGGGAGGGGCATTCACCAGTTTACGATTTAGAGCTTCCTGTATCGGCTATTTTTGCTTTAACAGGACAATGCCGCTTATGACAGAAAACAGGATCGTTAAAAAATTATAGACACTCCAGTAAACATCATTGCCAAAAACCATGCCCACGACTGTGGAAATCGCCAGGATCAACAACAATAGTCCGATCACTTTGTTTTTTCCCATACCGCCCTCCCCTATACGTTTTTATGCAACGGTGATTTCTTCTGCAAGGTAGACACCCTGGATCGCGTGAAGCAGGCGGATGCCTTCCGCCATGGACTTCTGGAACGCCTTTCTCCCCGAAATAAGGCCCATGCCTCCGGCCCGTTTATTAATTACGGCCGTCTTTACGGCTTGGGCAAGATCATCTTTACCGGAGGCCCCTCCGGAGTTGATCAAGCCTATTCGTCCCATGTAACAATTGGCCACCTGATAGCGTGCGAGGTCGATCGGGTGGGCTGTGGCCAGCTTCTCATAAACAAGCGGGCTTGTCTTGCCGAATTTAATGGCGGTGTAGCCTCCGTTACAGGTCGGCAGTTTTTGTTTGATGATGTCCGCTTCGATCGTCACGCCGAGATGATTGGCCTGCCCTGTAAGGTCCGCCGAAGTTTCATAATCAACGCCGTCCTTCTTGAAGGCCTCGTTACGCAGATAACACCACAATATCGTGCCCATGCCAAGCTCGTGCGCCCGTTCAAACGCGCGGCTGACTTCGACGATTTGACGGCGCGACTCCGGAGAGCCGAAATAGATCGTCGCGCCGACGGCCGCAGCGCCCATTTTGAACGCCTGCTCAGACGACGCAAACATCTGCTGGTCATAAGTATTCGGATGACTGAGGAGCTCATTGTGATTTAATTTGACGATGAAAGGGATCTTGTCCGCGTATTTGCGCGCCACGATCCCCAGGACACCCAGGGTTGACGCGACCGCATTGCATCCCCCGTGAACGGCAAGCTTCACAATATTTTCTGGATCGAAGTAGACCGGGTTCGGCGCAAAAGACGCCCCAGCAGAATGTTCGATGCCCTGGTCAACAGGCAGGATCGAAAGATATCCCGTGCCAGCCAGCCGGCCGTGGCCGAAGATGCGTTTCAGATTTTTTAGCACGGGTTTCGGCCTGTCGGACAGACTAAAAATCCTCTCGACAAAATCCGGCCCCGGAAGGTGAAGATTTCCCTTGGGGATTGTTCGGCACTCGTGCGTTAAAAGATCTTCCGCCTCATTTCCCAAAATCTTTCTAATGTCTTCCATGATGTCCTCCATTTTTTTGCAGAAAAACAGGCGCGACCCTTTTTATGCTTCTCGTCAAACGTCGTCCAATTCCTGCCACCGCGGGGATTGTTAGGCTGTTCGCATTAAGCCGTGGATCAAGCCTACAAAACTCTGCAATCTTATTATTATGAAAATTTTGGAACCAAGCATACTTCCTATATTTTTTCTGATCATCTTCAGGGGGAGCATGTAAACTAATGGTTCTTTTAATTTTATTTAAAATTCTTTGCGTTCTTTTCCAATGGGATGCCCTCAAACCCTTGTACAAATCTAGTACATTAATGCCATCACAATCTTTAATAATGTATGAATGGGCGTTTCTTGTCTTAGAAAGTTTTCCCAATTGGATAAGAACGGACTTTGCAATAGCAATTCTTGGTAAGTCTATAATTTTTTCTAAGTTATGAGCGCGAGCAAGTGCTTTGCTATGTATAAGTTTGTCTTGCCCATTTCGAATAGGCATAATCGCATAATCACCATATTCGATTGCGCCTCGCAACAAAAAACCTGTCCGACTAATAAATTCGACCACTACAGTACTCAGCATTGAAAAGTATATTGATGTAATTATTGATTGAGCCCTTTCGTTTTGGTCAGTTTTTGTGGCCTTTTTGACTTTTGCTAGAATTTTTTCTACTTCAGGGATGGCGTTCAGATCCAATACTATTATCCACGAGTCACTTAATACATGCACCGATATGTATGGCGCCAAAGAGCAAAGGAGAGCTTCCTTGGTTTTTTTAAACACATCACAAATCGACAGAGATTTATTTATAATCTCAGCATATTCTTCTGCTGTGTATTTTTTAATAAAATCTTCATAGCCAAGAATGTCAAGAAACGCAACAAGCGCTTTATTTGATTCCATTTATTTATAGCTCCCTAATTCATCGGGTTTGTTTAACACAAAACCTTTCGCTCCGAGCAAAAAGGGATCATGCCTATTCATTCCCTCACCCTTACAGTCATCCTTTTCTTCAGTAACAGACCATTAAGGTAGATCTCTTTCCCGTCTTTGTCAGTAAAATATTCGGGCTCGGTGGCTCTGGCACCTTCATCACAAAGCTCTGAGGCGTCGTGCTGTAAAACACATCTACCTGACACCGACCGTGTTTGCCGGGCTTTAAAGCATTAATAGTCATAACGCAGGGGTGTCTTGACGGTTGGGAGCCGTCTCAAAGACGGCCCTTGTTTGAAGCTGGATTAAAAAATCTACCGGCTTTTGTTTCTTTGTCAGTCTTTTCCTGCTGGGCGGTGTATTCTTTCACCTTGGCCAGTTCGAATCCCCCCGTCGACATGGCATAATCCCGTGCTCAAAGATTCTCGCCGGGGAGGAATTTTCCTCACCCTCCGCAATACTGCAAGGTTAAACTTTATCAAGCCTCACGGGTCAAATCAGTGACTTACCTAATCATCGAGTTACAAATAGTTTCTGTATTGTCATCAAAAACGCAGATTCACGGTATGAACAAATTCATAAAAATCAATATAATATTGATTTATCACAAATACCGTGATAGGCTTCCGGTGCATTATTGAAATGCGCTTCGAAATACTTTTTGGATGGCAAAACAACATAACCTGCTGCGCCATAACGCCCTATGAAACTCAACATCGTCGTACCTGTTTTCAATGAAGAAGAATGCTTGTTCGAGTTCTACCGCAGGACACGGATTGTCGCGGATCCGCTCCTCTTCGCCACGGAGTGGGTCTTTATCAATGACGGCGGCACGGAATGAATATTATCGAACACGACCAGTACAACATCGGTCATATCTGTACCCGCCAGCAGTGCGAACGAGGTCTTAGGAACAAACTGGCGTTTCGGTGGATATCCGCGGATCAGAAAAAAGTTGACTATAGCTTCAGTGATCTTGATCGAGAATCCAGCAAGTTTTCCAACGTTTTACACTCTCTTGGTTTTTCTACGGGGGACATTCTGTTCACTTTTCTTCCCAAAATGCCCGAACAGTTCTTCTGTTTTCTCGGAGCGTTAAAACTTCGGATCATTTGCGGGACCCTCTTTTCAAGTTTTGGCGATGAAGCCATTGTCGACCGGCTAGGGGATGCCAAGGCCAAAGGCCTGGTGACAAAAAAGAGCCTGCTTAAAAAGATTTTACGAGTCCGGGACAAACTTCCGCACCTGAAAAGCATCATCGTCGTCGACATCAAAAAACACCTGTCAGCGGACATTCTCAGCTATTCGGAATTGATGCGTCAGGCATCCGGTGATTTCTTAGCCCCAGTCACTACACCCGATACACCCTCGACGCTGCATTATACCTCGGGCTCCACGGGTAAGCCCAAAGGCGTTCTGCATCTTCATCGAAGCGTTCTCCACCAGCGCAAAACTGCACGCGAGGTGCTGAATCTAACGAATTCCGACATCTTCTGGTGTACGGCTGATCAGGGATGGATCACCGGCACTTCTTACGGCATCATCGGCCCCTGGAGTCTCGGTGTCACACAAATTCACTATGGGGGTGGCTATGACGCCAGACTCTGGTTCGATCTTCTTGAGAAAGAAGGTGTCACCGTTTGGTACACCGCTCCGACGGCTCTGCGCATGCTGATGAGGGAAGATTCGAAACTATACAAGAGCTACAACCTGAAAGCGCTTCGGCACATCTTCAGCATCGGCGAGCCGCTTAATCCCGAAATCATCAGTTGGGCACGCGCCACGCTCGGGAAAGATATTTACGACACTTGGTTTCAAACGGAGACAGGGGGAATCATGATCGCGAACCGCCCTGGGGTTGAGATCAAACCCGGTTCCATGGGAATGCCTGTGGACGGGCTCGAAGCTGCGATCATGGCTGATAATGGCAAATGCCTCGGCAACGATCAATTGGGCATCCTTTGTCTTAAACAGGGATGGCCCTCCATGTTCGCCTCCTACCTCCATAATGGCACAGCCTACCATCAGAAATTCTGTAATGGATATTATTACACGGGAGACACGGCGGTCCGGGATAACGACGGCTATTACTGGTTTAAAGGGAGAAGCGATGATGTGATCAACACGGCCGGTCACTTGATCAGTCCATTCGAGATCGAGAGCGCATTGCTTGAGATTGAAGAGGTGGCCGAATCCGGGGTGATCGGCGCACCGGATGACATTTTGTTCGAAAAAGTTGTTGCGTTTATCTGTCTTCACAAACAGTACGTTTGGTCCAAGGAGCTGGAAGTCAAGATCAGACTCTATATCAGCAACAAAGTATCCTCCATAGCGACGCCGCAAGAGATCATCCTTGTTGACAGCCTTCCGAAAAACAAAAGCGGCAAGATCCTGAGGCGGGTTCTCAAAGCCCGCTATTTGGGGCAGGACGCCGGAGATCTTTCTACGCTGGAGGATTGAATGATGGAATTCCAGGACAGATTGAACCGAATTTTCCGTGAAGTATTTGACAATGACGACATCAACATTAGTCCCGGAATGACGGCCAATGATGTGGAGGGTTGGGACTCTTTGTCGCATGTGAATCTGATTGTCGCTATCGAGACGAAATTCGGGATAAGGTTCTCTCAAAAAGAACTGCTCACCTTCAAAAATGTCGGCGATTTGCTTGACAGTATTCGCGGCAAAATAACCCCCTGACCCAAAGAACATCATGCCATTCACTTCGCTTCAATACTTCCTGTTTTTGCCGCTCGTCTACCTGGTATTTTATTTTGTGGGAGACCGGGCACGCTGGTTTGTGCTGCTGGCGGCAAGTTTCTTGTTCTATGCGGCCCTGAATGTGCCTTACCTGCTGGTTGTTCTCATGCTGGTCGTGGTAACAAGCTACGGCTTTGGAATATGGCTAAATCAGGCAAGCGCCCCGAAGACAAAGCGTGCGTTGTTATGGAGCGGCATTGCGGCCAACATACTCATTCTGGTTGTCATGAAATATCTGCCGTTTCTTTCAACAAATCTAAAAGCACTGACAACACTTCTTTCGGTCAATGCTCAGATCCAACCCGTCAAGGCATTCGTTGCGATCGGGGTTTCTTATTATGTTTTTTCGGCCATCTCCTATCTGATTAATGTCTATCTGGAAATTGTAAAACCGGAGCGACATTTTGGTTACTTTACGCTGTACATGGCATTCTTTCCTAAGCTGTTACAGGGGCCCATTGAACGAGCCGAGAATTTGCTGCCACAGCTGAAGGCCAAATACGAATTCAACTATGACAACATGCGATCCGGTATGCTGCTGTTTGCCTGGGGACTATTCAAGAAGGTTGTGATCGCAGATCGTCTCGGCCTTTATGTGGATGCTGTTTATAACAATGTCCATAGCTACACCGGATTACCGTTGCTTCTAGCCACCTACGCCTATGCTTTTCAGATCTACCTGGATTTCTCCGGCTATACGGACATGGCGTTGGGCAGTGCGCGCCTCTTCAACATAAACCTGACCCAGAACTTCAACAGTCCTTACACCGCCACATCGGTCGCTGATTTCTGGAGGCGTTGGCATATCAGCTTTTCCAGTTGGATACTTGACTATATCTTCAAACCGCTGCAGATGCAGTGGCGCAATGGGAGGAATTGGGGGACAGCCGCAGCGTTGATCGTGACTTTTCTGGTTTCAGGAATCTGGCACGGCGCAGGGTGGGGATTTGTGATTTGGGGACTTTTGCATGGTCTTTATCTGGCCTGCTCGGTCTTTTGCAGACCCTATCAGAAGAAATTACATCAAGCTTTGGGAATAGAGAAGACCCGGCCTCTTGAAGTTTGGCAGATTTTTGTGACGTTCAATCTTGTATGCTTAGCGTGGATAGTTTTTAGAGGGAACTCCTTGGAAGATGCCTGGTATATCACAACGCATCTCTTCACAAATTCCAACATGCGACTGATAGATTCACTCCTTGCAGGCCAATCCCTAAAAGGGTTTATTGTAACCCTGGGGAGCATTGTCTTTTTGCTGGTTGCTCATTACTTATTGAATGGGGGTTTCCAAATAACTGCCGGTGACTTTGGAAAGCACCTCTCAATGAAACCTGTCTGGTTTAGGTGGAATGTTTATTATGCAATAATGTTTTTTATATTAATTTTTGGAATATTTGACAATGCACAACCATTTATCTACTTCCAGTTTTAATTCTCACCCCAAGATGCCCCGCGATAGCAACCGTCTCTGTCTGAAATTTTTCCTAGCAACCTTGCCTTTTTCAGTGATTTTTACTTTTGCCCTGGTCATGCTGTTCGTGTCCGGTGAGCTTCTATCAGTCGATCGGGTCATCCAAATGCAAAAAGAAAACGCCACGCCCGTTCTCTTTGGCTTTGGCTACAGCGATCCTGATTTGTATTACAAAATGAAATCTGTTTTGATTCGCAATCCCGAAGTCCTTGTCCTCGGAACATCCCGTGTCTTGCAGATCCGATCGGGATTCTTTTTAAACAGCCGTTTTTACAATGCCGGACGGGCTATTGCAAAAGTCGGTCATCTGCGGCATTTTTTGGCCCAGATTCCAAAAGAAAAAGAACCCCGGGTAATTCTGCTCGGATTGGATCAAAACTTCTTTAATGCTGCCTGGGATCGTTCTGTCGGTTTGTACGATATTGAGCAGCGCTACATCTGCGTCGACAGCAGGTTTAGGATAATCGGGGAAAACTGGTTCCGGATATTTAAGGATTATAAAAAAAGAAAGTTTTCAATCAGGAATATATTGAAAAAGGACGCGCATGTCAAAAGAATCGGGCTCAATGCAATCATCAACGACCTTGGGTATCGCAACGATGGTTCCCAACGCAACGATAAATTCATTGAGGGAGCCGAAGACCCGAAAAACCCGGATTATCAGTTTCGCGAAACCTTTGATCATATTTCCAAAGGAATTAATCGGTTCGAATTCGGAGATGAACCCGCCGTAGACGTACTTCGCGAACTTGACCGTTTTTTATCTGAATGCAAAATAAGGAACATTTATGTTGTAGGATTTTTAAATCCCTACCCGCATGCCGTTTGGGAAAAACTCAAATCGACAAAAAAACACCGTTATCTGTTCCAATTGGCTGCAACACTCAAACCTTTGTTTGCCAATCAGGGTTATTCATTCAGTGACTTTTCGGATCTTGCCGATCTTGGCGCCGCCGATCAGGAGAATCTGGACGGCTTTCATGCTTCGGAAAAAGCCTATCTGCGTCTGCTGATTCAAATTCTTGAAAAAGATTCTGTATTGAGACGACATGCAGACCTTGGGGGCTTAAAAGATTTTCTTGCCTCTTCTGTAAATCCCCACAATGTTTTTCCGGATTAACAATATAGAAATAGAGGTTGCTACTGGGACACTGACATACACAACTATAGGAAATCTCGTGATAATCTTCTACAGACTTACGTCCCGGATTTTAACCGAATGCAAACTTCCTTTGTCTTAAATTTATTTCTTAAATGGTTGACGAGAGCTGCCCCAATTTCCGCCTTGTTCCAATTGATGGGAATTGGGGCTGCTCGGCGAGGTTTTGACATCTCGTCCGAAGCTGCCGGACTTGAGGGTCTTGACCGTTAGCTATTTTGCTTCGCTAAGGAGAATTTCACGTGTTTTTGCCGGCGATGATCCTTAGCCCTCCCAGATTACCGCCGTTAAAAAGCTCCGTTATCTTTTTATAAAAATCCTCCATATCCGCCGCAATTTCAATACCGTGTATATCAACATAGTGGCCGCGATTTTTGATAAATTTCTCCAGACGCTCTTTTACAAAGCTGTTCCAGCAATCTGTTTTATCAATCAGCTCGACCTCCGCAAAACCGTTTTCAATAAGCTGATCTTTATACTCCTCCCCTGTGGGAAGATAAGGACACTGGACGTCCTCGGACAATATTTTTGTTTCTTCGGGATTGAATTCGCCGCGCTTGCAAAAATCCTCGATAAATATTTTTCCGCCAGGCTTCACGATTGCATCGCATTTTTCCAGGAGAGAGGAACGGTCCGGAATATGCAGAAACGAAAGCCAGCTTACCGCGGCGTCAAAAGGACGGCCCCATTCCGGAAAAGCCAGAATATCTCCGCATAAATGATGCACCAGTCCGGACAACCCGCAACGCTTTGTCAGGGAACACGCAATGTGATGCAGATCGGATTGGAGTTCGAGCGCGGTTACGTGACAACCGGTTTTTTCGGCCAGATACCTTGCAGGCCCCCCGATGCCGGAACCTATATCGATAATGTTTTCCCCCGGCTCAATTTTTAGTCTGTCGATGGCATCATCAACCGCATCGGTGCTGAAGTAGTGATACTGATCAAAGGACGCAAGATCCTTCGCTTTTAGCGGAGCGTCTCTTTTATATCCGGCCGCGTCAATTTCACGGTAGATACGTTCGGGATGACGGTACATCTTCATTCTTTTTATAGGGTCCATGTTGTTCACTCCCGTTATTCCCCGATTTTCACTTGCACAAACGGCATCTTTGCTTTTGCACGAGTACGGCCCCGGGGGGTATTCTTTTTAATCCACAATAATACCGTGGTCATCTCAGAAATATCGACGCCTCTCAGCCGAAGAGTCTGTGTGGCAAGTCCGATTTCCCAGCCGGCTGGGAAATCTTGTATAAACAGATTATATATACAATATTTTCCCGCGCGGAAAATATCGGAAAATCGTTCTGCTCTGCAAGATCGAACTGGTTCAGGTCTTTGATTTTCCCGACAAGACAAGGTTCAGGGCCTCGGGATAAATTTCGTATTCGGCCTGGTGGATGCGCGCTTCGAGGGTTTCAAGCGTGTCGTTCGGAAGCACGGGGACCTTGCGCTGCAAAATAACCGGGCCGGTGTCCACGCCGGTATCGACAAAATGGACTGTCACGCCGGTCTCTTTTACTTTCGCGTCCCAGGCGTCCTTGATCGCATGAGCACCTGGAAATTTTGGCAGGAGAGCCGGGTGGATATTAATGAGACGTCCGTAGTATTTTTTCACGAATCCTTCAGTCAGGACACGCATGAATCCGGCAAGGACGATAATGTCGGCCTTGTGCTTTTCGAGGCATTCGCCAAGGGCCTTGTCAAATGCCACACGGTCTGCATAAACCTTATGATCGATCACGACGGTTTTCACGCCAAGCGCGGCCGCTTTTTCCAACGCTTTCACGCCGGGCTTATTGGAGATCACGATTGTGGCTTCGGCATGGATCTCCCCCGCCTTGATCTTCTGGATCAAATTCTGCATGTTGGTGCCGCTGCCTGAAACTAAAAATGCGATACGTTTCATGTTCTCCTCAGATTAAGAAACTCTAACAAAATAAAGTTTGTCATCCCCGCGTCCGCCACAAGGCGCTGGCCGGATCCGTCCTCTGGCGGAAAAGCGGGAATCCAAAAGTGGTTGCCCCCCGGGCAAGCCCGGGGAGCCCTGCCGGGTGTATGGATTCCCGATTGAAGCATTCGGGAATGACATGCGTCTAAAAGAGTTACGTGTACTTATGAAACCGCTTTTATGTACGGAGACTGGAGCAAAACGCCGTACACCTTACCTCGTACTCCTTACTGGTCAAACATCTTCTTTCTGTTTTTTCCAGAAACCAATACCACCATCTCGCCTTTGCGGGTTTTTTGGGTCATGTCCCGGATAAGCCCGGACAGGTTCCCGCGCAGGACTTCTTCGAATTTTTTTGTGAGTTCGCGTGCCACCGCGGCCTCGCGGTCCCCGAAAACCTCCAGCATATCCTGAAGGGCCTTCACGATCCGAAACGGCGATTCAAAAAAAATGAGCGTTTCTTCCCGCTCCGCGAGCGCTTGAAGTTCATGCCGGCGCCGCTCGCCCTTGTTGGAAAGAAAACCGAAAAAACTGAAACTGTCCGTCGGGAGGCCGCTTAGGACAAGCGCGGTAGTAACTGCCGACGGCCCCGGCAACACTTCCAGCGGTAACTGCTCCGCAAGCGCGGCGTGTACGACCTGAAACCCCGGGTCCGACACAAGCGGCATGCCGCCGTCCGAGACAAGCGCGAGGTGTTTTCCTTCCTTCAAAAGCGTTATGAGCTCCGCGGTTTTCCCGGCGGAGCTGTGATCGTGATAGCTCAAGAGCGGTTTCACGATCCCGTAATACCGAAGGAGCTTCTGCGTCCGGCGCGTGTCCTCACAAACAATAATGTCCGCCTGCTTTAATGTCTCGAGCGCCCTGAGTGTTATGTCTGAGAGATTACCGATCGGCGTCGGGACAATGGTCAGCATAAGGGGTCAGGCAGCTTTTTTGTTGCGCTATTCGTTAACGTCATCATCCTGATTCTCCTTTTGCCGGTCCAAGTTTTTTTGCGATCAAATCTTCGAAAAAGGCGCCTGACCCCTTTATCGGTTGCGTTCCAGCACATAATCAGCGAGCTGTTCGAGACTTGTCCGGAATGCCGACGGCGGGAAAACCTCAAGTTCACGTTTGGCTATGGCCATGAATGTTTTTGCCTTGGCCAGTGCGTAATCCAGGGCACCGCTTTTTTCGAGAAGATCCTTGAGCATGGAAAAACGCCTGCGATGACTGCGGGAATAAAGGATACGGACGACTTTGTCCCGCTCCCCCGATGTAAGGCAATGAATCACGGGAAGCGTGTAGACTCCTTCTTCCAGATCGGAACCAAGAGTTTTGCCGAATTCGTTCTCTTTTCCGGAGAAATCCAGACAGTCATCCGTAATCTGGAATGCCATTCCGAAAAATTTCCCGAACCGGCCGAGCGCTTCGGATTTGCCGGGCTCGATCCCCCAGATGAGTGCCCCGGTCTGAAGGGCGCATGCGAGAAGCGACGCCGTTTTCCTGCCAATGATCTCGAGATGGGTCTCTTCGGTCATGTTGATGTTCTTTTTCTCGCTGATCTCCCGGATCTCTCCTTCGCAGATATCACCGGCAGTCCGGAGGAAAAGCGGGATGATCTGGTCATTGCCGTGGCGAAAGATCGTCACAATGGCACGATCATGAAAGTAATCCCCCGCGAGGACCGCCGCCTGGGGTCCTGATTTGACGTGAAGGGCCGAAACGCCCCGTCTCAGGGGAGCAGAATCGATGATGTCGTCATGGATGAGTGTTGCGGCGTGGAAAATCTCGATGGCCGCGGCAAGATAAAGTTCCGAGGTTTCGTTGCGTTCCGACGGGATCCCGTGTCCGGACCGCAGGGACCTCGACAGGCCGGCTCCCATGAGGATCAGGGCCGGCCGCAGGAGTTTCCCGTTCTTCGAAAAAAAATGGTCGACCATCTCAAGCATCTTGGGGACAGACGTGTCGAGCGTCTCCCGGATAAGCGATGGGACCCGGCTAAGGCCGGCGTGAACGGGAGCGTAGATGTCTTCCAGGGTTAACGTGGTTTTCATAAGGAAGCGTATTATAACAAAAACATCTTCCTCTCTCAGGGATATTTCAGATCAGTGGCTTTGTTGTTTTGAATGGGACTGATTTTTGGAGGAAATATTGCCTGCTGAACTGTTGCCGCCAGACCCCTTTAGGCGCGGTTCAAAGACCGGACAGTTATACCTCCACCTGGGATAGCCCGGCCAGGCGAGTGGCAGAATCAGCAGAATTCCGGCATGGAATGAATTATGTCACAATGTCACAAAAAAAGGGTGGCGCCTTTCAAAGCGCCACCCTTTAAAACAGACCTCTGATAGACTTGTAAGCCTATTTTTTTTCGTCTAATTCCTTGGCACCTTCCTCAAGCTCAGTAGAGGTATCTTTGCCGAAGGTTGCAACAGGCTTCACAATACTGCCTGTTTGTTCAACCACTGTTTTACCGATGTCAACCACGGCGGTTCCAGTATTGAGGACCGTTTGACCAACAGCTTTACCTGTGGCTACCGTTCCTTTTCCAATGCCTTTACCGACCTGTTTTGAAGCATCAACGAATTTCTCGCCGGCTTCTTTTGCAGTTTGATCTTTTGCCATAGCCGTACCGCAAGCAAAACTAAAAACCATGGCCACTACCAACATCATGCTCAAAAACTTAACCATTTGTAATTCCTCCTTAGGTTTTCACTACTTACCTACTTGATTTATTCTACACTAAATTCCTTGGCACATCCTAATCAAAAATTGACCTGATCATTTTCGCTTAAATTTTTTATCCCCCTTCGCAAAAGACTTCGGATACAAGTCCGGCGATGTTATGTCCTGTGCTGTTTTTATTTGCAGGACTTACTTCTCCGCCGCAGCTCGCCAGACGAACCCGTTCTGTGGGAAAAATCTCTCGCCTGTTTTCATAAACTCAAAAAGTTCAGGAATGAATCCCGAGCTTTTGTAAGTGCCCCGGAACATGGTATCCACCC
Organism: Candidatus Omnitrophota bacterium; assembly: GCA_041653795.1. GTDB lineage: Bacteria > Omnitrophota > Omnitrophia > Omnitrophales > Aquincolibacteriaceae > Aquincolibacterium. The sequence goes on from JBAZER010000001.1 coordinate 142,059, forward strand.
GCCGGAGAAGTTGTTGTTTTTCTCACCGAAGGTATTCCGAAGAATTTTAAGGATAAGTCAGAGGGGGTTATTCTGGC
>JBAZER010000002.1:0-135876 GCA_041653795.1 Candidatus Omnitrophota bacterium
CTTTTTCGATGTCCGTATAGATCAGAGTTGTGACACCGAGTTGATCGAAAAGTTTCAAGGCCTCCTGGAGTGTGATATTCCCGTCGCGCATCCACCCGGCGGTCTTGACCTGTTCGTGGCGAACATCCAATCCCACGGCGATTTTTTCTTTAAATTTCAAGATCGCCTTTTCCAGAAAGGTTTTGTCCAGTGCTTTGGTGCCGAGCACGACGCGCGAGATACCCAGTGCAAGCACCTTTTCGATATCTTCGATATGACGCAGCCCGCCGCCGAACTGAACTTTGGCTTTAACGTTTTGGCATATTGCGGTGAGCGATGCATCGTTGGTGAGTGTGCCGGTTTTGGCGCCTTCGAGATCCACGACATGGATCCACCGTGCACCTTCCTGTTCCCAATCCTTTGCCGTGGCGGCCGGGTTTGTGGAATAAACGACGCAGGCATTGTAATCCCCTCGCGTGAGGCGCACGACTTTGCCTTGAAAAATATCGATCGCAGGATAAAGGTTCATTACCATTTTCTCCCGGTCATTCCCGCGCCGGCGGGAATCCAAAAACTAGATCCCCGATTAAAGCGCTCGGGGATGACGTAATGCCGATTCAACGTTTTACCACTGAATGAAATTTTTAAGGATACGCAGGCCCGCTTCCTGGCTTTTTTCAGGATGGAACTGGGTCGCAAAAACATGTTCGTTGCCGACCACGGCGGGAAAATCTTCCCGGCCGTATTTGCAGGAGGCAAGCGTCAGGCTTTTAGCCTCGGGTTTTCCATAGTATGAGTGTACGAAATAGAAATACTCCCCGTTCGGGATTCCTTCAAGCAACGGGTGTTTTTTAAGGACTTTGAGATCATTCCATCCCATATGCGGGATCTTGACGTTTTTGGAACGGAATTTCCGGACGGTACCTTTGAAAACACCGAGGCCTGCCACGCCGGGATTCTCCTCGCTTTTTTCAAAAAAAAGTTGAAGGCCGAGGCAAACGCCCATGAGCTTTATTTTATGAGTGACAAGTCCGCCGATTACGTTAATGAAACCGCGAGATTTCAATTCCTTCATGGCATCTCCAAAAGCGCCGACTCCGGGCAGGATTATTTTTGTGGCGCGAGCGAGGTCTTTTCCTTTGGAGCAAAGTTTGTAGGAAGCGCCGAGATACTCCAGAGCCTTGGATACACTGCGGAGATTGCCCATGCCGTAGTCGATGATGGCGATCATAATTTATAATCCCGAGGCTTGAGGCCTAAGCCGTGAGTAAAAATCTTTTGACTCAATGCTCATGGCTTGTTCAGAGCATTCCCTTGGTCGAAGGGATCCCGTGGACGCGGGGGTCCAAACAGGTCGCCATATCCAAGGTTTTTGCGACCCCCTTGAACATGCCTTCGATAATGTGATGTGTGTCTTCTCCGGCGAGAACGCCGAGGTGCATGTTGATACCCGCGTGCTGGCAGAAGGAACGCAGAAAATCAACAGCGTCATCGAACGCATACTTCGGCTGGCGGGACAAACGGACACCCTTGGCCTTTGATACATAAAGCGACGGCCTTCCGGAAATGTCCAAAGTGACGCGAACGAGGGCCTCATCCATCGGGACAGCAAAAGAGCCGTAGCGACGAATCCCCTTTTTGTCCCCCAGGGCTTTTGCCAGGGCCTGGCCGAGAGCGATCCCGATATCTTCATTGGTGTGATGAATATCGACTTCCAGATCCCCGCGCGCTTTGATTCTCAGGTCAAAGAGTCCGTGTTTTGCGAGCAGCGTGAGCATGTGATCGAGGAACGGGATCTGGGTATCGATTTTTGACGATCCCATCCCATCTACCGCGAACTCGACTTGAATGTCAGTTTCGGAAGTCTTGCGCTTGACCGAGGCCTTTCTTGCTTTCATGATCTGGACTCCTTTTCCGGTTCTGCGTTCTTCTTGACGAGGCGTGCTTCCAGGGAGATCCGGTGCAGGAAAAGTCCCTCCATGTCCGTCAGTTTCTGGACATGCTCTTTTGCGGCTTCCAGCGCCTCGGGAGTATAGTGAATGATCTGCGAACTTTTAATGAAAGTCGATGCGCTCAAGGGCGAAAAATAGCGCGCGGTGCCGCCCGTTGGGAGCACATGGCTTGGTCCCGCGATATAATCCCCGATCACGGCCGGTGAATAGGGTCCGAGGAAAATCGCGCCGGCGTGACGTATCGCTTGAGCCGCTTTTTCGGGATCTTCGGTCATGATCTCCAAGTGCTCGGCCGCGATCTCGTTGGCGACTTCGCAGCCCTCCGCCACCGACTTGACCTGGATGATGATACCGGAGTCCACGCGTTTGCGCATCACGTCGACCAGTTTTTTGGAGTTTGTGATCAGATACCCCATACCACCGTGATGTTCGGTCTGGGCGAGAAGATCGCAGGTGACAAAATCCGGATTTGCGGTTGCGTCCGCGAGAATGGCAACTTCACTCGGGCCGGCGACCATGTCAATATCCACGAAGCCATAAACCTGACGTTTGGCTTCGGTGACGTAAGCGTTGCCCGGGCCGACAATCTTGTCGACCTTGGGAATGGTTTTGGTGCCGAACGCGAGTCCGCCGATGGCCTGGACGCCGCCCACGCGATAAATTTCGTTCACTCCCAAAAGATTGGCAACCGCCAGGATATGCGGGTCAATATCGCCGGTGTCACGACGAGGCGGCGTGGCAATGGCAATCTGCTTTACGCCCGCGACCTTCGCAGGAATTACGGTCATGTAGACGGTCGAAACGAGCGGCGCGGTCCCCGCTGGGATGTAGATCCCCACCCGGTCAATCGGTTCGTAGCGCTTGCCGAGATGGACACCGTTCGGGCCGGTGATCTCAAAAGATTTCTTCAATTCTTTTTCGTAATATTCGCGGACATTTTCCGTGATTTGTTTGAGAAGCGGGACGAACTGGACCTGGATTTTTTCAAATGCGCGGTTGATATCCCCTTGGGTGACAGTGAGCCGTTTGAGAGGAAGTTCGATCCCGTCGAATTCGCGGGTGTAGCGGCGGAGCGCCGTATCTCCGGACTGGCGCACTTCGGAAAGGATACGGCTGACCTTTTTAAAGATCGTCGTATCGAAGAACGTGGCGTAGTCGCGCCGGATCTTTTTCTGCGTTTGTTTGTCCCAGCTAAGTACTTGCATGAATTACATTCCTTTTTCCGCGAGATAGGCCGCGACGGCTTCTTCAACTCTGGTTTTGGCGACCGCGAATAGCCTCGGGTTGGATCCGCCCGCCTGTACGACGTCCGGTCGCCCGCCTCCGGTGACATTAAGCAGTCCGGATAGCCTACCAAAAAGGGCCTTCATGTCCAAGGGCGTTTTCTGCAGATCGGCACTGCGTCCGATGATCACATGAAGTTTTTCCTCCTGCGATGTGGCGATCACAAAAACAAGTTTTTGCCCCTCTTCGCGGAGCTGGTTGGAAAGATCACGCAGCGCGGGAATCCCTGCATTGTCCAGCAAAGTGACCACGATGCGGCAGGAACCGGCTTTACGGGCGTTTCCAAGGAGCGTTTTGATGTCCACAAGATTCGCGGATGCTTGCGCTCCGATCTTTTTCTGAGCCTTCAGGCTTTCCATAAGTTTCGCGATGCGAGCGGGAATATCTGCGGCTCCCACTTTCAAGGTTTTGGAGATCCCGGATATCTGATCCTGCAAATTTCTGACATAGCTCAGGGCGTAGGCTCCGGTGACGGCTTCAATGCGACGAACGCCGCTTGCCACCGAAGATTCTCCGGTGATGATCAGCATGCCGATCTGTCCTGTGCGGTCGCAATGAGTGCCCCCGCAGAGCTCTTTGCTGAACTCCGGGATGCTGATCATGCGAACTTTGTCTCCGTATTTATCTCCGAAGAAGGCCAACGCGCCTTCTCTTTTGGCGTCTTCCAGGCTTTTGGATTCTTTTTGGACCGGACGATCGTCCAGGATCTGATCGTTAGTCGCCTTCTCGATCGCACGAAGCTCTTCGGGGGTCACGGCGCGGCCGAATGAAAAGTCGAAGCGCAGACGGTCGGACGCGACAAGCGAGCCGAGCTGGCGAACAGAACTTCCGAGTGTGGTCCGTAGCGCGGCATGCAAAAGATGCGTGGCTGTGTGATTACGCATGATTCCCTCGCGGAGGGAACGGTCGACGACGGTGCTTACCGTCAAGCCGTTTTTGACAGCGCCTTGTAGGATCTCAGCGTGATGCAAAAAATATTTATCGAGTTTTTTGGTATCGAGGACTTTGAGCTTAAGCCCCTCTCCTTCGATCATGCCCTGGTCGCCAACCTGCCCGCCGCTTTCCGCGTAGAAAGGCGTTTGGTCGAGCATGACAGTCGCCTGTTTTCCCTCGGTCTGGTGCCAGAGGATCTTGGCCTTTGCTTGCAAAGCGTCATAGCCAAGGAATGTCGTGGCCGGGATATTGGCCGGGATTTTATCAAGCCCGGAACTTACAAAGATTGTTGCACTGAGATTACTGGCTCCTTTGGAACGGCTCCTTTGATTTTCCATGAGTTGGTTGAATGTATTTTTGTCAACTTCAAAGCCCCGCCTTTCCGCCATGCTCTGAATAATATCTATGGGAAATCCGAAGGTGTCGTGCAATTTAAAGGCTATTGCTCCAGGAATAATGGTTTGTTTTTCCTCTTTTAGCTTGTTAGTAATCTCTCTCAGCCTTTCTACCCCGCTTTCTAGGTTGTTCAGGAAAGCATTCTCTTCAGCACGGAAAACGTCGATGATGCTTTTTTCTGCGCTTCGTAATTCTGGGTAGGCATCGGCCATTATGCTGATAACGGATGATACGGTTTCGTGAAGGCCTACATTGTGCCCTTTTCGGGAAGGTTCAAGCGAGACGATTATTTCGCGGGCTTGCCAAATGGCTTTTCGTAAAAGCTTCCGAACAACATACCCTCTCCCTTCATTCGAAGGGGTCACGCCATCGGCTAGGGCAAAGACCACTGCTCGAACATGGTCACTGATCGCGTATAAACTTCTTTTCATGGAAATTGGAACCGTGAGTTGTAAAAAATTTTCAACAGCAGCATTTATCGGCTGAAAGATATCGATCTCGAAGTTGGAGGCCTTTCCCTGAAGAACGCACGCGAGACGCTCAAGTCCCATCCCGGTGTCGATATTCTTGTTCGCGAGCGGAACGAGCTTGCCGCCGTCCTGGCGGTCGTACTGGGTGAAAACAAGGTTCCATATCTCCGCGAATTTTCCGGAGTCATCGACCGGTGTTCCCCGGATCTCCGGCTTCTGGTCAAAGTATATCTCGGAGCACGGGCCGCACGGGCCGTTCGGGCCGTCTTTGGGCGCGTTCGCGGGCCAGAAATTCGTTTTATCGCCGCAAAGGAAAATCCGGTCTTTAGGCAGACCAATCACCTTGTGCCATATTTCGAAGGCCTCCGTGTCTTTTTCGTGGACTGTGATGCGGAGCCGCTCTTTTGGAATAGAAAGTGTCCGGGTCAAGAATTCCCAAGCCCATTCGATAGCCTCTTTTTTGAAGTAATCTCCGAACGAGAAATTGCCCAGCATCTCGAAAAACGAGTGGTGATAGGGCGTCCGGCCCACCTCGTCGAGATCGCCCGTCCTAAGGCATTTTTGGCTTGTTGTGGCTCTTTTAAGGTCCTTTTTAACCCCCAGGAAGTATTCCTTGAATTGATTCATCCCTGCCCCGGTGAACAGCAAAGACGGGTCGTTTTGGGGTACCAAGGAATCGCTTGCGACTACGGTGTGGCCCTTGGACTTGAAAAATTCCAGGAAAGCTTTTCGCAGGTCGTTCGTAGCTGTTTTCATAGAGATTTAAATCTCATCGATCGTGGATTCCTTCGAAAGCTTTTGAAGGATGTCCTGAGCGATCTGGAAATCGTATCCTTTCCGTATCAGAAAATCATAAAGGCGTTTCTTGCGTTTTCGCGGGTCCAATTGGGACCAACCGGTCCACTTCAACCGGGCTTGCTCAAGTGCGCGTTCGGTCTCATCTTTGATTGACAGCTTCTCCAGCATTTCGTCGCTGATCTTTTTCGAAATTCCGTGGCGTTTCAATTCAAATGCGATCTTGTGACGGCCCACGGGTCGGCCAAGGGTGAAACGGGCCATCAGGTCCTTGGCGTATGCCGTGTCATCCAGGACGCCTTGGGTTCTGAGATCGTTAAGTGCCTGATCAATGATCTCGACGGAGTAGCCTTTGGCCGCGAGTTTCCTTTTCAGCTCGTGACCGCTTTTGGGACTGGCGGCAAGTAGCCTCAAGCAGGTGATGAGCGCCTGCTTGGTTTGTTCTTCCGCTAGCATTTTGTCCATAGAATAGATGAGAAAGGACGGTCCGCGCTATCTCGGGCCGTCCTTTCTGAAAGGAACTTTTCTGGCGCTGCGTTACTATTGATTTTAAGGGTTCGCAATGCCGTACCGTTAACCCCTAAAATCAAATGGAGAACGGTACTGGCGAGGATTATTCGGCAACCGCGCCGACGACCGCGCTTTCTCCAGAGGCAACCTTCTCCAGGATCTTCAATTCGATCTCTTCGAGAAGCTTCTTATTCTCCTTCAGAAAAATCCGTGCCGCATCCTTACCTTGGCCGAGTTTTTGGTCGTTATAGGCGAGCCAGGTTCCGGACTTGTCGATCACCTGGTATTGGGTGCCGAGCTCCACGATGTTTGAGGAGCGCGAAATGCCCTCCTCGAACAGGATGTCAAATTCCGCCTGGCGGAACGGGGCCGCGACCTTGTTCTTGACGACCTTGACGCGCACCCGGTTTCCGACAACGACGTCGCCCTTTTTCAGACTCGCGATCCTGCGGATGTCCAATCGCATGGAGGCATAGAACTTGAGGGCTTTGCCGCCGGGTGTGGTCTCGGGGTTGCCGAACATGACGCCGATTTTCTCGCGCAACTGATTGATGAAAATAATGCAGGTCTTGGATTTGCTGATAATGGCCGTGAGTTTACGCATGGCTTGAGACATCAAGCGTGCCTGAAGGCCCATTTGCGACTGCCCCATCTCCCCTTCGATCTCGGCGCGCGGGACGAGCGCTGCCACCGAATCAACGATGATGAGGTCGACGGAGTTCGAACGCACGAGCATTTCCGCGATCTGGAGCGCTTGTTCGCCGGAATCGGGCTGTGAGATAAGAAGTTCATCGACCTTGACCCCGATCTTCTGCGCATATTGCGGGTCCAAAGCATGTTCTGCGTCGATAAAAGCCGCAACGCCGCCTGTGGCCTGGATGCGGGCAATAATATTCAGCGTGAGCGTAGTCTTGCCGCTTGATTCGGGACCATAGATTTCGACGATGCGTCCGCGAGGGATGCCGCCGACACCTGTTGCGATATCGAGGCTCAAGGCTCCTGTGGGGATTGCGGCGACATTTTCGTGGTGTTGGTCGCCGAGTTTCATGATGGAGCCTTTGCCGAACTGTTTTTCGATTTGCTGGAGGGTAAGTTCGAGGGCTTTTTGTTTATCGGTGGATTTTTTTGCTTCGGAAGCGATGGATTTCTCGGCTTTCTTTCGTTCGCTCATAATTTTCTCCTTTAGGAAGACGTGCGAGTTGGAATTCTATCGGCCAACCTTCCATCTGTAAAGACAATTTAAGAAAAGTCGCCACTATAGAATATTATTTATATAAAAACAATATATGATTTTATTTAATTGTCAAGGGGACAATCAAAAAAGCTTCTTTTCGGTTCTTTGAAGGAGACGCTGGACGTTGGCGCGGTGGGTATAGAAGATAAAAGCGGCCAGAGAGATGCTGATCGGCATGAGGAATTTGATCCCGGGGGTTCCTGCGTAGCACCACGCGATCATAATCGGAAACATCCCTGCGGCTACGAGTGAGGAGAGCGAGATGATGTGAGTGATCGTGAAGCAGAGGATCCAGAGACCGAACGTGATAAGCGTCGGGATCCAAGCAATGGCTAGGAACACTCCCAGCGAGGTGGCCACGCCTTTCCCCCCTTTAAACTTGAGCCAAATTGGGAAACTATGTCCCAGGATCGCGCTGACGCCCAAAAGCAACTGGAATGAGAGAGCAGGACTTTGGCCGAAAAACGCCGGGAAAATACAGGCGATATAACCTTTAATGGCGTCCATCAGAAGGACCATGATCCCCCACTTTTTTCCTACCACGCGGAAAACGTTGGTTGCGCCGATGTTCCTGCTGCCGTGCTCCCGGATATCGAGGCCTTTCAATTTGAAACCGGCAATGAGACCGAACGGAATGGAACCTAAGAGATAAGCCGCAAGAATAAATGAAGCGGACAAAAAAAGGCCGTTCATTGGATGAATTTTAACCCCCGTGTGATGTAGATGATACCTGAGACGATCGTGAATGTTACCGTGAGAAAAGCCAGAGGTATTGCAACAGGCCATTTGAGCAGGATGAAACATAAAAGGAGCATTTGGGAGACCGTCGTGAGCTTTCCCCAGATGTTTGGCTGCACTTCGATCTTTACGGCGGCGAAGTTCAAGGTGAGAAACCCGAAGAGAAGGATCAGATCGCGGAAGATGATTGTGATGGTGATCCAGAGCGGTGGCCGAAACGGAAGCGAGGCGACAAAGAGAAGACCGATGTAAGCGCTCAAGAGGAGTATCTTGTCGGCGAGAGGGTCAAGCATTTGCCCCAACGCTGTTCGTTGCTTCAGGAACCGGGCCAGGATTCCGTCGAGCGCGTCGGTCAAAGCGGCGATCACGAAGATCGCCAGCGCAACGAGACGAAGCCCTTCCTTCTCGGGGGTGTAGGAAACAAGCGTGATAAAAAAAATCGGGGTGAGAAGAATCCTGAAAAGGGTCAGATAATTCGGAATGCTCAAGAGCTGATGGTGTCCGTGGTTTCGGCAGCCGTAGCATCCGCTTCGATTTCGGCAGCGACCTTCGGATGAAGATCTTCGCCCGGAAGGGATTCTTCGCCGGAGCGGACCTTCACGGAAACGATCTTGGAAATGCCGGGCTCTTCCATGGTGACGCCGTAAAGAGAATCTCCCATGGCGATGGTCTTTCGGTTATGCGTGATGATGATGAACTGGGATTGATCGATGAAAGAGCGGAGCACCGTAAGAAAGCGGTCAATGTTGGCCTCATCAAGAGGCGCATCGATTTCGTCCAAAAGGCAGAAGGGCGACGGTTTGATCTTGAAAAGGGCGAAAAGAAGCGCCACGGCGGTCAAGGCTTTTTCCCCGCCCGACAAAAGCGACATGTTCTGCTGTTTCTTTCCCGGAGGGCGCACGACGATATCGATTCCCGATTCGAGCGGATGCGTTTCGTCGATCAGAAAGATCCGCGCATCGCCGCCGCGGAAAAGGATCTGGTAATACTGCTTGAAGGTGTCCTGTACTTGCTTGAAGGTGTCCTCAAAAAGCTGTTTGGTAGTTTGATTGATCTTACGGATGGCTTCCATGAGAGAATTTCGCGCGTCGTCGAGGTCTTTTTGCTGGGCCAGGAGGAAATCGTAACGTTGTTTTAATTCCTGATACTCTTCGATGGCAAGGAGGTTGACCGTGCCCAGGGAATCGACCTTACTTTGAAGTGCCGTGATCGTCTCCTCGGCCGAGGATAATTCTTCCTCCGTAAAAATATAATCCTGGCTGTTAAGCTCCGAAAGGTTCAGACGGTAGCGCTGAAGGAGCCGCTCCCCCACGTTCTTGAGCTGGTAGTCGAGATCCATTTGCTGGAGCGAGATCTGGTGCTCCTCGTCCTGCAGGACCTTTTGGGAGTGAAGCATTTGATCCAGGGCGTGACGCTGATCCGCAAGAAGTTCTTCCTGTTCCCGCTGATCTTTGTGAAGCAGTTCAAGGTCGACATCCACGGCATGCAAACATTGCTGATGTTCTTCGGCGAGGCGGACGCAGACAACCTCCTCTTGGTCCAGTTCCCGTTCTTTGGCTGCGATGCGTTCTTTTCCATGATCGAGGAGGGTTTGCCGCTCTTGATCTTTTTGCGCGTGTTGTTCGACAAGACGTAAAGATTCCTCGATGTGCTGCATCCCTTGCTGGAATTGCTCGGCCTGCGCCTGACATTGCCGGACTGCGTTCAGAACTTCCTCTCGGGCACCCAGGTACTGCTCAAGGTCTTTTTCCCTCTGGTGCTGGATCATCCCGAATTTTGATTCTTCCTGCTCTTTTTGGGCCAGAGACGCCTGAATCTGTTCGAGCGTGACGCGGACCTGGCCGGTCTCTTGTGTCAAGTCACGAATCTCAGAAGCCGACAATTCATTTTCGGCTTTTAGGCTCTGGAGGCGGTCGACAATGTTCTTTTTTTCACTTTCGAAAGATTCTTTTTCAATGAGGGTCGAGGTTTTTTGTTCGTCCGCTTCAGCGCCTTGAGTACGCAGAGTTGCGAGTTCGTTTTCAAGATAACCGGTCTTCTTTTCTTTTTCCTGCGCTTGTGCCGTAAGAGTTTCGATCTCCTGCCGGATCTTCGAAATTTCAGAATCTCTTGAAAAAAAGATCTGGGAGCGACTCTGATCGTTCCAGAAAAAGAGCCGGCGGTCGGAACTTAAAAACAGTCCGTCATGCGAAACGAGGTTTGTCGGGATCGGAGTTTTTAAGAACAACTCAAGCTGATCAAGCGGGAAGGTTTCACCGATGAGAATATTCTCAAGAATGCCTTCATAACCGGGTTCGATTTGGACAAAATCGGCAAGCGGACGGAACCCAAATGGCGCATAATACTGGGATATCTCCGAAAGACAGGAAGCTTGCGTTTTAAAAAAGATCCCGGTGGCAAGAGAACGCTTGGAATTCAGTCGTTCCACAAGCGTCCGTGCAGTCATTACGTCGCCGGCAACTAAGGATCTGGCAAACTGTCCCAGAGCCACATCGATGGCCCATTCATAACCTTCTTGAACCTTCACGACTTCCTGGAGGCTCCTGACAAGTCCCGGCACCTGTTGGGTCGCTTCGCCAAGAAATTCCTGGAACGCGGCCGAGCTCGCACCTTCCATTTCCGTGAGAGTGCGAAGCCGGGATTCTTTTTCGCGGAGTGCAAGGCGGGTCTCGTGTGCATGCTTGCGAAGTTCTGTGAGTTCATGTTCAAAAGCATGGGTTGTAGCCCGGAGTCCTTGATGGCCGCTTAGCGCATTCTGGAGTTCGGAGTTCGTGTTCTCAAGCGATTGGATGCAAAGCTTCAGTTTTCCATCCCAGGATGCGATCTGCTCGGTAAGGCGGTCCGAATTCGATTCCTCCCGACAGCGCTGCGACTCCAAATTTTCTGCAAGAGCTTTGGTACGGTGGAATTCGTTGCGGGCATGAGTGGTGACCTGGGCGGCTTCGAAGAATTCTTTACGGGCTGTTTCAAGGGCGTTCTTGGTTTCCTGGATCCGAGACTCTTGCTGCTGAAGCTTCTGCATGACTTCCGTGAGGCGCGCTTGGACCTGGGAACTTTCGTTCTCCCGGGTACTTAGAAGTTCGTGAAGCTCATTCTTTTTGACGGCAGCGGCTTCGATCGCTTGGCGCAGTTGGTCTTGTTCTTGAAGCAACTGGCCGCGCTGCTGGGCGAGTTCCACGCGTTTATCCCGGATAAATTGAAGTTTTTGTTCATTCGTTTCGATCTGTGCGAGAGATTGATAGCGCTCGCCTTCTTTGACGTGGCAACGTTGACCGATTCCCCGAACGCGGGTTTCCTGATCCTCGATTGCTTGATGCTGGGCTTGGAGCTTCAACTCAAGAGCCGTAAGCTCGTCTTTTTTGGACTGGAAGCTTTGCGTGAGGTCGGTTTTTTTTTGTTCAATCTGTTGCCGGTCATGAAAAGCGCGCTTGATCTCAAGCGTTTTGAGGCGTTCGAGCTCGAGTTTGTAACGTTCGGCGCGTTTAGCCTGACGTTCGGCGTACTGGATATTTTTCTGCACCTCGAAGACAATGTCCTGGAGGCGTTTTAAGTTCTCTTCCGTGCGTTCGAGCTTGCGGATAGACTCGTCTTTCTTGACCTTGTACTTGGCGATACCGGCGGCTTCTTCAATGAGGAAACGGCGTTCTTCCGGATCAGCCTTGAGAATGTAGTCGATCCTTCCTTGTTCGATCATGGAATAGGACGAGGAACCGATGCCGGTGTCGAGGATCAGATCCTGGATGTCTTTAAGCCGGCACTGGGTCTTGTTGAGGAGGTATTCGCTTTCGCCGGTCCGGTAAAGGCGACGCGTAATTGTGACTTCGTTATACTCGATTGGCATGCCGCGGTCCGCATTATCGATCGTGAGGGAAACTTCAGCGAAGGCGAGAGGTTTGCGGACTTCGGTGCCGTTGAAGATGACGTCTTCCATGGTCGAACCGCGCAAAAGTTTAGCGCTACGCTCGCCCAGAACCCAACGGATAGCGTCCGAGACGTTACTCTTACCACAACCGTTAGGACCGACGATGCAAGTGACCCCTTGGTCAAAAGCAACCTCGGTTTTATCGGCGAAGGACTTGAAACCTAAAAGCTCGAGTTTTTTAAGGCGCATGCATGTACGCTCTTAGGATAGAGCTGATCCCCTTCAGGGTTGATTCTTATAGCTGATATTTCGGCAGAAAAGGGTACGGTCTGAAGAGGAAAATAAGGGCTTATTCTTGATACGCTTTGAACGCGATACAGGCATTATGGCCCCCAAAACCCAGTGAGTTCGATAAAGTGACACGGACGCGGCATGTCTGGGCTTCGTTTGGAACGTAATTTAAATCGCATTCCGGGTCCGGATGTTTGTAATTAATGGTCGGCGGAACGATCTGATCGCGGATGGCCAAAACGCAGACCGCGCCTTCCACTGCTCCCGCCGCACCGAGCAGATGCCCGACCATGGATTTAGTCGAACTGATTCGGACCTTGCGTGCGATATTCTCGCCCAAAGCTTTTTTGATAGCCAAGGTTTCGACCTTATCATTCATCAGGGTCGAAGTCCCATGAGCATTGATGTAATCCACGTCTTCGGGACGGATCTTCGCATCTTTCATGGCAATGATCATGCAGCGAGCGGCTCCTTCCCCGCTCGGGTCCGGTGCTGTGATGTGGCTGGCGTCGGAGGTCATGCCGTATCCTGCCATTTCGGCGTAGATCCGTGCCCCGCGCTTTTTCGCGTGCTCCAACTCTTCCATGATCAGAATGGCGCAGCCTTCGCCCATCACGAATCCGCTGCGCGTCTTATCGAACGGACGGGATGCGGTTTCGGGGTGCTCGTTGTGGGTGCTCAAGGCTTTCATGGCATCGAACCCGCCGAACCCGAGGTTCGTGATGCAGGATTCCGTGCCGCCGGCGAACATGACATCCGCTTCTTCGCGTTGAATGAGTTTGAAAGCATCCCCAATGGCGTTCGAGCCCGTCGCACAGGCCGTGGCCACGCAAGTGCACGGCCCTTTGAGGCCGAGCGCGATGGAAATCTGTCCCGGGGCCATGTTGACGATGAGCATCGGGATCAGGAAGGGAGAAATACGACCCGGCCCTTTTTCCATCATTTGGCGGTGCTGTTCCTCGATCACGCGCAGTCCTCCGATTCCCGAACCGACCAGGATGCCGATGCGATGAGCGTCTTCCTTGGCGATGTCAAGTCGGGCGTCAGCCATGGCCATCTTGGCGCTGGCGACCCCGAACTGGACAAAGATATCCGTCTTTTTGATATCTTTCATGGACATATACTTGGAGGGCTCGAAGTTCTTGACCTCGGCAGCGACTTTGGAATTGAAAGGTGACGAGTCGATTTGGGTCAAAGGACCCGTGCCGCTCCTGCCTTTCAAAAATCCCTGCCAAGTTTCTTCGGCGGTATTGGCTAGAGGTGTGACCATGCCTATACCGGTAATGACTACACGACGCATGATAGCTGAAATCCCCGTGGGTGAAAAGATTTGTAGGAGTGGAGGGACGAGAGACTACTTCTGGCCCGTCTTTTCCGAGACGTACTTGATGGCATCTCCCACGGTCTGGAGTTTTTCGGCATCTTCATCCGGGATCTCCGCTCCGAACTCTTCTTCGAAGGCCATGACCAATTCGACCGTGTCCAAAGAATCCGCACCAAGATCATCCACGAAAGATGCTTCCGGAACGACTTCCTCAGGTTTCACACCAAGCTGTTCGACAATAATTTCTGTGATCTTTTCTTGAACGCCCATTGATGTTTCCTCCTTTAATGATTTAAAGCTTTACTGCTTGATAATCGCATCAGAGCACGAGGCCACCGTCTACGACGATCGTCTGTCCGGTGACATAGGCTGATGCTTCCGATGCAAGAAATACGGCAACACTCGCCACATCTTGAGGCTCTCCGAGACGCCTGAGCCCGATCCGCTCTTTCATTTTCTCGACCAGATCCGGCGGAAGCTTGTCGGTCATCTTGCTCTTGATGAACCCCGGGGCGATCGCATTGGCCCGGATGTTCCTTTTGGCTAATTCTTTCGCTGTGCTCTTCGTCAGGGCGATCATGCCGCCTTTGGAGGCCGCGTAATTCGCCTGACCGGCGTTCCCGGCGATCCCGATGATGGAAGCGATATTGATGATCGCTCCGGCTCGCTGCTTCATCATGGGCCTTGCGCACGCCTTTGTGAAGAGGAATGCGCTCTTCAAATTGATCGAAAGAACGTCGTCCCAGTCCTGTTCGGACATGGTTGCGAGCAATCCGTCCTTCGTGATGCCCGCAACGTTGACGAGTATATCGATGCGCTCAAAGGTGTCAAGGGCAATTTTGACGACTTGGTCCACTTCATCTCCATTAGCCACATTAGCTTGCGTCAAAATGCATTTCGGGGATCCCGCCTGTTTTGCGAGGGTCTCGGTCTCCGCCAAAAACTCGATTTTGAGGTCCGAAAGCACCAAAATGGCGCCCTCTTTTGCAAACGCAAGGGCGATTGCCTGGCCGATCCCGCGGCCGGCGCCGGTCACAAGCGCAACTTTATCTTTCAGCATCATGGTCCATTCTCCTTATCGTTATGATTTTGCCAACAACGCGAGCAATTCGAGGTTTTTGAAATCAGCCATCGAACCAAATGAAAAAACTTCAAGTTCCGGCTGGCATTTGCGCGCCAGTCCTTTGAGAATTTTTCCGGGACCGATCTCCAGGTAAGTGATGATCCCGGATTCCCTGGCGGTCGCCAGGGTCCGGACCCACTGGACCGAACTTGTAAGTTGCTTCGCGAGCAACGACCGGATCTCTTCGGGATTTGAAACCTTTTGTGCCGTGACATTGGGAATAAAAGCGCACGCAGGTTCATGGATCGGAGTATTGGCGAGTGCGGCCTCAAGCCGGGCTTTGGCCTCGCTCATGAGCGATGAATGAAAAGCCCCGCCGACTTTAAGCGACATCGCGCGCTTGGCGCCTTTGGCTTCCGCGAGCTTGCAGGCTTTTTCAATGGCCGCTAATGTCCCGGAAAGAACTGTCTGATCGGGAGCATTGAGATTTGCGACCTCGCAACCCGCTTCTTGGGCTACTGCAACGCATTGCTCAATCGTGAGGCCCATGACGAAAGCCATGGTTCCCGGATTGTTCTTGGCCGAAGCTTCCATCGCTTCGGCACGGACTTGCACAAGTTTCAACGCATCTTCAAAGGAGATGGCTCCCGCGACAGTCAAGGCGGTGAACTCACCAAGGCTCAAGCCTGCGACGATCAAGGGTGTGAGATCGGGATTCTTTTCACGGAGTGCGGCGAGTGCTGCGAGACTTGTGACCATGATGCCGGTTTGAGCATAAAGGGTACGGGTCAATTCGGTTTCAGGTCCGATAAAACAGATCTGGCTGATGGAGTAGCCTAGAATCTCGTCGGCTTTTTTATAAAGCGCGCAAGCGGCCGGGCTTTGCTCATAAAGATCCTTTCCCATGCCCACAAATTGAGCACCCTGCCCCGGAAACAGGAAACCTATTGGCTTGGTCATAGGGACATCACCACTTGATGAGACTTGCACCCCAAGTGAGACCGCCGCCGAAAGCGACGAGGACCACATAGTCCCCTTTCTTGACCGCCCCGCTCTTGACGGCTTCATAAAGACCGACGACCGTGGAAGCGCTTGACATGTTGCCGTAACGGTCGACGTTAATAAAAACTTTTTCATGGGGAATTCCAAGACGATCTGCAACGGCACGGAGGATGCGGTCATTTGCCTGATGCGGAATCAGGCAATGGATATCTTTTACCTGAAGTTTCTCGTGCTCCAGTACCTTGAGGACGGCTTGCTCCATGGTTTTGACCGCGATCTTGAAAAGTGCCGGACCATCCATACGGATATAATGCTGATTGTTTGCAACGCTTTCGGCGCTTGGCGGGATTCTGGAACCGCCTGCGGGAATCTGGAGGATCTCGCTTTGGTTGCCGTCTGCGCCAAGATACGATGCGAGAATGCCGTGACCGTCCTTGGATTTGGAAACAACGGCCGCTCCGGCACCATCCCCAAAGAGAACGCATGTGCCGCGGTCTTTCCAGTTAATGAATCTCGAGATTGTTTCAGCTCCGACGACCAGCACATGCTTGTAAATGCCGGACTTTACAAATCCTTCAGCAACGGAAAGGGCATAGGCAAAGCCGGAACAGGCGGCCGCAAGGTCAAAAGCCCCGCAGGAAGCGCCGAGTTTCGCCTGAAGGTAACAAGAGGCTGAAGGAAAAATCATGTCAGGCGACGTAGTCGCAACAATAATAAGATCGAGATCTTGCGGGGTGATCCCGGCATTTTTTAAAGCTTCCCGTGCCGCCGGTAGTGCGAGATCACTCGTAGCCTGGCTTTCGGCAGCGATCCGACGCTCGCGGATACCGGTACGCGTTCGAATCCACTCGTCCGAAGTATCGACGATTTTTTCGATGTCCGCGTTCGTTAAAACTTTTTCAGGCAAATATGCTCCGAGCCCTGTAATAGCAGCACGATAAGGTGCAGTCATTGATTCCTTTTTATCCTTGCGGATATAATCATGTATTGCTGGGTTTACGTTCAACCGGAGGAACTGGCGGAACGGCATGATTTAGGTATGGGGTGATGGCTTCCACGATCTGCGCGTTGACGCGCGTGGTGACGAGCTCTCCCGCAACGCGAATTGCATTGCGGATGGCAAGAGCGGAGGAGATACCGTGACTGATGATGACGTTTCCGTCCACGCCGAGAAGCGGCGCGCCGCCGGCTTCTTCGTAGTCCGTCTCTTTGCGGATGGAGGAAAGAGCGGGTTTCAAGAGCCATGCAGCAATCGAAGTGATCGGATTTTTGCGAAGTTCGCGGCCGATGAGTGCGACCGAGGTCTCCAGAACGCTTTCGATCATCTTGAGCACGACATTGCCGACGAAGCCGTCGCAGATGATGCAATCGGCTTTGCCGGAGAAAAAATCGCGCCCCTCGATGTTTCCGATGAAGTTCAGCGTGGATTCCCGAAGAAGTTTGTAAGTTTCCTTGATGACTTCGGTGCCTTTGGATTCTTCTTCTCCGATATTGAGAAGTCCGATTGAAGGGCGTTTTTTCTTGAGAATGCTCTTGGCAAAAACGTCTGCCATGATTGCGTACTGAAAAAGTTCATAGGCCGATGGATTGAGATTCGCACCCACATCCGTAGTGACGGACATGCCGTGGAGTGTCGGAGTCGCAATGGCGATTCCGGGACGCTTGATTCCGGGCAGCATGCCGAGGTGGAGTGTGGAGGCAGCAACCATAGCGCCCGTGTTTCCCGCGGAAACGGCCGCAGAACAATCTTTTTTCTTCAAAAGGTTGATGCAGACGCCGATCGAGGAATCTTTTTTCTTACGAAGTGCGGCGACCGGCGATTCTCCCATGCCGATGACCTCACTTGCTTCAAGGAGGACGATCTTGCCGCCAAGAACCTTGTGCTTGTTCAGTTCCCGCTTAAGGGCGGCGGTCTGGCCGACAAGAACGATTTCCAGATGTTCGAAGTCGTTGGCGGCCATGACAGCTCCTTCGACCACGACTTGCGGGGCGTAATCCCCTCCCATTCCGTCCAGGGCGATTCGAATCATGCGGTTTATTCCTTCTTCCGGGTCTTGACCTTGATCGACTTAACCAGCTTTCCCCTATAGAAGCCGCAGGAAGTGCAGACACGGTGGGGCAAGACGAACGCGCCGCATTGCGTGCATTGAGAGCGGGACTTTAAGTCCAAATGGTCGTTGGCCCTGCGCAAGCGCGAGCGTGTGTTCGAGTGTTTTCTCTTAGGATGTGCCATGCCGTTGCTCCTTCTTGGATTTCTCTTTTTTTATGATGACCGGGGAAGCATGATAGCCATTTTTTTTACAATTGCAAGTGCCTTCATTGAGATCAATACCGCAACTAGGGCAAAGTCCCCGGCAGTTTGCTTTGCACAGATGCACCAGCGGATGTTCGACAATCAGAAGCTCGCGCACATTCTCAAGCGGTTCGATCGTATCCTTACCCAAAAGGTCGAAGATCCAATCGATCTCGAAGGATAACCTCTCGTTTTTCTCCTTCAGGCATTTTCCGCAGATTCGCCTGACCGCGGTCGTAAGAACCCCTTGCAAACGAAGCATCCCGCCGCTTTTTTCAGCTTCTCCGGCAAGAAGAATGGGTTCCGTATAAAGCATATCCGGGAACTCAACCTCGATCGTCTTCGCGTCATAGGATCCCTCGACGGGGATCGGGACACCCTCCTGGAGTTCCGAAAGAACGAGTTTCATATCAGCGTGCGCCGACGTCCGAGAACTTTTTTTTGATCCGGGCTGCGACCGGCGCCGGAACATAACGTGTCACATCGCCGCCTAACTGTGAAATCTCCTTGATGAGGCGCGAGGAAAGATAGAAATGCGATTCGGACGGCATCAGGAACATCGTATCGATCTTGGAGGCGAGCTTGCGGTTTGTAAGAGCCATTTGAAACTCGTAATCGAAATCCGAGGTTGCCCGAATGCCCCGGATGAGTGTGAACGCTTTTTCCTTTACGGCGAGATGGACTGTCAGGCCCTCCCAGCTTTCCACCTTAACCCGGGGCTGGTGTTTAAGGGCCGCCTTCAAGAAACTCACCCGTTCCTCCGCCGTAAAAAGGGTCTTTTTCGAAGGGTTCGAGGCCACGGCCACGATCAGTTCGTCAAAAAGATTGAGAGCCCGCTCGATCAGGTCCAGATGACCGAACGTGACGGGATCAAAGCTCCCCGGATATATAGCTTTTCGTTTTTTCATCAGTTGATTCCAATCGGAAAAAGAATGAAAGGCAGGCTTGTCCGATCCGTTTTGTACGGACCCATTTGAGGTTTTTAAGCTCGGCATTCGGCAGCTCTTCCCGCCACATATGCCCCACCACTACTTGCGCGAAAGGCTGGACTATATCAGATGCATCTAATCTCATCAACGTCTTTTTGACCAAGCCTTTCATGAAGGGCGGGTCCACAAAGATCAGGGAAAATCCCTGTCCGCTTCTCTCGAGTTTTCTGATGGCCGGAAGCATGTCCATCATAAGAATCGTGCCCTGGCTGTTTATCCCGAGACTCGCCATGTTCTTTTCGATAACCTTTTTGGCCCACGGCGCTTGATCGACAAAGGTTGCGCTGATTGCACCACGGCTCAAAGATTCCAAACCAAGGCTCCCCGATCCGGCATAAAGGTCCAAAACGTGCTTTCCGAAGACAAATGAACCCACGATGTTGAAAAGGGTTTCTTTGGTCCGGTCCGTCATGGGACGGGTCAACCTGTTCTTTGGAAAATCGATCTTCCGGGATTTGAACTTTCCGCTAATGATGCGCATGGGCGTGTAGTCTAATCGGTTTTGGGCATTTGTTCGAGATATTTTTGGATCCACGCGGGAGTTTTTTGAGGTGAGCCTCCGGGAATTCCGGCGATTAATTTTTGGGCTTCCCGCCTTGCTAGAAGCAGGAGGGCCTCGTCGGTGACCGGATGCGCGACGCGAAAAAGAGGCTCGCCCGATTGACGGGTACCCCAAAGGTCCCCCTGGCCGCGAAGCTTCAGGTCTTCGTCTGCGATAAGAAATCCGTCAGAGAGTTTGGTGAGGAGTCTTAGGCGCATCTTTCCCTCGTCGGTCGCGGGTTCACCGAAGAGGAAACAATCGGATTCGAGCCTGCCGCGGCCGATGCGTCCGCGCAATTGGTGGAGTTGCGCAAGCCCAAACCGTTCGGCATTTTCGATGATCATCATCGTGGCATTCGGCTGGTCCACGCCGACCTCGATCACCAAAGTCGCGACGAGGATATCGATCTCATTTCTGGAAAAGCTGCGCATAATTGCTTCCCGTTCCGAGCGGTCCAGTTTGCCATGGACCAGTCCCATCCGGAATTTCTTGAATACGGTCTTCCTGAGTCTCTCGAACTCTTTTTTTGCGGCCAGCAAGTCCTTTTTCTCGGTTTCCTCAATCAGCGGAAATACAATGTAAGCCTGTTCGCCCCTTTGGATCCGCGCGGCCATGTGCTCGAAGATCTCGGGCTGTTTCCTCCGTGTGATCCAGTAAGTCCTGATCGGCTGGCGGCCTTTGGGCAGTTCCTTCATGACCGAAATATCCAGGTCCGCGTAGACGGTGAGTGCCAGGGTCCGCGGAATCGGCGTGGCGGTCATCACAAGCTGATGCGGTCGCGGTGTTTTTTGTAAAAGCTGATTGCGTTGATGCACCCCGAATTTATGCTGCTCATCGATCACGAGAAGGCCCAGACCCCTGAACCGGACATCATCCTGTAAAAGCGCGTGCGTGCCGACCACGACGGAAACTTTCCCCTCTTTGAGCTCCGCGATGAGTCGCGCGCGCTTGTCTGTTTCGGTGCTTTTGGTCAGAAGTTCGG
This sequence comes from Candidatus Omnitrophota bacterium, assembly GCA_041653795.1. Lineage (GTDB taxonomy): Bacteria > Omnitrophota > Omnitrophia > Omnitrophales > Aquincolibacteriaceae > Aquincolibacterium. Next base: position 20,639 of record JBAZER010000002.1, read on the forward strand.
GGCGGATCCCTACGGGTTCCAGGAATTTCAGAAGTGTCCGGCAATGTTGTTCTGCAAGGATCTCGGTCGGAATGAGGAACGCGGATTGGAGCCCCGAGCGATGTGCCGCAAGGAATGCGAATGCTGCGACCACCGTCTTGCCGGACCCTACCTCCCCTTGCAGAAGGCGGTTCATCGGTACCGTCTGGTCCAGGTCTTTCACGAGATCCAGGATCGCTTTTTCCTGACTTTGTGTAAGTTCGAACGGCAGCGAACGTTTGAACTCAGTTATCAGGTCCGGGCTTATTTTGAATGCAGGGGCTTGATACTGTGTTCGGATTGCCTTGACCTTCAGGAAAAGTTGAAGCTCGAATGAAAAAAATTCATCGAAAATGATGCGACGCCGTGCCTTTTCGAGTTCCTCGAAAGAGCTTGGGAGGTGCATTTCCCGAAGGGCCCGGTCGAGCGGCATGAGGTCCAGTTCGCTTCGCAGTTCCGGCGGCAAAATGTCGGTGACAACGTCGTCCAGATGCCGTTCGACAGCTTCTTTAAGAGTGGTCCGGAGGGACCGCTGGAAAAGTCCTTCGGTCAGTGGGTAGATCGGCGTGATGCGTCCGGTATGGATAGATTCGGCCTCGGGACTCTCCACGATCTCGAATTCCGGGTTCGACATCTGGACGTGTTTTTGGTAGAGCTCGACTTTACCGTACAGAATAGCCTGCTGGCCGCAAAGGAAGAGTTTTTTTAAGTAGGGTTGATTGAACCAGACGGCGTGCAAAGTCCCCGTATCGTCACCGATCAGGACTTCGACGAGAGGCATGCCACGAATGGGTTTGAATTTCACATCCATGATTTCGCCGCGGCATGTAATGGGCTCATTTATGGGCAAGTTATTGAGAGGTGCGAAATGGGAGCGGTCCTCGTAACGGCGCGGAAAAAGATAGAGCAGGTCACGGACCGAATGAATGCCGATTTTCTGGAAAATGAGGGAGCGCTTGGGACCGACGCCCTTGATGTAACGCAACTCTCCGATTTCTGACCCGGAGGCTTTCATAAGGTCCGCATTGGGCGGAAGGACCGGAAGTCCGGCTATTATTGTTTCTTAGCCGTTGGCGTCGCGGTGGCAGCGACTTCTTTTTTTAAAGCTTCCGCAAGCTTCGTGGTTTCGACTTTCGCGGCTTCTGCGGTTTTTTCGGCAGCGGTTTGCGGAACCGTAACGGTCTTGGTTGCCGTGGTAGTTCCGGCTTTTTCGGTTTTTTTGATCTTCTCAAGCGCTTTCTTGATTTGTTCGACATCGAGCGGTACTTGAGAGCCCGGAGACTTGAAAAGCGACCGGCTTTTTTGGATCTCGAGGACGTTCAAGCCGATGCAGGTGAAAAGGAACAGGACTGCGCAAACGCTCGTGGCCTTGGTCAGGAAAGACGAGGCCTTGGTCCCGAAAAGCGACTGGACGTTACCGCCGAAGCTCGAGCCGGTGAGTCCCTGTCCCCGTCCGGCCTGGAGCAGAATGACGATGATGAGAACGAGACAGACAATAATGTGAATGCAGACAACGAGAATGTTCATGAGTGGTTCCCCGATTCGTAAGTTCGCTGGGCTTCCTGGATGATCTGGGCGAACGATTCCGCCTTGAGGGATGCGCCGCCGACCAGAGCGCCGTCGATATTGGGTTTTTCCATTAGGGATTTCGTATTGTCCGGTTTGACGCTTCCTCCGTAAAGAATGGGAATGCGGTTACCGATCTCCTGGCTGTAACGCTCATTGAGGAGCCGGCGGATATAAGAGTGCATCTGCTCAGCCTGGTCCGGCGTCGCGGTTTTCCCCGTGCCGATGGCCCACACCGGTTCGTATGCAATGACGACTTTGGCAATATCCTCTTTCTCGAGGCGTCCGATCGATTCATCGAATTGTGTTTTGACCACGTCAAAATGCTTCTTCGCCTCCCGCTCCGCAAGTGTTTCGCCGACGCATACGATCGGAATGATGCTGTATTTGAGAGCCGTCTTCACTTTTTCATGGATCAGGATGTCGTCCTCTTTGAAGTATTGACGGCGCTCGGAATGTCCGAGGATCACATAACGGCAACCGGAGTCTTTGAGCATGGTCGGTGAAATCTCGCCTGTAAACGCACCCTCCGGAGCACAATACATATTCTGAGCACCAAGATCGATCGAAGTGTCCTTCAGTACCTTGGAGACTTCGCTCAGGGCCGTGAAGGGCGGACAAATCACGATCGTGACGTTTGAGACCGTGTGAGCCGCCGCCTTGAGCGTCTGAACGAGCGTGACGGCTTCGGAGGTCGTCTTGTACATCTTCCAGTTTCCGGCGATCAGGGGTCTTTTTTTCATGAGATTCGCTCTTTTCTTTCTTGGGTTACTTGTACTGCTTAAAGATCAAGTCTATGGGTTAGCAGTACAAGCACTGTTAACCGTAAAATTGAATCATGAACAGTGCTTGTCGAGAAGCGCCGCCACACCGGGCAGCACTTTGCCTTCTACAAGCTCGAGCGATGCGCCGCCGCCCGTGGAAATATGAGAGATTTTCGCTGCCACCCCGGATTTATTCACCGCGGAAACCGAGTCTCCGCCTCCGATCACGGTCACGCAATCCGGAAGTTCCGATATCGCCTTTGCGATTGCCATGGTGCCGTTGGCAAACTTCGGAAATTCGAACACGCCGACCGGGCCGTTCCAAAAAACGGTCTTGGCGCCCTTGAGCGCACCCTTGAACTTTTCGATCGTAAGCGGTCCGATGTCCATCCCCATTTCGTTTGCTTCGATGTTTCCGCGTGCCACGTGTTTCGCTTCGGCATCCGGAGAAAATTCCGTGGTGACAATATGATCGATCGGCAGATAAAGATAGATGTGCGATTCGTAGGCTTTCTGGAGGATCTGACGCGCGGTGTCGATCATATCCTCTTCCACAAGCGAGTTGCCGACCGAAAGACCTTTGGCTTTGAGGAATGTGTAAGCCATGCCACCCCCGACGATCAAACGGTCTACTTTCGTGAGCAGGCTTTCCAGGACCGCGATCTTGGACGACACTTTGGCGCCACCGATGATCGCCACAAAAGGACGCGCGGGATTATCCACAACCTTGTCGTGAAGATAATCCAGTTCCTTTTCCATCAGGAACCCCGCTACAGCCGGGAGATATTTCGCGACGGTTTCGGTTGAAGCGTGAGCGCGATGCGCGGAGCCAAACGCATCATTGACGAAAATATCGCCGTACTGGGCGAGGGCCTTAGCCATCTTTTCACGTTCGGCCGGGTCTTTCGACGTCTCTTCCTTGTGGAAGCGGGTGTTTTCAAGCATTAGAATGCCGCCCTGCGGGATCGCCTTGACCATGGCTTCGGTTTCAGGTCCCATGCAGGCGGGAGCGAGTTTTACTTCTTTTCCGAGCAGCTTGGCGAGTTGCGCAGCCACCGGCGCCATCTTATGCTTGCCTTCGATGTATTTTTTCTCATCGAACGGTTTTCCATCCTTTTCCGCTTTTTCCTTGGCTTTTTGCATGTCCTTCTTGGGATCCCCGAGATGGGACATGAGTACCAGGCTTTTGGCACCTTGCTCAAGCACGTACTTGATCGTGGGTAATGCGGCCTTGATGCGGGTGTCATCCTGCACCACGCCGTCTTTCATGGGCACATTGAAATCCACGCGCATGAGAATGCGCTTCCCGCGAACATCGATGTCTTTGACCGTTTTCTTTTTCATGCCGTTACCCTTTAAATTTGTCATTCCCGCATGTTTTTAGCGGGAATCCAGTTTCCAGACAGCGTCGGCGGATCCGTCCTACGTCTTGTGGCGGACGGGGATGACATAGAAAATATGTTACTTGGCGCCGTCTTTTTTGGCCATAAAACGAACGAGATCTACCACGCGGTTCGAGTAACCCCATTCGTTGTCATACCAGGAGACGAGCTTGAAAAAGCGTTTTTCACCCTTCAGGTTGTTCTGAAGCGTCGCCAGCGAATCGTAGATTGAAGAACGCTCGTCGTGGATGAAGTCCGTTGAAACGACTTCTTCGCTCGTGACGCCGAGAATGCCCTTCAGATAGGACTGGGAGGCTTTCTTGAGAAGTGAATCGATTTCCTCGATCGAGGTGTCTTTTAAGGAACGGAACGTGAGATCGACCACGGAGACGTCCGGCGTCGAAACACGAAACGCCATACCGGTGAGCTTCCCCTTGGTGGCCGGCAACACTTCGCCGACAGCCCTCGCGGCACCCGTTGAGGACGGAATGATGTTGATGGCCGCTGCGCGTCCGCCGCGCCAATCTTTTTTTGACGGACCGTCCACGGTCTTTTGTGTCGCGGTGTAGGAATGGATTGTGGTCATAAGACCGGTCTCGATCCCGATGCCTTCTTTCAGGAGCACGTGCACGAGCGGCGCGAGGCAGTTCGTGGTGCAGGAGGCGTTGGAGACGATATTGTGCTTGGTGCTGTCATATTCCTGTTCGTTGACGCCGATGACGAGCGTCTTGACTTCCCCTTTTCCGGGAGCGCTGATGATGACTTTCTTGGCGCCGGCCGCAAGGTGAAGCTTCGCCTTTTCGGAGTCCGTGAAAAGTCCGGTGGATTCGATGACATAATCCACGCCCAGTTGTTTCCATGGGAGCTGGTCCGGGGTTTTGGTGGCCATGACACATTTTGTCTTGTGGCCGTTGACGACGAGCGTGTCCGACGCCTCGAGCGTCGGCGAGCTTTTTTCTGTCGTGACCGTGTGCTTGAAACGGCCGTGGATGGAATCATACTTGAGCTGATAAGCAAAATAGTCTGCGTCAGTTGAAATATCAACCACCGCGACAACGTCAATCTCCTTACCGAGCAATCCCTGATCACAGATTGCCTGAAACACCAAACGTCCGATACGTCCAAAACCATTAATGCCGACTTTTAACGCCATGTTGCTGCCTCCTGGGATGTAAATCCACTGTGAGTATTGAAAATTACGGGGGGAAACATTCCAAATTCCCGTTAATTATAAGCGCGCGCCGTCGAGTGTCAAGGAATTCCACCGGAAAAAACACGCCGGAGGTTAGATCAAAGCGTCACGCCCATAACGAAGTGCCTTCCGCGGACAAAGTCGGCGGCCGTCATAGATTTTTTCCCTTGAGGCTTGACTTTGAGGATCTTGAGGATTCCGCTTTGGGTTGCAATTTGAATGCCGCCTTCTTTTTCGATCGCAAGAAGTGTCCCCGGCTTTTCCGCGGTTGTTACGCCGGGAAGATCGGTCTCAAGAAGGGCGATACGTTCACTTTTTATGAAACAATGAACACCCGGCCAGGGCTGGAGCCCACGGACCTTGCGGTCGATGGCTTCAGCGGTCATAGTTGAGAGCGATATTTCCCCGTCCTGTTTGGAAAGCTGGGGCGCGAGCGTGGCTTCGGCTTCATTTTGCGGGACACCCCGGAGCTTTCCCGCCTCAACTTGGAGGAGAACTTTTTTGAGAATCCCGTAAGAAAAACGAGCCAACTCCGAGGCGAGCTGCGCGGCGTCGGTCCGTGGACCGATCGTGATCTTCTCCTGACAATAGATGCAACCGGCGTCGAGTTTTTCTGCGATATCAATAATGCTCACGCCGGTCTCTGTGTCCCCGTTCAGGATAGGCCAGTGAATCGGTGCGGCGCCGCGGTATTTCGGCAAAAGCGACGGGTGGACATTGAGGCGGTATTTCGGGATCTCGAGCAAGCTGCCCGGAATGAGCTTTCCGTACGAGGCCACGACGAAAATGTCCGGGCGCAGAGCGACCAGCTCTTGGACGACCCTGGCATCGCGCAATGTCGAATATTCGGCAACCGGAAGTTTTTTTGTCTTGCAATAATCAGAGATCTCGCTCGGTTCGAGTTTGAGACCGCGTCCTTTTTTTTGGGGGGTCGTGGTCACGACCCGTGAGAGTTCCATGCCGGAATGCAGGCAGGCTTCGAGGGCTTTGATGGAGAAGGCATCAGATCCGAAGAAGACGATCTTCATTGTGTGGAGGAGTCTCTTGTTTTTTTGTATTGCCTGAGAATTTCCTCCCGGCTGGCGGGAGAATCCTTTGTTTTTTCGTATTGCGCCAAAAGCTCCTCGCGTTTTTTTCCGGAAAAGTGATCGATCAGAAGGATACCGTTTAGATGGTCCATTTCGTGCTGAATGACACGGGCGAAAAAATTTTCAACTTCAATCGTATGTTTTTTCCCGAGGTGATCTTGAAAGGTCAGCTGGAGCTTGGTGGCGCGTACGATCTCTCCGGCAATCCCGGGCAGGCTTAAACATCCTTCGGCCGCGACTGCCAGCCCCGACTTTTTTTCGATCACGGCGTTCGTCATAACGTACTCCTCACCGCGGCGAAAGGTCGGGCATGCAATGAATATTTGCTGGGAGATCCCGATCTGGGGTGCGGCGAGGCCTACGCCGGCGGAGGCATGCATGGTTGCGATCATGTCGTCAAAAAGCTTCTGCATGGCAGGACCAAAATCGGTCACGGGTGCCGCTTTTTTCTTGAGAACAGGATCGGGATAAGTGCGAATCTTAAGTCTGGCCATTGTGGGATTGTATCATGAGTACCGCGTACGGTGTACGGCGTACGGAGACTTACACGTTATGTCGTACTCCTTTACGTGGATTCCATCAAAGGACAAGCCCCACCGCTTGTTTGGTAAGAGATTTGCCTTGTTTAGCGCTTTGCTCGCTTCCGCCGGGTGTTGTTCCCGCCGTCAGGTTTTGGAGCATTTTGGCGATGGTTTGCGCCCACCCGGCAAAAACAGCCTGGGTGTTCGTAAATTTTTGGTACTTGCCGACCGTCATGGCTTTCAGACTCAACTCGTCGCCTGAGCCGGATCTCACTTCCGCGAACTCGACGAGCGGTTGCTCGGTGACGCCGTCCGTGATCCTCCCCTCAAACGCTGTCTTGCCGTCCTGGTCAAATGGGAGCGGAACGGGTGCTACAACACTTGCCGCGGTAAGTCCGACATTGAGCAGCCTGTTAGGGGTCTCCACGTTCGTGAGCGCCAGACTGATCACAAGAGTTTTATCATGGGGATTAGAGGTGATTGTAAAGCCGCTTTTTTTCAGTTGGGCCTCGACATCTTCGCGGAACTCCCGGGCAAGGTTTTCCAGCTCTCCGGTATCGCAAGAACTCTGATTGTCGAGGTAACTCAGGCTGACAGGCGCAACCTTGACCGTTTTATAGCCTGCAAAGTTAGCATCCTTTGCAACGTGTTCTTGCTTGAAGTAGGTTCCCTCCTCAAGATTTGAATAACTCTTCAAAAATCCGGATGGAGTTCCCACACTTGCCGTCGAGCACCCCGAAAATGACAGTGCGAGTAACACCAGGATAAAACATGGAAGGTAACCGACTTTTTTCAGGTTCATGATCGTTCTCCTCTTGCGTTCGGGTGTATTCAAAAAACAGTCCGTAACGGAGGTCATTATCCCCCACTTTTGGATTTTTGGCGAATCAAAAAATCGGAAAGGTCTGGATTTTCCAACCCGCTTGGAAATTAAAGCTGCCAAAAGCCTGGCGTTGAACTGGTCAGGCTTGTTTGCACAATTATTCGGCCCGCCGAACGATTGTCGCGCAAGCGCGACAATTCAGAGGTCATCAAATTTTCAGTCTCAAAGAATATTAAGAGGATCAACGTCTATGGCAAAAGCGACGGCGGACGGTTTTTTAAGGCTCAGCAAGGTTTGGTGGATCCGAGGAGTCAGAACTTCCCCTTTGGGAAGCTTCAGCATGACGTGCCAGCGGAAATGGCCGCGCAATTTGTAGAACGGAAGCGGTGCAGGGCCTATGATCTCAACGCTTTCGCGTTGAGATCCGGGACTCGTCTCTCGCACGTCGGGATTTGGCGAGTCCCGAGTCCCGAGGAGTGAGTTCCTTAGCGCATCCCGGATCTCACGGGCGAAGAGATAGGCTTTCTTCTCATCGTGGGAGCGGATGATGATGTTCACGAGCGAGCGGTACGGCGGATAATGGAATTCTTCGCGGCACTGTTTTTCATGTGCGTAGAAGTTCAGAAAATCATGTTCTTTGGCGAACCGGATGCTTGAGTGTTCCGGCATCCAGGTCTGGATAATGACACGGCCGGGTTTTATGCCTCGGCCCGCGCGACCTGCGAATTGCGTAAGAAGCTGGAACGTCCGTTCGCCTGAACGGAAATCCGGAAGCCGGAGTCCCACATCCGCGAGCACCACACCTACCAGGGTCACGTGCGGGAAATCGAACCCCTTGGCGATCATCTGCGTTCCGATCAGGATGTCGATCTTTTGTTCCCGGAATCTTTCCAGAATTTTCTCGTGGGAATCCTTTTTCCGGGTGGTGTCTGCATCCATCCTTGCGATGCGGGCGCTTGGAAAAAAGCGGGCGATCTCACTTTCGACCTTCTCCGTGCCAAATCCCATGAAACGGAGCATGGGGGCCTTGCATTCGCCGCAAACGTCCGGGACTTTTTTCTGATAATTGCAATAATGACAAAGCAGAAGGTTCTTTTCCTGATGGAACGTGAGCGAGACTTGGCAGAGCTTGCACTCTTCAACCTTGCCGCATTTGGGGCAGCGGATCGAAGTAGAAAACCCACGGCGATTGAGAAGGAGCATGGTACCTTCACGGTTTTTAAGATTGATTTCGATCTCACGCATAAGGGGTGGCGAGAAAAGCAGGCTCGGGCGTTTGTCTCCTTCGTAGCGCTTGAGGTCGATCACCTCGACTTTGGGCATGGCCTTTTGATCGATCCTTTCCCTAAGATCGACGCGGTCGATTTTTCCCTGCTCTGCGAGCGCCATGCTTTCCAGGGACGGCGTGGCGGTGCCCATTAGAAAAAGAGCGTTCTCGTGTTGCGCGCGCCAGGCGGCGACTTCGCGGGCATGGTAGCGGGGTGTGGTCTCCTGTTTGTACGAGCCCTCATGTTCCTCGTCCATGATGATGAGACCGAGGTTCGGGACAGGTGCGAACACTGCGGATCGCGGTCCGAGCACGACATTGCAGGTTCCCATCTCGATCCGTTTCCAGGTGAGAAAACGTTCACCGTCGGTCATTTTACTGTGCAGGATTTCGAGGTTATTCCCGAAATGCCCGGCAAAGAAGCGCTCGAGCTGTTCGGTGAGCGCAATTTCAGGCACGAGACAAATTGCCGTGCGGTTTTGTTTCAGGGTTTGGCGGATTGCCCGGATATAAAGTTCGCTTTTGCCGCTTCCGGTGACCCCATAGATCAGCATAGGTTTGGAATGTTTTGCAGTCAACGCCTTGTCAATGACCCGGAACGCTTTTTCCTGCCCGTCGGAAAGTGTGTACTCCGGCGGCGGTTTGACCGGTGCCGGGTTTTTCTGTTTTGCCTTCGCGATATACTTTTCGGTCTTTTTTCCGTATTTCACCCAACGCGGGAGCGCGTTCTCGATCGCTTCCCCCCAACTGGAGCCATAATATTCACCCACCCATTTTGTGAGTTGAAGCATAGCGGGCGAGAGGACGGGCTGGTCGTCGAGGATCATGAGAATAGCCTTAAGCTTTTTTGTGGGAGCTGAGTTTTCAACAGCTACGATGTATCCGGTGATCTCAGTGTTGCGGAATGGAACAGTCACGCGAACGCCCGGGATAGCTTTGGTGAGAAGAGATTCCGGGACCCAATAACTGAAGACATTGGGAATCGGAAGTGGAACTGCGACTTGGGCGATTAAGGAGGCAGTTTTTTCCTTCTTGGCTAATTTGTCATTCCCGCATGTCTTAAGCGGGAATCCAGAACCTGGATCCCCGATAGAGACATTCGGGGATGACATGGATGAGGAAGTGGATTGTCCCCCTTCGAACGATCTCACTCCTGGGGCCTCGCAAGAAACTGCATGACCTTCTTCATATCTTCCCAGACCTTGCGTTTTTCGCCCGGGCTTCGCAGAAGGTACGCCGGGTGATAGGTGCACATGACCGGGATACCCTCATATTTCTGGAACGAGCCGCGTAACTGTGAGATCCCCCGGTCGGTTTGCAGAAGCGCTTTGACTGCGTGGTTCCCGAGTGCGACGATTACCCGGGGTTTAATGATCTCGAGCTGGCGTTTGAGATAAGGACGGCAATGAACGACTTCTCCGGGTGCCGGCGGACGGTTGTGCGGAGGCCGGCATTTGAGGACGTTGCAAATGAAGACCTGGTCACGGGTCATCCCCATGGCTTCGATGATCTTTGTGAGCAGCTGGCCGGCGCGTCCGACGAAAGGAAGCCCCTGCTGGTCTTCATCGGCGCCCGGGGCCTCGCCCACAAAAACAAGCTTGGCCCGAATGTTACCGGCGCCAAAAACGACTTTATGACGGGTCCTCGCAAGCTCAGAGCAAAGTTCGCATTTCAGGACCTCGTCGCGCAAGGCAGAGATTTCGGTAATGTCATTGCGAGCCCCTGTGCTTTCTTGCGAAAGCAAGAACTGGGGCGAAGCAATCTTGTTTTTTTTAGAAGGGATTGCCACGTCGCCCCCAAGAGGCTCCTCGCAATGACGCTCTTTGCCGTTTCTCTTCTCAACGTACACATACTCGATGCCGTCTTCTTTCAGGGTCCTCAAGTATAGAAGCGGGTCGGTTTGCGACACAGGATCAGTCATTTTTTATGTTCCGGGCATGTGAAAAGAACGGCCGAGGATCATTTTGGCGAGATCATCAGAAGCATCGGGTTTTGCCAGGTGCCTCAGGGCAGCACGTTTTTTCTGCAAAGTCGACGGATCGTCCAGGATGCCTTTGACGATACTGTGAATCTCGTGCGGGTCGTTCAGGAAATACGCAGCGTCGCGTATTTTCAGGAGCTTTACATTCCGGGTCTCCTGTCCGGGGATCGGCGCCGTGACGACCATGACCACGCCCTTGGTCAAGGCTTCGGAGGTCGTGGAGCCTCCGGATTTCGCGACCATGAGATCGCTTGCCTCCATGAGATCGGGCATAAAGTCGACAAATCCGAAGATCTTTACGGGATAAGGATAGGTTTTGCTCTCCAGGATCGCTTTGAGTTCTTTGTTGTTGGCGCAGACCACAAAACACTGGACCCTGTCCTTGAATGCCTTGAGTTCTTCCAGGATCGCCTCCTGCGGCCCGAGGCCAAAACTTCCGCTTGTGAGAAAAAGGGTGAAGCGGTTCTCGTCGAAACCGTGCTTTTTCAGGATCTCGAATTTTCTTCCCGTGGGCTGGAAGGTTGGAAGGATGGGAATGCCGCCGGCGGTGATGATCCCGTCCGGAACGCTGCGACGGATCAGGTCCTGCTTGGTCTCATCGGCCATGACCCAGTAGTGGTCGGTTCCGGGATTTACCCAGAACGTGTGGGGATAAAAATCTGTGACGACGGTGATTATTTTCGACCGGATCAGTCCCGTTTGCTTGGCGCGGCCCAGGATCTCGGGCGGGAGAAAATGAGTTGAGACGATAACATCGGGCTGGTTCCTGATGATATCCTCCAGCAAACGCTTTGCATGGAGGGTGTTCGTAAGCGAACGCAGCGGCCGAATGAGTCGATAGATCCATGCGTGATCCAACGCTTCATAAAACCATCCCCAAAGGCCCGGAGCGTGTCTGACGGCCCAATAGTAAAAAGGAGCGTAGGTTTTTTGAAAAGCGGTGTCGGTGTAATCAAGGCAGTTAAGCGAACGAACTTGAAGGTCGCTCGGGCCGAGGCGCGCGAGGCCGTCCTGGACCGCCATCGCGATCTTGCGATGCCCCTCCCCGGCCGTGGCGTAAATGACATCGATTTTCATGCTTTTAAAATGATCGGAACTGCGTCCCTGAGATCGTTAACGATATGGTCGGGCTGAAGCCTTTTCGTCAGTTTCTTTTCCGTCTCCAGGCCGTATCCGGTTCGTACCAGAATCGTCCGGACGCCAAAATTTTTTCCGGCCTCAAGATCGCTTAATTTATCACCCACAAAATAGGTCTTTTCCTTGTCAAAGATGAGATTCGCGACGGCTTTTTGAAGGAGAAGCGTCTTGGGCTTGCGGCAATCGCATTTTTCCTTCTTGCCGTGGGTGCAGTACCGCGTCCCGCGGATCTTGATTCCACGTTTGGCCATGGTCGCGACCATTTTTTCATGCACTTGCCACATGGCCGCTTCGCTGAAGACCCCGTCCCCCACGCCGGCCTGGTTCGAAATGATGAAAATGTCGAATCCTTTTTCGCTTAAGGCCTTGAGCCCTTCCAATGCGCCTTTTTCAAAACGGAATTCTTTCCAGGTTTCCACGTATTTCCAGAGGTCGACATTGATGACACCATCCCGGTCAATAAAAACAACTTTGCGTAGCGGTCTCTGCATATTACTTCCCGAAGAACCGTTGAATGGCGTCGGCAACGGCGTCCACTTCCGGCTCGGTCATGCCCGGGAAAAGCGGCAGGGTCAGGACTTCTTCGCGGAGCTTTTCCGTGACTGACAGCTTTACCCTGCGGGTCTTGTGTCTTTTCATGATGGGCTGCGCGTGGACCGGGGTCGCATAATGGATCATGGTCGGGATCCCTTGGGCCGCGAGATGCTCTTTGAGCGCATTCCTTTTTCCGTCCGGCACGCGGATCACGTAAAGGTGGTAGACGTGATAGGCCTCGGCAACTTCCCGCGGAAGACCAAGCGGGGTTCCCGCGAGCTTTGTGTGATACATTTCGGCGACCCCGCGGCGCTCCCGGTTCAGCTCATCCAGAAATTTCAACTTGATACTGAGAAACGCGGCCTGGAGGCTGTCAAGGCGGCTCGTCCAGCCGATTTCATCGTGGACAAAGGGATCGTCAATGCCCTTCCCGAGATTGCGATATTGGATGACACGCTTCAGAAGATTTTCGTCGGAGGTGGTCACCATGCCGCCGTCACCGATGCCGCCCAGGTTCTTGGTCGGATAAAAACTGAAACATCCGGCATTCCCGAACGCGCCGGCCATCACCTTATTCCAAAGAGCTCCATGCGCCTGGCACGCATCCTCGACGATCTTCAGTTTCCTTTGTTTCGCGATTGCCGCGAGCGCGGTCATATTGGCGCATTGACCGAAGAGATGCACCGGGATCACGGCACAGGTTTTACGGCTGAGCGCCTGTGAGACGGATCCGGGATCGAGATTAAAAGTGTTCTCCTCGACATCGGCAAAGACCGGTGTCGCGCCGGCATGGATAACGGCAAGCGCGGTGGCTGTGAACGTGAAGGAAGGAACGATGACCTCGTCCCCTTTTTTGATGTCGAGCGCACGCAAGGCAAAGGTCAGGGCGTCTGTCCCGGAGCCAACGCCGAGGGCATATTTCGTTCCGATATAGGCCGCGAATTCGGCCTCGAGATCCTTAAGCGCGGGGCCGAGAACGTAGGCGCCGCTTTTCAGAATGTGGTCAAAAGCCTCCTGGGCCTGGTGGACGAATTTCTGATGCGATCGAGAGAGGTCAAAATACGGGACTTTCATGTTGCTCCTATTTGGAAGCGTTTTTTTGTGCGCGTTTGAGCTCGCGGTATTTTGCGAAGGCGATGATCTGATAGGCGGAGTGGAAGAAGGACATCAGGAATCCGGTGTATCCGTTCACAATGCCGTCTTTCTGAAAATAATATTTAAGAAAACGGCTCGTGGCCTTACGAATGACACGCCACGGACCCATCTTGCGGCCGTCCTTTACCCACTTCTCGGCCTCAAGTCCCGTTTCGCGGTTGAATTTTGAAAGCCAGTTTTCCCAGCTCGGGCTGGAATAATGCAGAATGTCGCCCTTCAAAGAACCGCAGGTGCCCTCATAGAACATCTTGGGATGGACGCGGGCCTCTTCGTATCTGAACTGTCCTTTTTTGAAAAACCTAGTTTTGGGTGCGGGATAATAACCGCCGCCTTTGATCCAGTCCGTTCCGATGAAGGTCTTGACGGGCATGGAGTAGCAGGTGTGCGGGTCATTGGGCCTGGAGGCAACCTCGGCGAGTTCCTTCGCGAGCTCGGGCGTGATGCGTTCATCGGCATCGAGTGAGAAGACCCACGGTTGAGTGGCGAGGCCGTAAGCGTAATTCCGGTGCCGTCCTTCAATGTCCATCGCACGCTGGAAGACCTTGGCGCCGAATTGTTTGGCGATCTCCACCGTGCGGTCGGTCGACATGTCGTCCAGCACCACGATCTCCGCCGCAAACTCGGCACTCTTGAGACATTCGGCCAGGCGTTTTTCTTCGTTCTTGGCAATCACGACAACTGACAGAGCAGCTTTTCCCATGATGAAATTCTCCCGAGTACTGCGTGATGAGATTGCTTCCTTTGCTCTTGCTTTTGCAAGAAAGCGCGAGGTCACAATGACGTCATTGCGAGGAGCCTCGCAGGGCGCCGCGGCAATCTCGTTTTTAATAAGCGTTCTTGAATGCAAACAAGGTCATCACCAGGATTTCAACATCCAGGAGTAACGACCAATTCTCCATGTAATAGAGATCGTATTTGATACGCTCCTCGATCGACGTGTCTCCCCGCAGACCGTGGACCTGCGCCCAGCCGGTGAGGCCGGACTTCACCTTGTGGCGTGCCATGTAGCGTGGGACGCTCTCGCGAAATTTGTCCACAAAGTGCGGGCGCTCCGGCCGGGGGCCCACGAGGCTCATTTCTCCGGAGAGCACGTTCAGAAGCTGCGGAAACTCATCGAGATTCCAGCGGCGGAGGAATTCCCCGATCTGCGTCCGGCGATCATCCTCGGGCTTCGCCCATACCGGCCCCGTCTCTTTTTCGGCGTCGACTTTCATGGTCCGAAATTTGATGAGCCGGAAAACGTTCCCGTCGCGGCCCACGCGTTCCTGAAAATAAAAAACGGGACCCTTCCCTTCCAGTCTGATCAACACCACGACGATCAAACCGATGGGGAGAAAAGCCAGCGCCATAATGCCCGCTACCACGAGATCGAAGGTTCGTTTGAGGAACCGGTTCCACGGGTCGTCGAGCGGGAGCGAACGGAACCCCAGAAGCGGGATATGACTGACATATTCCACGCCGACATTGCTTGCGATCAAGCCGTGGATGTCGGCTCCCATCTTGAAATCAATGAGTGCATCCTCGCAGGTTGCCACAAGATCCGTGACTTTTTCCCGGGAAAAACTTTCGTCAAGAAGCACCACTTGGTCAGGCTGAAGCTTTTGGATAAAAGTCTCCCAATGCTCCGTGAGTCCCAGGATCGGGACATCCTCAACGTGCTTGCCGATATCCTCGACACTCCGGGCGAGGATCCCGAGAGGTCTCTGTCCGTAATGAGGATTGTGCCTGGTCCATTCGATCAGGTCGCGGGTATTGCGGTTAAATCCGATGATGAGGACTTCGATCATGTCTTTTTTTTGCTCGCGACGCCAGTAGCCCCACTGGATGAGTATGTAGCGGCCAACACTGATGAAAACGCAGGAAAAGAACCAGATAAAAACCAGATAAAGACGTGAGTAGGAAAACTGGCGGTAGAAGAACGTGAGGGCCATAAGGAGGATGATGGCGTAGGTCACCACCTTGACCACAAGGAAGATTTCCTCGATGCGACGCATGTGACGCGAAGGCTGATAAAGACCGGCCTCGCGAAAAAGCCAAAGGTAGACGGGAATGATGCCGAAGAGCGCATGCCAGTAGTCGGACAGCGGCGGAACGCCGAGCTCAGTGGGCAGGCCTCCGAGGAATCTAAAATAATAGGCCACAATGAAGCTCAGGACGATCATGGCGGCGTCGACCAGGACCGTGGCTGCGACCGTACGGCGAAAATGACTGAACCTCATACGTGTCTTCCCTTCAGCGTGTAGTGAGTGTTGATGACTTTTTTCATGTTTTCAAGAAAATGTCTTCGTCCGAATCCCTGAACCTTTCCGGATACTTCATTAGGATCGAAAATCTGGTGCACGAAGCGCAGCACAGCTTCGCGAATGGCTTCCGGAGTCTGTTCATCAAAAAAAACACCGCTTTTTACCGTCTCAAGTGCTCCGCCCTTCCGGAATGCGATGACCGGCGTGCCGCAGGCCTGGGCCTCGAGCGGTACGATCCCGAAATCCTCTTCTGTCGGAAAGACGAGTGCTCGCGCCCCTGAGTAGGCTTTGCGGAGTTCCTCATCGCTGACACCACCCCAAAAGGAGATCCGGTCGTTTTTCCGGAGTTTCTGATATTGGGATATCAAGGGGCCGGAACCGATCACGACAAGCTGCTGCTCGAGACCGTTGAAAGCCTCGATGACCAGATCCAGTCTTTTATACGGAACAAAGTGTGAAACTGCAAGAAAAAAATTCTCCGTTTTCCCCAGCGGCTTGAAGAAGTTCGTCTCAAGCGGCGGATGAACGACCACGGCATCGCGTTGGTAGACAGTTTGGATGCGATTTTTAATGTATTCGGAGTTTGCGACGAAAAGGTCCACGTGCTCGTTGGTCTTGAGGTCCCATTTTTTGAGAAAGCGGAAGACGGTATCAATGAGAAACCGGACCGGCGAAAAATAACGGTTGAAATAAACGTCCTGGAACCCCCAAAGATAACGCATCGGTGTATGGCAGTAGCAGACATGGTAAGCATTTTCGGGAACACGAATGCCTTTGGCAACGCAGTGGGAACTCGAGATCACAAGATCCGCATCCTCGATTTTCATGGAACGGATCGCCCAAGGCAGGATAGGCAGAAGCCACCGGTAGTAGAACTTGACGCACGGGAGATATTGGAGGAACGAGGCCTTGATCTTGAGTCGCGAAAGATTCGGACTTATTTTTTTTCGGTCAAAAAAAAGCGTGTAAAGCGTGGCATCCGGGTAAAGCTCGGCCAGGGCATCCAGGACCTTTTCGCCGCCGCGCATATGAATGAGCCAGTCATGGACCAGAGCGGTTTTCATTTTCCGGCGAGCGCTTTCTCGTAGACTTCCGTTGTTTTTCTGGCGGTCTCTCTCCAGCTGAAAATCTTCACCCGTTCAAAACCTTTGAGACGCAGAGACTCCCGCAGTGACCTGTCTTGATCCAAACGGATGAGTGCGTCCATCATCGCAATCTCGTCCGTGGCATCGACTCTCAGGGCCGCGTCTCCGACCACTTCCGGGATCGAGGAGGAATTCGTGGTTAGGACCGGTGTTCCGGAACACATGGCTTCCAGAAGCGTCAGACCGAAACCCTCGTAAAGCGAAGGATGAACCAATGCGAGTGCCTGACTATAAAAAACCTTCAATTCCCGGGGATCGATCGCCGGCAAGTAGAGGATGTCCTTCGTCGAACTCAGCGCGGCCAGTGCCTCATATCCGGGTGGGTAGGTCCTGTCCTTACGGCCGATCAGGACGAGCGAGGCGCGGACTTTTCCCTGCTCCTTGAGCTTGTGGAAAAGACGCACGAGCATGAGGACGTTCTTGTGCGGCTTGATGAGCCCGACATACAGGAAAAAATCATGGGGGATTCCGTATTTAGCCTGGATTTTTTCGAACGCCGGTTGGAGCTCTCCGGACGGGATCTCCCGGTAGGTTTCGTCGGCCCCTTCATGGATGACGGTGATCTTTTGCTCCGGCGCATGAAAATGGGTAATCAAGTCCTTTTGGGTATGATGCGATACCGCAATGATCTGGTCGGCGGACGTGACTGCTTTTTTGAGCATAAAACCGGCATAGGCAATCTGGGCTGGTGACAAAAATTGCTTACGGAAGATCCAGTGGATAATATCGTGGATTGTGACCACAAGCTTCGTCTTCCCTTTCCAGAGCGGAATGTTGTAATGCGGGGCATGCCAGAGGCGGCATTGTCTGAGCAGCGCGGGATATTGAAGTTGCTCACGAATAGAATAGATGGGTGCTGAGAAAATGTGACCCGGGCGAGTTTCCGCTGGCTTGGGGCCAAAAAGCGCAAGATCCCTGTCCAGACCGAGCGTCCTCAGGCCCGAGAGAAGCCCGCGCAGATAAGTCCCTATCCCCGAATTTTGCAGCATTCTGATATCAAGACCGACACGGTGGCGTGTCATGGCTAGGATTTTTTCTGGAGGCGGCCGAGAGTTGAAAGGAACGCATCAAAAGCCTGATCGACTGTGATCTCGTCCACACAGGGATGCCCCTCGACCGGGCAGATCTCAACCCCGCAAGGCGAGCACGGGACCTCATGCTGAAGGAGGCGCAACCGTTCGGTCCAGGGATACCAGAGGCGGATGTCGTTCGTGCCGCTTACAAGCAAAATGATTTCCAGTCCCTGGGCCGCGGCGATATGTGCCGGACCTGAATCGCTCCCGATAAAAATATCACATATATCAAAAAGGACCGGGAGATCCTGCAGAGCTGTTTTGCCGCGCAGATCGATAAGACGTTCCGAGTTCAGTTTAAGATCCGGAGTGGCATCTTTCTCGGCTTCTGTTCCGACCAACACGATCTGTGCGAGCGCTTCCCTGTCGATCTGTTGGATGAGCGCCCGGAAATTTTCGAACGGCCAGCGTTTGGACGGGTATCCGGACCCCATGTGAAAGACAACGCGCGGCAAGAGCGTTGCGGACGGCAGGATTTTGATCTTTTCCAAGAATTCCCGCGCCTTCTCGGAGGAATATTCAAATGGCAGGAGCTTGTTGTCCCGCGCGACATGGAACGACTTTAAAAGGTTCAGATTGAGTTGCACCTGATGTTGAGTCGCGTCATAGGGAACCTCTTCGCTCAAAAGAAATCCGCCGCCCGCGATCCCGTAACCGATCGTGTGTTTGACCCCGGACAGAAACATCAGGAGGATATTCCGGAGATCGCCGCGCAGATCGATTCCCACGTCGTAGGCCCCGGTCTTCAGAATGCCGAGGAGGCGCCAGAACTCGAGGCATTTCTGCACAAAGGAAGCGCTCCGGTTGAACCACGCATGTTTGGACGCGATCACAGTCCGGATCTCTTTGGAATGCTCAAAAAGCGGCGCGATATCCTCCGTCACAAGAAGATCGATTGCGGTATGCGGAAATTTTTTATAGAGCGCCCGGATCACGGGCCGGGACATGACGACGTCGCCGATATGATCCAGGCGGATCACAAGGATGCGACGGACGACCGCGGGGTTCAAAGGCTTTCGCAGCGGCCGCAACGGAAAAAAACAGACTCGGCCGATCGCGTCAAAACATTCGGCTAAAGCCCGTTTCCACAGACTTTTGAAGGGATAGGATGGCATGGGTTATCAAAAGAGAGTGTAGATGAACGGTGCAAGCGTGGACTCTTGTGAAAAAACGATCAGGGCGCCCAACAGGACCATGATCACCACGATCGGTGTCAGCCACCACTTCTTGCGGACCATTAGAAAATCCCAGAATTCCTTCAAAATGCTCAATCTGCCCACAACGCCTCCTGTTTCTGTTTGAATGGGAGATATACTAACAGATGCCGTCCGAGGCCGAAATGAAAAACTCAGAACTGCTTTTCGTAGTTGCCATGGCCACGCGGGGTTTGTGGACGCATCTTCCAATAGCTTTGTTTTTTTGGCTCGAGATTCTGGTCCAACAGGTCCTTTCCCGTAAGACGCAGGACCAAACCGATCGGCGTGATCGCGAGATAGAAAAGGATCGAAAGAAACACGCGGGTCATGACCCAGCCCCCTAGGATTGCAAGCGTCATCCATGCTTTTTGAAGCGGCTTCAGGATCGCCGGGCTCACTGCGCCCGCGATTACAAAAATGAGACCTGGGGCGAGAAAATATGGGTAACTTTCCCGGCCGCGCCACAAGAGCAAAATACCTAACGTGCACAAGACCCCCCCGGCTACGAGACCAAACTCCCGGAGTTTTTGGGGACTGCTTTCTATTTTTTTAATTTCCGCGATGACCATAAATTCCTTAGTCGAGCCTAAACTCCTTCATCCATTCACGGTTCTTCTCAAGAGGTTTCTGCCCGGACTTATCGAGAAGATAGTTCCCCAGGACCAAATAGTCCATGTGCGTACGCATGAAACACCGGTAGGCGTCCGCGGGTGTGCAGACGATCGGTTCTCCCCGTACGTTGAACGAAGTGTTGATCATGACCGGACAGCCGTACCTCTCGTCAAATTTTTTAAGAAGCCGGTAAAATCGCGGGTTCTGGGTCTCCGTGATGGTCTGAACGCGTGCGGAATAATCGACATGTGTGACGGCCGGGATCTCAGAGCGCTTCAGGTTCAAGAGCTCGATCCCGCTGAGCTTTTTCTCGTTCTCTGTCATTTCAGTGCGCCATTTTTTTTGGACCGGCGCGACGAGAAGCATGTAGGGACTTTCCGTTGTTATCTCAAAATAGTCCGAGACTTTCTCGGCGGTGATGGAAGGCGCAAAGGGGCGGAAGCTCTCGCGGAATTTAATCTTCAGATTCATCTGTTCCTGCATCCTGGGTGAGCGAGGGTCCCCGATGATGGAACGGCCGCCCAGCGCCCGGGGACCGAATTCCATGGCGCCTTGGAACCAGCCGATCACTTTTTCCTGCGCGATCAGGTCCGCGATCTTTCCCGTGAATTCTTTATCCTCGAGACGGACGAACGGAATCTCATGCATTGACAGAAATGCCGCGATCTCGGCGTCCGAGAATTCGGGCCCGAGATAAGATCCGCGCATGCTGTCCGTTTTTCCGTCCGCGGACCTTGGTTTTTCAAAATATTGATGCCAGGCAAAATAAGCCGCGCCCAAGGCGCCGCCGGCATCGCCGGAAGCCGGTTGTATCCAGATATTCTCGAACGGCCCTTCACGAAGAATACGGCCGTTGCCGACACAGTTAAGAGCCACGCCTCCGGCAAGGCACAAGTTCTTTTGCCCCGTCACCTTATGAATATGGCGTGTGATCCGGAGCATGATTTCCTCCGTTACTTCCTGGATTGAGCGGGCGAGGTCCATTTCGCGTTGCGTAAGACGGGATTCGGGCTTCCGCGGGGGCGCACCAAAGAGTTTGTGAAAGCAACTGTTCGTCATACGGAGTCCGGCGCAGTAATCGAAATACTTCATGTTGAGCTTGAACGAACCGTCGTCTTTCAGATCGATCAATTCCTTCAGGATCAGGTCCTTATAGACCGGTTTGCCATACGGGGCGAGGCCCATGACCTTGTACTCCCCGGAATTCACCCTGAAGCCGGTGTAATAAGTGAATGCGGAATAAAGGAGGCCCAGGGAATGCGGGAATCTGATTTCGGCGAGAATATCGATCTTGTTGCCCTTCCCCACGCCATAACTTGTGGTCGTCCACTCGCCCACGCCGTCCATAGTCAGGAATGCGGCTTCCTGAAAAGGTGACGGAAAGAACGCCGAGGCAGCATGGGACTCGTGATGTTCCGGAAAAATGATTTTTCCGTCAAAACCGAGAACAGTCTGAAGGGAATCCTTTATCCAAAGTTTTTGTTTGATCCAAAGAGGGATGGCCTGGAGGAATGAGGCGATTCCGTATGGTGCGTAAGCGAGATAGGTCTCGAGGATGCGTTCGAATTTGAGGAACGGCTTATCATAGAACGCAACGCAATCGAGGCCGGAGGCTTTGACCCCAGCCTTTTTCAGGCAGAAGTCGATGGCATGCTTCGGGAATGAGAAATCATGCTTTTTCCGCGAAAAGCGCTCTTCCTGCGCCGCCGCGACGATCTCTCCGTTCCGGACGAGGCATGCCACACTATCATGATAAAACGCTGAGATCCCGAGAATGTTCAATCGGCCTTTCTGTTGCGCTAAGCACAAAAGTTCGCTGCCGGACACCGAACTTCGATAAAGTGCCCGTTTTGCCCCGGTATCAAAACCTTTGCGGTTTTTGCGTTTTGTTTTATGAAGAAGTTTTCTCTGCCCAATGTTTTAGCCAATATTCCATAGCTTTTTCTTTGGAGCCCTGGACATCGTTCGCATTGCCAGAGTGCCCAAAGAGATTGAAACCGAACAAAGAGGTGTTCGCCAGGGCCGTGATCTTGAGGTAGGTTCTTCCTTCCCGCTTCCCCTGTTTTAACCAGTGCTCGATCGCTTTTTCTTTCGTATCGATCCCGGCCGCACGAAGATCTTCATAGTTGTTCACATAGGTCTGCCAGTCAAAATCCGGGCGGAGTGAGGCAGGTTGGTAGGGAATCTTCCGGTATGTCCTGCCTTCTTTTCTTCCAATCGTGAGCCAATGTTCAACTGCCTGCTCTCTTGTGTGGATGTCCGCTCTTTGAATGTCGCCGTAATTATTGATATACGTCTCCCAATCAAAATCGGGAGGAAGCGGCTCATTGGTACCAGCCGGTGGTACCGGGATCCTCCGATAACTGCGCTTCTCATTTTTTCCAAATTCCAGCCAATGCTGTTGTGCCTCTTTTTCAGTGTCGATCCCCGCCCGTCTCAAGTCTTCGTAGTTTTGAATGTAGGTCTCCCAGTCGAAGTCACTTGGGAGATCGCGGGTGGAGCTCTGAACCGTGGCCGGATCCCGGTCATTAACCCCCGGTGATTCGTCAAAGAGACAGATCAAAGTGACGCCGCCAGCAATTACGGCGATCAGTACTAAAAAACCCAGGATCTTTACATTTATCATTTTAAAATACATTGCTTCGATTTTTTTCTGCCAAAGGTTTTGTCCCGGGTTTTATCCCGCGTACTCCGTATGTCTTGCACTGCTCTTCGTACGAAGCGTTAATTCAACACCGGTTCAACCGGCCGCATTCTGTTGCGTCGGAAGATCATTTCGAAGACTTTTTTGGAAAGAAGCATCTTGATATAAGCTGTCATCGTGTCCTGCCCCAGGATTTTTTTTGTCGCAAACTCCAGAAAGGCCCGCGCTGCGATCGCCCCGAATTTTAAGAAAAGCACAATTCGGACAATATAATCTCCCCGGCGGCCATAATGCTTCCTGGCAAAGTAAATCTGGCTTTCCCGGTAGGCCACAAGCCCCGCAAGGATGTTTTCTTTAACTGATTGGCCGCTGTAATGAAGGATTTTTGACATCGGACAAAAAATGATTTTCCAACCCTGGTCATGGATTCTTTTGCAAAGATCCGTATCCTCGAAGTACAAAAAAAATGTTTCATCCAAAAGCCCCGCCTGTTGCAATGCCTCGCGACGCAGGAGCAGGCAAGAGCCCGAAAGCCAATCCACTTCCTGTTCGATGGAGCACAGTTCCCTGAGTTGCCCCCGGATGTTCAGATCGTTAAGCGCAATCCGGTAGTTCACGATCTTTCGGAGGATCTCGGTGAAAAGATCCGGGAACTTACCGTAAGAAACCTGGTGACGCCCATCGCCGCCGACATGCTGGGGCCCGAGGCATCCCACTTCGGGGTGCGAATCCATATATTGAACGAGGCGGTCAAAAACCGGTTCGAGGATCTTCGTGTCGCTATTCAGAAGGAGCATGTATCGCCCGCGGGCGTTTACGATACCAAGGTTGTTCGCCCGGCTAAAACCGTCGTTTCGTCCGGTCTCGATAAGCCGGACTTCCGGGGACCTTTCGATGACGGCCTCCCGGATCCCGTCTTGGGAACCATTATCGATCAGAATGATCTCGTGCGAAACGCGAGGGCTGAATTCCCGGATGGACCTCAGACACTGAAGTGTGAGATCCCGGGTCTTGTAGTGGACGATGATAATGCTAAGAACGATGGTTTTCATGAAGGCTGTTCTTCGATCCTATGCTGGTAAGAGCGATGCCGTATCCCATCAGGATCCAAAAAAGCGTTGCCGGCAGAAGCTCGAACAAGACATTATCAAAAAAAGATGCCACGCACAACCCGAATACGCCGGCCAGCACGCCGCCTAACAGGAATTTCAGCTCAGGGTCGCATAGTTTTCTGAGCGATCTCATCCCCCAACCGAACCAGTAGATCATGAGGGTCATAAAAGCCATGAAGCCCACGACTCCGACCTCCGCGATCATTTGAATATAGGCATTGTGCGCGTAGGATGGCGGAATCGCGAGGGAGTGATCTTTTTCATGAGTTTTGTAATAGGTGTTCAGACCGATCCCCGTCCAGGGATGCGATCGAAACATTCGTGTGGCGTCTTTCAGCATCAAGAGCCTTGTCTCCATCGTAGGATCGACGGCGCCGTCTTGAGTCGCCCGATTTCCGTAGAGATTCTTTCCAAACAAGAAAATTACCAAGAAAACAATAGGAATGATCCACAGGACCTTTTTCCTGAGCAGAAGGGTCAGCATAAGAACCCCGCCTAAACAAGCAACCAGCCCTCCGCGGGAAAACGTCAAGAGAAGACACAGGACCATGCTCCCCACGCAAGCCCCTTTCACCAGCGTGTTCTTCCGCGTCTTGGCCCCATAAAAAAAGGAGAGAACCAAACCCAGCATCAGAACCGGCACCAGACAAGAGGCGAACGTGTTGGCCGCCGGGAACGTTGCCGTGACCCGGAAAGAATGGAACTCTTGAGCCCCGGCGTAGACATCCAGCCTTCCTGCTTCACGAAACAACAGAAAATCCCGTCCGGAAAAAAATTGGTAAAATCCGTCAAGACAAATAAAAGTGGCGGTCAAACACAGCACCAGGGCCATATTGATCGCGACACGTTTTTCCTTGACCCCATCTGCGACCGCCAGCATCAGCAAAAGATATTTTCCATACTTGAGAAACAAAGCATGGAGACTCTGTCCCAAATATTCGGAGTTGATGAGCGAGGCGGCGTAGGCGAGAAAAAGAACGCCGGCAAGAACGAAGAGAGGCCGCGGTGCGGAAGATTTTTCCCCAAGAGCTATTTTTTTAGATACCCAAATCAAAAGCGCTGCCCCGACCCCGATCGAGGTTAAAGCATTCGAGATGAAAATTCCTGCCGCCAAAAAATACAAAGCGTATTCCATCGCCCGGTTCAGCAACAAAGTTTTACTCAAACCCGAAAGATTTTTTTTCAACGGCCACCTCGGACGGACAGGCTGAAATCAGGCACGGACATATTCCCGGTTTGCTGCTTCATAGCTTTCCAGCGTTCCAATGTCCCGGTGATAGGTATTGTTAGAAAATGTGAAAATACGTCCCATATAGTGCGGTAGCACTTCGGTGCTAAAATCGATCGTTTCCTTCCCGAGACGTTCAAGAAACCCAAACACGGACGGCTCAAGAATATAGACCGCGCCGTTGGCGAGATCACCCGGCGGATGAGGGACTTTTTCATGGAATAACTGCACAATGCCGCGCTCATCAAGAGTGACTATCCCACACGATTCCGGGTCCGGTGTGCGGAACGTCATCATGGTCATTTCACAGTTCCGGGGACGGCTGGCATGCCTGCAGATAAAGGCTTTCACATCAAATTGCGAAAGGTTGTCGGCATGAACCAGCATGAGCGGTTCTTGGCCGAAAAAATCCCGGTTTCTAAGAAGTGTTCCTGCCGTTCCCAGCAGACGTTCCTCGTAAACCGTGCTGATGCTCTTTGAGAAACAACAGGTATCAAGATAGGCACGAACAGCATCGGCAAAGTGATGAAGGTTGATGAGAATAGGGGCCACGCCGGCGTTCCCCAACATCTCCAGCCAATATCCCAAAAGAGGTTTTCCACGGATCGGAACTAAACATTTGGGGATGGTGTCGGTCAAGGGCCGAAGACGTATTCCAAGGCCAGCCGCCAAAAGCAGCGCCTTCAACTTTTGATCTCCGCCATCAAGGCGCTGGCCGTTAGCGGAATGTTGCCGATGCGACTCAGTTGGCATGCGGCCGCGATCGATCCTAAGTAGGCGGCCTGCCAAATATCCGCGCCCACCGCCATCGCCATAGAAGCACAAGTGAGCAATGAATCTCCGGCGCCGGACACATCCTTCGGAGCCGTGTTCATGGCGGGCAGACGGTCCGTGAGCCATTTTTCCGGCAGGGGCGTAGACGCGTGTATCAAAAGTCCCTCCGAACCCAAGGTCAATAAAACATTTTTGGCGTGCGCTTTGGTCCTGAGCGTTTCAGCAAGGACGACAAGCCCTGCGTTAAAGTCTCCCACCGAAATACGAGCTTCCCGTTCGGTGGGTGTGATCAAAAAGGCATCATGAAAACGCGATACATATCCGACCTGGGACGAGGCCTGACTGTCCGCCGCGATCATTACATCTTTAGCCTGACAAAGTTCGATGATCTCATCCACCAGAGGCTGAGGGAGACAACCGTAGCTGAAATCCGAAAATATGAGAAGCTTCACGCCCTCCAAAGCGCTGCCAATATCCCCGAGAATCTTTTTTTGGATATTCCGGTCAATGGGGTGTTGATGAAAATGATTGACCCTCAGGAGGGTTTTCCCATGGGCGCGAAATCTCTCCTTGCGTATGGTCGGGCGACTTTCGTCGACATAAAGGTGCGCTACGACTTCTCGCTCTTTCAAACTGCTGCGGGCAAGCTCCCCCGCCTCATCTTTTCCCACGACGGAAAAGAACTTCACATCAGCGCCAAAGCCGCGCGCATGAGCCGCCACGATGCCGGCCCCTCCCACAAACCGGTCTTTAGCGATCGGAGTAACGGCGATCGTCGGATCCTCTTGCGACATCCCCAATGGATCACAGGTAATATACTCATCCACAATGGTTTCGCCGATCACCACGACCTGAAGTCCTTTCATTTTCTGAACCGTCTTTCCTAAATCCAACATGCTAAAATGGTGGCGCGCGAGGAAATCCTTCGGTTTTATAATCGTTGAGAAATTTAGATTTTTAAATTCATCCCTCAAAAGGTCCAGCGAAGAAAAACTCGCCTCTCCCGAACTGAAAAGTAACTTGCCGCCGTAGGATTCGAGCGCCGCCCGCTCCGGATTAAATTGATTCGCATGTTCCTGCCCTTTTACGACAAATTTGGGTTTGAGATGACAGATAAACGCTTCGGGGCTATCCTTCAAAATAAAGGCATAGTCGACCCAGCTTGTGGATTGCACCCCCTCAAGCCGGAGGTGTTCCGGCAAAAGCGTTGCCGCGTTTTCACGGTCGCTGTGAACCCCGACTGCCAGAAAATCGCCGCATTGTTTAGCGAACCGCAAAAGACGCAAATGCCCGGGATGGACGACATTGAAATTTCCCGAGACAAAAACGATGCGTTTCTTTCCCCTGGAACGCTTTTTAATTTCTTTGATAGTATTTTGCATGATCGGTCCCCAGCTTTATCTATCCGTATGCTTCAGCAAATTGCGATGCCTGCGAAGAAACCCGCAGCAAATGCGTGAATTTGAGCCGTAGGAATAATGTCCCGGCTTAAAGAGTGAAAAATAAGCCGCCTGCAATCGAGCATCTTCGGATGTCTCGACAAACCGTTGAGCGATACGGTCCAGCATCTCGGTCGCAAGGTCCTGAATGTCTTCAGGACTGTTTTCTTCAACGCGGATGCCTGCCTGCTGGTATTGATGCGTAAAAAAATATCCTCCGATCTTTGAGTCCATGATTTCGTCAAACCGCAAATGTCTCTTCAAGGATTCGCTCCAAAGAAGTTTTGGCATGCTAACGTCACAATGTCGAACGCCGAGGGCTTCCATCGGGACCATATTTGCCTGCGCGACAGGAACCCCGAAAACGGTGCTGACAAACGACAACCCCGACGTGTCTCCCAGAAAAAAACGTGCCCGGGCGCAAAGCACAACATCAAGCCGGTCGGATTTTGAGGAAGAATGCGCATAATCCACAACTCCCGGAATCGACGGCAACGGCGTCATGCCGGGATCTCCCATCCGGATACAGACACCCCCACGCCGGACGATTTCTTGCATCGCCGGAATAGCACCCAGAATGTTACCATTACGGTGTGCTTGAATCACTTCATTTTTAGGGATATAGCTGCCTTCGCGAACGTGAACGCAGACAAACCACTGTTTCTCGTTTAAACCGAGACGCCGCAGTTCGTCCCTGCCCCAGCTTTTGTCTTTTTCACTGAGTTGGAGGACGGGCGCCCGTTTGCCCCAAAGCCGGTTGATGCGATAGATGTCCTGAGTTCCGAAATAGCCCGAGATGTACCGGGAGAGATTCTCACGCATCAGCCATCGCCGTGATATCAGTTCAAGCGCAAATACTGCTCCCGGATTAGAAATGATCGGAACAAATGCGCGCCAATATCTAAGCAAGTGGTGGTTTGCCACTCGTTTTGCCGGCGCAGTGATGAACCTACGCCGCTTGGGCAGCAACCCGAGACGTTCCTCCTTAAGAAAAGTATCGATGTCTCCGGCAAGATGTCCGACGTGCCATGTTTGGACGTAGAGCCTTCGATAACCCAAAAGGTGCCCGAGTAATCCAAGAGGGAGACTGAGTAACCATAGCAACTCAAGGCCGCAGCGGCGGAAAAGTCCCGACAGGAACCAGCCCCAACCGCGCTCCTTGAAACGGCCCCGGAGCACATGGCAAAAGGCTTCAAATTGAATACGCATCTAGAAACCTGATAAATTGCTGTAGTCTATTGCTGACAGACTGGATCATGACACCGCCAGAGGTGGCGGAAAAACCGGTTCAAATCTTGTTGATCGTAACCTGGTTGCCACAGTACCAGCCAAGCTTGGCGCTAATGCGAAGTAAACCCTCGCACCTAACGGTACTTGGGACGGGCTAAAAATGGGTCTTCCCATGTGCTCGTTACCGATCCGGCTCGGATCCTCATCGACAAAAAAATCAATGCCGCCCGGCAGGGTTCCTGCGAGCCAGGTAGCAGCGATGGACGTTCCAAAAATCCCCAAAGAACGCTCTTCGTGAACGAGTTCACTGATCCGGTCAACCGTGCTTTGCAACCAGTCTACAGAGGCGTTCATGCGGGCAAGTGCCCCGCTGATTATACGGGTTTTTGGTAAACCTTCCGGACAGTTCGTCCTTTTTTTATTTCTGTTAGCCAATAGGGATATTTCCTTTGGAATCCAATCCGTTGCAACAACGGTGGGCATAAATCCAGCACGTCTCAATAAATTCGAAAGAGTTTCCGGACTAAAATGCATCAGATGGTCGGCAATTAAAATGTCGAAAGGGTTCTCCTCAATATTGGGTGCCTCAATGAAGATTTCCCCGTTTCCGACTATTGGCAGGAGATTTTCCAAGCTCTTTCTCGGGGATGGAAAGTGTTCCAGCGAATGGATCATTGTCACCAAATCGAACCGCCCATCCACAGCGCCCAGGGTGCCGGTGTAGAGCTTTTCAAACCTTGGTATACGCAAAAGACGCGGCAGCGATCTGCCTCCGAGTTCGTACCCACTGAAAGACCATCCGGTCAACACCCGGCTCATCGCACTTAGTGTGGCGCCATTGCCGCATCCCACATCGATCGCGCGCCCCCTCTCGCCAAGCCGTTTGTCAGCGACTAGACGCTCAAGAATGACGTCACTGCGCCGGCGGGGTTTTCCCGTCGCATGGTCGAATACAATCTGCTCGTCTCCCCCAGATTGGTAATAGGTCTCATAATTTGAATAAATATCTTCAATTTCTTTCAACCAGTGCGCATTCGGTATTTTTTGAATGCCTTCGCAGGTCTGACAGACAAAAAGCCGTCCGCCAGCCCCGAAACTGTGGCAATCCGATGTGATTCGGGGAAGCAAGGAAAAATTCTTTACTTCCCTCAGGTCGCGGGCTTCGCATATTTGGCAGGCATGTGAGCAAGACGGTCCACCGTTGTTTCTCACGAACTAGTTCCCCGCAACCAGTTGTTTAAGCAAATGGGTGGTGGGTTCTGGCGCTATCCCCAACAATTTGCCGGTCCGTTTCATGTCGAGCGCCGGATGTTTTGGACGAAACAATACCCGCACCCCCAGAGCCGTCGAAGACAAAGGCCGAACTAGGCCGGGGTCTGCACCCATGGAGGTTGCCAAACGCCTTGCGAAATCCGCATAACTCATTTCTTCAGCTCCAGAAAGATGAAAAATGCCCGGGTATTTGGTACCTGCAATCGCAAACAGCGCCTTCAGAACATAAGAAAGAGATATTGGCGACATCCGCAGATCGTCGAATGCCGGGCAGGGTTTGCCAGCGGCGAGCCGTCTTATGAATTCCGCAGTCACTCCGGAGGTCGAGGTAAGCACTTTTGAAAGACGAACGATCGCGACGGAACCGACTCCTTCTGAAAGAGCGATCAACCCCTGTTCGGTGCTAACCTTTTGCCGTCCGTACTCGGTAGATGGACAATACGCACTATCCTCCTCCGGCTCTGCCATAGCGCCATCGAAGACAGCATTGCTTGAAAGGAAAACAATCCTCATCCCGGAGGCATAGAGACTTCTCGCCAGCGCCAGAGTGTTCGTGACATTTACCCGGCGCGAAGACCACGGCTCTGTTTCACACGAAGCAATACTTGTAATTCCCGCGCACAGAAAAGCCACCCCATTCTTGGCCGGACAAGTCCACGACGACAAGTCTGAATCTGAGGCTAGGTCGAGCCGCATCAAGCTCTCGCCGCCCTCCACGGCGCGCCGCGTTGTCGCTACGACGTTCACTCCGCTAGAACGAAATTCTTTGACCAGTTGCGAACCGATGACGCCGTCGCCACCGACAACAAGATATGCAACATCCGTTGCACTCATTCCGGTCACCCTCCAAAAACAGCGCGCAACAGTCGCCTCGGCACTTGCAATATTATCGTGGTGGACCGTTTCGCTATATCGAGAATCGGGATTATCCTCAAATGCCAAATTATGACGGCAAGGATCCGGTAGCCATAAATTTTCCTGACAACCGACTCAATCATTCTTTCAAAAAGGGGGTCTATTTGCTTATGAGGATCAACACGCAACGTAATCCGTTTGCTAAAAAAATGCCAGTGCCGGCTATTAGCATGAAATAGCGCGAATCGGATTGTCTGGCCCAGCGACGGCGCGCCGAGTGGACACCCCCAGCTTCGGTCGGTAGGCGAGAGTTCAATCGCAATAAATTCATTCTGTTCGACGTAATAGCGGTCGAGCGGGTAGTGGAGGTTATTAAGGAACTTGCCGTCGATTGTCTCACCGATGGCGGTCTTGTTTTTCGGCGCTAAAACCATAAGGGGGTGGAGGTGAAAGCAGTGGGCGATTAACTGCTGATCCCGCTCATTGATCCAGTAAATATGGGAGGGCCAGTTCCTTAAAAAGCCCACCCCGGAAAGCCAATTAAGCGAAGTGCTCATCTGATGGATATTTGCAAGAGCCAGGCTAAGAAGGTCGGCCATCGGTATTGTTGGATCATCCGGGCACTGCTCGATTATTTCGTGTAGAATACACGCCATGGGCTCCGCGTTGACGCGCAGTCCGCCCGCCATGACGACCTGGAAGCTCTGGTCGGCAAGTTCCGCGAGTCGCCGGAATGTGCCGTCCGGCCAGAAACTGTCCGGCGTGAGGAAAACAAAATAGGTTTCTCCGGGCGAAACGCTCTTGCGATGCATTGCCTTTGCATAACATTTCGACATGGCAAAGTGGGAATTGCCTATATCCACAAAGCCGTCAATAAGAATAAACTCCACCTGAATCAATTTTTCCAGTTGTCCAAAGCTTCTGGAATCGCGGATTTTCAGGTGATCATCCCATGTCGTCAGGATAACGAATCGATTGCCCGTCTTTTTCTCATGGAACCCGGATTTTCCGGAATCTCGGTTTGTCGGAGACTCCGCCCATGTTCTTAAAATAACAGGCTGGTCATCGGTCCCCCTGCTCAAGGCTCTCAGGTTCCCAGGTGTCAGGATCATGGGGAGGCATATGTCGGTAAAGAGCTCGGTGTAATCCTTGCCCCATACCGGAACAATGAAATGAAAATTTTTATTTTTGGACATCTGGCAAACTCCTCGATGGGTGACTCGTTGAACGAAGAAACGAAAAATACAAGGTTTCCCTTCCAAACCATGACCTATAGTTTTTCATGCCGGCGATCGCGGATGGGGTTATCTCCGGTGTATTCAGTATTCCAATGGCCTCATCGACAGCGGCACTCAGGTCCTCCGCGATGCTTCCCAGATTGTCTCTCACTGGCCGAAGAATTTGCGCCATGCCGTCAAAGTAGGCTTGTTCGAGCTTGCCGGGTGCCTTTGATTTCAATTTTGACAGGGCACTTAGGAAGGCAACGCTCAATTCGTTCAATCGCCGATTGAACGCTGGGGCTCTTTCGCCAAAAGTCCGGCGGTAGTCCAAAAAATTATGAGAGCAACGTTTGTAACATTCCAGGACGTTCTCGTTCGTTCGTACATGGTCGCCGTAAAGTTGCTTGAACCAACGCCAATCAGTGATAAAGTCCGGGCTCGCACCAAAAACGTTAAATCCCCTTGGCGATGCTTCTTGAAGGATCATTTCCAGCGTAAGGCCCTGGTCCAAATACGTGGGGTTCACCATGTTATCCTTGACCCAATCTTCATGGCGCCTTGTCATGCCGGATATTGTCTGAAGGTGGGGAGACAAGGCTTCCAAGACAAGCGTCACTTGTGAATCGTATTCACACGGGTTACTCGTCAGTAGCTTTTGAATCAAGCAATAGCGGATAAGATTTGACAGCCAGCCGTTGATCGATAGCGCGGTAAGAATCATCATTCCTCCCGGCGCCACGCGGTCGGCAATAGTGCCGACCAGAGACCGCTCATGGCTTGACGACCCCAGCCAACCCTCGCAAATCACGATATCGAATGATTGATTGGACGAGTAGTTTTCCAATGTCGACGGAATGATTTGGGGACGGGTGTGCGGGATGTTGAAATTGCGGTAGGTTTCCTCAATCTGCTTCAGCGCAACCGGGTTAGGCTCGACGATCACATATCTCGAAGGTTGCCGTGCCGCGACGTAAAGACTGTTTTGTCCCGACCCCGCAGCGATTTCCAGGACTTTTGCGTTGCGAAACAGCATCCCGGGCAATCCAAGCATGTTGTAGAGCGACTCCCTGCGCTCCAGGTGCTCCGCCAGACTGCCCGCAAGATAGTGCACCGGAGAAATTCCGCGATCTAGATAGTATTTAAGTAAGGACACGACTGATACCTCTTGCCTAAAGCCAGCCCAACCTGGCCTTCAAAGCCGGTGGGATCATAGCCGTTGCGGTCTTGATTTGCAAATCGGAAAAGACTGTACGCCACTCATCGGTCAATCCCCTTCTGAAATTCTTTTCCGTTGTCGGAGTTACCTCGCAAATTTTAATGTTCTTTTGCATGTCACAACCCAGAAAGCCGAGGATGGAAGCAAAATATTGGTTTGGATTTGCCACGAAAGCTTCATAACTGTTCAGCATGAAACGTTCAGGTTCGTTGGAATCATCGATAAAACGCACCCACTCACACTGCCAATCAAGCACTTGCGGCAAGTAGTGCTTCAGCTGGTAGTCGATCTTATGTGCCAAGTCATCGCGAAAATAGTTTTCGGGCAGGTCGGGCGTGACAGTGAAAATCAGATCGCTCTGGTTCTCTTTGGAAAGTCTTTCGAGGTGGTGCAACCAGCTTAAGGTGGCTTGCCGGGGATCACGAAACTGCACAACGATTTTGTCGATTTTCTTCAGATACCGTTGGTTAAATTCCGAGGCATCTAAATGTGATTGTGCGATGGCCCCGGAATCAATCAGTTTTCGGAACTGACGAAAATCAATCTGATCTCGCGGAAAATAACCCGGGGATATGGACACGACAGGTTTTCCCAGCGTTCCGGCCAGCGTTTCGAGAATGAAGACGCTGGCCGATTTTGGGAGGGTGTTGAAAAGGACAGCGGGGATCGGATCTTCCGGCCGTGCATTTAGAAGACCGTCCCGTTGACGTATAAGGTCGTCTCGTTGACGTATGAGATCGTCCCGTTGGCGTATAAGGTCGTCCCGTTGCTGCATGAGATCGTTTCGGTTATGGAAAAAATCAGTAAATTTGTTCATGAGAATTTTTAACTTTCGTGGCAATTCAGGATTATTAGTCCCAGCCCCGGGGGCTGTTTAACATTAAATCATTATCAAAAAATCGGTTATTGCCGGAAACTCGCGCTAGCCTGATAATCCGCGAGGTGTTTTTCATCTAATTGTCGGACAATTTCTGCGAATTCTTTGCTATTTGAAACGTAATTTATCCCTGAGTTTGACAATCGGCCCTGAATCAGCGACTGAGCGGAGAAATAGGGCGGAAGGCCAAACAGAAAATGGAAAAAGTCTCGGGGTTGAACTTGCTCAATCTCTCTTTCGGTAAGAGGTGGTTCATTCTCAAAGCTTGTTCTAAATTGATGGCTGTCAAAACGGTAGCCTAACACCTCCATCTGTTTCCTTAAACCCGACTCTTCAACTATGGTTGCATGCCTAATATCAAGATACTGTATCCACTTGCCGGCACCAGGTCGAAAGAAGTGATTCTGGGTTCTGTGGAATGCTTTTAGTGAAGCTAGCGGCTTCATACCTACTTCGCTCCATATCGTGTCTATTTCCTGGTCAGCAATTTTGGCGCCTAAAAATTCTGCAAGCCGTTTGATCTGTTCTAGTGGTGTTTCCATTAAATCCTCATACCTGAGCACCAATTTGCTCTCCGGTAATGTCGTAATATCATCTAAGTATAAACTCAATGCCGTTGCCGCTCTCCGGAACCAAGCCAAATCGCTCAACACACGCGATGGGGGTCTGAGGAGTTTTGCGGCGCAACTAACGATGGTATCGAGAGGGTTTCGTAATACAATCACAATGGAGCCGCCGCGTAGTGTCCATTCCACCGTTTCGTCTACCGAAGGAAGGACATGCCCCGGTATGATGTAAGCCGTGTGCCAATGAGGACAGTTTATATCATAAAGATCCAGAAATCTCCCGTCTTGGCAAGTTACCCTTAGCGAAACATGTCCCATATCCTGTGGGAGAAACACCACTTCTTCGCTGGAAACGTTTAGCTTGGTCTGAATGAGTGTTTTCCACATTTGCTGATGATCGGGAACCAAGGTCCCCGAAATAGGTAATGAGTAAATTCGGTCCTGAATTTTTGGCAATAGCCGACTCATAATTGTTTGGACCAGGACATTGCCGGAGCCCGGAAATCCCAAACAGAGGGTCCTGCCGCTCAAATTGTACTGATGGCCTTCAAGCGCTGAACAGGGATGAAATACTCTGGCTTTCTTACCAGACTCTAAAGAGGAATGGCTGTCTTCGACACATCTGATTTTACCGATGCATTTTTCAAAAGCCTCATACCCCAAGCCCGGCGCGATAATGACAGGCAAGTTCGCGTAATCACTGGCAGATAAGTCTTTTGACTGAATTATGGAAAGCGGATAATTGCATTCTGCCAAATCAATGGAAGGCTCGATCAAAGCGCAAGGATCCAAATTCGTTTGCACCAAAAAATCAAATATCGCCTGGAAATTTTTCTTTGAATACCCCCACATCAGAACCGGCGTGGGTCGAGCATGGGTCGTCTGTGTCGCCCTTAGCTTCTGCTTCATCGGCTACTCGCATTCGCCTGACCAGAGAGATGGGCAAGCAGGCCCAAGTGTGGCCCCGAACCTGTAATCAGGATTGTCGGTTTTTGGGTGTTGTGCATAGTGCCGATAGATAATGAGCCATCGGATGGGGATACAGGCACGACGGGTTTCCCCAGCGTTTCGAGAATGAAGACGCTGGCTGATTTTGGGAGGGTGTTGAAAAGAACAGCTGGGATCGGATCTTCCGGCCGTGCATTTAGAAGATCGTCCCGTTGGCGTATAAGGTCGTCCCGTTGATGTACGAGATCGTTTCGATCTAGAAAAAAATCAGTAAATCTGCTCATAAGTGCTTCCCTTTACCGGCTGTTCAACCCGGAAACAAATGAAGCGTGGCGTGAAATTATCCCGGCATTAACCAATTTTACAAACTCGCTCTTTTGAATGAACGATTCAAAGAACTCCCACGCGTTGGGGTCGTTGGACATAAAAAACAATCCCTCCCCGAGGTTGCCATGAACCAGGCCAAGCCGGCAGAACTCGTCCAGATTATCATGTGCATTCGCACAACAATGCAGCAAGAGCCCTGCCCGGAATCGAACCGCCGACCCAGGCTCAAGAACTGAAAGCAACTGCGGCCTACGGCTGGCTTCGTTAAGTGACGGCATGGCATATCCCAACCGGTTCGTAATCTCACTCATACCCTCTTCTTCCAGAATTCCAAGATGATGCCTTCCAAGATACTGTCGCCACTTGCCATTCTTATCCGGCTGCCACAAGTGCCCTTTGGGTGCGATTGATTGATTGAGCAATCGCCTCTTCAGTTCGGTGATTCGTTCATGTATCAGTTCGACATCGCATTGTGATGCAAGAAATTCCGCGACTTGCTCAAATGAGGACTGACAATCCTCGAACCTTACCGGCTTGATATGTCCCCTCTCGATCGCAGGGAGAAAACTCCGGTAGTATTGAACAAGACCACGTCCTACCAACCGAAACAACCACTCGGCAGCAAGTAGATCAATGCCTCCCCCAATCATTTTATTGGCTACCGATACAATGGTGTCCAAGGGATGTCTTATAGCCAGCAGGCATTTCGCACCGGCGTTGCACATCATTGAAAGCTTTCTTCCAAAATGTTCGTGGGACTTGTGCACGCGCTCATAGAGATAGTTCCGAATTGGCAAACCAAACAAGGCGTACCGGTCTTTAGCGCGACTCCACACCACGGACACTGTGGTTTCCCCGTGGGTTGCCGTTTGACGTGCGGTAGCATTGAGTGTTGAACCGAACTGCCCCATCAGGACATCCATCTGTTGCCAATAATGGGCCGCATAAGCTGCTACAAGGGCGGTAGTACCATCGGTAGGTCGCCGGGTTGCGTCAGTTGCAAGAATGGCTTCCAATATCGTCTGGACAATTCCATTGCCACTGCCCGGATAACCACAGGTAACGAAGTGACCGGACAAATCGAGAGGGATCAGGTCAGAAAATACGATTGGATGATGAATCCTATAGGGGCTTTTCGGTATGCACCAGGTGTTCTGGTTGGGTGGATAAGAAAAATTCCCGTCAGTTCCGGTCTCTCCGCCAACTACGATGGCATCCGGATCAATATCGGCCACAGACGAAACCGTTCTGCCGCCTACGGCAGTTGCCCATTCGGACGGCGTACCTGAACTTCCGGTCCAAATCAAACGGTTCGGTGATGCGCGATCGGCCATTTGTGCCAATTGGCCAAGATGAGGGCCGGAGCCCGTAATCAGGATTACCGGTTTTTGGGTGTTGTGCATAGTGCCAAGAGGTAATGAGCCATCGGGTAGTAGCCCGTATGGACGACTTCGTCGTTCATCGAAAAGACAAAGACATTGTCGAAATATTTTTCGAGGAATGTTTTAAACGCCCTGCCGGACTTGCAATTGATGTGTCCAGCCTTACTTTGAGTTGAGGCGTGGACTTGGGATTCCAAAGATGGGGTACCGATGACCAAAGTGCCGTTGGGCTGAAGAGAATTGAGCATATTCACCATAAAAACATCCTCATTGGCCGGTGAGATATGTTCAAGTACGTCGAGACTGTATATTCCGTCGTATGAACCCGTTACAGGCCCGGACAACATGTCATGGATCTGGTACTTCACGGGCCAGGCGGGATCCATCCTGGCCTTCGCATCGGCAATAAAGACCGGGTCAAAATCAACAGCTGTCACGGAACCAACTTCCTGTTGCACCAAACGCGTCCCAAAGGCATCCGCACAGCCAACTTCCAAGACTTTCTTTTTACCGGCCAACATTTTGGCAACAAACTTATAGCGGGAAAGCGTGAACAAGGTCCGCTTGGGGTCCTGATTCCAGGAAACGTTGGCCATCAGCCCCAGTTTGGACACACCGTGTTTTTTGGCAACATCGAATACGATACCATATTGCTGTTCTTTGGTTTTTTGTTTTCCTGTTTTTTTTGCCATAAATCAAATTTTCCTTACCCCATCTTGATCAAGCAACGCCCGGCGATTTTGCCGTTTCGCATATCGGCAATGGCGGCGTTGACCTGA
This sequence comes from Candidatus Omnitrophota bacterium, assembly GCA_041653795.1. Lineage (GTDB taxonomy): Bacteria > Omnitrophota > Omnitrophia > Omnitrophales > Aquincolibacteriaceae > Aquincolibacterium. Next base: position 58,205 of record JBAZER010000002.1, read on the forward strand.
TCCAGTGTGTAATAATCAGTGATCAGTTCGCGCAGTTTGATGCGTCCGGAGCGATAGAGCTGATGGTAACGCGGAATATCGATTTGTGGGACTGTTTCTCCGCCATGCGAGCCGCTCAAACGCTTGCCAAAATGGAGCGGCAGGGAATAAATGTTGATGTTGTTTCCTTTGCGCGGTACACCCACCAGCGTCACGCGTCCCTGCGGTTTCGTGATCTGATAACCCAGTTCAATAACAGCGGGCTGGCCGGTGTTGTCGATAAAGGCATCGACGCCTGCGTTGCCGGTGATCCCGAGAATCGTTTGTCGCACATCCCCGCCGCTACTGTTGACAACATGAGTAGCGCCCATTTGCCTGGCGAGTTCAAGCTTATTGTCGTGGAGATCGACCGCAATAATGGGAAAGGCGGAGGTCAGTGCTGCGGCCTGGACGATATTCAGTCCGATGCCTCCCGCGCCAAAGACAACCACCGATTCGCCGATGCGCAGTTTTGCGTCGTTCTCGACCACCCCAAAGCCGGTCGTAACAGCACAGCCCAAAAGGGCCGCCACTTCAAGATTGCTATCGGCAGGAATGGCGGTGACGCGGTTCTCGGAAACAATGGCGTATTCGTTAAAAGTAGTGATCCAGCCCGCATTGATCTTGCGCCCTTTCCAGAAAAAGTGAGGTGTCTCAGATTCGATGCCCAGTCCCTTTCGCCAGTGCAGGACGATTTTGTCATCGGGTTTGACATGCCTTACTCCGGGACCGATGCCAAGGACAGTGCCCGATGCCTCATGGCCGAGCAAGTGCGGAAGAAACCTGTCGTCGCCTTTGGCGCCATCGATCTCCCCCAATTGTGAGCCGCAGATGCCGCTAAAGTGGATCTTTACCAGTACTTGGCCTACGCCAAGTGTTTCGGGCATCTGAAGCTCGGCGATAACAAGCGGCGTCTTCAGCTCGACGAGTATGGCAGCCTTCATGGTTTTGGGCAGGGTAGACATATTGGATCGCCTCATTCGAAGTAGATGAAGGAATGATCGCCGGTATAGCCGGTTTGCTTAAACCACCACTCCCATTCTTCCGGCGTATTGAACGCTTCGCAGGTCACCTGCCAATAGAGAAGATTGGCTTTTTCCGTTTCATTACGGTAAGACTCAACGCAAATATATTTGTTTTTTTTGCCTACCCGCTGGATCTCACGCAGTGCCTTGTCAAGATCGTAGCAGTGGAGATTGTGCAAGGTCGTGATCGAAAAAACAAAATCAAAGTGATTGTCCGGGAAAGGCAAGGCAGTCGCATTGCCCACCTTCAGACGGCCGCGAATCTCCTCTTTGGCGTTTTCGACAGCATAGCGTGAAATATCAATGCCCGTCACATCAATGCCTGGGACCACCTTGGTAAAATCATAGAGCAGAAAACCCTTACCGCAGCCGACATCAAGGATCTTGTCACCGGCCTTTATACCGTAATGTCTTGTCATATCGCGGGCAACCTTCTCCCAACGTCCCTCCATATAGCGATAACCCCCGTAGCAGATCCTCCTGTCACCATCCCAATAGTCGTATCCCCACTGCTTGGCAAGCTCCGCCGCCCTGGGCTTGGGATATTCGGGATCATTGACCCGCGCGAGATAATCGCGTTTCGTTTTGTTGTGATTGGCCGAAATAAAATCAATGTAAGCCACGCCACGCTCCGCTTAGGGTTTCCATCGAATCGAGAAGCTTTCTCGTCTTGGCGAGCTGTTCTTCTTTGGTTTTTTCCACGTCATTTTCGGCAAATCGCCTGCGCTCGCTATCCATCGAAACAAAATGATTCAATGCGATACAGCACCATTTTATGCGATAAAGCCGCAACAACAAACCAATTCTTAAGAGCGTTTTGGAAGGATCGGAAGTGAGGCCCGCAACTCCCCTTGCGAACATTCCAAGATTTTCAACAGGAACCGGAAGGGCAAGGTGCGAAAAAAAATCCCCGACAGTTTTGGCTGGATCGTCCCATCCGGCATACTCGAAATCAAAAAAATAGAACCGGCCGTCATCTCCGATAACGGAGTTATGAAACCCAAAATCCGAAGGGGAAATAATCCTTTCGTCGGGCAGTAATTCTTCCTCCATCCTTGTTCCTGTCCGGGAGGCCTCCGTGATCATCTCCCCTTTTATTTTTTTCCATGCGGGGACAAGATTTTTTTCGACAAATTTCCGCGCATGGGCATCCTTAATCGCTGACAAACGTTTCACGCGATTTTCGACCAGTTGAATATGAGAGTGGATAGAAAAACAGGATTCTGCGGCGAAAGGCAAATCATCTTCGGCCGCGTCGCGGTGTCTATTAAGTTCAGTCAAAAAATCAAGCGCGGCCTTGACCGCTGCTCCTGTCACATCCGAGCCGCTTGGTTGAATGCCTTTGACGAACGAATATATGGCCAGGTTATTTTTGTCGTCGCGGGCTATAGGGCGAGGCAAATGGCCGATTCTGTTTTTGTTGGCAAACGAAAGAAAAGAAAACTCGGCATGAAGCCGGTCTCTCTTGTCTTCGGGATGCGTAAAATAATGCTTCGCCACGAACCTTTCGCTTCCGGAGTCCACAAGATAGAGCCTGTTATTACCGCTTGCGGGGAGCCTCTCAATTTTTACAACGCTCATTCCTTTAAGCAATGCAGTGATTTGTGTTTTTAACTCATCGTCGCGATGGGATGTCATGGGACTAGGAGAAACTCGGCTATTTCGCGCCATGATCTGAAAACTACTACCGTTTTGTCCAGGGGGGGGGCCTCTGTTCGCGTGGGCGAAAAAAGAAGCTTCATCGTATTTTGGGGGAAAGCCGGTTCGGCAAAAAATTCCGGAAGATCATCTATAAAGTGGGTACAACCGCATTCGCCGATCTGCGCCAGTTTTCCCGCTTTTGTCTCCACTAAAAACACATTTTTCAGGGAAATGCCGTTGGCTCCAAGCCATTCCCGGGCGGCGGCATGAAGATCATAAGCTTCGCCTTTATAGGGATAGTGCGTCTTGTGGCTTATGATAAAAACGGGGATGCGACTTGCCTTTAACTTTGTGATGCAGTCAAGGGCGCCTGGAAACGCCGGGACACCGGACATCCGTGTGCCGTAAACATAGCCTTGCATCTCAGTCCAAATATCCTCCTTGCCCGTTTTGCGCAAATAATCCCGGACACTTTTCTTATTCTTGGGGGTGTCACCCGGGATCAATCCCCTTTCCAGAGCGACTCGATGGAATATATCGTCGTAGCAGACGATTGTGTTGTCGAAATCGATCCCGATCAAAAGATTTTTCGCAGACATCAGGCGGCGCGTTCTTTGAGGATTTTCGCCACTATCTTTTCCCTCGAAAATCCGTACTGGGCACGGGCATAGGCCTGTTTCCCCAAGGTGTTCAAAAAGTGATCTCCGGTGCCAAATCTGAGAAGCCTGCAGCCGCAGGGATCGTTATCCGCCATCCATTCCGAGACAGCGCTCCCCAATCCGCCGATAAGACTGTGCTCTTCCAGCGTAGCGATCATCTTGTACGAAGAGCAGACATCCTCAAGGAGTGCCGTATCCAAAGGTTTTACAGTATGAAAACTTTCCACGCGGGCGGACACATCTTCCTCTGAGAGTTCTTCCGCTACGGCCAGTGAAAGTGACATCGCATTTCCCGTACTTAAGATGCACAGATCAACACCCTCCCTTACGGTGATTGATTTGCCGATTTTGAAATCAGGATCACTTGTATGGACATTCGGTTCGCCCTTCTTTCCAAGCCTTAGATATACAGGACCCTTCTGTTCCATCGCGGCCCTTAGCGCAAGACGGGCCTCGATGGGGTCGCACGGGCAAACGATGGAAATATTCGGGAACATCCTTAAAAGGCCGATGTCATCACAGGAGTGATGGGTCGGGCCAAGCTCCGCGTAGGAAAGCCCCGCGCCGGTGCCCACGATCGTCACCGGCAGATTGTGGTAACACACATCCACCCGTATCTGCTCGAGACAACGGACGGTTGCAAAAGGCGTGATCGTGTATGTGACGGGACGAAAACCGCTCAGCGCGAGCCCGGCAGCCATGCCCGTCATGTTGGCCTCCGCCACACCACAGTTATAAAAACGATCCGATGCCACCGCCTTAAAATCATCAAAAAGCTTGTTGCCAATATCTCCTGAAAGAAGGACCACCTGCGGGTTTTCCGCAACTAATTTCGTAAGTTCTTTCGCAAAAACGTTTCTCATGACTCGACAAGCCCCAGCTCTTTTTTTGCCGCGTCAACTTCTTCCGGTTTGGGTATTCTGTAATGCCAGTTATTGTTGTCCTCCATGAAGGACACACCTTTGCCTTTGACCGTGTGGGCGATAATCGCAACCGGTTTCCCTGAACCATCCGGCAACTTCGAGAGAAGGCTCGCAAGTTCCCCGATGTCGTGACCGTCCACTTCATACGCACTCCAGCCGAATGCCTGCCATTTTTCCTTGAACGGATCAATGGCCATAACCTCCTGACTTCTGCCTGTTGCTTGCCATTTGTTAAAATCAATGATCGTGACAAGTTTTTTCAGCTTCTGTGCCGCCGCGAACATGGCGGCCTCCCAGACAGAACCTTCGTTACATTCGCCGTCACTCATAAGCACCACGGTTTTATTGGGAATCTTCCTGATACGTGAAGCGATCGCCATGCCGGTGCCGATGGACAGGCCGTGACCCAGGGATCCCGTTGCGGCCTCCACGCCGGGAACCCCGTGCGCCGGAGGATGTTCCGCGAAAAGACTTCCGTCTACGCCATAGTTATTCAGCTCTGAAAGCGGGAAAAATCCGCGCATGGCAAGAAGCTGGAAAAGCGCCGGTGCAGCGTGACCCTTGCTCAACAGAAATCTGTCACGGTCTTCCGCCCCCGGATTTTTGGGATCGATATTCAACGTGTGCCAATAGAGCGTTACCAGAATATCCACGCAGGAAAGGCATGACCCCAGGTGCGGAATTTTTGCCTTGCAGGAGGTTTCGATGATCCTTCCGCGAAGTTCTGCCGCGACCATTTTGAGTCTAGTGAGATCCGTTGCCGGTAGCATCTTTTAGAATTTGAGTTTTTTCATGGTTTTTATGTTATAGCAATTTTCTTCGTCCTTGAGAATCCCCGACCGGTAAGCATGGATCACCTCACGGATTGCATCTGCAACCGTATGTTCCTGTTTAAATCCGGTCGCGAGCAGCTTGTCGGAGTTAAGACGGTAAGAACGAGGGTCGTTCGATTCTGTCACCACGATCTCCACCGGCACGAGTTCCTTCACTCGGCGGGCGATGTCCAGGATCGAAATATTCTCAAAACCGGCATTGAATATCCCCGTGACCTTTTTCCCAAGTTTCAAGAAATGCAGATAAACCCTGACCATGTCTTTGAGGTTGATATTGGGACGAACCTGATTGCCTCCAAAAACCGTTATTCTGCTCCTGGAGAGCGCTTGCATCGTAAGCATATTCACGGAGAGATCCAGACGCATCCTCGGCGAAAATCCACAGACTGTGGCAGGACGGACGATCTGAACAGCGATCTTGTCCTGATAGCTCAGGAGTACCCTCTCGCTTATCATCTTCGTCTTGTTATAATCGGATATCGGAACAAGCGAGAGTTCTTCCGTCACCTGCGGTTCCTCTTTCACGCCATAAACACTTCCCGAGCTGGCATAGATAAACTGTTTCACACCGTTCTTGACGGCATTTTCCAGAAGGCCCATTGTGGCAAGGGCGTTCACTTCCCACGCGAGCTTTGAGTTTAACTCGCCGCAGGGATCGTTCGCCACATTTGCAAGATGTATGATCGAGTCCACGCCCTTCATCGGCAGGCTGCCGGAACATCTTATATCTTCCTCGATGACCGTAAGGTTGGGATGCGGTTCCAGGTAGTTGCCAAACCACATGATGTCAACGCCGGTCACTTTGTGGCCGAGATCAAGAAGCCTTTGGGTCAGGACCGTCCCGACATATCCGCACGACCCGGTCACTAAAATATGCATATTGTCTTTCCCTTTTTATGGTTTGTGTTCGTAATTTGCAGGCTGTTTTTTGATCGTTTCCAAATTCGATCTGACCCAGGCTATGGTTTCGTCTATTCCTTGTTCCAGGGAGATCGTGTCCTGCCAGGCAAGAGTGGTTTTTGCTTTTGTGCTATCCAGCAGATACGCGGCATCCTTGCCAGGTCTTTCGCCCACGATCTCAACAGCTTCATCAAATTTCACGCCCAATTTTGCCGTGATAAGCTCCACCACTTGCCGTACCGAGATGTTGCGCGTCGTTGAAAAATGATAGATCTCACCGGCCGGAGCATTCCGCATGACGCGTAACGTTCCCTCGGCAACATCTCTTATGTGGATGAAGGACCTGATCGAATGTCCTCCTCCGTGAAGCTGCAACTTTTGTCCGGTCAAACAAAACAGGATCGCACGCGGGATAATGCGATACAACTGCTGTCCGGGACCAAAAACATTGGCCGCACGGGTAAAACAGACTGGAAATTTATAATTCCTGAAGAAGGTCGCAAGGCTCATATCGGCGGCCGCGCGGGAAACGGCATAGGGCGTGCTGGGATTATAATGGGTGTTTTCCGGCACAAGACCGCTGCAACTGCCATAGACTTCCGGCGTTGAGATGTGAACATAGTTCTTGAGAAAATCACAATGCCTGAGACGCTCGTGAAGCCTGACCGTCGAAACAACATTGGTCATCATCCAATGGTCGGGGTTTTGCCAGCTTTCGGCCACCATACTCTGCGCAGCAAAATTAACAACATAGTGCGGCCTGAATTTTTCAAGGATCTCCATTAAAGCATCCAAATGGAGATTAATATCGATCGGATGAAATCGGAATCGCTGTTGCGTCTCAGCCGGGATCCATCGATAGGGCAAAAACACAGGAGATGGCTCTTTGGATCGGCTTACGCCGATTATTTCTGCCCCCGCTTCAAGGGCATGTGCAACAAAGCTGGCTCCGGAGAATGAATTACTGCCGATGACTAAAATTTTTTCCAAAAGGCGACCCTTACTTATCCTTATTGGGATTTTGTTCGTAAAGCCACTGCATAAGTGCGTGGCCGATGATCATCTGGACATCTTCAGAGATCTGCATGTCATGGACCGGCACATGGATCGGGATATCCGCCATTTCAAGCGCGGCGCCGCCTGAATACCCAAGAATTGCGACTGAAGAGATTTTTATTTTTTTGGCCTTCCTCAATGCGTTCAGGATATTGGTTGAGTTTCCGCTCCCGGAGAGCGCGATCAGCATATCGCCGGGATTGGCCAGAAGATCGAGCTGCATGGAGAACACTTCCCCATAGGATATATCGTTAGCAAGGCACGTCATAACCGGTTGATTTGCCGCCAGGGCATGGGCCTTGATCCCTCGCCCCTTTCCTTTAGCCACCCCATAGAAAAGATCATTTGCAATATGCAACGCGTTGGCAGCGCTGCCTCCGTTCCCACAGACAAAGATCTGTCCGTTCTTTCGCCACACAGATAGAACTTCATGGAAAAACAACTCGATGCTCTTTTGCGGCAACAGCTTCAATGCCTCAGCAAGCCTTCCAGTATAATTTTCTACTAATTTCCTCATAAGTCATCTTTCTCCTCAAATTAGAAACAACTCGGACTCCGACGATTCTTTTTCCATAGAACCGACATAGCGCGGCAGTATTTTGGCCGGGGGACCCTCGGCAAAGAGTTTCCCCTGGTCAAGCCAGTAGAGGTAATCGCATTTTTCGATCGTGGTCAAACGATGGGCGACAATAAGGCAGGTGGTGCTTTTCCGCAGGGATACGACTGTGTCCTGAATGATCCTTTCGTTGGCTTGATCCAGGGAACTAGTGGCTTCGTCAAAGATGATAACGTCCGGATTAGCGTATAAGGCCCGTGCGATGGCAACGCGTTGGGCTTGACCGCCGGACAGGCCGCTTCCGTTTTCGCCAAGCACCATCTGGATGCCTCCTCTCTCTGGGCTGACAAAATCTATGGCTGCTCGTTGACACGCAAGGCGCACCCGCGCTTCATCGTAGGGTTTCCCCCACTCGCTGAAGGCTACATTTTCGGCCAGACTTCCCGCCATCAAATAGGGGTTTTGCGGCACATATCCCACGCGCAAGCGATAGGCCTCACGCTGTCCGGGCGATAGAGATTTTCCATCGACCAGCATAACTCCGGCAGTCGGTTCTAGAAGTCCGCTAAGGACTGTAGTGATCGTGCTTTTGCCGGCTCCCGAGGGTCCTATAAAGCCAATCACACTGCCTTTGGGGATGGCGAGTGATATGTCTATGAGACAATCGCTCGTGCCTCCAGGATATCGGAAGGACACATTGTCGAGACGGATATCCCGAGTGAAAGCAAATTCAGGATCAGGAGGCGGGGGCAATTCCACGACACTTGCCCGGAGCGACTTGAGCAATGCGAGGCACGGTTCAGAAAAAGGCCGCACGCCGCGGATCACGATCATCAGATTGACTACGCGATTGAGGGATGGCATGGCGCGCCACGCAACAAGCATAAGTAAAATGACGAAATGGACGATGTCGGTCATATTGGAGTGCCAGAACTTGATAAGCATTGCAATGGAAAAACCGATGATCGCAAACGCACTCATCTCCAGAACCCATGAGGGAACCGTGGAGGAAATGGCGAGAAATGCGCGCGGCCGGGTACCGGCTCGGGCGGCATCGGAAACAGCCTTGAGAAAGACCGGCTGTTGCCGGTAGATCAGAACTTCCCGGATGCCCCGGAGCGCACTTGTAACGGCAATATTCTCACGTCCCGAGGCCAATGCGGAGGCAGTGCCGGCCCGATCCGTACTTTTCCGGATAAGTTTATAAGTGAGAAGTCCTGCCCCCCCCATAATGAGATACACCAGAAGCGTGAGAAGCGGAGCAACACAAGTGAGGGCGATGAAGAGAAATAATGTTGTAACGACATAGCTTTGCATGTTCAACAGACTTGTGGTCATCAAAGTAAGATTGTTGCGCCATCCCATCGCCTGCAAAGTGACGCCGCTGTGACTTGAAAGGTGCCATCGGTACGGGCTATAGAGAAAACGCCGCATAATTTCCCCACTGATATCACGAGAGACATTTTCAGCAAAATAGGCCGTTTTCCAGTATCCGAGGGCGGTAATTATGTTTTTGACGATGATAAAAAAAACAATAAAAACAGCCACGAGAAAGAGGTACTTCCGGTTGTCCGAACACCACATGGCGAGCTCAGGAAATGTTTTCAAAATGGGCTGGACAAAAAACGATCCCTTAACCCTTTCAGGATCCGAAATCGAGGTGCCGAAGAAGGCGAGCACGTACAGGTAGAGCGTTTCAAGTATGGCAACCACCAGCATAAGAACCCGCAAAAAAAACATTTTGCGTCTTAATTCAGGCGTCAGGACCTCCCGGATCTCCCGGAGGTCATGGAACATCAGCCGCAGAAAGGCCTGGATCTGTTGAGTGATAATATCCATTTTTGTAAACATAGCGGGGTATTCTACACGATAGAGATGCTCTCTCTAAGAGCTATTTCGGGGTACTCACTCCACCAAGGCCGTCGAACCGGTTTTTCTCAATCCCGTCCGCGATATTCTCGGCCAGCGCAAAACTGCTTGTAAAAGCGGGCGACACAGCGTTCAAAATATGCGTCGAGGCGGGACCTTTTTCCACGAGAAAATCCATCACAAGCTGTTTTGTGGAACAGTCAAAAGGTTGAGCGCGGATGCCGACTTTATCACAGGCGATTATGTCTTTGGCTCGTATGACAGGAGAAAGTTTTTTTACCTCTTCGAAAAAACCACGTGCGCTGTATTTGGCGATCTCGGAACGCACCAGATTAAAGAATCCATTGCGGTTCGTCACGAACATATACCCCAAGTACCAGAAATTCGCCGGAAGCCTGAGAAAATCAATTTTTTTAAAACCCGTGTAGTTTTCACGACCCAGCGCGGGCATGGCAGTGGGCCCCAGAAATACCTCGCCGTACACATTTTTGGTGATATGCACTCCCAGAAAAGGAAGTTGAGGGTCGGGTGTCGGATAAACCAGGCCGTGAAATTGTGCGGGGCTTTCGGGCGATATCTTTTTATAGGCCCCCTTGAAGGGCAAGATCCGGTACTGTAGGCCAACTCCCAGCTGATGCGCCAGGCAATCTGCCTCAAGACCGGCCGCGTTGACCAAATGCCCGTATTGGAATGTATCACGGTTGGTGATGATCGATCGTCTGGCGGCATCAATGCGCAAGACCCTTGCGTCATAAAAAATATGTCCCCCGAACGCCGCAATATCTTTCGCAAGGGCTTCCAAAACTGTTTTGGGATCTATCACGGCCGTATCCGGAGAATAAAGTGCTTTTCTGAAGGTTCGCGCGTGAGGCTCAATGGCACTAAGCTTTTTTTCGTCGACCATCTCCACTCGTACCCCATTCGCTTTTGCGTGATGCTGAAGATCGTCTAAGATCGGCAGCTGTTCCTCCCGGGTGGTCACAATGGTTTTTCCAATGCGGCGGTGAGGCAGTTTTTTCTCCTCAGCGTAGTCCCAAAGACGCTTTGCCCCTGAAACGCAGAGATGCGCCTTAAGGGATCCGGGTGCGTAGTAGATCCCCGTGTGGATGACGCCGCTATTGCGGCCGCTTGAATGCATCCCCAGCATCATTTCTTTTTCTAAAACGGCAACACTTCCCATCCGGCGATGCGCAATCTCCAAAGCAACGGTTAGTCCGACGATCCCGCCGCCGATAACCAGAAAATCGTATTTTTCCATAAGACTTTTCCTGAAAAATTTTATTTTGAAGGCTTAACGTTGGAGATACCAAAAATTTAACGATCTTGCATTCCTAATCTTGTACTGCCTAATGGGCTTCCCCTAAAAATCCATTTTTTTTCAAATGCAGGCAAACATTTTCAGCAGCAAGATCGGCCGCCAATTCGCCGGTTTTGACCCAAAGCGCAGGGGCTTCGGGGGCCTCATAGGGGGCATTTACGCCCGTGAATTCCGGAATAAGACCGGCCCGGGCTTTTTCATAGAGGCCTTTGGGATCCCTCTTTTCACAGATCTCAATTGGCGCATCCAGAAACACCTCGATAAAACGGTCCTCCCCGATGATCTTTTTTGCCTGTTCGCGATCATCCCGGTACGGAGAAATGAATGCTGTGATCACGATGAGGCCGGCCTCGTTCAAGAGGCGCGCGACTTCAGCCACCCGGCGGATGTTCTCGCTGCGGTCTTGCGGAGAAAATCCGAGATCGCGGTTGAGGCCATGACGAACATTATCGCCGTCCAGGGCATAACACAAATGCCCCGCTGCCATGAGTCTTTTCTCGACTTCATAAGCAATAGTGGATTTTCCTGATCCGCTCAAACCCGTCAACCACAGTGTCGCGGGACGTTGTTTTAAAATACGCTCTCGGTCCTTGTTCGATACCTCGCCCTCCTGGCGGTGAATGAAAGCGTTCAGGGAAACGGTTTTTTCATCAGGACGCACCATGGAGGGTAAGCGCCCCCGCTCGATGATCATCCCGGAGGCGGCGGTCGCGTGTGTGAGAGGATCGATCAAAATGAAACTTCCCGTTTGGCGGTTTTTCGTATACTCATCGCAAAAAACGGAACGGAAACACTGAACCGTCACCCGGCCGATCTCGTTTAAGTTTAATGTTGCGGCATCCCGGCGGTTCAAGGAAGCGGGATCGATTCGGAACTGGAGATGCGTGACCGAGCACTTGAGAAGCTGAGTCGTATGCTTGATCCAATAGACCTTCCCCGGCTCAAGCGGCGACTGGTCCATCCAGACGAGGATCGCCTCGATCTCGCGGCGGATCTGCGGCAGGTTCGCGGAGTGAACGAACATGTCCCCCCGCGTAATGTCGATCTCATGGTCAAGCGTCACTGTGACCGATTGCGGCGCGAATGCGTAAGGAATATCACCTTCATAGCCCACAACAGAACGAATTCGCGTTTTTCTCTGGGACGGGAGGACCAGGATCTCGTCTCCCTTGCGGATCACACCCGACGCGAGACGTCCTGAATAGCCGCGGAAATCACTGCTGGGCCTGAGAACATATTGGACAGGAAAACGAAGGTCAATCAAATTACGGTCACTCAAAATGTGGACGTTTTCGAGATGGCTTAAAAGCGGCGGGCCCTCGTACCACGGCATTCGATCGCTCTTTGTAACAACATTATCCCCTTTCAGGGCGCTGATCGGGATATAAACGAGGTCGGGTACCTGAAGTCTCTCCGCAAAATCCCCGAAGTTCCGCACGATCCGGCAGAAAACTTCTTCAGAATGGTCCACAAGATCCATCTTGTTGACGGCGATGACCAAGTGCTTGATTCCAAAAAGAGAAGCAATAAAGGCATGGCGTTTGGATTGGATCAGAACGCCTTGCCGGGCATCGATCAAAACGATCGCGAGATCGGCAGTGGAGGCGCCTGTCGCCATGTTACGGGTGTATTGTTCATGTCCCGGGGTATCCGCGAAAATAAAATGCCGTTTCGGAGTTGAAAAATAGCGGTAGGCCACATCAATGGTGATTCCCTGCTCACGTTCGGCCCTCAGTCCATCCATCACAAGCGACAAATCCAATGCCTCGCGCTTGAATCGAGCAGAATCCTTGCGAACTGTCGCCAACTGGTCCTCGTAAAGGCCGTTCGCTTCGTAGAGCAGGCGCCCGATCAGCGTGGATTTTCCGTCGTCCACACTTCCCGCGGTCGAGACGCGAAGAAGATCTGCGTCCCGGCTTTGCTTCAAAATTGTGTCCATCACCGGCGTGGCGGTGCCCATTTAAAAATACCCTTCCTTTTTTTTCTGCTCCATCGAGGAATCCTGGTCATGGTCGATCAGGCGCGTGATCCTCTCGGAGTTCTTGGCCGTCATGATCTCTTCGATGATCTCCGGGACCGTCGCCGCTTTGGACCGCACTGCTCCCGTGCAGGGATAGCAGCCAAGGGTCCGGAAACGGCACATGATCTTTTGGAGCTTCTCGCCTTTTTCCAGTGGGACAGGTCCGTCGAGGGGAATCAGCTGCCCTTCCCGGACGATCATTTCTCTTTCCCGGGCGAAATACATGGGGACCACCGGGATCTTCTCCTGGTGGATATATTGCCAGACATCCAGTTCAGTCCAATTCGAAAGCGGAAAAACGCGGAGGTTTTCGCCTTTATTGACGAGCGTGTTATAGAGCCCCCACAGCTCCGGGCGCTGGTTCTTGGGATCCCACTGTCCAAATTCATCGCGAAAAGAAAAGATCCGTTCCTTAGCCCGGGACTTCTCCTCGTCACGCCGGGCTCCGCCAAACGCGGCGTCATAGCCGCCTTCCTTCAATGCGTTGAGAAGTGACTGGGTCTTCAAAAGAGCACAGCATTTCACAGTGCCAAACTCCCAGGGATCCGTTCCTTTTTCAAGGGCCTCACGAAATGCGTAGACCCGGAGATCCGCGCCGATCTCCCTGACAAATCGATCGCGGAATGCGTACATTTCTCTGAATTTCATCGTGGTATCGACGTGCAGAAGCGGGAAAGGGATCTTGCCGGGATGAAAAGCCTTTTGGGCCAACCGGACCATCACCGATGAGTCCTTCCCCACCGAATAAAGCATCACGGGATGCTCAAAAGACGCGGCGACCTCGCGAATGATGTGGATGCTTTCGGCTTCCAGCAAACCAAGATTGGTGAGTCGGTAACTTTCCATAAGTCTTTCTATATAAACAGCTTATGATGATTTCCAGCAGAGAGGAATACAAACAATTCGTAAGATACTATACTTTACGAGGCATAAAAATGCACTTATTATTTCGATTACAGCTTAATGGATGGCAAGAAATAAGCCCCCGGCAAGGGGCGCTTGGTGCGCAGGTTAAAAGCTTTTCAACGTTTTAAGGAGCGTAAAGATTCCAAGAATGACCGTCAGGATCGCAATGAGAACTTTCAAAAATTGCGGGTTCATGGTCTTGACGCTCTTCACGGAAAAAGGCACGGAACAAACAGCCCCGATAATAATGATCGGGGCAAGTCGCCAGTCGATGGAATTTTTAGCGGTGAAAAAGTAAATTAAAACACCCAAAGCACAAGTAATACCCTCGGCCATGGAAGTGATACCGATGGCATTTTTACCTTCCATGCCTGAAAGCATTTGTCCGCTGACCACGAGCGGACCATATCCACCGCCGGTAAGCCCTTTATTGAATGATGCAAGCAGCCCGAGCCCCATAATTTTTTTCCAGGAATATTTGAATTGCCGTTTTAAACAGAATAGGATCAGGATCCCCATGGCGATCACCATCACACTGATATAAAGCGACGTCCATTGCTTTGGAAGAGCGCGCGATGTAAAGACCGCACTGCTTGCCCCGAGGATCGTCGCGGTTAAAAGCAGCATGACGACCTTGAGGTGTTTGGAAACCTGGATCCCGTAGGTATGGTGGTTGGGATTGACCGGTCCGGGAAGATTGAGGCTATCTTTGATCCTTTGAAAATTTAAGACCTTGAAGTGAAAATTAACATTTCCTTCCCGGTGGTGTAACGTACCGGCAAGCACCCCCGTGATTAGTTCGGAAAGCAGGACCGACGGAACAATCTCGATAGGCGTAAAGCCAAAAAGCATGAGCACAGGCGTCATCGTTGTTCCATAGCCCATCCCAAGCGTGGAATCCATATATTCACACAAAAAGGCAATCACCATGATTGCCATGATCATCTGCACCGTAAGTTCAAGCATCGGCGTTTCCCTTTTACTTGTGAAAGTCTTTTAAAATCTTCCGCGATTTTATTATTCGACGGGGTCTAAACGATGCTTCATTTTTGGAATTTCGCTTCCGAAAGACACCCTTAGCCGATCCACAAACCTTCCAGACGCACTTGCAGGCCTTTGGAGGTTTTATTCAGATAGTTCACAAGACCACTGTGGCGCCATTGAAGCATGCAAAGCCTCGGTTGGAAATAATACCTCATCCCGATCTTGATCTCGCAACGGGTTTCTTGGATCAGCCCTTCATACCCTTCCGCGATGTAATATCCGATGTCCTTAAATCCCTGCGCCCGGGGTTGAAGGGGGCCGGTAACGCACCATGTCATCACCCCCGTGCGTTGGTCAACATCCATGACCACTCCGCCGTGAGTGATCGGGCAACCGCATGACATCCCCAGCGGGCGTCCGATGAGGATCTCGCCGCGGCGAATGTCCATTTCCCGCGTGATCATGGGGTTGTGGGGCAATATGATTTCACGAGGTCCGGCATCCTCGGGAAAGTGCTCGAGATAAAAGTCAACTTCGCGTCCCAGACTATCCCGCCATTTTTCAGTGCCTGCAAATGCGGGGGCACATCGTGTCGTACATGTGTCGCACTTTTCTTTTTCGGCCGATGCATCGGATATCGCCGAAGAAGAGAACGGTTCGCGGCGTTCCGAAAGAGGAAGGCAACGCTTGAGCAGTTCGGGTTTGGCAGGAAGCTGCGCCGCCATTTCAGCACAAGTACGATAACCGCACAAACCACAATTTAAACCGGGCAATTCCGGAGTAGCAGCGTTTGACATGGCATCTCCCTTTCTTTGGTTCTAACTTTTGGCGCTTGCGACCCGTGGGTTTTTGGGCACTGGCGTGGAATAATCGGAATAAATCCGGTCTGGCATTTCATTCGCCCCGGTAGAAAGTCTGGTTCTCAAGGGGACGAACAACACCGAAATGGGCCTGCCACCCGACTTCTTTTTTGCCGACGCAGATCGTGCAGGTTCCTACCGGGGGATTACCCCTTAGCATTAATTTCTCTCCCGCCTCCGCAAGGGTCTCGATGTTCTTCACCAAAGGGTCGATGCCGATCCCGTAAAGGGCATTCACCTCACGGATCTTTACCTGCGGCGCTACATCCTGGATGCGGTAGCGGAAAACCTCACGTTCGGCCTGCGAAACCCGGTCGATCTTGGTTACAACAGCAATATCCGCGAGCGACAGCATGGGACCCACTTTTTTCAAGGGAAGGTTCATGCCGCTTGTCGCTTCCAGTACCACAAGACCCAAGCCGCCATCCACATAAGGTGAACATCGCAAACACAATCCGGCAGTCTCAACCAGTAGCACACCGCAGCCTTCTTTGGCCGCCCATTGCATCGCGTCTCCCAAAACCATAACATTACAGTGGTCCGGACAAAGTTCTCCGGAATAAACCTTGCGTGTCGGAATCTTGAATTCCTTTGCAAACAGCTCGTCTTCTTCGGCATACTGAACATCAATCTTCAAAAAAGCGGCCCGAATCCCTTTATGAAGCAGCTTGCTAATAATATGGCGCAAAACGGCAGTCTTCCCCGTCGTTGCAGGATCTGCACAAATAACAAGTTTCATAGAACGCCCTCCAGATCTTTTGCAACCAATCGTTCTCCATGGCGAAGTTTATCCCGCAAATGCGTCAGAAGATCATCCAACCGGCTTACTTTGACAGAACATTCCCTCTCCTCTTCATTCGCGTGCAGGACATCCACGATCCGGCCCTGTTTCATGATAATCCTGTAATCGGAAAGCAGTGCAATGCGCGGATCATGCGTCACAAAAACAAAGATCTTTCGGTAAGCACGCAAAAGCTCAATGGCGCGAGTCCGATGGATACCTGCGTTCTCAACTTCATCAAGAAGGACAATCGGGGTATTGCAAATAATAGTCGCGTCCGCGATCAAAAGCGCGCGCGTCTGGCCGCCCGAAAGCTCCGTCATCTGACTTCTCAGCACGATCGGCTCGCCGGTCAACTGGTTCGCAAAATCAAGGGTCTGCTCGATAAGCTCATGTCCCTCATGTTTGGAATTGGAACGGATCCGGGCGTGGGCGAGCAAAAATTCGCCCACCGGCAGGTCCGACAGAAAAGTTGTATGCTGAGTGATCAAGGCAATCGGGTTGCACGCAGGATTATCGCGAAATTCCGGCGGAGCCACCGCACCATTGATCAAAACCCGCCGCCCCGAAGGTGTTGACCGGTCAGCGAAAAGTTCGATGTCATTGATGAACGTGGTTTTCCCGGACCCCGTAGGCCCGACGATGCTGACCACATCGCCGATTTTGAAATGGACCTGCGCCACGCCGTCGGGCTCTCCCTTCTTTCCGTGTCCGCCCAACACCGTGATGTTTTCGATCATGCCCATATTTATTTCCCGTAAGGTTAGATATGTTTGAAAAATAAAACCTTTTAGATCACATCTGCTACCGTTGTGCTTTCCAGTTTTCTCGCGGTGTAATTGCGGATATCGCGCATAAGCCCGAGGAGTTTCTTTTCTTTTTCGATCGGCGTTGGTTTGTAAAAATATTTGCTAACAGATTCCGTGGGAGCCAGGGGCCCGTCAAATAACCGCACAATCTCTGCCACGGTCACCTTATGAGCGGGCCGGCCCAGCCGGTATCCCCCATTCTTTCCGCGCTGGCTGGTCAAATAGCCGCTGCGGCACATCGTTTGCATGAGGTGTTCCATGTATTTGATCGGTAACTTTTGAGCCGAGGCGATCCTTTGCAGCGGGATATAGCCCTTATCTCTTGACCTGCAAATATAAAGAAGCGCTAACAAACCGTATTCACTATATGTTGTAAGCTTCATATTCCTATATCTCCTGTAGGAATTATATAGAAATCAAATTTTTAATCAACTGGGATTTGATAACGTATTGGGATGGGTTCCAAATGAAACTTCGGATAACGTTTTGTCACCGTCCCATAAGAACAAGGAGGTCTAAGTAAGCGTACAAAAGTTTTTGTGTATTTATTATGTCATCCCCGAATGCTTTAATCGGGGATCCAGAACTGTCCGCCAGAAGACGGATCCGTCCAGCGCCTTGTGGCGGACGCGGGAATGACAAAAACCACAAAGATTTTTGCCCGGGTACTTAGAATGTCCTCATAGGGAAAGAACCGTTTCACCGCGGCTTTGGCCATGTTCCCGGCCACGGGATTGATGCTCTCCGTGATTTTGACGGGCAAGCAAAATACCCGCAGAAAACCAGAAGAACATGAGTGAGGGAGGACTTTGGAGATTGTTATCACCGGCGGCATAAATTAAAAAAGCCAGTAATCCTGTCAAAAGCCCCAAGCGCATATATTCCTCGGAAGAACCGCGAATAGCCCCCGGGGATCCCAGGATTTTCTTGAAGAACATGAAAAGGAACAACAGGAAAAAGAAGATGCCGGGAAGACCGATCTCTGCCGCAAGCTGGAGGTAACCATTGTGGGCGTAATAGCCGCGAACGCGCCAATTTTGTTCTTTGTCATACTTTTCATGAGCGACATTGTAAGTGTTGATCCCCGTACCGGTCCAAGGCTTTGCTTTGATGACATCCAGCGCGCGCTTCCAGAGCTCAAACCGTTCCACGACGGATTGTTCTTTTTTCTCGGCATCGAGATGAACAAGCACGTTACGGGGCACAGCCGCCAGCAAAGCAAGACACAATAAAAGCGCGATTCCCAGCGCCCTGAACCAGCGCTTATAGACAAGGAGAAACCCCAAACTAAGAACCAGCGCCACCACAGGACCGCGGCAACGGGTCAGATAGAGGAGCACAAAGCCCGCCAGGAACAGAGCCAAATTATAAAGTGATTTTTTGCGCTGTCCGGAACACGTGAAATCATTCCAGAAACGCATTCCAAAAACAGGGATCACCAGCACGAGATAAGTTGCCATTTTCGCGAAATTGCCGAAAGGGCCGATAAGCCGGATCCCCGCCCCGGACTGCTCCGCCGCAAAACCCCGAAGGAGATCCTTTCCAAACACGTACTGGATAGAACAATCGATCGCTACCAAAAGAAACGTCGCCCCAAAAATACAGTCAAACCGTTTTTGAGATTTTGTGTCCCGGAAGAGGTCTTTTGCCATCATGAAGACAAGGAGTGGCTTCGCGATCTTGAATATACCCCGGAAGCTCTGTTTGGGATATTCGGAAGTAAAATAGGATATCAGAACAAAAATAAAAAAAAGCGCGAGCGGCGTCCAAAAGGCCCAATCAATTTCAGGGGGACAGGCACCTTTTTCTTTTTTTTTGAAAAAGGTGCCTGTCCCCTTTAGTTGAATATGCCAGCCTGCCCAGAGAATCAAAGCGCAAACAAACGCGATCTCCATCAGGGCGATCGAAAAAGTTGTGCATGCCCACAACGCGAGCATCGCAAAAACTGCCCATTTTCTACAGTCGAGGGTTTTTATTTTCAACAGCAAAGAATTCATTTTATTTTGCTTTCCAATGCAGCCAGTGCTTTCGATGGATGTAATAGGACGAAAGGATAGCATATTGAAACCCCGCGATGCCATCCAAAACCCCGAGCTTCAAAAGATACAATTGCAAGAATTTTGCGGGCGGCAGAAAAACCGCTTTCAGCAAGCTCGGCCGCGTGCCTTTTGTTTTCAGGGTCTCAATCTCCAAGGGGACATAATCGCGGATTTTTCGCCGATAGTGCGTAAGATTGCGTGTACTATAATGGAGAAGTGGATTTTTGAGCCGCCGGATCGAAAGGTTGGTTACGATCATTTCATGGACCGGCTGCGCCCATGTCACGTCATGCCGAGGAAAAAGCCGGATGGGCGCGTCCTTCCGCGAGTCGCCAAAACGGAGCCGTTTGCCGAAAAAATAGTTGCGACGGGGAATAGCATAAACACACGTACTCCCCTGCCCGGTCGTTTCTTTTATTTCCCCGGCCAATTCCGGCGTTACCCGTTCATCCGCATCGATGAAAAGGATCCAGTTTCCCTTTGCCAGGGACATCGCAAAATTGCGTTGGGTTGCAAAGTCCGTGAACGGATGAGTGACGACCCTGGCGCCACATTTTTCGGCCAAAGGAACGGTGAGATCCGTGCTTCCAGAATCTACGACAAGGAGTTCATCCGCCCAGGAAAGACTCTCCAGACAGTCCTCGATATTCCGTTCTTCGTTACGCGTAAGCACGATCGCGGAAAGCGTCATGACACGGCCTTGCTCTTATCCGGTGTTAAAGTTTTCCTGCACCGAACGTCGGCGGGCATACGGCGCAGCGCCTCCAAAAGACCAAGTGCAAACCCCCACCGTCCTTTTAGCAGCATCCAAACCATCCGGAGCGGCAGAAAGAAAAGATGTGTTGTCCAGAAGCGGAGCCCGTGGAAATTTTTCCACATGAAGAGGAATGTGTTCCGATACGCGAGGGTCTCGCGCTTGAGATCCGAAAACGCCCTCTTAAAGCTCGCTTGTCCCATGTGATAGACCAGACTGCGCGGTTCGTAATAGAGATGATACCCCGCCTGTTGGGCCCTGAGGCATAAGTCCATGTCTTCAAAGATCCCCGGGAGGAAGAGGAGGTCGTAGCCGCCGAGTTCCACAAACTTTTCGCGGGCGACGGCGCCAAAACCGGAGGCAAATGTTGCGGACGGAATCATGGTGTGCGCCTCGTAGCCCGGATATCGCGCGCTCGACCAGAGCATTCCGAATTTCATTCTTGCGCGGGTATCGACGCCTTCAACTGCGCTACCGTCAAAACTGTGAATGCGCGGCGTGACAAGAAAACTTTTCGGATCTTCCGTAAATTTTTCGACCAGCGGATCAATAAAGCCCTTGTCGACCCGGATGTCGTTATTCAGAAGGATTGCGATCGGCTCGGTCATCTTTTCGAGGTAATCATTGTAGGAGCAAAGCACGAGGTTTTGCGGTGCCTTTATAAATTCCATTTCCGGGAAATGCTTCCGGACATATGCCTCGCTTTTATCCGTACTCAAATTATCCAGAACCGTAACCGCGGCCGGTGTTTTTGAAAAGCGCACCGCCTCCGCGATGCCCGGCAAACATTTTGCCAGCATCTCTTCTCCGTTATGGTTCAGAATGACAACGCGTGCCTTGATCATAGGCCTGTTTCAGGATCGCCGGAGGATATAAAAACCGTCCCGTTCGAATTCAATCGAAAAGCCGGCCTCCTGAAACCGCTTTAGCGTGGGTTCCGGCGGCTCCGTGTCTGGTTCCCAGTAATTCCGGTCCCAGATCACAGTGTCGGTCTTATATTTTTCAGCAAACTCCATTTTATCCGGCAAAGAATGGTAGTTAAATTGATAGATGTATTTTCGGTTGCATGCTTGAGGAACGAGCGTGTTATGCGTCAGGACCCGGGCCCCCCGCGGGATCTTTCCAAGCTTCTCGCGTATCATCTCGGTGTGCGGGGTCCGATGGGAGTGGATGTTCCAGAAATACCAGTATTCCGACGGTCCTGAACGAAGGACGCCGACGAATAAAAGTAAAAAACCAATCCAGCCCAGATGCTTTCGGATCCATACCTTTTGATCATTCAAGCGGGCCAGGGCAAAAATCGTTGAGATGAACAGGAACGGGGTCATCCCCGTCACGTAGTGATAATTGAAGGAGCGCATGGCGCCGTTCGCCGACAGAAGATTCTGAAAAAGCACCGGAAAAACCAGGACAAGCGTTGGTAAATGAAAAAACGGGAAAAAGAGGAACGGAAGAAAAATCTTGAAAACGTATTCTAAAGACCCGGGACTCAGGAGCTTCAGAAGTATTCCATGAACGGGATCCGCCAGCATCCGGCTATAATTGCCCCCATAAAAGTAAGACGAACCGGTCAGATGCGGGATAAGCCATTTTGTTTCCCAGATCAAGAGTCCGGAGGAGCCGAGCATCACGAGTATTCCGAGGACCCGCAACCGTTTCCAGACGAAAGCGTAGAAGCCGAACGCAAACGCTATTCCCAAAAAATTCTCCTTCCCTGTTACAGCAATCAATAGACTCAGGATGAACCAGCCTGTCTGTTTCCTGTCAAGAAACAGAAATGCCCACCATAGAAATGGTTCGGCCAGAACCTCGGGGTGAAAATCCTCATGAAGCGCGGCACGCATGGGCTGAAAGAAAAAAAACATCAAGAGAAAGATGAGGACAAGGGAACGGTCTCTGAGCTTGTCCCGGGCGATCAGCGCCAGAGGAAAGAAGGAACTTGCGGCCGCAATCGCCTGTAGCAAAACAAGCATGCGCGGGTCAGACCAGATCGCATAGAATGGAACCGTCACAAGCAGGATGGGACTGACATGATCGCCCATCAAGTTGATATTTTCCTTTATTGAGGAGAAGAGAAAATCCCCTTGGAGGGTATTCCAGACCGCTTGTGCAAAGATCCCGAGATCAAAGGCTCGGGTTTCGAGCGCCAGCTGCCGCTCGAATCCTACCCCCGCCATCATGGCCGCATAGACGACAAAAAACCCGGCTGTTGTATTCCGAAGAGGAATACGGCAGAAGGCCTGCCACAGCGTGACCCAGCAGGATCGTTCAAATATCTCCGGGAACTTCCATCGAACCAGAAGCATTAGCGCGGCAAAGACGGAGACCGAGATCCCCATGAGACGGACATACCGTCCCTTTTTACCCAGTTCTTGGATCCATCCCGCTTGAATGATCGGAATGCCGCTCGTCAGCAGAAAAAAGACAGCCGTAAAACCGGCGAAAAGGAGGACGATATGCACGGCTATTTTGAATCGTGGCATAGTCATGTTTAGTTCAACTTTTTTCTATCAGGGAGTTATATTCCGTGTCGATCTTGTGAGTCTTGAGAATATACGCCACTTTGGTGATCGAAATTGCGGGAACGAGAAGACCATAGATTAGAAAGAGAATGGTTCGAACATCGATAGCACGAAGAAAGATCTGGACCACGGCACCCAACGTAAGAATGTTCATCATGACATGGATCTCACAAAGTTTGTGGACGAGAGAAAAGAGACGACGCCTTAAGGGGACAGACCCTTCTCCGCCACAATGCGTCGGACGGATGCGTCCTCTGGCGCAAAAAGCATTCGATGGCCTGCCGTCCTCTACCGTTTTTAAAGTAATTGATCGTTGCTTCGTGATAGCTTCAAAAAAAGTTTTATATTTAACATCATGAACGACATTGAAGACCAGGATCGCCAAGGCATTCACGAATCCCCAAAGAACGAAGAGTGTTGATCCTGTCACTTGAAAAACATAAAATCCCAAGACGAAAAGGAGAGTAGTGTGAACAATGTGATGCGTCAGAAAATCCAAGAACCGCCCTGTCAGACAATCGGTCTTACGATAACGCGCGATCTGACCGTCCACATGGTCAAGGTAATACCAGAATTGTAGCAGCAGAACACCGATAAGAAAAGCGGCCGAACCGGGCAGAGCTAGAACGAACATCCCTGCGAGTGCCACTGCCAGTGAGAGCAACGTTATCTGGTTGGCGGTGATCGAAGTGTGCAAAAGGAGCCAGGTTGCTGGGAGGGCCGCATCGCGGAGAATGGTTCGGACGTACCAGTTCCCTTTTGTCTTATACTCCGGCTTTTGACAAATCTTATTCAATTGTTCTAGCGGCTCGACCATAATCATCCCCCGAGCAGTTCTTTGTATACAGCCAGAGTTCTCGCTCCTGTTGATTCCCACAAATAGTTTGATGCTATATATTTTTTAAGTCGGCCAGTTTTAGGGAGTTGCTGGGAAGCCAAGGCTTTTTTGCGGATTTGGCGGATGCTCTGGGGGGCCACATACAGCGCCATGTCCTTGAAATATTCGCGGGCTGCACCATCCTGGGTAATGACGATCTTAGCTCCAGCCA
This sequence comes from Candidatus Omnitrophota bacterium, assembly GCA_041653795.1. Classification (GTDB taxonomy): domain Bacteria; phylum Omnitrophota; class Omnitrophia; order Omnitrophales; family Aquincolibacteriaceae; genus Aquincolibacterium. The sequence continues at coordinate 81,727 of JBAZER010000002.1, forward strand.
GCGCAGCTTCCAGTGCGGCAAGCCCCGGGGTTTCAAGCCAACTTGCCAAAAGAAATGTGTCACAAGCAGCGTAGGCAGAGCGGAGCAGTTCCGAATCATGAGGAATATTGCCAAGGAAATGGATATTCGAACCTGTAGCTTTTCGACATGCCTGATAATATTCCGGATAGTTCTTCACAGGGTCCCCGACCAAGACAAATGTTACTTTCGTTCCGTTAAGCGCGCGAATCATCCCCAGCTGATTTTTTCGCGGTTCAATACGGCCGACGCAAAGGACAAAATCCCGGAAGCCGTATTTCTGGACAAAAAGATCCGGATTGGCGTCCAGAAAGACCGGATCCACTGCATTCGGGATCACGCGGATCTTTTTAGGATCCGTTAAAAAGAACCGTCGTAGCTGTTCCGCTTCGCTTTGAGAATTAGGCATGAGAATATCCGCCACATCCATCATCCTTTTGCGATCCGATGAAACGAAAGGGAAAAAAACTTTTGCAGCGTGGCGTCCCACGGCGGCTAGGCGACGTTGCCAAGAACCGTAGGATGCCCAGGCAGAGCGCCAATTGTACCAGCAGATTGTAGAGAGAACATTCTTGACGCCGACTCGATGAGCCGCTTGCATCATAGGTAGTGCATCTTTTACCGAGCCAAAAGCGTGCAAAATGTCGAAGTTTTCTAGTTTGTCCTGCCAGGTATCAAAAAGTTTTACAGTTACTCCGAGCTTTTCCAGGCTTTGCTTCGTCTTGAGGAGTTGGATTTCCCCTCCCCCAGGATTTTGAAAGGCTGTTGGATAGACGTAAAAAGCGACCTTCATACATCCCCTTTCAGGATTTGCTCTGTGGCCAAAAGGATGCGCCGGGAAGCACGGCCGTCGCCGTACGGATTTTTCTTTCCCGCCATCGAGCGATATGCACTCGGACTGGAGATCAGATGGGATGTTTCCAGGACGATCTTTCTCCGGTCCGTCCCGACAAGTTTGGCCACTCCCAGTTGGATGCCCTCCATCCGTTCCGAGACCTCCCGCATCACAAGCGCTGGCTTTTGAAATGAAGGCGCTTCTTCCTGGACTCCGCCGGAATCCGTCAGGATCAGATAAGCCCGATCCATGAGAACCAGGAACTCCGTGTAGCTCAAAGGGGGAAGAAGGTGAATGCGTTTGATGCCGCCCAGAATCTCATGCGTGGCCTTCTGAACGTTCGGATTCAGGTGTACCGGGTAGATGATCTCGGCATCGGGATGTTTCAGGACGATTTCACGCAGGGCGAAAAAGATCGACCTGAGCGGCTTGCCGAAACTCTCCCGGCGGTGTGCTGTCACAAGAATGATTTTTTGCGAGTTCCCGATCTTTTGGAGAACGGGCACTGCAATGCTCCGCAAGCGAGGGCGTATCGCAAGAAGAGCATCCACCACGGTATTGCCGGTTACAAAGATTCTGTTTTGAGGGATGCCTTCCTTCAGCAGATTTTGTCCGGCAGCCCGTGTCGGAGGAAAATGATAATCCGTCAAACGGGAAATCAGCACCCTATTGATCTCCTCGGGAAAAGGCTGGTACTTGTGGTACGTTCTAAGTCCGGCTTCAATGTGTGCGACCGGGATCCGGGAGTAAAACGACTTGAGCGCGACGGCAAAAGCCGTGGTGGTGTCGCCCTGGACAAAGAGAAGGTCCGGTTTTGCCTGTCGAAAAACATCATCCATCTTTCCGAAAACTCGTGTGGTCAGATCTCCGAGTGTCTGGCCTTTTTCCATCAGGTTTAGATCAAAATCCGTTTTGATGCGGAAGAGGCGCAGGACCTGATCAACCATTTCTCTATGCTGGCCCGTCAAGCATGTAGAGACGTTGAATTTCTTGCAGTGCCGGAATGTTTCGATCACGGGAGCCATTTTTAAGGCTTCCGGCCGCGTTCCAAATACAAACAATATTTTTTTCTTAGACATCTTGGAAACCCTGGCGGGAAGAGTTTGATTGATACCGTTTAAGATCGGCGTCGACCATCATATGCACCAGTTCCTTGAAGCTGACCTTGGGCTCCCACCCGAGGATCTTGTGTGCCTTGGAATAATCGCCTTTAAGCTCAAAGATCTCCGCAGGACGATAGAATTGCTCGTCCACTTTAACATATTTTTTCCAATCTTCGCCGGCGTGCCCGAAGGCTAGGTCGAGGAATTCCCGGATCGTATGAGTTTCTCCGGTCGCAGCAACAAAGTCATCCGGCTTGGCCTGCTGGAGCATGAGCCACATGGCTTTCACGTAATCTCCGGCAAAACCCCAGTCGCGTTTGGCGTCCAGATTGCCGAGGAGCAGTTTTTTTTCGAGCCCCATCTTGATCCGGGCCACAGCGTCAGTGATCTTACGGGTCACAAATTCAAAGCCCCGTCGAGGCGACTCATGGTTGAAGAGGATCCCGCTGCAGGCAAACATGTTGTAAGCCTCACGATAATTCCGGGTCAGGTGGAAGCCGGCAAGCTTCGATATCCCGTAGGAAGAACGGGGATACAAAGGCGTGTTTTCATTCTGCGGACTTTGAGGCGCCACGCCAAACATTTCGCTGGAACCTGCAAAATAAAACCGGCACTTTGGGGCCCGCTCTTTGAGCGCTGAAAGCATCGAATGGGTCCCGTTAATGTTCGTATTCATGGTTGAAAATTCGTCCTCAAACGAGTAGCTGACAAAGCTCTGCGCCGCAAGGTGGTAACACTCGTCCGGGTGGACCTTTTCAACGACGTGAAAAACGCTCGCGTAGCTTTCCAGCGAGGCCGAATACAGCTTGACCCTTTCCCGGATGTGGTTGATCCGCCAAGTACGGTGCTTGGGATCTTCAAGTGCCACACGGCGGACGATTCCGTGCACCTCATAGCCTTTGGAAAGCAGAAATTCCGCCAGATAAGAACCATCCTGTCCGGTAATGCCTGTGATTAAAGCTTTTTTATGCATGCTTTCTATCTCCTTGTTTAAGCTTCTCTCTTAAGATCTCAAGAATATGAAATTTTCGGTTCAAGATGAAAACGATCGGACAACAAAAAATCATATAAATCCCACCTTGACACAAGAGGCCCGCTAAGGTTATCTCCGTCGATGAAAAGTATTTGATCAAGATAAGAACAAAAAATGACAAAAAAGCAAAACACGTCATGAGCTTCCAATACCCCTCCCAAACAGCTTTGGGATCACGAAGATAATGCCCCGCGATAAAAAACAGACCCGTAAACATTAAAAAAAAGATGGCAGTTGTCGCGATTGCAAAACCTGAAATGCCCCCGCCCAGGCGTGCCACCCAATAATAACATTGCCATGATATCAGAATGCTGACTCCCCAAAAAGGGAACAATACAAGATGACGTCGTATGGTGATCAAAAAGTCATTATAGGGCTGAAGCAAGGCAATAAAAAATGAACTGAGCACCAAAATACGTAAAGTTAAAATCGACGAAATGAATTGTGGTAAAAATCCGATAACGACAAACGGGGTCAGGAAAGCCGCGGCAGCGATCAAAAGAGGCAGGATCAACGCATAGCCAGCTGAGGATTTTTTGATATACTCGGCCATGCCCTGCGGATTTTCAGCCAGAGCAAATTTCTCCTGCGCGTGCGGGAACAGGATTGTGGCAAATGAAATCGAAAAATTGCTGATAAAGGAACACGCCATCAGAGCAATACTGTAGAGGCCGACGGCTTGAAATCCAAGATATTTGGCAAGCATAATCCGGTCCAAACTTTTAACGACCGCCATTAGCAATCCTAGGCTCATCAGAGGGAACCCGAACACGAAAAGCGGCCTCAGTTTTTTGAAATCAAGAATCCAATGGAAATCGAACGGATACTTCATGAACAGATAAACAATATTGAAAAGAAAGCTCAAGGCCATTGCAAAAATAAATCCATAAATTTGGAAGCGGTAGCTTAACAGTACGACCAGGATCGCGTTCACAATTGCGGAAAAGATCATTTGGGATGCTTCGACATGGAACTTCTTAAACGATCGCAATAACGAGATCAGAATGTTATTAATCCTCTGAAGAATAACAATCGCCGCGATCAGAAAAAGACCCCAAACGATCTCCTGGCGGAACCAGTGACGTGCCAAAACCGCAAAAGCCACGATCCCCAAAGCGATCAGGCTGGACGAGGCCAGAATGAAAGAAAAGGCTAAATTCTTTAATTCGTGAGCCTGCCGCTCGTCTTTTTTACCGAGGTAGTAAGGAATATCACGATTGACAGCGCTCATGATTCCCAACGTTGAATATTTGGAATAATCGACAATAACCTGAAGCGTAGTCCAGATACCCGTTTGCACCGGACCCAGAATGCGTCTGGAGATGACGGCAGTGAAAAGCGTGATCAATTGTGTTAAAAACGTGCTTCCCGTATAAACCCCAACCTGAAAAAATATTTCTTTGGTTCGCTTCATAGAAGTTTATTCTTTTTTAAAAAACGTACTGTGCAACCCCAATAGGCCGGGTCCGCGCATACGTCAGCGTTAATCCGCGTCGCCCGAAGTTGTGCGCAACCGTACTTTTCAAAAACTCGCCGGTAGTTGCGTGCGAACACGTAGTTGGAATTCGCGGTTTCAGGCTCAATGGTGCAAACATATTTGCGTGAAATGCGGACCATTTCGGCAAACAATTTGTTTTGTGCCGGATGGATGTGCATGGCAACCCCCATGGTGAAAACAACATCCATGGAGTTTGAGGCTATTGGGGGAAGCAAATCTCCCATGTTCCCTTCAAAAAGATTTATTTTTTTGTATAGTTCGGGAAAAGACGCTTTCATTTGTTCGATCGCGCTCGGGTTGATCTCCAAACCATTAAGATGACAGTATCCAAGCTGCTGAAGCCATCGCAGATTGGCTCCGCAGTTACACCCGAGCTCCAGGATGGCATCCGATTTTGGAACATAGGGCGTCCAGAAATCCTGGAGAAGCTCGACAATGGTGGAGTCTTTCCCAGAGTAACCTCTCGGACGGTTTCCAACACTGGACGAGTTGTTATCAACGCCTAACCAGAATTCAGAGCACTCTTTTTGAGAAAAAATCCAAGGCACTACAATCCCCGCTTCATTTACTGCCTGGTTAAACAAAGTGATTTTATGATTCCAAAATTTCGGCTTGGCCAGCGCCAGCATTTTTGGTTGAAAAAAACATTGCCTATTAATCGGTGAAAAACAAAACGATAAATTCTTTTGAAGATGCCACCTTTTTTGAACACGGCTAATTTACGAGCACTAAGTTTGGGTTTATGCGGAGCGCTTGTGCCAATCGATTATAGATTGGACGAGCGTTCATTAAGCGAACAGTTCCGGTGCCAATGACGCATTTTTTAATAATAGAGTCATTTTCCCCCTCAACGTAAGGGATAATCTTATCGAAATCATAATGAACAGACATCGTTTTTCGCCCATAGTATGGAATGGTAATCTCGTGAACGGTTTCGTCTAATTCCTCGACTTTTCCGGTTAGGTTGATGAACTTTCGGTAAGGCACTCCCACCATTTCTTCGATGTAATGAAAGAAAGTAAGACCTTCACGGTAACTTACACCAAGCAGCATTAATTTGGAATTCCGTCTGAGAAGCTCACCAAAGAGAGAAGCCTCCTCGAAAGAGCTTCGATTTTTTATTTTTTGAGACAATTCAACGGCATTTTTTCCTACTAGCGAAAAACCATGGAGTGGGTGATAAATGCGCTCTCGCCCCTCCCATTCCGCGAATAATTCGCAGAGCAAACCTGTTTGCGGTTTCGTATTCTTTTTGCTATAAAGCTTTTTCTCTCCGAAATCGTCGAAGTTAAACGTCGGCATAATAAGAGTTCCTTCGTTTCCGATCGCCAAAAGCAGTGCCTCGATTAGGGCACGTGGGCCGCCTTGGATTGTTCGAAAATTTCTAAATCCGCTTTGCACCAAAACCATATCCCCCTCATTTAGTCCCAAAGCACGAAAGTCGCTTGCGGCGCTCTCTTTTGTAAATACAGAGGAGGGTTCAGCAGTCATCGTTCCTTCTCCCAAGGTCCCCGATTCCACCGGATTAAACCATGTGCTTCAAAACGCTTCAAGTATTGCCGCAGAGTTTTGGAATCCAGCATCACCTCTTCCGCAATGTCAGCAACCGAATATTGGCCATTAAGCATAAAAAGAATGCGCTGTAGCGCTTGATTCAATTTTGGGTTTGCGTCGTAGGGAACCCAAAGCTTATATCGGGAGAGCATGATGGGACCACGGACGGTGCTGATGGGGTATAAATCGTAATTTACTGACTGAAGCATTTCTTGCGTGATGCCGAAAGCCTCCTTGAGATTTTTAAGCTGTATAAGGTTAGGATTGTCCGCCGAGGTATGATATTCCCGATATGGCCACCGGGTAAAAGAAACAGTTGGGATGTCAATACCAACACCGTTCATTACCTTCTCGTCATTTTGAGGTGCTATCTGCTGGAAAGTGATAACTTTAGTTTCCCCCATGTTTTTGTGTCGTTTGAAAGCTCGTTTGGCAATGCGATCCCATGGTGTATCGCCCTGGCGGGAAAGCTTTAACAAAAAACGGTTATCATTACCCAGCATTTCACAAAACATACCGTAGCGGATTCTGCTAATCTTTTTTAGATTTCGGGAAAACCACGCGACAGAACCAATAGTTTCCGGTAAAAACAAAAACCTCAGCGTAAACCTCCCCTTGTATCGTTTCGTCCATACTTTAGCCAGGTGCGCAGCCACGACTGCGCCGGTTATGGAGTCATTCACTTGACTTGGATGACAAATATCCGAAACCCATAAAATTTCTTCATTCGTGTGACCCGGAATGACATATTCACCAACCATGAAAGGTTTTTTTTCAAAACGACTTTTAATTACCACGCGATATTTAGCATTTCGATCTAACCGCAACCACTGACGATGAGGCATGCAAAACCCCCAAGTCCGCTCGTAATATTTAAACATCCAAGGGGTTTCATCCGGGAGATCAGGTTGCGTAAAAACATGCCGGCGAAGTTCTTGGTAGGAAACGCATTTGTTTATCGGGATTGAGTAGCTGACGACCGATAAATTCGACTTGCTAAATTCCGCAAAGCGCTTGCCATTGCAGTCAATGTACGCCTCATCTACCGAGTAACGCGGAGGGATGGTCCAAGAAAATGCCGCCGTCCCGGGTTTGAAAGGAAGGATGCGGAATCCTTTCCCGATATAGTCGCCGATCATGCGAAGCGACTTCTCCATATCATCCGAATTGATTGTCCGGTGCAGCGGATAAAGATCCTTCAACAATGCCATCATCAGCCGGTCCTGCGTCCCAATGCCGTTTTCCCCCGAATTGCGCATGATTTTCTTTTGAGAATCAAATCGTTCTCTGGTCATAATGCCTCCGGAAAAGTTCTTGGTTTTCGACCGTCATGAAGCAGGTCCCCGGTATCGGCTGACTCTTTAATTGCGTTTTCAAATACAGTTAAAAAATCGTTTTCGTCTATTGGAAAATCCACTTGATAGTTTTTTGGATCAGCGTCGAGAAATTCCCGAATAATGTCAATAGCCTGATCGACCGAGCTGAACGGTTGCAAACATTTTCCGAAGATCTCTTGTGCCATGGGTATGATGTTCAAATAATCCGCGTATAGACAAAGAATGGGAGCTCCGGCAGCGGCGGCCTCAAAAAGAGCCCCGGAAGGATAATCGATAATGACCCGACCCGCCGACCGAAGCACTTTTGGGAAATCTTGTCGGCAGATCGCAATATTTTTTGCATTTCTCTGCCGAATATAGTTCAGCGTAGAATTCTTTGCCCAAAGTTGAGTTGGTGATTCCGCATGCTTGTAGATGAACTTAAACTCCTTTTGCGTTAAAAAGAAATCAATAATCTTTTTTTGAAATTCGTAATACCAGGTAAGTGAATAGGGCATATTGTTAAAAGGGCGAATGTAGGATAAAAGTTTTTTGGGCACATAAACAATTGTTTTTTTATCTGCGCGACCCCTCTTGCGCGTTACATCTCCCCGTACAGTTTTGAGAAAGTGCATGGATCTCGTTACACGGCATGAGGTCGTACCATTTTTGTTCAGAGAATTTTCCAAGAATGACTCTGAAACAGGATCGCGTGCAAATGTAATGTTGTAGACTTGAGTCTCCGTAATTTCAACAATCTTGTTTTCCACGGCGAAGCTCGCATGTCCAAGACACACGCTTTGCGCGGCCTTTAAATATTTAGCCGCAATTAATGGGCCTAGAGATTCCAGCTCTGAATTTGCTCGTGCGAACACATAATCCACACCCGTTGACATGAAAAACCCATGCATCTTCAATGCGCTTTCCAAGATAACCGGAGCATCGTTCAACACAAAGCCTCTTAAAAAAGGTACGATGATTGGGGAGATGTCAAAGTTACACTGATCACAAATCGAACGAATTATTTCCGAGTCGCGAGCAAGTATATTTGCAGCCTCCACACAGTTTTCGGAAATTCGTCGTGAAACAGCTTCTTCGATGCCCGGCAATAGCAATTCACTTCGACAGAGAGAGCTTTCCATGAGAATCCTGCCATGCTCTTTAACCATAACGGAAGCGCCACGACCAAGGGTTTCTCGGATTGGAATGTCAATATCGGCCCCGCCTGCATGCATAAAAAAGAATTTTTGGCCCGCCAGTTCGGAAGACCGGAGGATTTTATTGAACTTAAAAGCATTCGCAAAAAGTTTCAGGCCTTGCTTAAGCCATATCATCCAATATTGTCGAAAGGTTTTTTCAACCTGTTTTTTTTCGCTAAAGCTATGATGTAAAAACGCCATGGAATATTTTTCTGAAAATAAGCTGAGAAGTTCGCCGAGCACGCGAAGGATCTGAGGCATAAAATAAAAAACCGAAGGACTTATTCCGGGAGAAAAAGCCTCGTGGACATAAACAATTTTTTGGATGCCAAGCCTTTGAATTGCGGAGAAAAAAAGCTTAAAAATAGAAACGTTCGTAAGAATCGTATCGATGCAATATTTGATGCGCACATAACAGGTTTTCGCGAGCGGGATGCTATGCTCTTTGCATAAAACAATATGCTCCTGGAGGAATTGATCGAATAAATCAAACCACTTCAGCTGTTCGCTGAAGTATTCGTTCTCCCCCGCTCTTAGCTCTTTTTCATCGTAGAAATCTTCCAGTATTCTATATTTATAGCCGCGCATCCCAAGCTGATAAGACACCGCCGGATCGAGCGAGACAAGTAAAGCATTATTAAGATCAAGCGCGGGATCAAAATGGGCTAACAATATTACTGTTTCGAAATTAGACGACATAACCGGCTCAGGCTACCATTCGGAAGGTTACAGGAGTACCCACTTTAATAGCATGTGAAGCCGTTTTGCCGAGAATAGCCGGAAGATATTTCGGCCTGAGACCATTCGCAGGCCTGATGGACCGGATGTTTTCCATCGTAAATTTTTCTCCCGTTTTTATATCTTTTACAATGAATAACGAGCGCCGATAACGAATGGCTCTTTTCTCGCTTTTAGTAGGACCGTAGTGAATCTTTCCCATGGACGTTTCTGCTGTGCGGAGTGAGTCAACCATTTGCTTAAATTCGTCGGGTTCCATGGAAAAAGCACTGTCAGGCCCCTGTTGACGACGCGACAAGGTTAGATGTTTCTCAACGATACAGGCACCAGAAGCCCAGGCGATAAGAGGCACCACGCTACCCAATGTATGATCTGAAAGTCCGACAGGAATCAAAAAGGATGCTGCCATATGCGGGATGGTTTTAAGATTTGCTTCCTGAGGTTCAGCGGGATAAGCGCTTGTGCATTTCAAAAGTGCGATTTGATGATTTCCCGCTTTCCGTACAGTTTCTACGGCTTTTTTTATTTCGTGGAAGGTTCCCATCCCCGTCGAAATAATGATCGGTTTCCGAGTTCTAGCAACCTTCTCGATCAATGGCAGATCCACAAGTTCAAAAGAAGCAATTTTATATGCAGGAACATTCATTTTTTCAAGAAAATCAACGGCCGAAGCATCAAAGGGAGACGAAAAAAGAGCGATTTTGAGCTTGTCGGCAATTTTTTTCAGCTTGGGTTGCCAACTCCATGGAGTATAAGCCTCCCGGTAAAGATCATAAAGATTTTTTCCTTTCCAGAGTAGTCCTTTTCCGACCATAAAATATTTTTTCCTGGAATTTAAAGTAATGGTATCCGGCGTATAAGTTTGCAATTTGACCGCGTCGGCGCCGATTTTTTTTGCCGTTTCGATTAATTTGACAGCTTGCTGAAAGTTCTGATTATGGTTCGCCGAAATCTCAGCGATGATGTACATCGGCTGTGATGTTGCGATGGTTCGATGCATGATTTTTAAAAATGGGTTGCTCATAGCAACGATAAAACTCCTTTTTGGTTAAAATCAAATTGCGGTCGATAACCTTTTCCGAAATCGACCAGCTCGTGAAAAAATCGTTGAAACCGCATCGCGCGATAGGGGCGAATTGGCTTTACTAATGGAAGTTGAAAACGATCCCGAATGGACCACTCGAGATCTGTAAAACCTGCCATGGCCCGAGCTGCAACAAGACTTGAGAATCGTGGGTTTATCTCAAGTAATCGCACGCCTTTGGTTGTTTTGCGTAATTGAAAATTTGCTGCGCCGCGCAAACGCGCCAGACGGGCTAATTTTTGTGAATAGGCTAGAACGTCTTGGTCCTGATCAAGTTCCGCAAACCACGTGCAACCCACCGAACCTAAACGCCGCTTAAAGCTGATTAGCTCGGTAAACCGATCGCAGACAAACGCCCCGACAGAAAATTCCCCTCCGGAATCATCAAGATATTCTTGAACGATAGGGCTGTGGACTTTTTTGACAAAAAAATCTAGCTCCTTTCGGTTTTTCGCTATATAAATTGAACGTGAGCCGCTTAATTGGCGCGGTTTGACCACAAGGGGAAAACCAGTTTTCTTTACTAACCTTGCCACATCTTCTTTGTTGGAACCATCTGTGAATGCATGCAAATCTATTTTACCTAATAGCGCTCTCATACACTTCAATTTATCGCCATAAATTGAAAGCCACGAAAATTGTTGCACGAGTATTTTTGTTCCGCAGGGCAGAACAAGGCGCGGAAACATCTTGGACAAAGTCCAGATTTCAATTTCACTAGACGGTATAACAATGTCTACCTTTTTCTTGCGACACAGATTATTCAGTGTTTTTTTATAAGCTAAGGCCTTTGTGGCGGGCGGCAAAGGATGGAACCTACCTACAAAATTAGCGCCGCTGCCCCCTGAATTAATGTCGGAGCCAATAATTTCCGAGGCGATCCGACTCAGAAGTAGAGTTTTGACTATACTTTGCCCCAAATCACCTCCGACAGCCGTTACTAAGATTTTCATTTTTTCCCGCACGCAATCAGGCATTTTTCTAGATTTAGTTTTTTTGAACCGTGTACCCTTGAATCATGAATAATCTCTCCGGCATCATAAGCAATTCGATGCTGGGTTATATCCATCGTTCTCAAATCGATCTCCGAGCAGAAAGCGAAAGCTCCATGTTCATTCCGCGGTTGTCCAACAGAGCCTGGATTTACAATGATTTTGTTTCTCCATTTTTTCGAAAAAGGATAATGCGTATGCCCCATCACAATAATATCGGCGGAGACATCGTTGAAACGATTCCACTCATTAAAATCAGGATAAACCCGCCCTTCGAGTTCATCCCAAGGCGCTCCGTGAAAAATCGCAAGTTTTAGGCCATTCAACTTTATGGTTTGTGCCCGGCTCCATGAACTCATGATGTTAAAATCTTCGGTCGTCAAATTCTTTTGGGAGCGCATAAGAGCGTTACCAAAATGCTGTTGATACAAAGAATTGGAGGCAATATCGTCTCGAGTGTAATCCAGCAGCATCTGATCATGATTTCCCCGGACGCTCATGATTTTTTGAGAATCCCAAAGAGCGAGACATTCGTGAACAAAAGGATAATATCCGACCAAATCTCCTGCAAAGAAAAATTTTTGAACCCGTTTGTTCAAAAAATCCAAAATGGCACGAAATGCACAATAATTACCATGAATGTCGGCCAAAAGGCCTATTTTCATTTTGATCCCTTTCGAGCAAAAAGCAACAGATTGCGTCCAACGCCAAGTCTGGAAAGCGATTTATAGATACGCCGCTTTAATTCTGGCGGAAGAATCGTGTCGAATCGAACCCTTCGGGCATGACATTCGGAACCGACGGTAGCATTATTGATGTAGTTGTCACCAAACAATAAAAAAAACTCCATTGGGAAATCACTAAGACAATCCAAAATCTCGAAGTTTAAATAACGGAGAACTTTTGTCATTGAATTAAAATTGAAATAATTGCAATGATCAGGAGCAAATACCCACCAGGGTTCCGTTTTATATTTTTTTTGGGCGAGAAGTTGGAGGGGGGAAAAATCATTAGGTATCTGAATAACCACTACACCTCCTTTTTTCAATATGGCGGTTTTTTCTTTTAGAAATGCTACGGGATGAGGAACATGCTCTAAAACATTTAAAAATGTTAAGGCGTCGAAAAAAACTTTTTTGTGTTCGACCTGAAAATGCTCCAGGGATGGGTAAATAGTCACTCCGACATTTTTGGCTTTTTGTGCGGCGGCAAGCGATGGCTCGACAGCAGCAACATCCCAACCAGCTTTGGCCATAAAATTCGCAAAATCACCGGTGCCAGCCCCAACATCCAAAAGCCGTTTTTGTTTACGATGGACCCAATTTTTTAAGGTATCCCGAACATCGGTCCATAAGGCTTTGGCATACCAATCCTTTTCCCTTTGAGCGACAAGCCCTCCCTTCATGAAACGTTTTATTTGAGGGGCTCGTGAAAGGCGGTAGTACTTTTTTTTATAAAAATCATTCAGCAATTCTTGCGATGGGATCGGATCTAAATATTTGAATCCAAAATGAGAATCAGTTGCAAGTTTAAAAAATTTTTTCATTTTCACGCTCCTTTTAGGATCTTTTTCAGAAATTCAACGACTCGCTGAGGCCCACCGCCATCCACAAGTTTTGAGGCGAATTTTGTCATGCTTTGGCGCCTGCAATAGGACAGCGTGTTCAATTTTTCATGAACACGGGAGATGATATTAGGAGATTTTATATGACCTGCCATGGTCACAAGCTTACAACGTTGCCATTCTCTTAAGTGGTGCTTCTGGTTGCTAGCTAAGCAAATACCGATTGTGGGGAGACCGCAACGGGAAAGTTCATTTAGAGTTTGACCACCCCCCGAAATTGCCACGTCACACTTTAGCATAAGATTTCGCATTTCGGCTGCCCCTAACTTAATATAGAACTTTGCCCTGGAGATGTCACGACAAACGGCTCGATAACGAACACATCGATTCCCAGGAACAATGACATGAAAAAAAACTTCGGGATGCTTTGCTCTGAGGTGACATAACAGACTCTTGACTAAATCAAAATGGTCTATGCCCCCAAAAGTTAAAAGCAAATCTTGAATGATTTTTCGTGTTCGATGGGGTCGGATATGCCAAAACTCTTTTCTCAAAAGAGCATATTTAATACCAAGCAAATAGGAAACCCCCGGCATCCGAGGATAGTCAAGTTTTTCAGTACCAATACCACCGTTCAGAACAGTTCCTCTAGGGTAAGGTAGCCTCAAATAATCGTCGACGTAAACAGGTGCAGGCACATTTTTCGCAATCAAATCATAAATGTTTTTCGGCGCCAAATAGGAGTCAATGATAACAGCTTGAGCTTTTCGCAACAAATGGTTCAAGCGTCTCGCGTTATAAAGCCAATTTAAAACATAATCGATCCGACCTTTAAACTGTTTCTTAACTGATGAATCACCATTGACAGCAAATGTCGTCTGAAATCCATTCGCATGTAGTGCTGAGCAGAGCGCTTCGCAACGCGTAATGTGTCCAAATCCGATTTTCTGTCCGCCTTCTGTCAGAATGACCGCCTTCATACAGCTTTTTGTTTCACTTGGGCATTAATTTGGAGCAACTCTGATTTGCTTGTTAAAAGAGCCACAATGTCTTGGCAATTCATCGACCGATTTTTCAATTCCCGATAAATACGACGAATCAATTCGAGATCCTCCAGAGTATCCACGCAAATACGGATATCCGGCCTGCGGAATATTCCTTCCGCCTCTACTGAGGCAAGCTGGAACAATTCAGGATGGCGATAGAAATATAAAGTCACATGTTCCCGCTCGGCTCTGTCCTTTACCTCTTTCGAGGCACGGGTTAAGGCTTGGTAAGTACAGATTTCCGTATCCAGTCCGCGAGGAAAAGTTCGCTCCAGAGTATTACTCGAATAGTCAGCCTTCGAAGCAAGGTGCTTTTGTATCACCTGATCTACGATCTCCGGATCGATTAATGGACAATCGGATGTGATCCGGACGATTTGATCGATTTTAAAGTGGTTTGCTGCGCGATAGTAACGGTCCAAAACATCTTCTTCACTTCCCCGAAAAAAGTCGATATTTTCATGTCGGCAAAATGTCTGGATGGCTTCATCTTTGGGATCAGTAGTCGTAGCGATGATAACCTGGTCTAGAAGCTTTGCTCGACGCAATCGATCAACAACATGCCAAAGGACAGACTTGCCATCGATATCTTTTAGCACCTTACCCGGGAGCCGAGTCGACCCCATTCTGGCTTGTACCAAGGCGGCTATTCTCATATCAAAGATTTCCTCTCAAAGTCTTAATAAACACCCGAACAACTTTATCAACATCACGATTTGTCATGCTTGGATAAATCGGTAGTGATAAAGTTGATGCGTAGTAGCGTTCGGCCTCAGGACAACGGATGCGATAGCCTAATTCACGGTAATAAGGCTGAGTATAGATCGGGATATAATGCACTTGCGTTCCCACTCCGCTCTTTTGAAGTTCATGCATAAGTACTGCGCGGGTTAGTCCTGCTTTTTTAAAATCGATGCGAAGCGGATACAAGTGATATGCGTTCATAAAACCGTCGGGCGTAGCGGGAATTTCGACACATGGCAGCCCCTTAAAACGCTGATTGTATTTTTCGGCGATCTCGCGCCGCCGGTTTACAAAACGGTCGAGTTTTTTTAATTGGGAAACGCCAAGCGCGGCCTGAATATCCGTAAGACGATAGTTGAATCCGAGATGCTTCATGGCGTAGTACCAGGGGCCGATGCGTTTCGATAATGCTGGAGATCGGAACATCCCGTGGCTTCTCAGAGCCAGCAGCTTCTCATAATATTTTTTGGAATTTGTAGTGATTGCACCACCCTCTCCTGTCGTAATGTGTTTCACAGGATGAAAACTGAATACAGCCATATCGGAATGGGCGCATGATCCGATCTTATACCAAGAACCATGGTATTTGTATCGAGCTCCGAGCGCATGACAGGCATCTTCAACGACGAATAAGCCTCGCTTGCGGGCTATTTTGTGAATGGCTGGCATATCGCAAGGAAGTCCTCCGAAATGAACTGGATAAATTGCTTTTACGCGAGGGCGGCTAATGAGTTTTTCGAGATTTGAGACGGAGATATTTGCTGTCGGATATTCGATGTCGCAAAATACCGGTTTTGCTCCCACATACAAAACTGCATTGGAGGTTGCCAGGAATGAAATGGGCGTTGTAAGAATCTCATCGCCTTTCATAAGTCCAAGGGCTAGGGTCGCAAGATGGAGGGCCGCGGTCCCGCTGGATACGGACACCGCATAGCGGGAGCCACACTTGCGCGCTAATTTGACTTCGAATTCATCGACCCGTGGTCCTTGCGTGATTTTAGGCGAGCGCAGGGCCCCTATGACCGCATCAAGATCGTCTTGATCGAGAAACTGCTTACCGTACGGTATCATAGTCAGGGTATTCGTTTTTGAGCCAAACTTGAAGCTGCTCTTGTGTCATCCATTCCTGATTATTAGCGCTGGAATAGCTGAATCCTTCAGTACATTTTTTCCCTTGCCCGATACGTTGGCTGCAATTGTGCCAATTATAAATATCCGGGAGGATCTTGAAGTAGGCATCGTATTCATACGCGTGACGCGCATCATCTTCTCCGATCATAAACTCATGAAGCTTTTCGCCAGGCCGGACCCCGATGATTGCTTGTTTTGCCGTCTGGGAAACTGCGCCTGCGATATCAACAACCTTCATGGACGGGATCTTGGGAATATAGATCTCCCCTCCCACACAATCACCAAGAGCGAGCCACACCAACTCAACCGCCTGCTCCAAAGTGATCATGAACCGGGTCATTCGAGCATCGGTGATTGGGATTTCTCCGGTCTTGGCTTTTTCGATAAAAAACGGAATGACCGATCCGCGGCTCCCCATGACGTTTCCGTAACGAACCACAGCAAACCGGATATCATGGATTCCGGCATACGCATTGCCCGCGACGAAGAGCTTGTCGGAACAAAGCTTGGTCGCGCCATAAAGGTTGATCGGATTACACGCCTTGTCCGTGCTTAAGGCGATGACGCGCTTCACTTTTTGAGCAATAGAGGATTCAATGACATTCATCGCACCGAGCACATTCGTCTTGATGGTTTCGAACGGATTGTATTCCGCAGTGGGGACGATTTTGGTCGCTGCCGCATGAATTACATAATCCACTTCCTGGAACGCCAGATTGAGCCGGTCGCGATCGCGAACATCCCCGATGAAATACCGAAGAATCCCCTTTTTGTCGATGCCGGCAAATTCCTTTTGCATATCCCACTGCTTCATTTCGTCTCGAGACAGAACGATCAGCTTTTGCGGCGAAAATTTGGCCAGGGTCATCTGAATAAACTTCTTTCCGAAAGAACCTGTCCCTCCGGTAACTAGAATGCTTTTGCCATTTAAAATTTTATCCATCGTTTTCACTCCTTATTTTAAGATCGCTATTCGTCGTGTACCCAGCGACGGGCCTTGTCGTAGGTCTTCCCAACTTTGTCCTCCAGGGTGGGAGAAATTACGCGTAAGATCTCTTTCCCGAAGATCCTGTACTGCTTCCCGACCTTGGCAGCTCGAATGAGTCCGCTCTTGAGCATGCGGGTCATGGTGCTTTGGCTGACCTTGAGATAGGCCTGAGTTTCTTTTGGTGTATAAATTACATCTTCTTGAATTCTCATTTTTTCCTCGAATTTTAAGCTATTAACTTATAGCATAATATAACTTTGAAGTCTCTAGATGTCAAAATTATTCTTAAAGCAGATATACGGTCAGACAAGCAGTCCTAAATTTTGTATTTTTTTGAAAAATTTGTTAATTGCCTGCCGGAGTTAAGAGGATGCGCGGCGCTGAATAATTCGAGCCAAGAAATAAGAGTCCGAATTACTTGATAAGACTTGAACAGATTCACGCAAAGAATTGGCAAATTCATAATGAGAATCAAGCTTCTTTTTATCGGGAAATACGATAACGGTTGCACCCTTGTCCCGTAAGTATTCAAACCAACTCCGCAAATCCTTCAGTGCTGTCTTCATGCGCATAGCTTCCAACGAATAACTAGAAGGCGCAAAAGCACTTTTTAAATAACCCGACATTGGCTGGCCCAAAATGTTTGCATCCATGCTCCAAGAAGGATGCTCAGCATAGTAATTAAAGACCGGGGATTGTCTCCCCCCGACGATGAGAATGTCAGCTTCTCTAAGAAGAGGCTGGATGTTCTTTGCGATCTTAACAGCTTGCATCTCTTTTGCGGGTGTAGCATAAAGCGGGTTTGCAAACAGCCGAATTGACAACAAGACGTAGAAAAGAACGCCAATGATAATTCCGAGAGACCGCCATTTGTAATTTTTAAAACGCGACAAAACACGGGCAACAACAGACGCGGTCCAAATAGCCGCAAAAGGGAAAACTCCGTATAAATAAAAATCATGCGCGGTAACTTTTTCGGGAAATAAAATCAGAATCAGAAATCCTCCCAACAAACAGAAAAAAAGAAAAACTTTTGTGACGTTGTTCGGAAATCTCCAAAAACCCAATAAAAAAAACGGCACGAGCAGCGGGGTGAGAATTCGAAAACCCACAATCTCAAAAACTCTCACAAGATAAGGAATACCAGCGACATACGCCACAGCCCCGGAAGAGCCCATTTGCATGAATAAAGTTGTATGAATGTTGTCAAAAAAATATGTCGCAAAAAAGGTGAACCCGTACCACAAAGCCGGAAGGAGAAAACATGACACAGCGAACAGTAACCCTTTCCAAAATGCATCTCGCCCATTCGATTGGCGCGTAATTAGTAAATATAAATAAGCGGGAAAAAACAAAACAAAATGAACCCGGTTCACGAGCGATGCAGAAAAAAGTAGTCCCGATAACGCAACGCGCCACACACTCAAAGATTTGCCGGGACGCGCAATTAAAACCAAAGCTGTCATCAGAAAGAAAACGCCAGCCGCTTCCGACATGAATGCCTGGCCATAAATCAATGTGTAGGGCGACAGGCCAAAGATGACTGCCGCAATAGTTCCGGTTTCACGATCGAACATTCGTGTTGCGATAAGCATTACAAGAAACAGGGTGAGCGCGTTGAAAATCACAGCCTGAAAACGTCCCCAGAATTCAAGTCCCCCGCCAAACAATTTGAAGCCAATCGCGGCGAGCAACGAGGGGAGCGGGTACTGATTCAGATGGAGCGGTCGTCTGGACTGAAAAATGAGGGCGTCGGTCTTGGGAAGGAATATTTCGGAAAAATTCTCACGTACCATATTGCGGGCGATAGAAGCCATCACCGTACCTTGATAACTGGCGAAATGTCCAACAAAGGGCCGATTAATGCGAGAGGTCTGGATGACGAGCGCGAATAACAATACGCCAGCCGCTACGATTAACTGTCGGGTGTTCAAACCGAAAGCCGTCATCTGCGAGCCCCGGTCAAGTTGGGGATCCCATTGAAGCCAGGATCTGTTTGACTCGTCCGCGTTGGCTTGCCAATTTCATGACGAACAGCATGGATTCCCCAATAACCCGTTTCGAGATCTTGGAATCGCCGTAGGTGCGATCCGTAAAAATGATGGGAATCTCTTCGAAGGTGGCCTGCTGAAGGATGGAGAGAAATTTGAGTTCCACAAGGAACGCGTAACCTTCCGTGTGAATATTGTAACGCAGGATTTTTCTGAGTAATGAAATCCGGAAACACTGAAATCCGCTTGTAAGATCGTGGAATGGGAGCCCTGTCAGGATCCTCGCATACCCATTCGCGAACTGGCTCAAGAAAAGCCTGTATCGTGGCCAATTCTCAAGCTTGCCCCCCTTGGCATAACGGGATCCGATCACAAGTTCATGTTCCTTGCTTGCATGGATCAGTTCATTGATATACTTGGGATGATGAGAAATGTCCGCATCCATCGTGATGAGACAATCGTAATCTTTGGCAAGAGCCCATGTCATACCATCTAAATAGGCCCGGCCAAGCCCCAGCTTCGCCTTTTGTTCGAGTAGAAAAAGATTGGGATCGCTTTGCTGTAATTGCCGGACTACCCGGGCAGTCCCATCCGGAGAGGCGCTATCAACAACAAGGATGTCGGGCTTGGTCTCGACACATTCCGACCGGACCAACTGGTGAAGAAGCACTATATTCTTCGCCTCATTATAGGTGGGAGTAACTATCAGCACTTTCATCGAGCGTCAGTTTTGTGGTAACAGAGAGGCACATCTTCGTGGTGTAAACGTTCCATATTCAAGGGGATTTCAGCCACAGTGAATTGGGTATGCTCAGGGTTTTGAGAACAAGGGATCTGTTTAGAAGTAACTATCCGAAAATTCATGGCGAGGTAGGTTTTTGTCAAATCATAACCATACCGTGAAAAGGTCACGTCGGTATCCTCGTTATGCACCAAGAATTTTCGACTGACACGGATCATTTCCAAAATAATGCGTTGCGCCTTGCGATACTCGTTGTGAAGAATGACCGCCGAAGACATCACCACATCGAAAGACTTATCCTTAAAAGGAAGAAATTCAGCATCCGCTTCGACAACCCGTTTTTGCATCGCGGGGAAATATTCGAAACCTTTCAAAAGCTGGGGCCTGCTGAAATCACAGCCTGCAAAGGACATTTCAGGTTTGAGAATTTTGATATTCTGCAGTTGCTTTCCATAGCCACAGCCAACCTCAAGAAACGATTCAAACTTAAGTTGAGCCATCTCGTTAGCTATGAATAGACTACGCTGAGACCTGTCCTGAACAGCCTCCTGTTCTTCAAAATAGGTCTGACCTCCCCTCTTGGCCCAATAATCCCGAGGGTTACCACGATAACGGAAAAGACGGTCCAAAACCGGACTTTTCCCAATCGTCATGTAATAAACCTTACGAAGTGCTTTAGTGATGATATTCATAGCCGACGCCATTGTAGGAATTTGAACGTAAAAGTCAATCAAACCGGCGTTTAAAAACAGCAACAAACCGGTTCTGAAGACCCAGAAGATCGCCCGCCGACAGGACTCCGGAGGCGAGCACCCTTTCAGCCCAAGGAAAATGGTACTTATCGAGATCGGTGCTGGACATGAAATAGCAACGGATGTCCAATCCGTGTTGTGAGAAAAGAACCTTGATCGTATCGATAGTATAGTACGCGATATGTTCTAGCAAATAAGCCTTTCGAAGCGGTCCTCGCATATGTCCTGCGGTCATAAAGAAGAGCGTTTCGGCAAAAATCCGAAGAAAACTCCGGTCATTAGGCCCGGCGACCACGATCTGTCCCCCCGGCTTCAGCATCCCGAGAGCCTTCTCAACAAACGAGTGCGGTTCCGGCAGATGTTCCAAGACATCCCAGAATGAAACAACGTCATATTTTCTTCCCCGTGGTTCCCATCGAGCGAAGCTCGAACAATCGACATTGACTCCAAACTTCGCCGCGGCCAATGAGACGTTCGCCTTGCTCGAGTCACAACCATTTGCATCCCAACCGTGTTTTTTCGCAACAGCGAGGAACAGCCCATTTCCGCATCCCACGTCAAAAACACTTTTCCCCGGGTCAAGAGTCGATCCTTTCAAAAGACCTAAGGCCCTTTCAAAATCGCAGACCGTTTTACTAGGTCGGTTCGGGTCACCGTAATCATAGTATGTCGAGTGAAACCGGTTTAAAGCCGTCAAGCTATCGGTAGAACTGTAGAGTTCCTGCATACCTTGGGGTGAGAGGCAGGGATCGATATAGCGTAACGAACATCCAACGCATTGATAAACCGAAAAAAGATCAAGCCAGAAAAGTTTTTTTCTCTTCTCGCCGCGGCATACAGGGCAACACGGCAACGGCATCAATTTCAACCCCAGATCGCTTGTTATCTTATTCATTTCATTCCCTTGATCTCAAAAAGTCGATAGTAGTAGCGATCCTCTCGCACATTGTCTGATGCAACCGAGAAAATCTCTTTGGCCCCTGAAAGAGAGACGAGGGACTCGCCGAGCGATCGCGATTCTGAGATGACCTTACCACCCCGGATCAGATCCGTTGAAAGAACATGTGTAAAGCCGTTCGACCTGAGCAGCGCGAGAGATGCCTTTGGATTTTTAAATATTTTCGGATCTTTCAGATGCCACTCCAAAAAAACCCGTTTCACCAGAGGTCGATCCATGTAAAAAACCCTGGTTTCGGACTCAACAAGGATTTTTACATCCCGGGGAAGATTTTTGTTGATCCATTCGGCGATAGTGGTTGTCCGTTCCAGTGAAGTCCGATACTTTTCCGGGGACCATTGCCCGGTGAAAAGCAAATAGGCGTATCGGTAGTGATAGGCCCCTGCCAAAACATAGACAAAAAGAATAAAAATAGCGACCCCGCCTCCCACGATCTTTATGACCTTCTTTAGCATCTCCGAACCGGTGCTGTAAAACCAATGAATTCCCATGCCGGCACATGCCGCCATAACGGGCAATACGGGAATGATCCACCGATCCGCCTGCGCGATAAAAAAGATCACGGCGGTAAAAACAAGCCAAAAGATCCCATAACCCCTCGCGCGAGGAACAAATATCATGGCCAGAAAAATGAACGGGGTGAGCAGAAAATAAAAAACGCCGATCCTCGTTGTAAACGCTCCAAAATTGTTGGGAGACAGGAACATATTAAAAAACAACGAAAGATAGTGGAACCAGGACCAGCCAAAACCAAACAAATAAAAATCGGTCGGCGTCCGGTTTGCTTCGCCAAACAAGGAACCGAAATACGGAAAAAACGGGTTTCCTGTCGCTCCCCAGTTCCGGGCAAACCAATATCCGGAGGCGACCAGAATGCCCAAAACAAAAAATCCGCCCCCATTCAAATACAGCTTGCTCTGCCTCCGGGTGACAAGACCGAGGAGCCAAACGACAAAAAGACCGACCACAGAAATGAGCGCAAGGTATTTCATCGAAACGGCACATCCCGCGAACAGTCCGCTTAGCAGAAAATTCTTGTTGCTGCCGGAATTCAAGGCATCCATAAAGGTGATGACCGCAAGAAAGGTGTAAAAAGCCAGGGCGACATCAATGTAGGTGGTAGAGATCAGATTGTAGATTGCCGGTGTCGTAAAGACGACAAGCGCGATAAAAAAAGATAATAAGCGGTTACCGGTTTCATTTTGGACGACTCTTCGGATGACAAGAAAAAGCAGGAAGCCGCACAGGAAATGAAAAAGTTTGGCTGAAAGAACTCCGCCCATCGCCAAACCTATGAGATACAGATTGTTCATGAGAAGCGGAAAATAGGTGTTGTAATCAAGTGGATCCGGCATTAAAGACCCGTGGCGCAAAAAAACCTTGGGCATGTTCAATTGATAGCAAAGAGCATCTCCCCCGATCTCAGGCGTAAGAGTCCCCATCAACAGGCATACAAAAGAGGTGATAAAGAGAAGAAAAAGCAATTTTGATGAGGGGACGGATCGAGGCCAAAGATCGCTACCAAGGTCTTTGAGCCATTGAAGCCATCCGCGGAGCTTGTTCAATCTTAAAATGATCGGCAGGAGGAGCATCCCCCAAACACACTGGACATTAAGGAGATGCAAGGCACTCAAAAAGACAACGCCATAGGACAAAGTCGCCAATCCAAGAGCGTAATACAAAATCCCACGAAGCAATGTATCGCGTTGTAGCACAAGACGTTCGTAAAAGGTCCCGGTGAGAAAAGCTGCCGGGAGAATAACGATCCAAGCAAAGGCTGTTCGAAAAAGTTCAGAAAGCATAATAGTGAAAATTATTTTAACATTTCACGAATGCTGAAGAGACTGATAAAAAACGAGGAGAAAACCACCTGGATCCCAAGCAGGGTCACGAAGATCGATATGATGGCCAAACGCGCTAACGACAGGTTCACATATCCGAGATTATTGGCGTAGGTAAAAATGAGAAAGAGCGTCGTGATCCCCAGCGCAATGCCAAGCGTAAGGATCACTCCGCCCAGCACCAACCCTTTTTCCAGGGTAAACCGCGTTTTAAAGAATGTCGTGATCTTGTCATCTTTAAGAATACCGTTGTGATTATTAAGGATCAATGAGTAGACCCCGAACAACGCGATCTGGAGTCCCATAAAAAACAACGCGCTCGCAAACGCAGCCGAGGAAAGTCCCATCGGCATGCCAAATATCCGGATATCTTGAATATGGGCTAGCACCAAAAGAGCAAAACCCAGGACGCCCAGAAAAACCCCGGGATAGACAAACAGATACTTCGGACAAAGCGCCAACATCACCCGCAAGTGCCGCCAGCCATCACGGAAAGAACGAAGATGCGGTTTGCGATCCGGCGGTCCGGCATGCAGATTGATCGTGGTTTCCTTGATGATCAGTTTTTCCATACTGGCCCTGATAAGCATTTCCGAGGCGAATTCCATCCCGGTGCAACGCAGCCCCAAACGTTCCACGGCATCCTTGCGAAAACCACGCATTCCGCAATTCACATCCGAGATCGGCGCTTTAAAAAAAAGTCTCAGAATAAATGTCAGGACCGGAGTCCCGAACCAACGGTGCAAATGCGGCATGGCATTGGGATAGATCTTTCCGCCGAAACGGTTCCCCATCACGAACTCAGCCCCGCCGCGAAGGAGTTCGATGAACTTTCCGGCTTGAAGAAAATCGTAGGTGTCGTCCGCATCCGCCATAATGACATAAATTCCCCGTGCCTCACGGATCCCACGACGAAGCGCACTTCCATAGCCCTTAATTTCTTCCTGCACCACTCGGGCACCCGCGGCCATAGCAATCTCCCGGGAGTTATCCGATGAACCGTTATCAATCACAACGACTTCCCCCTCAGCTCCGACTTCCCGCATACCCTGAAGAGCTTTTTTGACACAAGTTGCCAGAGTGCGGGATTCATTCAGGCAGGGAATAATAACGCTGACTTCCATTTTAACCCGGCCCCTTTTTGTTTTTTTTCTTGGATCTCATCCAGCGCGTGAATTTGGAAAGGGTGAAGAGCTGGTGAAAAGAGAATTCCCTGATCTTCTTGATCAGATAAAGCGGACGATAGTAGAACTTTTTGAACGCTCTTTCCCGAAAATAGGTGACATCTTCCGGCGTCAGCGTCCCCATATCCACGATCGAGGTGCCGCCAAAATCATACTGTGACCACGGAACGGTCCGTATCCACCCTTTCTCCTTAGCCATGGTGCCGAACTCCGTTTTGGGGTATGGAACCGCACAATAGCTTTGCATATAGTCAAGATCCAGGCTCAGCAGGAACTGAATGGTTTTTTCCGCAGTTTCACGTGTCTCTCCCGGAAGGCCAAAGATGAAATGCCCCATGGTACGGATCCCTGCTTTTTTGCAGAGAGCTACCGCACGACGAACATCCTCCAGGGTTTGCTTCTTCTTCGCGTTGTCCAGAATCTCCTGAACACCGCTTTCGATTCCTAATCCCAAAAGATAGCAACCCGCAGCTTTCATTTTTTGCAACAGTTCCTCATCCAAGAGCCCTACGCGCGTCGTCGCAGCCCATTTAAAATCAAACTTGTTTTCGAGCATCGCGTCACAGAGATCAAAGGCATAGTCACGATCAAGCGTGAAAACTTCCTCCCAAAAAAGAAATTCCTGGACGCCATACTTTTCGATACATTCCCGGATCTCTTCGATCACATACGCTACTGAATGTTTACGGACTTTCCCGCCATAATAAGGCCGGACAATGCAATAGATGCAGGGAAAGGGACATCCCCTCGCAACATTGATTAGTGTAAAAGTTTTATCGTTGTGGGGCAGCCGATAGCGGTCGTTTTTAAGCAGATTGCGAGCAGGACGCGGGATTTTGTCCAGATCCGCGATCAGAGCACGCTTGGAATTAACGAAAAACTCTCTCCCCTTGCGATACATGAGACCAAGAATCTTGTCAAAGCCGCTTTCGCCTTTTTCAAGAGCAGCCAGTAACTCGCGGAATGTTTCCTCGGGCTCTCCCTGAATGGCCAGGTCGAGAAAAGAGTAAGGCTTCATGGCCTCCCCTTCCAAGAGCGTAAAAAAAACCCCAAAAGCCAAAAGTTTGACCTTGGGAAATTCGTCTTTGATCTTTTTGGCAACGGCCATATCCTCATCGATCGAAGGAAAACCGGTATTGATCACTAAAAGATCAGGCCCAAAAGCTTTGATATCTTTGAACAAATCCTGAAGGCTCAGATCCTCGACGTTACCATCTACAAGGCGTACGCTCCCTTTTTCCATCGCCAAATTTGCGAGAACGGCCAAGGTAATCGGGGGCCAGATCGTGGCCCAAGAGGAGGCTTTTTGCATACAGCGCCCTTCCCGGATGTAGGGGTCGTTCTTATCGATCGTGGGATTGAGTAAATATGTTTTCATGGGATTGAAGTCTCGGCAGTATACAAGAAGGATTAGCCATGGTCAACGAAGTTGACCCCGGAAAAGCCTTCGGAGAGGACATTGAGCGAACAAACGACAGCAACATCCCCATGCCTCCAAAATACTCCGAAAAGGCTTATAGCTCAACTCTACTGAGTGCGTTCCCGGCCGAGGTATCCATATCGCCTGAAACAGGCCGTAGGCCTTTAAAATGGGAACCTTCCGGCCATTTAGTCGAGCCTCCCATCCAGGATACATGACGTTTGAGAGCACAAAAAAACCGGGGCCTGTGATCTCAACTGTCCAATGCTCCGAATTGCCGGTATGATGTTCTCGAGCGATCTTACGAGCTTGCGATAATGGAGCTAGCCGGAAACCATCCTTGAGCTCTTCCATTTCCGTATCTTCAAGCAGCAGAGTTTTTTGAGGGTCAAAACCGGGTGCCATGAATATCTCTTTCAGACGAAACCAGTCGGGGAATAGCACAACGTTTGAGACAAAATAGGCTCGCCCGTGATTTCCTGTGTTTTTGTAGAGGTATGTGTCCGATACCAAGTCGTGAAACATGAGGTGAAGATCTGGTGCCTCCAAGACCGTCTTAGACAACACATGAGACACGTCCAGGGCATTTAAAAGCGGCAAACGCTTAAGAACAAAAGTAACCTCGGGCGCGTTCATACTATTCGAGTCATTGACATTGCCGAAAAGACCTATCGTTTCATAGTAGCGGCGCATAATGAGCGGCGAATAGCCTCCGATATCCTCAATTCCATAGATCATGTTCACGGACGGCATGAGAGGCAATGATTCGTTCTCGCTACGGAACCCATAGACGCGCTCCAAAGATCCGCGATTTTTCTCCTCCAAAAGCATTTTGACAAGTGGGTCGGGCCTCATAACATGGGCGTAGGAATCAAAATCTTTTTTAATGTCCGCACCAGCAAAAACATAAAGGTCTGCTAGCAAGATGATGATCGCTATCGGCAAAAGAAAAACCACGCGGTTGGTCCGTCTCAAGAACAGGATCCACACACAACTCAGGACAATCAAGACTATGGCCCATATCTGCCATGGGTCGACGAAAGACATCGTACCGCGGGCGGCATCGACCGCGGCGTTTATAGTCTGCAGGTAGGATTCCAAGCGCCTGGGGTGTCCCGGCTTTCCGTAGATGAAGTTTTCCACAATCCATTTACCAAAACTCTCGAGCCATGAGCGCCCTCGGGTTAAACAGAAATACGTTACTCCCCATAACGCTAAAGCCGCAAGAGCAAATGAGAGGCAACAATCGGCGAAAGCATTCTTCTTGATGGTGTTTTTTTTCAAATCTTCCATGATCGCATGGACACCGATCCCGGCCAGCATCGCAACACCGAAACAGAAGAACACTAAGAATTTTGCCGGGACGCGAAAAGAATAAAAATGCGTGAGTTTCACCAAACTCACATAAAGGGGACTCCACTGACCCAACGCAAAAAAGAGAGATGTGATGCACAAGACGACCCAAAGCCAGAGCATCTTCCGAAGCCCTTTGGAGGCGACGAAAAAAGAAGCTATTACGAAAACGACTGCAAAAATCCCTGAATAGAGACAATTGCCTCGAAAAATCCCCTGCAGTTTTGGAAAAACGATTGTTAGGATCGAGAACGGTGAAAGCGAGCCCACGTAGGCATAGGCTTCCGAAAGATTCACACGATTCGAAAAAAGCGATAATTCATGAGTCAAAATAATTTGAGGGAGCGCAATTGACAACGTGGCGACAACCGCACACGCCGTTCCCAAAAGGAGCCTGGCGCAGTGCGGCCAACTCATCTTTTCCGGATTAAAGACTCCAACGCGCAAAATGATCCAAATCAAAAAAACAAGGGCCATCAGCACGGCGATTTGAAGATAGCCGGCTAAAATAGAAAATGAGAGGGAGGCAGCCATAAAAACCAGATAGCGAGGTCTCCGGATCTGAATAAATTTCTCACTCCAGTAAAGGATCCATGGAAACCAGGACAATGTTTTTAGTGACGTGATATTGTAGTAGGCACCTCCATAGCCAGTCCCAAAAACAAAAACTATTGCCGCGACAAAAGCGCCCCAGGAGTTTATACCGACTTGACGAGCATAGAGGTAGGTACCTACGGCTGCGATGTAAAAATGTAGGAGATTCATGTAAGCATACGCCCATTCGATCGGCAGTGCGGCATAAAGCAACAGGTTTGGAATGTAAAAGAGACCCATCTGGCTTTCGGCCACTATCGGGAAACCGCACTGAATCAGGGGAGTCCAAAAGAATTCTGTTCCCTGCTTGAGAGACTGGGCCATCAAAAATGCCCAAGGATAATGCTGCTCCCAATGGTCCCCCATGAGGGAGGCCTGTTTGGCAATCACCAGGCCGGGATAGAAGATCGCGAGTAGACCGGCAAAAATGAGGACGTTAAAAAGATCAATTTTTGTCAATTTCATTTTTATTCCTTGGAAATTGTCATCATTTTACGATATTATGCGCGCAAATCCTAGGATAAGAGCGTGAATATTTTTCTTGCAATAACGTAATAAACGTAATAATACTAAGTTTGTTTCCAACAAACAGATAATCACTCAAATATGAATTTTTTTTCGCGAACCTACCGCATTCTTGTCCAGTTCCTTTGCGTCCCCATCCTTGTAAGTGATTTCTTTTGTCCAAGAACGGGGCACGAATACGGTGTCACGTTCTGGACCAAGCTGAAATTGCTCGTTAAAATGATGGGCAACAACAGCCGCATTCTTTCGGGCTCCAGCTTTATCGAGCATATCATCATGGCGACCACCCTTCTCAATACCCCCAAAGATATCCAGGGATGCGTGGTTGAGTGCGGGACCTACAAAGGAGTCAGTGCCACAAACATGTCGCTCATCTGCGGCCTGGTCGGCCGGCGCTTTAAGGTCTTCGATTCTTTCGAGGGACTTCCTGAACCCGCCCCCCAGGATGCCGCCCATGAGGTGCTTGACATTCACGAGGTTCACGCTTATCAAAAAGGCTGGTGGGCGGGTTCCCTCGAGGAAGTTCGCTCCAACATTACGCGTTACGGGAATATCAACGTCTGTGATTTTTATAAAGGTTTTTTCGATACGACTCTGCCGCATTTTAACGAACCCTGCGTTCAAATCTTCTTAGACGTCGACTATGTTTCTTCGCTCGAAACCTGCCTGATCCATTTGTGGCCTCTCTTAAGGAATGGCGGTTATCTCTACACGCATGAGGCTCAGCACACTGAGATCTCCCGACTTTTTTACTCGGAAGGATGGTGGCAAAAAAATTTAAAAACCGAGCCGCCTGGGCTTGTGGGTGCCGGTACCGGGTTGGGGCTCAAGATCCTGACGGGCTCCCATTTCACGAGTGCGCTGGGCTATATAGTTAAAAATCCGCAGCTTTCGAATTTCCAGAAATTCGATCAGGTTGGCGGCCTCAAACTCGATTTTTCAGCAACCGGTAAACTTACCAAACCGGGGGCCATGTTCAAGGGAGAGAAAAACCGAGCAAACTAGATATTACTCGCTCATAGTATCCAGCCGCGGAACTTTTTTGTCTCTGTCATAGGTTCCTCTGTAATATTCCCGGCCGGGATAGGCCGCCATGAGCTCTTTGTTACGCTCCACCAAGTCGTGAACATACAAAATTCGTCCATCCAGGAACGGGCTGTTGCGAACAGCGTCCTCTTCGGCCATGACCAGCCGATCTCCAAGAAACCCATGGATAAAGATGATCGCTTGCCCCTTAGCCGTATTTTCAGCAAAGTCATAAAGGGCACGTCTTTGGCGGCTGGACTCTTCAGTGAATTCCGCATGCTTTGCAAACAAAATTCCTGACGTCGTGATCGAGACGATAACAAATACCAAAAAAAATTTCCGTACACGTAACGAGCCGTCCCGCCACGAGCTGACGATCCAATCTGCCACCGCGATGCAAAGAAACGGCATGCCTTCCCAATAATAACGCGGCCCCCACTGATTTCCGCCCCAAGAGTAGTAAAAAAAGTACGCAATGGCAATGAAGACCATGGAGAAACGAAAAAGTGTTTGAATCATTACCCAATCGTTCCCCCGCGGATGAGACGAAAATCCAGGATTTTTAGTTTCTGCGCTGGGAGCAGCAGTCTTTTGTTGAACCAACCGGCAAAGAATCACAAGATACGCGGCAACGCACGCCGGCGCGAACCAGTCCATGAGAAAAAAGACACGAGCGATCAAATAAAAGAACCCGTCCAGAGGAGTGTAATCCCGGCGAAACCCCAAACGCTCCCAGGATTTGTCATGTTTATTTGGCGCCCGAAAAGGCTTCCCCGTCACGAGATAGTTCTGATAAAGAATTAAAATCATGAAAATTGCGATAATACCAATCGCTATCCAGTCGCTCTTGCGGAGTTGAGGTCGTTTGAGCGTGATGGGAAGAAATCGCAGCCAAGAATTTCCTTCACCCTCCCCTCTCCCCTGAGGAGAGAACTGCGACGGTGCAGACCATCCCCTCCAATTAAAAAAAATCGGGAGATAATGATAAAAAAAGAACGGCCCCGCGACAGCCGCCATCGTCAGATAACGAGTCATAAGACCGTAGCCGACCGCAAATGCGCATAAGAAAGCCCAGCCGACCGGGTCTTTCCCCGCTTTATAAGCCTCACGCCATCGAAGGAACGCATACAGGAACACACTGATGCACAAAAGACATGTTCCGTGAGAAAAATAAGCCGCAGCAGTAAACATAAAAAAGGGATTCAGACACATCAGGATCAAACCCAGCAAGGCCACAACACGTCCAAAAAGTCTCTTTCCTGCCTCATAAAAGAAAAATACCGAAAGCGCGCTCAACACCGGATTCAACCAATCCACGATATTGAACTGAAGTCCGAGCGCCCATATTAGGGGCCACCCGGGCGGATAAACGCTGAACCACTTCCCATCCCGCATTCCAACATGAACGACCTTGAAAAAATCGGCAAGCGGCGGGATGTCGGCGTAGAGTTTCCCTCTGCGCAAACATTCCGCAAGAAAATAACAGGAATGCTCGTCTGCGGAACTCAGGAACGAGTGAAGAATGTGCCGATTGACCCAATAAAGCACAAAAACTAATCCGACCAGAGACAAAAGACCGACAACAGTTAGAAACGGGACCGACGTACGGCGTAAGGCGTAAGGCGAATTGGCAACGGGTGATGAACGACTGGCGACGAAAAAGTCAGGTAAGAAATAATAGCCTAAGAGAGAGACGAGAAGGGTCACACCAAGAAGTGCCATGGAATCCGGCGTGGCGAAAAGATTTC
The DNA here is from genome assembly GCA_041653795.1 of Candidatus Omnitrophota bacterium. Classification (GTDB taxonomy): domain Bacteria; phylum Omnitrophota; class Omnitrophia; order Omnitrophales; family Aquincolibacteriaceae; genus Aquincolibacterium. The sequence continues at coordinate 112,704 of JBAZER010000002.1, forward strand.
GGCCCCAAACCTGTTGCATGCGCGAGGCCCAAAGCGGCGCAGCAAGAAAAAACGCTCCAGCCATTAGAACCCAGATTTGCCGTCCAACAAATAGCCGCTTCAATTTAAACATCGATAAGCTCTTTAATCTTCAAAAAATCATTATTTTCACGACCACGAAATTTTCAGGGTCACGAACAAAAATTATTGCTCTGAAAAAAATATCAGGCCATAGGTTAACAGAATTCGCCAGAGTCGGCAATTGACATTAACCGTTAAAAACATTAGTCTTACGCTCGTGAGTACCAGTCCCTTTATCAGCTTTATTACGCCGATCTATAACGAAGAAGAGAATATCGCGCGGATGCTCGCGAACCTCTTTGCGGTCCTCAATGCCCATCCTGAGTGGAACTGGGAGGTCATTCTGATCGAGGACGGGAGCAAAGACGGAACTCGAAATGTTCTCGAGATTGAAGTCCCGAAATATCCAAACACCCAGTTGATCATCCACGAAAAGAATCAGGGCTACACCCAGTCGCTGAAAGACGGACTCAAAGTCGCGCGGGGGCAATATCTCATGTATGTTGGGGCCGACGAGGAGTTTGATTCCTCGGAAATCCCGGCTTTCGTGGAGATTCTCCGCAAGGGCGAAACTGACGTACTTTTGGGGGTACGCTGGCAGCGGAACGCCTATCAACTCTTCAGGTTCTTTCTCTCCGTGATCTATATCTTTACGCTAAACTATCTCTTCAGGATCCGTATCAACGATTATAATTGGTCCCAAGCCTGGAGCCGGAACACACTCGACCGGATCGATCTGACCTCCAAGTCGCTTTTTGTACTGCCTGAGATCATCATCAAGGCCCACGATCTCGGTTTCCGCATTAAAGAAATTCCTTCGAACCATCGCGGCCGCCAGGCAGGAAAATCCTCAGTCAATATGAAGATCATGGGTTTTGCTCTCTGGGAGGGCTTGAAATTCTGGGGATCTCGCCGCTCGAAAAGTTACAAAGCCGGGAAGTAAGCCCGAAAGCTTTCTTGGCATCGAGGTAAGGGTTTCAGAAGCGAGGGATCAACGCTTCTGAAACATGAGGTCGGCACCAACGGAAAGAGCTTTTTCGTTAACGTAGATCAGGTCTTTGCGGAGCCCCTTGAACACTTTTCCGAGGACCTTGACGGCGCTGGCCATCTTTACGATGCCGGTTTTCTGGATGGCCGCACCGAGCATGATCATGTTCGTCACTTTTTCGTTTCCAATCTCCCGGGCGATCTGCGTCGCGGGGATCTCAACAAGGCGGCCAGTGGTCCCGCTTCGGTCAATATCAGTGACTTGGGAAGAGTCGATAAAAAAGATTCCGTCCGAGCGTGTTTTTGTCTTGAATTTTTCATACGCGGCCTGGCTTAACGCGAATCCCAGCGTCGCTTCATCAATAATCGGACAATCGATCTCCTGATCGGAAATGATCACAAAACTGTGGGAAGCCCCCCCGCGAACCTCCACGCCGTACGAGACCATCCCCAGGATATGACGGCCCTCCTCCAGTGCGGCATGCGCGAGGACATTTCCGGCCACGACGACGCCTTGGCCTCCAAAACCCGCAACAAAGATCTTTTCTTCCATCATCCGTCCACATCCCTGAACTTTTTAATCGAGAAATAACTCGCCATTTCATTACCCACAAACTGACACGCTTCCTTTCCTCCCATTTTCCAATGGGTAGGACACATGGAGAGGATCTCGACGAACGAGAACCCCCTCCCCTCGATCTGATTGAGAAAGGCCTTACGAATCGCCTGTTTCGCCCGCTGCATGTGAGGCGCGTCATGCACCGCCACACGCTCGATGAAAACGGGACTGGCCAGCGTCGCGAACATTTCACAGATCCGCAAGGGGGCTCCTGTCTCGGTCGACATTCTTCCCTCGGGAGTCGTGATGGTCTTTTGTCCGATCAAAGTGGTCGGTGCCATCTGTCCGCCCGTCATACCGTACACCGCGTTATTGATAAAGATCATGGTGATATTTTCGCCGCGATTGGCACAATGAATGGTTTCAGCGAGCCCGATCGAAAGGAGATCCCCGTCGCCGCCGTAAGCGAACACGACATTGTCGGGCCGCATTCGTTTAATCCCTGTGGCAACCGCCGGGATCCTTCCGTGCGGGCATTCGATAATATCGCAATTAAAATAATCATAAAGCAGCACGGCACAACCGACTGGCGCCGTCCCGATCGTCCGCTCACGGATTCCCAATTCATCCATGACCTCGCCGATCATACGTTGCGCGATCGCATGGCCGCAAACAGGGCAATAGTGCATTCGTCCGGGCCTGATCGTTCTTTCTTCGGGCGTCATCGCTTTGCAATCTCCAGGATCTTCGCCAAAAGCTCCTTAGGCTTGGGATACCAACCACCCCCGCGCCCAAAAAATTCGATCTTGGGATCAACAGTCGTTGCGGGGATTCTCGCAAGACGCACATCCTCGATCATTTGTCCCTGACTCATTTCGACCACCAGGAACTTCCGGCAACGCGCGGCGAGCTTCCGGAGTTCCAGTACCGGAAAGGGCCAAAGCGTGATAGGCCGGAAGAGTCCAACCTTAACGCCAGCCTCCCTAGCCTGTTTGACGGCCCAATGGGCAATCCGGGCAGGTGTTCCATAAGCAATCACGGCGATTTCGGCATCATCGCCGAAACGTGTCTCGGAAAGCTGAAGCTCCGAAGTAATCGTTTCATACTTCGCTTTGAGCTCCATATTTTTCTCTTCCAACGCATCCTTTTGCTGAAGATAAAGCGTCCGAACCACGTTCGGCTTCCGGCCTGCGCAGCCTGTAAGAGCCCAATCTTTTGTAATAGATTTTTTCTGGACGGGATCTTTCAGTTCGATTGATTCGGCCATCTGCCCTAGGATACCATCGGCCAAAAGCATGACGGGATTGCGGTAATAATCCCCGAGTTCAAAAGCCCGAATCGTGAGATCATACATTTCCTGGACGGACCAAGGGGCCAGCACGATAAGACGGTAATCCCCGTGCCCGCCTCCACGCGTCGCTTGGAAATAATCTGCTTGGGAACCCTGGATATTGCCAAGCCCCGGGCCGCCACGCATGATATTGGCAATAAAACATGGTATCTGGGCCGCAGCGAGATAAGAGATGGCTTCCTGCATAAGGCTAATGCCAGGACTTGACGAAGAGGTCATGGCTCGTTCGCCTGTCGCGGCCGCGCCAAAGACCATATTGATCGCAGCCAGTTCCGATTCCGCCTGAATAAAGACCCCCCCTGCAGCCGGAAGCTTCTGAGCTAAATATTCGCTGACTTCGTTTTGGGGCGTGATCGGATAGCCCGCATAAAAACGGCATCCGGCCCGGATCGCGGCCTCCGACATTGCTACATTTCCCATTACAAGCGTTTTCTCATGTTCCATAAAAGAATTTTTTCCTGATCCGACAAGTTCAAATCACGTTACTATTTTACGAAAAGTTTCGCTCAAAGCAACTATTACGAACGGATACGGTAAATGCTGACCGGGTAGCCACCTCGTTCGCGCGACAAAATATCCCTCCAAAGAAAGGGACCTCCGGTCATGGTTTGCGGGTCATGGATCGTCAGATCCTCCCGAATTCGAAAAGGTGAAAATGTTGTGATAATATCCGCGTTTTTCTGAAGGGCCTGGAAGAAAGGATCTCCCCACGGGTGAAGGGCATCGATCAAAAGAACATACTGAATGCCTTTTTGTTTCAACGCCACCAGGTCAAAAGGAACGCGCGGTTCCGAGAACAAGAATCCGGTGCTTTTTAGATCTCTGCTCAAAAAATAAAGTTCATAGGACGGCTGATGTGGCTTTAGCAACAGCGCGTCGAGGCGTCGCATCTTTGCCTCAGATTGAAAACCTGAACGTGCGAGCGATCTTTTTTCTTCAAGTTGTTTGTGAGAGAATGCCAGTCGAGGCATATACCCCCCCCCATCCAGGGCCAGACGGCTGCCGTCCGGGATATTGGCTTCGATCCATTCTTTTGCGACTGTTCTGACATCCGGCTCTGACATCAGTCGGTCCCAATGGACTGTTTTGATAATCGAAGGCAAAACTACGAAGGGTATTAATATCCAGAAAAAAAACCGGGACTTTACCTTGAGTTTGCCCAAAACCTCCGCAGCCAGGATCGCCATAAAGGGAACAAGTGGCAGGACATAGCGGTCATAAGGCTGCCCAAAACGGCAAAGAACGGCATAATAGCCCACCACAAACAACGCGATGGCCTGAGACCGCACATTCTTACTTAAAAACGCCTGAAACACTCCCAGAAGTGCCAGAATTAGCATCGGCCAGCCCAAGGCACCGGCCAGTGAGTACGTCAGATGATGAAGCCACGGCTGCCCCCCGGAATTCGCGGTAGATTGTTCCGCAAGCTCCTCAATAAAAAAGGCATGATCGAGAATCGCGTAAGGATTGAGCATGACAAAGGTTGCACTCGCTCCAACAGCGGCAAGAAACCAGAAAACCAGCCATTGTTTCCACGGGATGCGTTGAAGACAGATCCAGAGATACGGGATCGCGAGAAAAACACCGTTGTATTTGGTCGCCGCGGCGAGTCCCATCATCCCGCCTGCAAGAAAATGCCATTTCCATGAGAAAGGATTTTCAGAAACGCGAAAGATGACAAAAAAACCTAGAAGGAGCACAAAGAGGAGTGGAATGTCGGCATAGATGTAGTGTGAATCGCGAACGTGGAGAAAATTGACGGCAAGAAAGAAACTTGACCACAAAGCTGACCGCACATCTCCGAACCGCTTCACAAGACGGAAAAGAACGTAGACAGAAACGGTACCTAGAAATACACCGAAGACCAAACGCGCGATCAGATAAAACGAAGATGGATCGAAATAGAAAAGTTGTTCAAAGTCTCGCACGGAATGGAAGAGCCCCGCTCCCCAACCGGCCACACAATAAATCCCGTAACAAATAAAAAGCAGGTAACTGACAAGCGGAGGGATATGAAAGAAGTGGGGGTTCAGATCCCCCATCCCGAAAGCTAGCGCATGGTTAACCACAATCGGTTCATCGGCGTGATAAAGAAACGGCAAACCAAACCGGACACCCCATATTCGTAAAATAAAGGCGAGTGCCAAAATCACTATCAGGAGAGTTGCTTCGCGAGAAAAACGAAGGACTTTCATCAGGAGTGGAGACTACGGATCCTCAGGACATCCCAGAACATCATGAGAGGATCTCGGAAAACTTGGACACGACTTTGGACAGAATTGCGCCAGATCACTGGAAGTTCCAAAAGACGATATCCAAGCTTCTGGGCCAGGTACACGATCTCCACGTCGAAACTGAACCCGTCGAGTTTTTGAAGGCTAAAAAGCTTTTGGGCGGCCTCACGACGGAAACACTTGAACCCGCACTGCGAATCGTGGATATCTTTAAAGGCCCACCGCTGCGCAATAAGATTAAAGACCTTCCCCATGGTCTCCCGCAGGAAATTCTGGTGAATCTCGACCTGCGAGCCTGGAAGCGCGCGCGAACCGATCACAACGTCCTGATCTTCTTCAAGATGCGCCAAAAACCCCGCGACCTCCTCGATCGGCGTCGAAAGGTCTGCGTCCGTAAAAAGAACGTATGCTCCGGTTGCCTCAAGCATTCCTTGCCGGACCGCATGTCCTTTTCCTCGGTTCTGAGGTGCAGTCAATATCTGATGCGGAAATTCCTTCAATAGTTCCTTTGCAATCGCAGCCGTCCGGTCCCGGCTGCCGTCATCCGAAACAAGAATCTCCGATTCATACGGCTGTTTCTTGAGAAAATCCATCACCACCGCAAGCGACTGAGGCAAGCGTTTTTCTTCATTGTAAGCAGGAATAACAACGGAAAGATACGTCGCCATGATTCTCCTAATCAAAAAATAAACGATTAATTATGGCTGTCCAAGTTGCCATCCATAAAAAGAAAATAAGATTTGGACGCCATTATTTTTTCCTCAGTGCTTCTTTAAAATACTTGATTGTATGATCTAACCCTTCCTCCAAAGCGACTTTTGGGATCCATGAAAGATATTTCTTTGCTTTGGTGATATCCGGCCTGCGTACCTTCGGATCGTCTTCCGGAAGGGCTTTATACACAATATGGCTGGAAGATCCGGTCATCCGGATGATCTTTTTGGCTAGATCTACCATAGAGATCTCATTCGGATTGCCGATATTGACCGGTTCATTCATCGAGAAAAGCAAAAGCTTTTCGATCCCGTCCACCATGTCGCTGATATAGCAAAGACTTCGCGTCTGATGTCCATCTCCAAACACTGTGAGGGGTTTCCCGGTCAGGGCTTGCGAAAGGAATGCCGGAATCGCACGACCATCATGAAGACGCATCCGCGGACCGTAAGTATTGAAAATACGTATGATCCTAGTGTCCATCTTATGTGCCCGGTGATAGGCCATGGTCAAGGCCTCAGCGAAGCGCTTTGCTTCATCATAGACGCCGCGAGGACCCACGGGATTGACATTACCCCAATAGGACTCAGTCTGGGGATGCACCAACGGATCACCATAGACCTCAGAGGTCGAGGCCAAAAAAAAGACTGCTTTCTTATCTTTGGCAAGCCCCAGGGCATTATGCGTCCCAAGAGCGCCAACCTTGAGAGTTTGGATTGGAAATTGAAGATAATCCAACGGGCTCGCCGGCGAAGCAAAGTGAAACACATAGTCCACTTGTCCCAAGACCCGGATAGGCTTGCTAACATCATGCCGGATCAACTCAAACGCCTCGTTCTCTTTAAAGGGCTCGATATTTTTTTCGTTACCGGTGAGAAAATTATCAATCGCAATAACACGCCACTTCCGCTCCAGGAATCTCCCGCAAAGGTGGGATCCGAGAAATCCGCCGCCCCCTGTGACTACACACGTTTTTTTGAGAGTCATTATGCGGTATTCTCCTTTTCTGCGGCCTGGGCCCGTGTCTTTGCTTCCAGCAAGGCGAGCTCATTCTTTAATTTCGGCAAGAATTCAAGCGTCGCCTCTTCCCAGGAGCGTAGTTTCAACCCCAAAATCTTCTCGGATTTTTCAAGCGACAAAACGGAATTTGTCGGACGCGGTGCGGAACGCTTAAGATGCGCGCTCGGGATACCTTTAATCTCGACGGCCCCAAGTCCGGCCCCTTTAAGGATGAATCGGGCATAATCTGCCCAATGGACGGTCCCAGTATTTCCAAGATGAAAGATCTCCGCTCCGGGCTTCAAAAGGATGTCCTTTTTGTTGAGAAGCAACTGCCTCATGGCCTGAGCCACATCCCACGACCACGTCGGACGACCGATCTGATCATCGACTACGTTCATCGTAGTCACTTCTGCGGCTTGCCGCAGGATAGCTTTTGGAAAGCAACGGCCCCATATCCCAAAAAGCCAGGTGATTCGAAAAATCAGAGCCCGTTTCGAAACCTGGAGAATATGCTCCTCCCCCATACGTTTGGTTTTCCCGTAAAAGCTGAGCGGGTTGGAAATATCGGTTTCTTCATACTCCCCGTTTTTTTTGCCATCGAACACATAATCCGTACTGAAAAAAATGATCGGCACATCAATTTCGTTGGCGGCCTCGATCACGTGCTCAGTCGCCGCGACATTATTCTCCAGAGCCTCATCGTGATGTTCTTCACAATAGTCCACATCGGTCAACGCGGCTGTGTGAATGACCAATCCCGGCTTATGGCTTAAAATGGCATCGCGGGTTTTGCGAGCCTGTGTCAGATCGCAAATATCGTAGGGAATGGTCAGGTGTGTAACAGGGTGCCGCTCAAGTCCCACGATCTCAAAGTCCGGGCCTAGAACATTCCCAAGATCCATTCCGAGCATACCACCTGCGCCGGTGATCAGTATCTTCATGGGCATTTGTTCCGTCATGATTCTCCTTTATAAAAAAATAAACGGGTAATTATGACAGTCAAAGTCGCCGTCCCTGAAAAAGAACAAAGGCCTGGCGGTCATGATTTCACCGTATACTTGTCCTGCTTAAGAGGCTGCCACCACTCCGGGTTTTCCCGGTACCACTTCGCGGTTGCTGCCAGCCCCTTCGCAAAACTCCATCGGGGTCGAAAGCCCAGCCGCCTCAACTTGTTGAAATTAACAGCATAACGCAGATCATGTCCCAAACGGTCTGTAACATAGCGGATCATTTCTTTACCTTTTTTGAAATGCCGAAGGATCGCGCGAGTCAGATCGAGATTATTCATCTCGTGGTGCACCCCCACGTTATAGAGCTCACCCGCCTTACCTCTTTCAAGAACCAAAAGGAGCGCGCGGCAGGCATCCTCAACATAAATCCAATCGCGACGGTGTTTGCCATTTCCATAAAGTGGAACCGTCTTATTTTGCAACAAATTCGTTACAAAAAGCGGAATAACCTTTTCCGGGAATTGATACGGCCCAAAATTGTTCGTGCACCGCACGATCATCGCCGGATGTCTAAAAGTTTTCTGAAAAGAACGTACCAAAAGGTCAGCACCGGCCTTAGAAGCGGAATATGGGCTATTTGGTAAAAGCGGTGCCCGCTCATCTGCATAGCCTTTCGTGATCGTTCCGTAGACTTCGTCCGTGGACATATGAACGAACCGCTTGATCCCGCAGGCAAGCGAAGCCTCGAGCAAGGTGGCTGTTCCAAGCACGTTGGTCTTGAGGAAATCGTCTGCGCTTTCGATGGAGCGATCCACGTGGGTCTCGGCGGCAAGATGCATGATCGCAGAAACTTTTTTCATGAGTTTCTGCACGAGTTTTTTATCCGTAATGTCGCCTTTTACGAACTTGTAACGGGAAGAGCCTTCCAGGTCGCGAAGATTGGCGGGATTGCCGGAATAGCTCAACTTGTCGAGATTGATGACCCCCCATTCCGGACGATTCTTGAGAAAATAGTGGACAAAATTTGATCCGATAAACCCGCAGCCCCCCGTCACAAGAAGCTGTTTCATGACACGCTATAGCCCTCTTGGCGGGCCACCAGTATGTTGGCGCGATGCAAAGATTCAAACTGTCCGGCATCGGTCCAAAAACCCTTCAGCAGATCATATTCCAGCACGCCTCGTTTGAGATACCAGTTATTCACATCCGTAATCTCCAGTTCACCGCGCCGTGAGGGTTTGAGGGTTTTGATAAAGCTGAAGACCGTCGGATCGTACATATAAACCCCGATGACCGCGTAGGAACTTTTCGGATCTTTGGGTTTTTCAACGATCCCTGTGATCTTACCACGCTTAAAAGTGGCAACACCAAAACGCTCAGGATCCGGAACCTTCTTAAGCAAGAGCCGCGCGCCTTCCTGTTGACCTTCAAAACGCCGGACATGGGGCGTAATATCTTCCTGGACAATATTATCCCCCAGAATTACCACCATCTTCTCTTTGCCCACAAAATGTTCAGCAAGGCCCAGGGCATGCGCGATGCCGCCTTCGCCCTCCTGGTAGGTGTAATTGATGTGCTTCAAGCCGAACTGCTTGCCGTTCCCGAGAAGTTTTAGAAAGTCCCCCGAGGAGTTACCGCCCGTCACAATCAGGATATCAGACACCCCGGCGCGCACAAGCGTCTTTATGGGATAGTAAATCATCGGTTTGTTATAGACCGGAAGAAGATGCTTATTGGTAACTTTAGTGAGTGGAAAAAGCCGGCTTCCGAGGCCTCCTGCAAGAATAACGCCTTTCATAAAAACCTCCCTTCCTCAGGCCGAGGGCCTACCGATACTAAAGTAATAAAAACCACGCCTCTTCATTTCCGCAGGCGGGAACATGTTGCGTCCGTCAAAAAAGAACCGGCCTTTCATGAACTTCTTGAGATGCTCCCAGTCCAGATTCAAAAATTCACTCCATTCAGTGAGTACTGCGATCGCGTGCGCTCCATGCCCGACCTCGTAGGGCGTATTTACATAAATCACATCCTGAAGAATAGCCGATGCTTTGGAAACTGCCTGCGGGTCATAGGCCCTCACGCAAGCGCCCTCTTTTTTAAGCATTTGGATAATCGGGATCGACGGCGCAGAACGCATATCATCCGTGTCCGGTTTGAACGCCAGTCCCAATATTCCGATCGTCTTGCCGCGGAGTGTTTTCATGGAATTCTTGATCTTTTCCACAAAATATTTTGCCTGGGTGTCATTGATCCGGAGCACGTCGGCAAGAAGTTCAAAACGGGCGCCCAGTTTTTCAGAGATATGCAGGAACGCGCTCACGTCCTTGGGAAAACACGATCCCCCGAACCCGACCCCCGCCTTTAGGAACTGCTTGCCAATACGGGCATCCAGCCCCATGCCCAGGGCGACTTTCTCAATATCCGCGCCGACTGCATCACAAATTCTGGAGACCGCGTTCGTAAACGATATTTTGGTTGCCAGAAAAGAATTCGCAGCATGTTTAATCAGCTCCGCGCTCTTGATGTCCGTCACAATCATGGGGGCTTTTAGCGGGCTGTAAAGTATCCGGAATATTTTTTCCGCACGCTCGCTCGAAACACCGATCACGATGCGGTCCGGCTGAAGGAAATCATGGATCGCAGATCCTTCCCGAAGAAACTCCGGGTTGGAAGCCACGTCAAACTGTATGTCTTTTTTAATATGGCGTTTGATCGTTTGTCGCACCCATTCTCCCGTTTCGACCGGAACCGTACTTTTTTCGACGATCAGACAGTACTTGCGAAGATGCGTCGCGACCTGTTTCGCAACCATTTCCACAAAACTCAAGTCCGCCTCGCCGTTCGGCCTGGGGGGTGTATTCACGCAGATAAAAAGCACCTCACAACGATTGACAATCCTGGAGACCTCCGTGGTAAAAGACAGACGCTTGGCGGCCACGTTTTCCAGCACCATTTCCATAAGCCCGGGTTCATAGAACGGGACCCTCCCTTTCTTGAGCGTCCGGATCTTGGCTTTGTCCTGATCCACGCAGATGACCGTATGCCCCAGATGCGCTAAACAAGCGCCCGTCACAAGTCCCACATAACCTGAACCGATGATCCCAATTTTCATGGATTTAAAATCCCGGCGAATGCCCTTGGATTGCGTTGATCGATGTCCTGCGAAGTTAGTGCGTGGAAAGAGGCCGGCTGTCTCCCGGCATCATTGGGGAATCAAAAAAACCGCCGGTTTCATTGGCCCCCGCCACAGTTTCTCCGATGCGAGGCGCGCAAAACGGCGCCTGCCCGGCTTGGCCAATTCCGATAGGAATGGCTTTCATCGTAAATTTAACAAAAACGCTGTTGTTCATTCTGTTTTTATTGCTGTTGGCGCTATTTACAAGCGAGTGTCGCGAATTCAGTCCGAACTCCAGAATGAAATCGTGCAAATCCCGTATGGCTGAGACCTCCCACTCCTGGATCCCATACCCCTGCGAACCATTCGTCACGCTATCCATGCCAGGCGTCCATACAAGATTGTTCAACCGGTTCCGATCCGAGGTATCCCAACGGATATACCCGCCGGCCGTCCACAAATGATTGACCTTGTACCGCGCGTCAAAGATGAACTGCTGGCTCTTCTGGATATTCACGTCAGTGGCCCAATCGTAATAATCATGAACATGGCTGTACCCGAAAAGAAAACGCCACTTTCCTTTCCGGATTATGACGTCCTGGTCCATTCGTTTTAGATAATGGCTGGCAAAATCAAATTGAACACGTGTCTGGAGTTGAAGCCATTCATAAGGCCGTAGGACCAATTTGTTTTCGAAATTTGAGAAGCGCGCCCCTTTCATGTTGGGGTTTTCACGGGAAGGTATCATGTTAAAAAAGAGAAACGTGTTGAAACTAACGATGTCCACACGTTGCGTTTTTCCTCCAACAACCCGTTTGGTTTGAAGACGATTTTCCAAACCCAGGATCACCTTTGCCGCATCATCAACTTTATCAATCGTGTCGAAGTGCTGCAGTTTATTATGATCCAACGTTGAGGTCTGTCCCTCCACCCGAATACTAGGCTCCGCTAAATGCCGAAGATGATTGACCTCAATTCCCATTTTGTCGAACGAAACCGGATAAGTTTTATACCAATGCGTCCGGAGATCACCTCCATATTCGAAGACATTCCGGATGTGAGTACTATTTGACACCGCATCCTTGCTATAACTTGTCATCCGGTATCCGGCAAAAGGCACGAGGCTGATTTCTTTCCATTTCAACGGCACAAAATACCGGCTGTAGGTATCCACTCTCTTGGTATTTTCATGATAGGCGCTTCGGTTGAAACGTTTGGCCAAAGCATCAAATTGGAAACGACTCTCATTAAAAACTTTGTCTGTGAAAAAGGGCTGATTTTTCCAGTCCAGACGAACTTCAGGAAGACGGGTCACCATAGCCTCATAGGCATTCATTTTCTTCTCAACATGAACCATAGCCGCATAGCGTTCGCTGTTGCGGGTGGTGGTAACAAAGGAGTGAGGCTGAATATTCCCGCGATATTCATCCTCAAAAAACTCCTGTAAGAAATATTCGTCCGCCACACGGTGATAGCGAAGAAGTACCGTGGTCTTATCGTCGAGATCCGTCCGATGGCGCCATGTAATGCGACCCCGGCCATCTTCACGTTTTTCAAGCCGGGAAAAAGGATCCACCGGCGCAGCTGCACTAGGGTAGTTAATCGATGGAGCTTTTTCGTCTTGTGTCCAGTAGAGTTTAATGTTACCTTTCGCCCATTTTTCATAATCATAGTACTGATCCCATCCGCCCCCGACACCGCGTTTTTGACGCCAATCCACCGTCGCTTTTCCCCATAAATGCTTATTGAGGGTCACGCCCTTGCTAATCCCGATCTCAACACCATTTTTTTTGTTATAGCCTTGAGTAACCTGAATGGGAATATTGGGCCAGTTAAGCGGCACATCCATCCATGGAAGCCAGAAGACCGGCTTACCCAACACATAGACCGTAGCGCTATGCATGATGAGCTTTTCGTTGACATAAAGTGTTGCTTTTTTGCAGCGAATCTCGTAATGCGGTTTTTCAAGATTACACGTAGTAACACTTCCATTTCGAATTTTGTTCACCCCTTCGCGGACCTGCTGGATATCTTCACCCCGAGCGTACCATGGCTCGTTCATGGCGCGGGCGTTTGGAAAACTTCCCGTATGATTCCCGAAATCATAATAAATCTCTTCCCCTTGAAGGCGCGGCGCATCCCCTTTGAAGATCATGACATGACCCTTGGCGTAAGCTTTCTTAGCGTCGGTTTCAACCTCTGCGTAATCTGCGAGAATACGAGTCCCCTGGTAAGTAATGACCGCATTCCCGCGGGCGATCATTTTCCCGGAATCTTTCGAATATTCCAGACTGTCCGCCACGGCTTCGACTTTGGCACTGCTGGTATCGAAAATATTCTGAACTGGAAGATCCCGGCTTGCAGTTTTGGAAGAATTCTTGGTAGCAGAAGTGGGCGTTTTAGCGTCCTCCACTGAAAAAGCGGGCGGGGAGGCTAGAAAAGCAAGGAGAACAAGCACAAGAACAGCAGTTTTTCGCCTTCTTGGAATTTTCATTTGCAGCATTTTTTTCACGATCTCTTGATATCCTTATGCAGGCAAACGCGATTGCGGCCTTCCTCTTTGGCGCGATACATAGCCTCGTCGGCTTTTCGTATCAATTCTGACGCAACTGCCTTGGCGTCAATGTGCTCAGAGTGTGCGGCGATTTCGCCATCAAATACCGTGATGCCCTGGCTAACGGTAACCTTGGTCCTGACATTGTAGACCTGGAAATCATGCCGGGCGATACTGGAACGGATACGTTCGGCCACCTCGGCCGCATTGGCGACTCGCGTCTCCGGCATGGCCACAACAAACTCTTCCCCGCCATACCGACCCACGAGATCCACACGGCGCAAATTCCGCTTTAACAGATCCGCCACTTCTTTCAGTGTGGCGTCCCCGACCAAGTGTCCGAAGTCGTCATTATATCTTTTGAAATGATCGATGTCTAACATTAATACCGCCAGAGGCAGTTTAAAACGAATACTGCGACGAAGTTCTTCCTCCAAACGTTCATAAAAGTGATGCCGCACGAAAACTTGCGTCAGCTCATCCACGATGGCCAGTTCCCGAACGGTTTCATAAAGTTTGATCTTCTTGATCAACAGCACGAGATAGGCGCTCAAGACCTCCACGCGCGCCAGGTCCTCTTCCTTGATCCCATGGATTGCAAAAACCGAGCTTATTTCATTCCCCTCCATGATCGGAAAGAGCCAACGCTCCCCACGTCGAACCATGGTTTTGGCGTCAATCATGGCATCAAAATCCTCCCGCTCCTGGTCTGTAAGAACACGCTCCTCCTCCTGAACACCCTCCTGCAGCATTGAATAGACTTTGATGGGAGCAGGTTCTTTTTCCGAAACGGCTCGAGGCATGAGAAAAATTTTCATTTTCTCGAATGTGAGCTCGGAACGCAATTTTTTCAGCAAAAATTCAGCCAAGGTACTGAAATCCATACACTCACTGAAATCGCGGGCGATCTCAAAAAGATTCATCAGGTTGCCCACTTGCACTTCCAAATGGCGTAAGCTGGTGAGCCGCGTCTGGTACTTCGCCTGGAACAACTCCAGATTCTTGCGGATATTCTCCTTCGACTCCTGGGCACGATCCTGAAAATGTTTCAGTTCCCGATAGTAATAACAAAATCCGGAAAAAAGAAGCACCTGGACAGCCCACAGCATGACCATCCGAGGATACGGATCGATCCGGAAAAACCAGCCGTGCAGAAGAAAAACTCCTGCCGCGGAAACCGCAAGCAATCCATAAACCCTCTCCCGGAAAAAATAATAGAGCGGAAGCAACCAGATCGTCGAAAGAAGATAATAGGCCAGAATGATTTCCCGGGATTGCCACACGACAAAAAATGCCGTTACACCGAGAACAAAAAGGATCAGGAGGTGGCGACGCATACTCGGTTCCTCCCCTCCCTTTTTGCCCGGTAAAGCGCCTGGTCGGCCTTTTGCACAAGATTCTCGGTATCCAACGTATCGTCCGGAAGATTGGCAACTCCGATCGAGACAGTCATATTCACCGCCTCGCGGCGAATATTAAACGAGGACTTCTCGACCGCCTTCCGGATTAGCTCCGCAACCTTCGCCGCTTCTGCCTTTGTCGTTTCGGGCAGAAGAATGGCGAACTCCTCGCCACCGTAACGCGCCAAAAGCGATCCTTTGAGACACTGCCGGAGAATCTCTGCAAACTGGATCAGCATCAGATCACCGCCCTGATGGCCGAAGTGGTCGTTACATTCCTTGAAGTGGTCCAGGTCACACATTAAAAAAGAAAGATTTTTCTGGTTAAGCAACGCACGACGATGCTCTTCCTTAAGACGTTCATAGAAATAGCGCCTCACGAAAAGTCCGGTCAGCGAATCTTTGATCGCCAACTCCTCGGTCTTCTCATAAAGCATCGCGTTCGAAATGGCGGACGACGCCAGCGTTGCGATCGCATCCAGGAGCCTTAAATCGTCATGGCTGAAAACATTCGGACGAGTGGCGTAGATGGCAAGCGTTCCCGCGACACGGCCTTCGTGAAAAAGAGGCGCAACGATCAGACTGCGAACATTATCTTTCTTTTCAACATCGCTCAGAACAAAACGGAAATCCTCCTGGGTATCCATGATAATCAGCCGTTTACGGTTCTTAATGCACCAGAAATCAAACAGGTCCCCCTGCTTGGCATTCCAGTTGCCCACCGGACGGAGACGCCGCCTTGCTACGACCGGAAGCTTTCGCTCTTCACCGTGCGCCAAGGCGACCTTCGCAAAATCCCCGCGCGGAATGAAATCCATTGCGCGATCAACAGCCTTCTGCGCAAGATCGGACCATGAGAGGCTGACCGTCAACTCCTCGGCAAGTTTGCGCAGGTTGTAATAGGTTGAATATTTTTCAAAAAAAGTGCTGATTCCCTCGCCCTTAGCCTTAAATGCGATCTCAAGATTATTGGCTTCATCTTCACACTTCTCTTGTTCGATCCCAACCATCGCGATGTGGTTCTCAAAATGTTGTTCCGTACGGAAAAGGGCCACCACGATGGATCCGTAGACCGGAAAAACCCAAAGGAACACCGGAACTTTGGTAATCGACACGACCAAAAAAACGAGGGGGGCAAGAAATATCACCGCCAATAAATTCACGCCAACCCATTTAAAACGCCACCAGGTCGTAAAAAGAGGCAGGGAGAAAGCAGTCAGGAGCAATGCAATGCGCTGGAGATGGGTTTCGGGAATTTCGGTGTTCTTAAGCTGGACAAGCGAATAAATGAGCAGGTAGCTGAGGAAAAACACCGCCCCCAAGCCAAACGCGAAAGCGATCTGACGCCGGGTCCGTGAGCCCATGGTTTAGGTCGTCGCCACTTATGAGATCGCAACGCCCGTCTGAGGATCAAAAAAGAGCGCCTTACTCATATCGAATACCACCTGCAGGTCTTGGTTCATAGCAGCTGTGTCCTGGTTAGAAACGCGCACCACGAAATTATTGGTACCGCAGGTCAAATAAAGATAGATCTCGGAACCCATCGGCTCCACCATATCGACCGTCGCGGTGATCGTGAATTCCGGACGCGCGTCCTGGGCGAAAATTTTATCGTAAATGTCCTCAGGACGTATCCCCATGGTAAGTGTCTGGCCCTTGTACTGGGCAATGCGGGAGTAAAAATGCGGCAGGATGCGCAATTTGATGCTGCGGTCCTGAAAATAATAATCCCCATCCTCCGCAAGGATTGTCCCTTTGAGAAAGTTCATTGGCGGAGAACCTATAAATCCTGCAACAAATTTGTTGTGCGGGCGCTCATAAAGATTGACGGGATCTGCCACTTGTTGGACCAGTCCGTGATGCATCACCACGATACGATCTCCAAGCGTCAGGGCCTCGACCTGATCATGCGTCACGTAGATCATGGTCGATTGTAACCGATTGTGCAGCTTCTGCAGCTCCATGCGCATCTGGACGCGAAGCTTAGCGTCCAAATTGCTCAAAGGTTCGTCAAAAAGAAAGACTTTGGATTTGCGAACGATCGCACGACCGACAGCAACTCGCTGACGTTCTCCTCCGGAGAGTTCCTTGGGCCGGCGCTTCAACATTTCCATGGTCAGACCTAGGATCTCGGCGGAATCATGTACCCGCCGTTCGATCTCTTTGGTCGGGTAGCGACGCAATTTCAGACCAAACGCTAGGTTCTCATAAACGGTCATGTGAGGATAAAGCGCGTAATTCTGGAATACCATCGCGATATCGCGATTCTTGGCGGGGACATGATTGACGAGCACGTTTTCGATGAAGATCTCGCCTTCGGTGATATCCTCAAGCCCGGCGATCATGCGGAGCGTGGTGGATTTTCCGCAACCCGACGGTCCGACCAACACCACAAACTCCCGGTCCGGGATTTCAAGGGTGACATTATTAACTGCCCGAACGCCATCCTTATAGATTTTTGAGACGTTCTTTAAAGAAACATTCGCCACCGGGTCCCCCTATGGGTGAATCAGGAAAGATATTCGAGCAAAAGCCCGAGTTTTTGTTTCAGGTCCTGACGTGCGACCACCATGTCTATAAGACCATGCTCGAGCAAAAATTCTGAAGTCTGAAAATCCGCGGGAAGTTTTTGACGAATCGTTTGCTCAATGACACGCGGCCCCGCGAATCCCAAAAGCGCCCGCGGCTCCGCAATGATAATATCCCCAAGCGACGCGAAGCTCGCCATGACACCGCCCATCGTGGGGTTCGTTAGAACCGAGATGAAAGGAAGTCTTTCTTTTTGGTATCGCGCAAGCGCCACGGAGGTCTTGGCCATTTGCATCAAGCTGAGAGCGCCTTCGTACATGCGCGCACCGCCCCCCGAACCGGAGACGATGATAAGAGGGAGCTTGTTTTCGAGAGCATATTCGATCAAGCGCATGATTTTTTCGCCGACCACCGAGCCCATCGAGCCCATAATGAACCTGGAATCTGTCACGCCCAACGCACAAGCTTTGCCGAGAATCTTTGCCGTTCCTGTCACACAGGCTTCTTTCAGTCCGGTCTTCTTCTGATCCTGTTTGATTTTGTCGGTATAGGCCTTGACGGCTGAAAATTTCAACGGATCTTCAGAACAAAGGTTCGCGTTGATTTCCACAAAGGAGTTCTCATCAGCAAGGTGATGGATGCGCTCCATGGCCCCCATGATAAAGTGATAGGAACACTTGGTGCAGACAAGCAAGTTCTCCTTGAGGGTCTTGTTGAACATGACCGCCTGACAACTGGGACATTTCGTCCACAATCCGACCGGCATGCTTTTTTTTCTAAGACCTTTTGTCACCAAAAGTGCGGGTACCTGCGTCATCGGAGCGTTTTCCTTATTGGAAGAGATGGGTATTCCCCTAATACAAAAAAACCACGAGAGAGACCTTACCCTGGAGCCTGTCCCGTGGCAAACCGGCTCATTCGAACCGGCGACCATTATAAAAAAATAGCAGGGAGTGTCAATTCCTTTCTTCCACCTAAGTCCCGAAATCTCCTGACTTTACAACGATTTTTCTCCGTGATATGTTCTTTTGTATGGAACCAAGATTGAGTCAGCACCAATCCCAAAAAATGTCCCTTTCCCCGCAGATGCGCGTCTATCTGCACCTGCTCCATCTTCCGATCATGGATCTTCGCCAGGCGGTCGAAGACGCGCTCGAAGAAAATCCGATGCTTGAGGAGGTCCCGCGCTCAGCCGAGCCTGAAGTCACGGAAACTCCTACACCTTCCGCCACGAAGGGCACGAACGACGAAGCAGAAGAAACGCTTCCGGATGATTGGGCCGCCAAGGAACCGCTTACTTTCACGAACATCCCCTCCGATCTTTCCCGGCGTAAGCATGAGGACACGCGTAAAATCAAAGATTTTCAGGAAATGCTCATCACTCAGCCCGAAAGCCTTTTTGACTATTTGGAATGGCAAATCCACTTCTTGGAATTTGATATACCCCAGAAAAAGATCGCCGAAGAAATCATCGGGAACATCAACCCTGAGGGTTATCTGAAGGCAACACTGGAAGAGGTTGCCACCGCATCCGGCGCCGAGGTCTCCGCAGTTGAAGAAGTTTTGCGAAAAATTCAAAGTCTCGATCCTCCAGGGATCGGAGCCCGTGACCTCCGCGAGGCCCTGTTGATCCAACTCGAGCGAAAGGACCCTGAAGCGGCATTGGCCAGCGAGATTGTCCGCGAGCACCTCGAGCTCCTCGCTAAAAAGGATTGGAAAATGCTCGCCAAGATCTTCCATACGGGGGAACCAGTGATAAAAAAAGCGGCGGAACTTGTCGCAAGGCTGGATCCAAAACCCGGTCGGAGTTTTTACGCCGAAAATGCTATTGCCGTTACTCCTGACGCCACAGTCTCAATCAAAGGCGGCACCGAGGACGGACTTGAGATCGAAATCCATAATGATTTTATTCCCGAGTTGCGCATCAACGCAGGATACCGGCGCATGATGCGCGAGAAAAACTCGGACGACAAAACAAAAGAATTTCTCAAAACGCGTCTGGCAAATGGGATGGATTTTCTTAGAGCCATTGACCTGCGCGGCTCTACACTTCGAGCCATCACTGATGAAATTGTCCGAGCGCAACCGCTTTTCTTTACACGCGGGTTCTCCCATCTCCGTCCGCTGCGCCTCAAAGATATCGCTGAACGAGTAAATCTCCATGAATCCACGATCAGTCGCGCAATCCACGGGAAATATCTCAAGACCCCTCAGGGCACGATCCCCTACAAAAGTTTTTTTTCACAAAAGGTTGAAACAGAAAATGGCGAAGAAGAATCCCAGAAGAGCATCATGGAAAGGATCCGGTCGCTGATTGAAAGAGAAGATCCCCGTAAACCTTTGAGCGATTTGGCAATCGCAAAACATCTAAAGGAGGAAGGAATCACCCTCGCACGCCGCACCGCCGCGAAGTACCGCGAAATCCTCAAAATCCTCCCCACCTATCTCCGGAAGCAACGCTAAGGAACAGACATTAACCGAACGGCGGGATATTCCAACAGGCCATCCCGGATCACATTCGAGGCATTGGCCAACTGAGTATTTTACTAGTCGCAAGGAAGGAGAAAAGCTGGTGGTCGGAGTCGAACCGACGACCTACGGTTTACGAAACCGTTGCTCTACCAACTGAGCTACACCAGCATGAAGCGGTAACGATCGCGGGATTATATCAGAAGAAACAAAGAATCGAAAAGACATCTAGGGCTTCGTAAACGAAATTTTAAAAGAAGCGAAGAGAAGCGCAGTGCATTCTAATGATTTTTCGGTTTTTCCAAATAAAAAAATCCGATCAAAGTCTTCCCATCGACAATCTCTCCCAGGCGGATCATCCGGCCAATCTCCGAAAGGCTGAACGTCCCCAACTCAAAGTCCTCATCTTCGTCCTTCTGCGCGACAGCCGGTTCGAGACCCCATGCCAAAAAAACATGCATTTTCTCGCCGGAAATACCAGGCGTAGGGTAAAACTCCAAAAGCTTTTCGAGCTTCCCAGGCTCCATCCCGATCTCTTCCATAAGCTCACGCTTCGCAGCGTGAGAAAATGTTTCGCCGGGTTCTCTCCCGCCTGCCGGAAATTCCCATAGGTACTTTCCAAGCGGAAACCGGTATTGCCTCACAAGAACGTATTTTCCCCCGTCCGTCCTGGGAATAATGACCACGCAACCTGGGTGCTCCAACACCTGACGCGAGAGCACTTTCCCATGCGGGGTCCGGACCTTGCAATCGATAAGGCGAATCGGCCCTTTGGAGTAGACTACTTTTTTTTTGAAAACGCGGTACTTTTTTTTCGCCATGTAGAAAATATGCCCGCCTTTCGGGCGAGCCTCGTTTAAATTTTTTATATGAAAAATTGAAGCGGGATACGAGATTCTACCATGGTCTTTTCATAACCTCACTAGAAATAGCTTGTTGCGAAAACTCAACACAGTTTTCTGCCGCTTAAATTGACGAATCAGGAAGCGAAGCCACTCCGCGTCTTTATGGATAATTAATAAGTCTTTTTGCATATTCCCATATAGAAGAAGGGTTCCTCTTCCTTAAAGGTCTCGCTCATCTGATGGAAAATACACGCCCTCATCGGGCATCACAAGCTTGACTTTTTCCTCTCATAGAATATGTCGGACAGCATTCAACAAAAGGAATCTCCGAGTGGAGAAAAACACTTAGAGGTGATAATCCCGCTTGGCCTCTGGCTGATAGAGCAACTTGACAACTTTAAACAGCCTATGGCCGGTAGGAACTTCTTGGGCGGCATCTTCCCCGACTCGGGAACCCAGCAAGGCTATGCCCAAGGAGGAAAAAATCGATACTTTATTTCCATCGTGATCGAGAGCATTCGGAAAACCAAGCCAAAAAAGCCTTACCTCCCGGGTATCCAGCCAAAGGATCTTGCCTGCGGAATTCATAGTCACTACGTTTTTGGGCATTTTTTCCACCGGGACAATTTTGGCTTCTTTGAGCGCTTTTTTGAGCCTTCCCAAAACAATATTCCTCCCCTCACCTACTTCGCGAGCAATATTGATCGACTCATTTAGTCTATCGAAATCGACTTTTGAGATATATTTGAGAGATGACTCGGTCAATCTTATTTCTTTCTTCCCCAAATTGTTCGTCTCCAATATTTGGCTAGCATGGCCATTTTTCTTCATCGAAACCTGCTTTCTCCTTTAGCCTACTTTTTTAATCTTTAAATAAAAAATTTTGGAATTTCCAGGGGTTTTTCCTGTCCAGGCTTGAATTGGGATTCTCCGGGAAGAAAACCTGGTAATTCTTGAAAGGCGTCCAGTCATACGACTCCGAAACAAAAGTACCCAGATAGGGTTTTGCGACCGCGAGAATCTCCTTGTGCGGAAGATCGTCCGGCAGACAAACGCCTTCCTTGGGATTTTCGATCATCCACATAGCCGCCGCAACAACCCCTATGGCGACCTGGATCGTGGTAGCGTTTTGGTGAGGAACGAGCTTTCTCGCTTCCTCGATATCTAGAACACTTCCCGTCCACCAGGATGTATATTTGTGCCCCATAATCAAAGCCCCTAGAATGTCTTTCCCGTTAATGATCTCGTCGGACATAATGCGGCATCGGGGCTGAAGTTCATAGTTGCGGCATCGGAGCTCATGAAGGGAGGTCAGCGTTTCGTTGCATGGCATATACGCATAATGGACGGTAGGGCGATAGACGGCTTTATTGTTTCGCCACACTGTAAGTTTTTCGGAGATTGAAAACGCCTCAGCGTGACGGATCACCATTCCGACGATCTCATAATTGGGCACCCAGGAGCGAACCCAGGTGTTCATGCCCATTTGGGATAAAAATATTTGATTCTTGGGGCCGGATTCGGGCACTGCAGCGAAAGGAGGAAGTTCTTTTTCATGAGTTCCCCATCCCATTTCTGAAGGCGCAACGCCTTCTTCACGCAATCCCTCGATCGACCACGTGCCCACGAATTCATCGACCTCCTTTGGCTTGTCCGTAATCTGCGTGTCGCGCTCGCTCACATGGATCGTTTTGACACCAAGTTTCATCGCTAAACCGGCAAAGTCTTCCTCTCGGATTAAATGCTCCAGAACTTTGCGATCATTTTTTGGCGTCGTTTTGTCATGCACGGCTTTTTCGGCTATATCAAGGAGCCCTTGTTTCGTGAAATGGGAAATAAGTCCAGGATTCGCGCCGTGGTCTAAAACAGCGGTCGTGTGTCCGTCGTCCCATTTCGAGATCATTTTGCGGATGGCCATTTGCTTGAAGTAAAGCGATTTTTCAAAGGGAGTCTTTTTTTCGATGTTCGCATACGGATCCCATTCCTCAACGGAGGTATTTACGTAGAACACCTTGTTCTCGTGACACCAGCTGAGCATATCCAGCGAATCTATATTCCAGGACAGATCAATGATCATACCTCCCGGCGAAACATACTTGGAAAGGGTACTGGCAACATTGACCGGGCTGATCCTTTCCTGGGCATAACGGACCCCCTTTTTAATCCAGGGCGCGAGTTCTTTATGTTTATCTGCGAAGTCAAGAACCGTGATATTTTTGTAGGGAATGCGGATGTGCTCAAGAAGCACCGGTAACGCACATCGCCCCACTGACCCGAAACCGATACAAAGCACTTTTTGATTAAACCTTGAGTTCTGCAAATTTTAGGTGACGAATGATGTTAACCGCTTCAAATAAAATGGCTTCCAGCCGAAATCTCCTATGCCGGCCAAGGCAAGGAGGAC
>JBAZER010000003.1:0-134971 GCA_041653795.1 Candidatus Omnitrophota bacterium
TTGAGATCCTCCGGAAGAAAATGCCGGGGATGAATGAGCAGGTTTTTAATTTCCCTCCCATCCGATTGGAGCGTGTGTTATCCTCCGTGCCGCCGGGTGGATACCATGTGCCCGCGGCGGTCAAATTGATAAGAATTGGGACTAGCCATTTTCCTTCCTCGCCAGTATAATACGCTCCTCCAACAGTGCGACTGTTCGGATCGATTCAATTCACAAACAAAGGAGTCCAGTGTCTTATGTCTCAACATCCTAGTCTGCGTTCTGACAGTGTCGGAGCCAAACACCGAAATGTTTTCAAGCGTCTTGAACGCGTCAAGAAGCTCCAAGAGATGGGCAAATGGAGCGACCGCGAAACAGCTTACAACCTTCCAAAGGTGAAATCCCTTAAGATCAAGATGAAGAAGGTCAAAGAGGCAAAAGCAGGAGCTGCTGACGGAGCTGTTGCGGCTCCGGGTGCTGCTGCAGCACCCTCAGTTGCCGCGAAACCCGCCGCAGGTAAAACTTCTGGAAAGTCAGCCGGCGACACAAAAAAGACCTAACGAAACTAAACGGATTTCCTTATGATCACGATTCGAAGGTCCACACAAGATGATGATGCAGCAGTGGTCGATCTTATCAGCAGCATTATGGACAGCGAGTTCCACGATGCCAAACATGCCTATCCGACCGAGGATGTCGAATGCATCGAAAAAGCCTACGGCGGGGTCGGCGAGGCGTTCTTTGTGGCGATGGATGATAAATTACACAAGGTTGTCGGGACCGTTGCGATCAAGAAAGAAGATGGCCGGGTCGCGTTGCTCCGCCGTCTGTTCGTTGCGCCAACACACCGTAATCTGAAAATCGGTAAACGGTTGATCAATCGCGCGCTAGACTTTTGTCGCGAGGTTGGTTACGAAGAGGTTGTTTTTAAGACCACCTCCAAGATGTCGGGGGCAATCGATCTTTGCCGCAAGAACGGTTTTGTCCAGCGTGCGCATATCGTTCTGGGGCCCATCGAGCTTATCAAGCTGTCGCTGTGTCTCCGCGAAGATGTTCATGCTATGAAAGGGAGAGCCTAGCATGGGGTTTTTCAGCAAGAAGAAAAATGCTGATGTGCCCTCTTCGGTGCTTTCGGAGTCCGAGATTCAAAAAAAGCTTTACGGTGAGTTTTTCGATAAAGTCTCCCATACCGTGGTCGGGGATCGGGAGCATTTCAAGGAGTCTGCGCCGGCGCCGGCGCAGCCGAAAGAATCTTTTCCCGGGAGAGATGCGGCCTCCGATCTTTTTAGCGCGCAAAAAGAAGCGCCGGCCGGACCGGAGCTTTCCCCGCGTCAGGTCCCTCCGGAACAAAAGTCGACCGATCACGCATCGCGCCATGTTCTGCCTCGCGATTTTGAAAAGAAACCCGTTTCTTCCACTTTGGAATCATCCGGGCCGGATACCTATCCTCGTTTTCGTTACAATCGTCCCCAAGAAAATAAACGGGCCGCATTTCTGAGGCTGGTAAAAGGGCTTTCTGAAAAAACGGGTGAATTGTCCAAGTTTTTTTTGGACCCTAAGCGGGTGGCCGTCCGCCGTTTTTTTTACTGGGGTGTTGCAGCCCTTGTTGTTTTCCTTCTCTTTTGGGGAGTCAACGCACTTAATTCTCAGCGGGAAGAAGCGATGCGTGCCCGCTATAAAATCTCCGGTGAATCGATCCTAATAAAAACCCCGGCCGCTGTGGCTGCGGTTGTTTCTAGCAGGCCCGCGGAACATCCCGTGGTTATCACTCCGGTTGCTGCCGGACCCAAAAAAGGGCGTGCTCCCGAGGGGAGCGCAACAGCTGAGGCTTCGGCGAATGGATCCTATGTAATCCAGGTCGTGACCTATCCGACCCGGCAGGATGCGGATCAGATTGTGGACACATTCCAGCGTGCGGGTCTTCATGCTTTTGTTAAGGAGAATACAAGACCTAGCGGACGACTTTTTTATCTAGTTCTTCTCGGGGGATTTCATACCGAGGCCGAAGCACAAGCTCAACTTTTGAAATTCCGCGCCAAAGAAATTGCGCGCCCCTTTCAGGACGCTTTTGTAAAATCAAACCGATCATGAACTCTCTCTGGGATGGTTTCAATAAACGAAAATTCCCGAGGCTCCATTTGACCTGTGAGGTGGCAATCCAGTTGATGGGCAAGAGGAAGGCCTTTACCGCAAGCACTGAAGATGTCGGGCTGGGGGGTGTTTCGGTTATGCTTTCGGAGCCTTTGGAGCGGTTCGACCGTTGCAAGATCAGTCTGGAACTTAAGGACGGCGAGCCTCCTGTCCAGTGCACAGGGCGTAGTGTGTGGGTGATCCCGAGCCAGGACCAAAAGTCTGCCAAAAAGAATTTTGACACAGGTCTGGAGTTTCTGGACCTGGACGAGTTCTCCCGCAAGCGTTTAAGAGCTTTTATCACTCCACCCTCAAAGAAATCCTGACCGGTTTTCCGATCCATGACCCAACTGTCCTCCTTTGATATTGTTTCTCAAGTCGATCTTCAGGAAGTCGACAACGCCGTCAATCAGACGAAGAAAGAACTTCAGACCCGTTTTGATTTTAGGGGGAGTAAAAGCTCTGTGGAATTTCTCAAGGATATGAAAGAGAGAAAAATCCGTCTTATTGCGGACGATGACATGAAGTTACGAAATCTTCAGGATATTCTCAAAATGAGGATGGCCAGCCGGAAAATTTCTCAAAAGGCTCTCGATTTTAAAGTTCCGGAAAGGGCTTTTGACGGCTGTCTTCGCCAGGAAGTGACTCTTACGCAGGGAATCTCCCAGGAGAAGGCCAGGGAGATCGTAAAGATCATCAAGGATCTTCCTGCGAAGGTCCAGGTTACCATTCAGGGGGACGAGATCCGGGTCTCCTCCAAGAGCAAAGATGATCTTCAGTCCGTGATCCAGCATCTGCGAACCGCACCTCTGACCTTGCCGGTTCAGTTCGTTAATTTTCGATAACCCCTTTATTTATAAAGAGTTATGTCATCCAGCCCCCTTTTCCCCCTTGACCGTGTCAGCTTGCGGATACCAAAGATCCAGAAGGGACAGTTTTTTGTCAAAAAAAAATCGCCTCGTTTCCTTGTAAAATCCAAGTCCGTGTGTTAGCTTCCCCTCAGACGCCGGTGTTTTTGATTAATTAAACGCATGAGGAAGTCGATACTTGGCCAGCGGGAAGCGGGTTTTTCCCGGGCGGGCCGATGTGAAAAAAATAAGGGGGGAAGCGATGGAAAGAAATAAGCGCAGGTTCAAGCGTTTCGACGCATACATGAGTGTGAAGTTCACCGGAACCGAATCGACGTCCGTGAAAGGGATTGGGTTAAGCAGGGACCTTTGTTGCGAAGGTCTGAAGATCAATTCAGACAAGTCACTTCAGGCAGGGACTCCGTTGGATTTGGAGATCACAATCCCGGATGATCCGAAGCCGATTTTCAGCTCCGGGTTGGTTATGTGGTCGAAATCTTCCGAAGGAACGAATCAGGGTTATGATCAGGGAGTCCGGTTGCTGAATATAGATCCGGTCGATAAATTTCGTGTGCTGGATTATGCGTACAATCACTGGCTTGAGACTAAGATCAATGACTACGCGGATCCGGAAAACGCTCAGGAGTGGTAGGACCGGACCCTCGAAAGTGTTTTGTCTCAGCTTCTTTCCCGGCGATCTTTCCCCGGCGGGTCCTTCCGTTTTTGGGTATCCTGCGGCTTAAAAATCCTCCAGTTCAGGAAGATGCCCTCAGCGCCCCTCGCCGCCTGTAATGTGAATGGTATTTCCTGCCGATAACTACAAGCGATGAATTTTTTCTCCTTCGGAAAAAAAATCAAGCCCGAGGTAAAAGAGGGGTATTTAACGGAACCGATCTCTCTTTTTTCGTCCCTGAAGCCGGTAGAGCAGGCCCTGATCGAGCAACATTCCCGATTGGTGGGTTTTAAGCGCGGCGACATTGTTTATGAAGAGGGGACGGTGCCGGACGCCTTTTACATCATTATTTCAGGACGTTTTCGCCTTTTCACCCGCGCTCGCGGTCCGGAAAAGGAATCCACACTTCTTTTTTTCTATCGCGGAGAGCATTTTGGCGAGACCTCTCTTTTGACTGGCAGCGTGCATAGCGCGTCGGTGGAGGCCAAAACCGATGCCGTGGCGCTCAAGATCAGCGCCGAAAGTTTTCAACAACTTCTTCACGAGATCCCGGCACTGGCGCTTCATCTAAGCCGCTCTCTCGGGCGGCATCTGACCCGCGAAGATCTGGGCTACAGTCACCACAGGCGGGAAGTTCGTATCGCGGCTTTCTATTTCGCGGCTCCTGCCGTGGGAATGGCGTGCTTCCTTGTGGATTTCATCAAGGCCCTGCGGCGTGAGACCCGAAGCAGGGTGTTGCTTCTGGATCTCTCGGGGAAATTAAAGAATCTTCTTCCGGCCGAGTTCCGTCAGGGAGAGGCTTTTGGGTTCGATCTTGAAACGATGGATCCATCCAATGAATCATCGATTCAAAAATCTATTCTGTCCCATGAAACCAGCTTCGATCTCCTGCCCTTTACAGTGAATACCGCCTTGGGCGAAAGTGAAAAGAAATTCACGGCGCTTCTGACTTATTTGACCTATCGTTATGACTATCTCGTGCTCTGTCTCCCGGACCGCAACACCCCAGTCGTCGTCAAGGCCCTCAATTATTCGGACCGCGTTTATCTTTGGGCGGAAAAAAAAACAGACGTCTTTACATTTGCTTCAAAAAAAGTAGGCGAGCTCTGTCAGGATTTTGGGTTCAGCAAGAACGAGATCAAGATCATCATGCCATCCCAGGAGGGGAAGACTTTTTCCGCGTACGGTCCGGGCGCGGTCGCGGAGATACAGCTCTTCTCCACGCTTCCTTCGCTTCAATACCAGCGTTATCAGTACGAAAAGACCATGACCTTTCTGGCCAAGGAATGGTCGGAACGGTTGGTGGGGTTGGTTTTGGGTAGCGGTGCCGCGTACGGCCTTTCACATATTGGAGTGCTTCGGGTTCTGGAGCAGGAAAAGATTCCCGTGGACGTTCTTGCGGGTTCCAGCATCGGAGCTCTTATCGGCACACTTTGGGCTGCAGGTTATGATTCGCATGAGATAGAGAAGATCGCCAAATCCCTGGACAAGAAGAACGCGTTTTTCAAACTGCTGGGTTTCGGGGATATTTCGGCAATCCATCGCGGATTTTTTAAGGGGAATCAGGTCATTCAGTTTCTGTCTGCGTATTTGAAAGATATGACATTCCTGAATCTCAAGGTCCCGGTCAAGGTGGTGGCCACGGACCTTTTGACCTCGGAAGAGGTGGTGTTGGACTCCGGGAGCGTGCTGAACGCGGTTCGCGCGTCGATTTCGATCCCGGGTTTCCTGCGTCCTTACCCCTACAAGGGAAGTTATTTGATCGATGGCGGGATCGTGGATCCGTTGCCGGTGAAGATCCTTTCGAATATGGGTGTTCGCAAGATCATCGCAGTCAATGTTCTGCCGGCCCCCAAGGATCTGATCGAGCGCAATGAACTGCGGCGTAAGGCCTTTCACCAGGGGTTTCAGCAGCGGGGCTACTGGCAGCGGATCGTGATGAAGACCCTGGATCGCGTTCAGCGGCGCTACACATCCAACATCTTTAACGTCATGATGAGCTCCATCATGTTCACCGAATTCGAAATTGCGCGCATGGAAGGAAGCGATGCCGACATTTTTATCCACGCCGCCGTTCCCGACGCCCACTGGATCGAATTTTTTTCCTCGCACAAATTCATCGATGAAGGTATAAAAAAAACTCGTGAACGGCTGGCGGATATACGCCAGCTTCTGCTAGAATAAATCCCGGGAGCTTTATCCCGACGGAGAATTTCCGAATGAAAGAGATTGTTATCGCGGGTGCAGTCCGAACAGCTCAGGCAAAATTGGGCGGCGCTCTTAAGGATCTCACCAATCAAAAGCTCGGGGAGGTTATCCTTCGAGGTCTTTTGGAGCGTACGCATCTCGATCCAAGAGCCGTGGACGAAGTTATCTTCGGCTGTGTGGGGCAGCAATCCGATGCCCATAATGTGGCTCGTGTCATTGCTTTAATGGCAGGTATCCCGCAGTCGGTTCCAGCCTTTACCGTCAACCGGAACTGCGCTTCAGGAATGCAGGCTATTGTGAGCGCGGCCCAGATGATCCTGGCGGGTGATGCCGACGTTGTGGCGGCGGGCGGGGTTGAGGTCATGTCCTCGGTGCCTTTCGTGAACCGTGATCTTCGATTTGGAAAAAAGCTTCGTGATTCCAAGATGATTGACTCTCTGTGGGAAGGGCTGCGGGATCCTGTGTTCGGAATGATGATGGGGGAGACCGCCGAAGTTCTGGCAGAAGAGTTCGGCATCAATCGATCCGAACAAGATGAATTTGCGTTTAAATCCCATCAAAAAGCTGCTCAGGCAGTGCGATCCGGAAAATTTAAGGCCGAGATTCTTCCAGTAATTTTTCCACCAAGGTCTAAAAAGGATAAAACCCCGGAGATTTTCGTCGATGATGAAAGTCCAAACCCGGCATTGACCCTTCAGGAACTTCAGGGCTATCCGCCCGTTTTTAAGGAACAGGGGACCGTGACGGCCGGAAACTCATGCCCTATTTCAGATGGCGCCGCTGCGGTACTTGTAACTCATCGCGACAAGGCCGAAGAACTCGGCTTGCCGGTCCTTGCGACGCTCCGGAGTTGGGCCTTTAACGGGGTGGATCCGCGTCGTATGGGGCTCGGTCCCGTAGATTCGACGCGGACGGCGCTTCAAAAAGCGAAGCTTGCCGCGAAAGATATCAAACTGGTGGAGATTAATGAGGCTTTTGCGGCACAGTGCCTTGCCGTGGTGAGATTGCTCGCGATCGATAACGAAGTTGTCAATGTGAACGGAGGCGCGATCGCCTTGGGGCATCCGGTTGGAGCGACGGGGGTGAGGATCGTTGTGACCCTGCTTCACGAAATGAAGAGGCGGGGTGTTCCGTTGGGGCTGGCTGGGCTGTGTGTGGGCGGTGGCCAGGGTGGGACGCTGATATTTGAACAGGAATAAGCCCGGAGCAGCCCTCAAGAAAAAACAAATTTTTTCGATAACGTGTTAAGCTATAATAACACTTTATGACGGGGATAAACGGATCCGGAATTTTTGTAAAACAGAAAGGGCATTATGCGTAAATTGAGTTTAGGGTTCGCATTACTGTTCTTGCTTCAGCTTGGGGTCTCCGCTCCCCAGAGTTCTGTGGATCCCAAGCAATCTTCTTCGGACGCCAAAGGATCCAAGGCGCAAAAATCTTTGTCCTTGGTAGCGATACCCCAGGCCCTCGGAGATCAGATCGTTAAATTCTTCGGACGTAAAACCGACAAAAAACTTGTGACGGAAAAAACCAAAAATGTGGCCGGTGCGGAGGCCGCTGCCTCACAAACTCCTGCCGGGAAGCCCTCTGTCCGGATTGCGGCCACCGTGCCCATGAAACCAGGATATGTTCCTCCTCCGCCGACGCCGCGTGCTTCGGTATCCCAGATCCGTCAGGAAATTCAGAAGATATTCGAGCTGAGTAAAATGATCAAGAATGTACAAAGCAAGCGTTCCGTGCAGCTTCAGCGGGTCCAGGAGCAGGCGCGTATCCATCAAAAGATCCTGGATGCCTTGGAAGCTTCACAGAAACAAACGGGCGGTCAAAAGACTTCCGCGAAGAGCGCCCTTCTGGCGCAAGAAAAGTTACGCATTATTCACGAAGAAACCCGGCGTAATGCCCAGGCGATCGAAAAGCTTAAAGAAGCGCCCGCCGAGACGGCCTCCAAAACCGCCGAAAAAGTAAAAACCGTCGCTTCCTGAAAAGAGGCCTATGGCCCAGAAGCGTTCAGGATTTCCTCCCGATTGCGTCGAAGAAAATGGCAATCTGGTCCAGGTTTTCCAGGACCGCGCCCGTTTCTTTGGATCCAAGAAAGCCCTTTTCTATAAGATCCGGGGCGAATACACCGGTTCTTACAGTTGGCGGGATTGGATGAAGATCGTACGTGAAACCGCGATGGCGCTCCATTCGCTTGGTATCCGTAAAGGCGATCATGTCGGGATACTTTCGGAGAACGGTCCTGAATGGACATTCGCCGATCTCGGGATCTTGAGCCTTGGCGCCGTGACCGTGCCGATCTATCCCACCGCATCTCTGGAAGACATTTGCTATATCATCAATCACGCCGATCTCAAGGCGCTCTTCGTTTCCACAGAGGAACAATACCACAAGATCGAAGGATTCAAATCAAAGTTTCTTCCGGCGGGCATTATTCTTTTTACTCCGGGGGACTTGTGCGATGTTCCGGCTCTGGGAGTGTTCCGGGAAATAGGACGCCGCCATGATCTGAATCACGGCGATCTCTATGATCAATGCGTTAGAAACGTCGGGCCGGACGACCTCGCGACTATTATTTATACCTCCGGGACGACCGGGGCACCCAAGGGAGTGATGCTGACGCACCGGAATTTCATCGCTAATTATCAAGGCTCCTTTCAGCGCATCCAGATCGACGACCGGGATTCCGTTCTCTCGTTCCTTCCGCTCAGCCACGTCTTTGAACGTTTGGCGGGTTATTACTATCAGGCCGCTTACGGAGTTTCCATCGCATATGCCGAAAATTTTATGACGGTTGCGGAAGACATCCGCAAAGTTCGTCCGACCATCGTGGTTGCGGTACCGAGGTTCTATGAAAAGACCTATGTGCGGATTCTGGAAGAAGTCCAAAGAGAGCCCGTTTGGAAGCAGCGACTTTTTAACTGGGCAGTTCGCATCGGGACAAGGACCGCGCAGGTGAAAATACGCGGGCACCGTGTTCCGATCTGGCTTGGCTTTTATAACTGGATCGCAAAAAAAATCGTTTTTAACAAGATCAAACAAGCCATGGGCGGCAGGATCCGTTTTTTCATCTCCGGCGGCGCGCCGCTTTCCAAGGACCTGGCGCGATTCTTTTACGCCGCGGAAATTATGATCCTGGAAGGCTATGGCTTGACGGAGACATCGCCCGTTATTGCCGTCAATGCCCTCGATGATTTCAGGTTTGGGACCGTTGGAAAACCTATCCCCGGAATCAGCGTTAGGATCGCGGAAGATGGCGAGATTTTGACCCAGGGGCCGTGCGTGATGAGAGGTTATTACCATAATCCCCATGCGACGGCGGAATGTATCAAGGACGGCTGGTTTCATACGGGGGACATGGGTCACTTTGATGGCGAGGGGTTTCTTCATATCACGGATCGCAAGAAAGACATCATCGTCACCGCGGGAGGGAAGAACGTTTCGCCGCAGAATATCGAAAGTCGCATTCTCGCAGACCCTTTC
Organism: Candidatus Omnitrophota bacterium; assembly: GCA_041653795.1. Taxonomy (GTDB): domain Bacteria; phylum Omnitrophota; class Omnitrophia; order Omnitrophales; family Aquincolibacteriaceae; genus Aquincolibacterium. Next base: position 9,319 of record JBAZER010000003.1, read on the forward strand.
TTTCTTCAGGCCATCGTGCTCGGAGACAAGCGCCCCTACCTTTGCGCGCTGCTCGTTCCTCATAAGCAAGAAGTTCTCCATTATGCCGAGCAACACCGCATCGGCGATCTCTCCTACGAGAAACTTCTGGAGCATTCTGGAGTTCAGGCCTGGGTTCGGGAGCGCCTTGAAAAACACATGGAAGATTTGGCGGGTTTTGAGACCGTGAGAGCTTTTATTCTCCTGCCGCATGAATTCACCTTGTCCGCCGGGGAAATGACACCGACTCTGAAGATCCGGCGCCGCGTCGTGATGAAAGAATACCAAAAAGCAATCGACGAACTTTATCGCAAGACCGATGATGAATGGAGGAAGCGGCAATCCCAATCGGTAAGATCATCCTGAGGGCTCGTCCGCTATGACCCTCTGCATAGATACTATGCGTTGCTCCAGTTATTCCCTCCTGTAGGGCACATTTGAATGTGCCCTACGGAAGAGAGGATAGAGCGAATATCTCTCAGGAAACCGGAACAATGCATATACTGTTAGTGTAGTGCCCCAAAAAAAATTTAAATGAGAAAATTAAACCAATGTCGCCCAATAATTCCAGCGCTGATTCAACGCATGAAATAGTTAGCCCTTTAACGGGGTGGATCCAGGATCACTTCAAAAGCCGGGACGGAACGAGGATTTTCTACCGTTTTTATCCGGCACCAGGAGCACGACATACGGTGATCATGCTTCATGGCTACGGAGAGCATTCCGGGCGTTATGAAAAGTTTCCGGGCAAAATGGGATGCCTCTCCGCGCAGTTCGCGGTGATGGATTTCCGCGGGATGGGGCGGTCGGAAGGCATACGCGGCCACGTTGGTTTCTTTGACGATTATCTCGGGGATGTAACGGCTTTCGTCGAGCATCTTCGAAAGAGTCATTCGATTCCCCAAAAATTCATTCTGTTCGGACACAGCCTGGGAGGTCTTGTCGGCGTGCTTTGGGCCATGAAAAATCCGGAACCCGTGAAGCTTCTGATTCTCTCCGCGCCGTTCTTGGGCCTTAGATTTTCGCGGATCATCCGCCCCCTGAATTGTCTGATCCGTGTTTTTGCTCCGGGCTTTATCTATCGGAATCCCGTACGCTCGAGGACCTTGAGCCATGATCCGGCCGAGATCGCGATCCATCGGAAAGACCCGCTGATCCTTCGACATATTTCCACCCGTTTGGTCGGGGAGATCGCACGTTGCACGGAAACCCTGCGAAAACAGCACATTCTCTCGGTCCCTTTTCCGGTTCACATGCTTGTTCCCGGGAAAGAGCGCATCGTCGCCCCGGCGGCTTCGCGACGCTTTTTCGACCGTTTGGTGTCCCCTTGCAAGGAACGAACTTTTTTCAACGGTTTTTTTCATGAGATCTTTAACGAGCAAGATCAGCAAAAAGCCTTCAATGTTTTGAAGACAATCATCGAAGATTGTGTATAATACCGCCCTGTTGTTTCAAATTTTTCCGTCCGATTTTTTGCGATCTGTTCGAAACGACTAGCCGGGATGTGCGTGTGACGCAAGCGGCGATCTGTGGGCTGCGACGGCGCGGTGTATCAAAAATGTTGGAATTTGATGGGCCTGCCCAATTTTCGATAAGAAATCTAAGGGTTAATGGGGCTGGCCCTTGTCAACCCTTGATGAAATAAAATGAAAGACAAGGGCCTGTAGCTCAGCTGGTAGAGCGCTGCATTCGCATTGCAGAGGCCAGGAGTTCGACTCTCCTCAGGTCCATTTTTCTTTCAAGAAATATAAGGTCAAATGGGCCAGTCCTTGTCACCGTTCTAAAATGAATCGGGAGACAAGGGCAGGTCCAAAAATACCCGGTGGCTTTTGCCGCCGGGTATTTTTTTGATTTAAAGGAGAGGCGAAGGGAGCACTGCTCTGAAACATGACGCAATGTCATATTTCAAGTGCGGGTGGCCGACCTGGACCTGCCAAGTTTGTGGCAGGGGAAGGCGCCGACTCTCCTCAGGTCCAGTTTTGGTTAAGGGGCCCCTCGGGATTTTCTGAGGGGCCTTTTGATTTTGATGCTGAGCCAGTCCTGTCGACCATTTGGGAAATGAAATTCAAGCCAGAGGCAGGTACGCCATTTTTTAGCATGCCACCTTTTTAAAGGGTGTTCGCCCCTCGTTTGAAACCATTCTTTTGATAATTTTTTGATAAAACGAAGGCACTTTTTGTACTCTCGAATGCTATGAGAAATTCTAAGGAATCCTTAAAAAGTTAATGTTTTTCAAAAGAGTTGTATAACCCCTTTATCGGTAATAGGTTACATCATTAAAGTTTTTTTAGCCCGGCTTGACTGGGAAGCTTTCGTTGTGTATATTTCTTCTGAGGGTGATGAGGCTTGGGGATAACCCTTGTGCTGTAATGATTTAGAAGCTTGTGAGTACTAGAGTGATTCTAGTCGGCTTAGAGAGGACGGCAATCCGATGATCAGCTGGCAAACACACAATTTCAAACCTTGGCTCAGGACCGTTGCGCTTTTGACGGTCTGTGTGTTTACCTTCACATCGATTGTTTGGGATGGGGGCGTCAAAGCCTATGCCGCCGCGCCCAAGCCCGAAAGTTTTACCCCGGTTGGAACTTTCAAAGCCGGCGTCGCGTTGTCCCTGATCGACCGTCCCGACCTTCCAGACAGCTATGGGACGATTAAGAGCTCCTTCAAAGGAAACCGCGAACAGATCGTTCTTCATATCCAGGATGCGCACGTCAATGAAGAAGCCCAGCGCAACATTGCCAATATTCTCCGTTACTTCTCGGAAAAATATCAGCTTGGTCTTGTGAACCTTGAAGGCGCTTCCGGCGAACTTTACACCGAGCTCTTTTCTTTTTTTCCTAACAAAGAGGCCCGCCGAAACGTCGCGGATTATTTCCTGAAAGAGGGCCGTCTTACCGGTCCGGAATATCTGGCCATTGTCGAAAAACCCGCGATGACACTTTATGGCGTGGAAGACAAAGAGCTTTACGAAGAGAACCGCAAGGCCTACGTGGATGCGCTCCAGTTCAAAACCCGTGACGAGGAGATCCTCACCAGACTGAACAAGGTCCTTGAAGGCGTCAGCCGTTTTGTGTTTCCCGCAGAGATGCGCGAACTTATCCGCCGCCGTGCCGCATTCCAGGAGGGCGGACCGGAGCTGACCTCGTATGTTCGTTATCTTGTGGAGCTCGGCCGTAAGCACAATATCGCCCTTGATGAATATCCGGGTATGCATTCCCTGATCCAGCTGGTGGATCTTGAAAAGAAGGTTGATTTCGACAAAGCCGAAAAGGAAACCGACGAGCTGATCAATGATCTCAAACGTGTCCTCTCGCGTGAAAAGCTTTCCCGTTTTCTCACCAACACCGTCCATTTTCGTATGAAAAAGATGAAACGTGCCGCCTATTATGGATACCTCCAGGACGAGATCCAGGGCGTGAGCGTGGTCCAAAGCGGCGGGGAAGACCTGGCCGCGAAATACACCAATGTCATCGCCTACATTCAGTACATGAAACTCTATGATGCGATCGATGTTTCGATCTTTGACGAGATTGAATTCCTTGAGAGGACCGTCAAGAACAAGCTCTTTACCACTCCAGAGCAAGTAAAGCTCGACCACATCCTTCGCATCTATGACATCTACTGCAAGATGTTCGATTTTACGCTGACCAAGCAAGACGCCGAGTTCTATTACACTTATCAGGACGAGTTCAAGGCCGAAACATTCTCAAATTTTCTCAACCCGCTCATGTCGAAATACCACTTCACCTACGGATTGCCGTCCCAAGTGAAGACACTCGACCAGGATCTGCCGCGTGTGGAGCGCTTTTATAAAGCCGCTTTGGATCGTGATCAGATACTGGTCGAGCGAGCGGTTGAGAAAACCTTTGCCACGGGTGAAAAGATGTCCGCCATCGTCACAGGCGGTTTCCACACGCCCGGTATCGAGAAGTACCTTCGCGAGAAGGACATCTCTTATATAGTAGTCGCCCCCCGCATTACCAAGACCATCGACAAGAAGAAGGAAAGCGCTCTTTATGACGCGGCACTCCGCGAGACCCCGCTCCCGATCGAGAAAGTCCTTTCAGAAGCGTTTTTAAAACCTCAGACCGGAGTCCTCAACGACCCGCGTTTTCAACTGGCGGCGGAGCATATGACACCCAGCTTCGCGGATCTCAGCTCTCGTAAGGACTTGTCGCTCGCTCGTGCCGAGGTTCGAATGAGTATTGTTGCGAGCATCGCGGGGGAGAGAGACGCTGCGCGCGCGCTGGAAAACATGCACACTGCTGCCATGACACTTGATCCCTCGGGAAGATCTCTCATGGATGCTGAATTTGCGAAGTTTGATGGCGCCTATGTTGATGGCAACATTATCTGGCTGTTGAATGGCACCGCGACTGCGGCATTTCGGATTCAAAGCGCCGAGCAGGCGGCGCGTGCGAGACGGGAAATTCCGATTGCCGGAGCGCGCGGAGCCACTCAGACCTATCAGGTCGGAAACGAGCATTGGACGTATTTTCCAAATATTGATAGAGACTTGACCAATATTCCCCAAACGATCCTGGATCGGCACAACGCTCGGTTTGGTGTTGGCCAGGCGCGGGTCGGCGGTCTCGATATCACGATAGGGCAGTTGACCTCAAAACCGGCGGAGATTGGCCCGAATGTTGGAGCTGAAATCCAGGCGGCACGGGAGGCTGCCATCAGGGCGGCACAAGCGAAGACTGAGCAAGAGCGCTATTCCCGGAATTTGCAGGTGCTGAACGGTTTTCTTGGAGTTGATCTTATCAAATCCGGGATTGTGACGTCTGGCGAATTGCAGCGTTTACTGCGGAACAGAAATTTTGATGCAAAGCTCTTGGTAATTAAAGAGACTGCAACTATGGTTGCTGATGCCTCTCAGAAGCCCGCGGGTTTTACTGATGAACAATTTAAGCTTCTGAAAGCGCATTACACAGCGAAACTGAAAAATCCTGGCTTTGTTTGTGAAATTTTGCTCCGTCACAGCGCGAAAAAGATCGGTTCACAGGTTCAATCGCTTTTTGATCATGGAATTTCGTTAAATACCTACACCATGCGGCTGAGCGCATATGAGATGCCGCTGAGAGCGGAACAGGACCGTCTGACTCGTGAAACAACGGAGCGGCAAGCGGCTGAGGCCAAGCCTATGGTTCCTGCTGTCGCCAAACCAGCCCTCGCGGCGGAAAAACTTTCTTTAGATGCGGTCATGAGGCAGATCTTGGGGAAACACAAAGATCAACCAGTTTCAACGATGAAAGGATTGCCGCGGATTCTTTTTGGCGCGGACACTCAAACACTGATCGCTCGTATCCAGGCGGAATTTGGTTATGATGATACGGATATGGCCCTGCTTGTTGAGGCCACAGGTCTTAAATTGGATGCGGGTGCTTCGCAATGGTGGCATGTTTATACGCAACTGGAAAAAGCTTATGAAAGCGTAATCAACTTCAGAAGTGCACAGGCTGCCGAAGCCGGGAAAGCGATTCCGGAAGGGCTCTCGTTCCTGCAGAGAGTGGGGATCCGGATGTGGCGTGTCGTGGAATGGGTCGTGGTGGTCGGTCCGCATCTTCTTGACCAGTTCTTCTACGGCTTTTTTCGCCGCAAGATCAGCTTTTACTGGTTCCGCTCTGGGTTCTGGTTTATAAAAAAACCGGCGCAACCGTTTGATCGCGAGATCTCGCTGGATGTTCTTGCCGGAGCAATGCTGGATGCCGCAAAGCCGGTTTCCGGAGTTCAGGGTGCGGTTCGCAGGGCCCAGGAGAACAATGTTTATCAGTTCTTAGACCGGACAGTGATCGAGCCGTTCGCAATACCCACATTGCAATTCATTCAGCGACGTTGGAAATTGGCCGTTTTTGGAGCGATTGGTGCTGGATTGGTGGCTCTTTTCTTGCCGGCCGGACTAGCAACAGCGAGTCTCCTTGGAGTGACTTTAAGCACTGGTATTCTTCATGCAACGGCAGGAATTCCAGTGATCGGCATTGTCACGGGCGCCTTTGTCAATGCCTTCACGGTTTCTTCCTTTCTTAATACTGCGATCCTTTCATTTCTTCTGACGGTGCCTTCCTTTTCCGGGAAGTATGCGGAAGCGATGATGGACCGCATTGTCATGCAACAGCTGCAGGGTCTTAAAGGAATCAAGAACCTGGATTATATGAGTGTCCGGCAAGTGATTTCGCAGATTTTTGCCGCGGAACAATTGACAGCGGCGCAAAAGGTATTACTTCTCCAAGAACTCCAGGCGGTTCTGCCGAGCGTGCGTTATAAACAAGCGCGGAGAAAACGCTGGTCCAAAGACTTTTGGATGAGGAAATGGAAATTCTGAAAGCCATGGCCCCGGGCGAAGCCCGTGCTCCACCGGTCATTAAGCAAGCGAACTTGTTGCAGAAATATGTAGTGTTCCCGCTCCTTGGCTCGCTACGCTCTCTTGGCAATCTCCGTTTCTATAAAACGTGGGGGAAAACAACCTGGGGAATGATGACGGTTGGAGCTGAGATTGCGCTCTTGGCCGGAGGCTATCAGCCGGGCGAATTAGGTGCGGCACAGTACATGGATAAAGGTCTTTCTTGGGCGGTAAATCAATTCAGAGACGCGCCCGTTGAAGTTCACATCATCTCTCATCCGGTTATTTTCGTCGAACACAACGCCATCAACTGGGGCCAGCAGTTGTTGAATTGGGTGGAGTCGAACACTGGAGTCGAGATCTCCAGCATGACCATGCGTGGAAGCGCTTTGGTTATGAACCTGTTCGATGTTCAGACGGAAGTTGGGAATTTAGCCCTTCAGGGTTGGAACACTTCCGAGATCGCGCAGTTCCAGTATGCCGGGCAACAAGTTCGTGATGCTACTGCCAAAGACAATGATACGAAGCATGCGGTTTCCATCCTGAAAGATCTTAAAGGGAATAAATTCAAGACTCGGGGAGACCGTAGCCGGGAGATGGAGCGTCTTAATTTGAGCCTGATCCTGGAAGATCTTGTGCATCAGATGGGGCGGCTTCCGCAAGCTTCGAGCGAAACCTTGGAGGTAAAAAAACAATTGGAGGTCGCTCAAGCGGCTATTGCGGCCCCCGAATTTCCGTTGCGTGGGGAACAAGCCCGCTTGATCCTTGCCGCTCTCAATGATGCGATCGGTCGGGTTAAAGTCAGTACGACCGGTATTGTTCCCGAAGCGGTTGTTGAAGCGCCTGTTAAAACACCGGAAAAAGTGAGTGCCGGGTTTTTAGGTGATGTGGCTTCTTGGGTGAATCATTCGCTAATCGGGAAAACCATACGGGGGACGACGTTCCTTGCGACGATTAGTATGCCGAATTTTGGATTACGTACCAAATTAGAAGAGCGCGCGGCGCAGCAAGAAACAGCACCGAAAGTCGAAGTGGTGATGGCTGGAATGAGTGGGCCAACTGCTATGCCTGGGATCTTTCAGCTTGCTAAAGGCGGTGCCGAACCGAGAGTTTCACCGGCCAATAGGGCAACCCGCGAGAGTTTGAGAGGGGTAACAATCCCGAAACCCTACACGCCGCGTTTTGAGCCATATCAACCGGTTACTCCTAAAACACCGGTTTACCAGGCTCCGTTTGAGCCTGTTAAGGTTCCTGTGATGCCGGTGGTTCCGACGAATCGTGAAGTCATGCCTGTTGTGAAGACAAACGTGCCGCCTGCAATAGTGGAAACCAATGTAGTGCCGGCGAAGGTCATAATACCAACGAACGCGCCGATGAAGCCGGCGGTTCCGGCAATAACTCCTGAAGTGCCCCTTCTTAAAGAAAAACCGTTCATACCGGTATCTACCAATGCATTTATGGCAGGTCCCCAATTAGCCGAAACTTACGCGGATTTTGTAAGTTTTGGGGTAAGCGGACCAGTCTCTACGCAGAAAGTTTTGCTTGCTAGCAACAATAGACAACAGGCGGATGCGCTAACCCGTCTTGTGATCACAAGGGCTTCGGAAGCGTCCATTACAACGGTTGAGGTGAGTGATCAGGCGAAAATGCGAGAGGAAATTGGATTTTTTATCGACGAACAATTGCCCGAGATCGAGGATCCTGTGATTCGTCAACAGGCGGCAGAACGGGCTGAAGAACTGGAAGCAAAAGTTCTTTCCGGAGAGATCAAGACTCTCCGGGAATACAGGCTTGCGATCAATCAGATCGTGAACGAAGTCGCCGATCTCCAAAAAGCGGTCACCCAGCCTGAAGCAGGTACTGAAAAAGCGGATAACGTCGCGAGTCTCGAGCGCTATGTCAAAACGGAACTTACTAATATCCCGGATGCCGCTGTTCGTGAAAAAGCGATCAAATTGGCAAAAGATCTGGAAATAAGGATCTGGACCGATGAGGTCCGTTCCGTCGAAGAATTTTACCGCGCACTGGAAGCATTAAAGGCTACGGTTGAAGTGCTCTCTGCGGAACAAGTGCAAGCTCTTACAACGCTGGATCAGCGTCTCGCGGGTTTGAAGATATCGGGATTTAGAAGGTTGCTCGAAGAACGCTCAAAACTGGATCCTGCGTCTCCGGAGTTCATGGCTAAAAATGAAGCGATCAATGGATACCGTGAAGTTATTCTGAGGGCAATCCGGGGGAAAGACAGTGCCTTTCCGGAGTCCAAACGAACCATCTTTTTCAATAGGGATAGACCGTGGAACAGTGCATGGTCGAACAGGGCCGCGCTGGAGGACAGGATCGCCTCCGGCGATGTTCGCGTCGGTCCGAAGTTTCGTGTTGAGATAGAGGACCTGGCGGAAAAAGCCGGTATTTCGCTGAAAGGCAAACCTGCGGCTGAAGAAGCCAAAGGGCCAGCGCCCGCGAAAGCCTCTGTTGAGCCCGCAAAACCTGCTGAGGTTAAGAAAGCAGGAGCCGAGAAGCTGTCTGTCGAGGCAAAGAAGATTGAACCTGCGAAGCTGGCTGAGGGAAAGTCCGTAACGGTTAAAGAGATGCCGGTCGTTCTTGAAAATACCGCGGCTGCTACTGTTGTCGGAGCTGCGGCTCAAACTCTTACTAAGGTTGTGGAACAACCCGTCATGCCGAAAGGCGAACCTGCGGTGAGCGGTGGCCTAGGCCTTGGCAGTGCCGCAGTGCGGCAGATGACTGAAGCAGAAGCAAAAGAGAATGCGGAAATTGCCAAAAAACTCGAGGGAGCTGCCTTACGCGTCTTAGGGACAGACACGGCGAAGATCGCAGATCTGAAAGTGGAATACAGAGAGAACGAAGCCGGAAATAAGGTTCACTTTCTGGAAGCCAAGCTCAATGTTGAGTGGAACCTGTTGCCACAGTTCCGTCCCATGGGAGAAGGAGCTACGACCACGGAGTCTTGGGTTTTGCAACCGCAAAGGACATCGCCGTTCACCGGCTCGAGTTCTGGGTCCAACGGGAGTGGCGACTCTTATGGTCCGATCATCAACCTTGGTCCGGGGATCGATGTTATGCCGATCCTTCCATCAAGTCCGTCAGCATCATCCGGCTTGAGCAATGAGCAACAAGAATTTTTGTCGATCGAAAAGATTGTCTGGGATTCCATGAATCGTGTGGGTTATCTTAATGAAAGGGTATCAGGTTCCGAGGACACGGGATATTCAAGTGGTTACCTTGCGCAACATCTGGTTGTTGGCCGGAACGGGGAACCGTCTGTCTTGGAATTTAAAGATGCCGCAACCGGTACCACACGCGCAATATTGCTCGATGATTTTTTAAAAGGGGTTAAGGTCGGCACTGATACGATGGCGGGAGACAAGGAGACGCCCCTTGAGAAATTGATCGGTTTTCCTCCCGGGACCACGAGCGATGAATTTCTTAAGACCAGGGATGATCATCCTTTTGCGAATGATTACATCTCCGGCGTCGTGTCAAGTCTTCTTCTTCGTGGAAAATCTCCCGAATATGTTGCAAAGGTCTTTGCTTCAATGAATAAAGATGAAACTTTAACTTTGGCCAAAAAGGCCTATGAGAGGAAATATGGTCCAGGCACTTTCAAACTTAGTGACAACGATACAGAAGCTGGAGGACTTTTAACTTACTTGGCGGAAACTGACGCCAAAGGGGTCAAGATCCACGAAGTTTTTTATGAGCGTGGCGCAAAGTTGTTTGATAAGGACGGTTGGAAGCCTTCAGGAGTGTATGGGGACGTGACGATCAAGGTCGATACGCAGGAGCTCTTTGATCAGGATACCGCGGAAAAACAAGTGCTTGTTGCTCAAACGGAACGGGAAGTGAAGAAGGCGGAATCCGCGGAAGCCTATTGGCGCGATTTGTTGCAGATCGGGTATTTAAACAGTCAGCTTTCGAATTGGCGTAATTTCGGCAACATGACAGTACGTCCCATGGAAGACCAGCTCAAGGCAATGCGGAAGTTTATTGCGGATGATTCCATGGCGGATGTGCAGGTCGGAAATCTTGCCACGGACGAAAGGGTGCAAAGAATGAACCTGGGCAAGAGCCGCGATGATGTCGTCAGGGATTTGAAGCACACACTCGGAGTTGGTCCTTATGATCCTCTGGACGGATCTTTCGTGCTGGGTGCTACGGATCTCAAAACTCCTGAGATCCTCAAAGCGCTCGGAAGCCGTCACTCGGCAAAAGCAAATGCTCTTGTTTTGGCCAAACTGCAAGCGCTCGACAAGGACTTCACTTCAAAAAAACTGGATGAGGTGAGAGGGTCAGTTTTAGCCCAAGCGTTGAACCGGGTTATTGAAACGACTGATCTTGACAAAAAAGTCAACGCCGACCAATACAAAAAGGCCCTACCGGAAGAAGTCCGGCAATTGCTGGTACGAGCGCAGGGAACAGAAAATCCTTTGAGCCGTCAGGAACGGTCAAGACTGAACGGGGCATTGCTCCAGGCAATCTATCCGGGGATGATCGAAAAGACTCCTTTGGATATCCCCATCGAAAAAATAACTCCCGCCGTGGTCATGGACCGGATCCAGGCGCTGAAACTTTCCGGAAAAGTACCGGAGGCCCGGTTGGCCGCTCGTTATGCCGCCGCGCAAGCATCGCTGGCGAACCTCCAAACCATGAAAGACACCGATGTGACGCTGTATGTTCCCGAAGCCATTTGGGATATTCTTAAAACCAGTGGCACCTACACTATCGGGGATGATGTTTCTTTGTTTTTCGGGCTCGGCGTCAGCGGGTCGCTGGACTGGATCTTCCAGGATTATTTACATCTTGGCAAAGATGTCGATGCCAAGGAGCGCGAAGCTGTTTTCCGACAAGACATGTGGAAACTCGCTCAAGCAGCGGCCGAAGCGATCCATGAACAGGAGGCTGCGAAGGAACGGTTGAAAGTCATCAAGATGGTGCTTGAAGGCGATAAGACGCGCGGATTAAAGGGGCTGGAAGACAGGGCCCGGGGCATGGAACAGCTCATCGAAACTTATAAAAAAGGTTCTTTGGACATTTATCAGTTATCGGATTCCGACATGATGTACACAGCCAAAGAATTAGCCCAATTAAGGGATTTGATTGCCGGTCTCCAGCAAGAATACGATCTTCTGATGCTTCTGGTTTCTTTTGACGACAAGGGAAAACCGACCGACAGGATTAATAACAAGATCAAAGAAATAATGGAGCAGGCCGAGAAACAATTTCCCGAGTCCAAAGAGTACAGGCATTTATTCAAGTCCCTGATCTCTTGGGTCAAAAAGACAGTTCAGACCGACAAAGGCGCTCGGAAGGCCATTATTGATAGTGTGTTGACAAGCGCACGTTTACGACCTGAGGCCGATCTGGCGGAAATGCCCGCCATGGATCCAGCCGCTCGGGTGGCCGATGGAAAACAATTTGCTGAACTGGTTAGGACTCTTGGACGGGGCCGTGTTCTAAAGGCGATCAATCAGCGGATGCAATGGCTTAAAGAAGCTGATGACGCAACGGCCGAGGTTAAAAAGTTCGGGTATACACCGGGGCTGCCCCGTATTACATACAATACCCGGTTCGGCTATCTATATAATCTCGGGAACTCGCAAGACATTCTTCAAGGAAATGTCTGGTATGGGTCGCTTTGCGGACTGTTGTCGGTCGGGGTGACTGTTGCGGATTTCGGAATAGCGGATGAGGTCAGAGCCAGCGTGTTTGCCGGACAAAGTGCCGCGGCTTTTTCGGCGGGTGCGGCTGTTGGTAGGATATCCGTGGGCTTTAAGCTGATGGAAGATCTTGTCCAGGCGGATGCGTTGGAAACAACGAAGGAAGCGCAATTTTCAGTGCGCCAACTTAGCTATGCGAAATCGCAGGCCATTAGCGAAGTCCAGAGTGCTGCCCAGGGTCCAGGCACGGTGGATACGCTTATCGAACGTGAAAGCCAAAAGGCATTGGATGGTGTTTTCAAGGCTTCGAATGACGTTCTTTTCAGTGAAAAAACGCTTATGAAAAGCACCCAGGATCTCAGGATGCTTTTGAACGCCCGCGGCGACGAGACGATCGCGAAAGTTCTTGGTTTGGATACGGTGGCTGTGCGGGCCAATCCTTCGGAGATCACAAAGGCCCTGATGGATGTCCCAGCGGATCAGCTTGAGGGGATGCGCGAAAGAATGCGCGAGGCCCTGGCCCGGAGTCAACCGGGGAATCCTGTGTCGATGGAATTCTTTGTCGAGCCTCCAGCAGGAAAGGTCGTTCCCTATGCGGAAAAGATCCGCCATGCCACCTTAACGGCGACCGCGGAGCTTATCCAATGGGCGAAAGCCAGAAATCTTGGAATGATCGAACAGGGGCATGTATCAACACCGCAGGAATATCCGACGGATTTTGCTCCTTTTACGGTGATGAATATGGACGGCACGATTAAGGAAAAACCTGCGCTCGAACAACTAAGCGTTCTCACTTCATCGCTTCATGATCTCCTTATCGCGAGGGCCCAGAAGATTGATGGTTCCTACCAATTAGAATCGGACGATATTGTAGCCCCTTTGTTGCGTGATTCTTTAAAAGAAAATCAACCGGGGACGAATGCAGCAGCGAGGGATATCGTGTTGACTGTGCTGAAAGATGTTGGCGTTGATACGATCCAACTCGATACGGTTCCGGAAAAAACACTGGTCAAGGCCTTGAACAGGGCTCTCAACCGTATCCTGGACATGTCTGATCTTCCCGGCAAGGTCAACGCGGAGGCTTATAAAAAAGACCTTCCCGAAGAAGTGCAAAAATTATTGGAAAGAGCACAAAAGCCCAAGAGTGATCTCACCCGGCAGGAACGGGCACGGCTGAACAGGGCTCTCATACATGCGATCTATCCTCAGGGTGTTACGATGAGCCCGGTCGAAACGGCAAAAAGCCAGCTCCTCGAAGCCGCGGGAGCATTCATGAATTCGATGGAAGAGAGCAAGTCCCTGATCGAGCCGGGTGCTACGGTAAAAATGCCGATCGCTGTGCTCAAGGATTCCCTTGACCAGGCTCTTGACGGCGAAGGTTTTTATCTTCGCAGCGATTATTATACCGCTCGCAAAGAGACGGATCTGGAAGATCAGTTCATCACCCTCCATAATCTGATCGAAAAGATCAGCAATGTTCCGACGCATGAAGAAATTTTGGACCAGTATGCGCAGGCCTGGCAACAGCGCATGCAAATCAATGCCATTTTCGACAGGCATTTTAACGCTGGCGCGAATCTCGGGTGGAATCCTGTGACGGGCGGTCTGGGCATTGTCCCTGTTTGGAATCAAGTTCCGTATAAAGTGGGACAGGTCTTGGATATTGCGGATGATATTCCTTATGCCGGGATTTTGTTCAAAGGAGTGGCGGTCCTGACTCAGACAGATCTCAGCGACGAAAAAGCCGCCATTCAGCGGTACCGGACAGAATCTCTCAAGGCGACTCATGAAGCTATTTATCAAAAGGGAAGGGACAAAAGCCGCGTTTCAGGTCTGTTGTCCGATTACAGCTGGCTGGTTCTGGAGGCCGATGGCCTGCGTTCCCTCAAAACGAATCTGGCTGAATACCACGAGTTGGCGCAGAACCAGGCGATTAACCGTGCCGCCCGCGACCGCGAGGCATTGGGAAGTCTTTTCTCGGGCGCCGGAACGGATGCCCAGAATTTTGACTATAAGGCGCGGGAGATCAGCGAGAAACAAACGATTAACGACCAAAACCGGCGCTGGGTCGAGGCACAGCTTGTGCAAGCAGGTTTTTCCCTGGCGGATATTAGTACGATCGCCAAAGCCCAGAGAGCAGTTGTATCTCCGAAAATGACTCCGGAGGCGGCTGCCAGGGAAACGGTTTGGGCGAAAAAATTGCGCCTTGAAACAGAATACCGGGCCATTGCATCAAATCTGCACCAGCGCGTTTTTAATAGCGATACTTTCCAAAGTTGGGGAGCCTTGCCGCGGATCGATGATGTGAGAACGCGCATGCCGGGAGAACCCTTGAATAATTGGGCGGTTATCGAGATCAACGGCAAGGACAAATCCGGAAGACTGTACAAGCTTACGATCGACCCGATGGAACTCATGTTAGGTAACCGGGATCGCGCGCTGAAGCTCTGGAAGGAATCGATGGACAAGGAAATGCAGGCCGAGATCATTGAAAAGGGTGAAGCTCTGGTCGAACTGGCCTTGCGCGTGATCACGGAAGAAGAGCTTCGGGATAAACTCGCCCCCGAGCAGGGTCTTGAAGCGGCGTATAACCTTGAAATTGCCAGAACATTGCATCGAGAAGGAAATGTCACTAAGGACAAAGCCGCTAACGCATGGGATAAATTTTTCAGAACAAGGATCGGACAAACCGAAAATACTCTGGCTGCCAATGACGCGAAAGCCAAGATTGCGGACTTATTGGGGCCGGTGATCTCGATCGAGGTGGGAACATATAACCGTACCGAGAGTACCGAGGTGGCTTGGAAACAGCCCCAGGCGGCTTTGGATGACCTGACTGAAGTGACTGCCGGTAAAGATGTGCGCATCGGTTCATATCTTGATGCGATGAATGCGTGGAAGGAAGACTCGATGAGCGCGCTCCACCGTTTGGTAACCCCCTGGTCAGAAATCGGTTTGGATGGAAAAAGCGCAAAGGTGGGGGTCACCTTATTTTTTGTCGGGAGCGGTGCTGCCGGCGACAGAGAAAGTGCCAATATCCAGAGTGAGATCAGCCGGAAAATGGCGGAACACGAGAGGCTCGATATCTCTAACCGGCTTGCGAATGCCCGGGAGGACGTCAATCACACCGGGGATGTTCTGCGGGAATATGCCAACGATCTTTCCACCAATCTGACCAAAAACTTCCCGAAATTCATGCAGAACCTGGCGACGCAACGCCAGGGGATCGACAAAGCAGGCCTCAGTTTTTCCGATCTTGTCCAAAATCGCGAAACTCAAACATGGATCGCATTGAATCTGCACGTGATTGCCCGGGTCAAGTTTATGGATCAGATTACGCGTTACGGCGGTAACCCCAAGGATTTTGGAATGGAAGGCGGACGCGACTATAAAAGCCAGCTGGCCGAGGTTCTTCAGCTTGCCGATCATGCAAAAAAAGAATTCCTGGAAAAAGACCTGACAACGCAGCCGGTTGCTTCTATCGCTGCTCCGCCGGAAAACCTCAGGTCCACGGAACCCTTGGGGAATATTTTTTATCAGCACACATTGATCGGAATGGACAAACTGGATCATCCGGAATTCCAGGCCACTGCGGAAAAGATCTTCAATGTTTTCGAAGGATCGAGCGGGGTCTCGAAAGAAGTACAGACGAGGCTGGTCACCCTCTACGCAAATCTTCTCGGAGAATACGCCAAGTTTTACAATCTTTCGGCGGTTTTGGACGGTCAAATGGAAGGCCAGTGGGGGGTTCCATTGGCGGAGCTACTCACGATAGGAAAAACCGAGGGAGTGTTCGAGGCGCTCCAGC
Source organism: Candidatus Omnitrophota bacterium (assembly GCA_041653795.1). Taxonomy (GTDB): domain Bacteria; phylum Omnitrophota; class Omnitrophia; order Omnitrophales; family Aquincolibacteriaceae; genus Aquincolibacterium. Next base: position 25,163 of record JBAZER010000003.1, read on the forward strand.
CCGACAATTATTTTAAGACCCCGTGGATTCCCATGATGCTGGATCCTGCCGCAAGGGAACTGCTTGACGCGAGCCATTTTGATCTCGGGAAGGTCGGTTTTGCGAGTGACTTTGCGCGCATGATGAATATGATCGTGAATAATCCTCAAACACGGGAGATCTATGGCCTGAAAACCGATCTAGAGGCCCAGAATTTCATTAAAAAGGTATATCGAGCTCTGCCCAACGCGCAAAAGGTTTTGACGCGTATTGAGCGCGCTCCGCTTCCCCCAACGGACGGTGTTCAAGTCCTTCCTTATCGCGCGGACACTTCAAGGGAGTTTGGCCGGATGTTGACCCTGGCGATGCATGCTGTTGCAGATCCCGAGATCGGGGATCCCATCAATCTTATGCCGGCTGAGAAATCGAAGGCACAACTGGGGGTTGTGAATGATATTGCCGTTGCTTTTGAAGGCGATAATATCATGAGCCAGATCGACTTTCGTCTCAAGCTTATACAAGAAGTGTTGGAAAAACAGGAAATGTGGAAACGGGACCATTTGGGGGCTGTGAATGATATTGCCGCGGCTTTTGAAGGCAATAATATCATGAGCCAGATCGAATTTCGTCATATCCGGAAGGACGTGCTTTATGACGGGTTCTGGCCGATGAAGGATGACAAAGGGAATCTTCAGTATACGGGAGTGCTCGCCGCGTTCATCGAACTTTACGGACGGAAAGCCGATCCTTCGAGCCTTCAGGATCATGCCAGCCTTTTGTCCCTGGGTGAAACAAAATTCCGTCTGTTTACCGGCAAGGCGAAAACACCGGAAGCGAAGAAACAGGCAGAGTTTGATTTCATTACCTTTGTCCGCGGTATCTCGCGTATTGAACAAAACAAAGAAAACGTGTATCCGAAGTTGAGCGATTCGGACCTTATCAAGCGAGCCGGAGCTTATGAGTATTGGGCGCGTAGGACCTTGCTTTACCGGGACGCGACCGCCCCAGCGGCTGAACGGCTTTCGGAGATCGGAAAAAAGACTTTGGAATACAGTCGCGCCGCAGGAATGCGCGATGCTAGAGAGGGCCTGCTGCTTGGCGAAGGAATGGCGGATGCGGAGGCGCTTTTGACGGGTAATTTCATCGAGAATCCGAAGGAACGGGATAAATGGAATGCGCTTTTTTATCCTGAAAAGGTCGAGATTTTAGTGCAGACTGACCAGGTAGCCGCGCAATTACTGGATGCAATGGAAAACGTCCTTGGAACGTCGCTCGATTCCCATGATCCCAAAGGGATCGATACCGGGGCTTTGCGCGGACACGCTTTAAGAATAGTTTATCCGGAGCTTCGTGAAGGTCTGTCCCCTCAAGAAAAAGCACGCCAGAATTTGCTACCGCTTGATGAACGTATTGCACAGGCCGAGCGGCAGTTGCAGGATATGGCGGAACTGAAACCGGTAGTGATCAAATACCACCAAGACGTCGAAGGAAAAAACTATTCTCAGGTTCCTAGAAAACAATTCGGGCAGCTTATCGGATTGCTTGACACTCATGTCAATGCGGCTTATCGCCTTTACGATGCCAACCGGGAACCTGGCATGAAAAACAAGGCCTCGGATCCTGCGGCAGTCATGGATTTCATGAAAAAGGAGTTTGAATTACGTACGGATGTTTATAACGCCGCCAAAGATCCCACCGGTCTGGCCAAGAAATTTTCCGAATCCGAATTGGCGAGTTTTGCGCAGACGATCCGGGATCTGAGGGAAGTAGAAGGCTGTTCTGGGTTGACTCCCGCCCAATTTCTCAAATGGGTCCATCAGGCTCAACAAGCAACGGAGAAGCAAGGCTCTTCCTTGGGGGAGGTCTTCGGGGCATATTCAGCGAAGAGTTCGAGGCCGTTCTGGATGAGTTCCAAAGAAGCTGGAAAACTGCAACGCATTGTGATGGGGGATGCCGGTCTTAAAGGATTGAAGGATGGAGGATTGACTTTTGATGAGAGCGCGTCTTTTGTGGAGGACCAGATCAAAAGGCACAATTTGGCCACGAAGGATCCCGATGCAGCTAACCGCTGGATTGACCGCCAAATCTTTGTCCAAATGTATCTGCAGTCGGTTTATAAGCTTTATCATCGGCATAGCGATGGAAGTGTCGCAGAAATGAATCCCGGAGAGTTGTCTTCAAAAACACGACTTATTCTTGCGGTTCCCGATGACAAAGAGTTTTCAAAAAAGCTTTCGGACTATGCTTTTGAAATCAAGCTGGAAGGTCTTGCAGCCCTAATGGTTAGCGGGCAAATGGCCTCTTTGGACGAATTTAACGGAAATGAGTATCAAAAACTGTTGCCTGCGCTGTCTAAAGTATTTATGGACGAGCTGAACTGGGTCAATCGAAAAGAAGGTAAAGATAAAAACAAGAAATTTGGGCCGAAAGAGACGAACGAAATATTGGTGAGATTGTTTGAAGATAAACGTTCCGGTTTGGCTTCCCTTATTGTGAGATATGCGTCGCTTGACCATCCGTACCTTGCCCAGGACGACCGGTCAGCGGTTGAAATGGTTTCGGATTACCTGAAGGATTTCGCGTTTATGCAAGCCGTGAATTATGTGATCCATGGCGGTGTTTTGCCGCTGGAAACCATTAACGGCGAGATCCGCGATGCCCGTCGCGGCGAGAAACAGGTTTCCGAAATTGGTTTTGGAAATCTTTCCGGGTTGTGGCGTAAAAATACGGTCATTCGCAAGCATGTTGCCGAACAATGGAACATGGATTACCGGCCGATGCCTGTTAAGGACCTGCGTTTTTTGAGAAAAGCTTATCCGGTCTATTTTGAAGAGCCCTTTTCGGAAAATTCTTTCCTTCTTAAAAGGGGCCAGCCCGGCGTTGATTTAATCCATAGCGATATTTGGTGGCTGGGCCAATTCCATCAGCTGGATCAAACCTTGGAAAAATACCGGGAAGATCAGGTTAAGAAGGGAAAGATCTCCAAAGCAGACGGAGTTGTGACGGCGGATGATCGGATAAGGACTCGTTATGAATTAATGGCTTTCGTCAAACGGCTTGTCCTTGCAATGGATTCTGCCAAGTTCCCGGAAGGGACGGCGCGGGATGAGTTGGTCCGGTCCCTTGTGGGAAAGTTTATCCAGCAGTTTCCCAGTGATCAGGATCGGTTTGAACTTCTCAAAAGCCCGGAAACTATCAAGAAAAGCCAGAAGATTCGTGACAACAAGCAGAGTTTTGATAAGAACCGTAAAGACAATCAGAAAAAGTACCAACAGCGTAACATGGATCTTGAAAATGACTTTTCACTGCGTTATGAACTGGTTGGGGATTTGGAAGCTGCGGCTAGATCGGTCAAACCCTTGTTGGATGAAGTGACGAAGAAATTAAGCAATGATTCTGAGCATCCTGACCTGGCTGCTTTTGTGCCGAAAGATCCGCTCACTGCATTCCAAACCGATATACAGTATGACAGACTCCGTCTGATCCGCCAGGTCGCCGTGACCGGCTATGATCCGCAGGATGTGGTTCTAATGGAGGCACTGCTCCAACCGGTTTTGAAAGCCATCTATGAAAAGGAAAGCGGACAGATTTTGGATCTATACAACAGCGAAGACCGTATCAAACTGGAAGTTTGGGCGCGGGAACTTCTGAGTAGCTGCGAGTTGGCCCGGAAGGATAAAGCCTTCCGCTTTTCAGCGGAAGAACTGGTCCAAGGGATCCATCGGTTCCAAGAGAGGCAGCGGCTTATTCCGCATATCCTGAAAGGATTGAAAGACGATCTTAAGTATGTGGGGACTTCGGCAGACGCTGTCACAAAGGAAGCGACTCGCATTGCCGAAGATGCCGAGAACAACCACATTACGGCAGAGATGCTTGATTTTTGGTTCACGACAACAAAAGAACTCTTGAAAGACGGGTTCCCTTCAGGCATTTCTCAGAAAGCCAAGGATCAGAAAATTATTGAAGTTCTGAACAAAATGGACTCGGTGCTGGGCCTGCGGATTGCTCCGAGTGCATACAGCCTTGCTCCGGATGAAAAGGTGATCACCGCAACATGGGAAAAGAATTTTGGTGACTGGATCAATGCCCCGTTCCAGAAGGGGAAAACCCCGGCTGTGGATTCGCCGTATGATCTTCTGCCCAAGGTGCCCGGGGAGGCCATAGGAACGAAGGATGCAGCCGACTACCATTACGGTTATTTTACGCGGTCATGGCTGGGACAACTCAGTGCCTCGGTGTCCCGTTTTGCGACGACCGGGGAAACACCGCGGATGACGCTGGAACGGAACATGGAATCAGCGATGGCTAAAGACCCTGAATTGATGGATCGGATCAATGCCGCAATCAAGGCAAGGGTTCTCCAGCTTTCCAAGATCGAGGGTGGACTGGATCTTGTGGCACTTGACGAACTTAAAGAACGCTTCCAAAGGGTTTACCAGAATTTGCTCAACGAGGAATACCGCAGTTTGAAACAGCCGGTGACCGATGGAAGTCCGAAAGTGACCCGTATATCACCTCTCCACGTTTTGATCATGATGGACCAGGCCTCATCCGATCCGGCTAAGCGCATCGGACTTCTTGAAATATTTGGTAAGGAACTGAAAATGGAACCGCGTGATTACCGGATCATGGAAGAATATTATTCAGCAGTCATGGAGGGTGTCTTGTACCGGCAGAACCTGAAGATTTTTGATAAGAGCAAATTATTTTCTGTTCCGGATAGTGAACGCACGCTCCTTGACCGGATTTTCCGTCCCGATCAAAGAGGCATCGGTTTTGCGATCTGGGTGGGTTTTGTGGTCGGGTTTGTGCGGGCCATTTTTCAGGCGATTCTGACCCATCTGAAAATTTCAAAAGTAGCTCAGAACCGCATTCCTACATTTTCGAAGTTTTTCTCAAAATTTTTAAAGGGAGAAGACGCGCAAGGGTTTGGCAGAAATTTCAGGAATGTCAGCTGGGGGAATCTGGGTCTCATGTACACATTTTTCGGGATCCTGAATGGTACCACCGGGGTTGCGATTGCCGTGCTTCTCGCGACCTTGACGCCTTGGGCCGTTGCTCATTTCGGAGCAGTTGCTTTGTTCGGAATACCCATTCTTTCCGTTTATTTGTATCTTTATATTATGCCGAAATTGATCCAGCAATTATCTTATGTCCAATTTGCCAATGCGATGGGCAAATTCAAACAAGTAGCTTTGATCATAGGGATCGTTCTTTTGTGGGTAGGGGGTATCTCAGCAGCCGTTTCCGGGTGGGCGGCTGTTAAGAGTATCGGAGTTGCGGCGATTGCTCTGGTTGCGGCGAATCCTTGGCTTTTGATCTTTTTGGCGCCGGTTCCACTCATGGCGTTCTTTAGCTGGCTTGTCCGGCATCGCAGTAAAAGTGCTGGGTTGCTTATGCTCAAGATCCGACCTGCGATCCAAGACCCTCGAGGACTCAAGAGCGCATCTTTCGGAGCATTGATGAAAAAAGCCGATGACGAAGTCCGTCCTGGCGGTGGAAGGTCAGAAATTCGAAGTGAGGTTGCTGCAAAGACGAAAAAAGAAGATCTCGAGTGGAAAGAAGCTGTCGAACTATTGAATGCTTCGCATCCTGAAGCGAGTTTGTTGGAAGAATTGAAAAAGATGGTGAAGTATGATGAGAAAATGGGAGAGAATTCAAAGCTTTCTCCTGCGGAAAAGCAGAAATTTGCATCCGATTTTGCGGCGATTTTGGGGACGGAGAAAACAGACAAAACGGAAGGATTTAAACGGATCATGGTCGATGTCACGCCCCAGCTTTATAATCCAGCCAATTTCGGAGAGATCAAGACCGTTATCAGGCAAGCGCTTCGTGCCTTGCTTACGAATAATTATGACGGTACGCTCAATGTGCCGTTTTTAAATGGCCTCAATGATAAAGATAAACTTGAGGATGGGAAAAAAGTACTGGCAGATTTGATGAACCAGTTTTTCAAGCAGTTGCAAGTTCTCGGGGTGAAGGACAAAATCCTGCAGCCTATGGCCGAGCGGTTTGCGCCGCTCCTTACGCCGGGTTCCCGCAAGCCTTCCCAGGTAGAACTGCTTTCCATGACCCAAGCTTTTGGTGAAGACGGCAGGATTATTAAACATGGTGAACGAACTTTCCAACCGATGGAAGTTATTAAACGTGGGGACGATTATTATTTTACGGATCCGGCCACAGGCAATATTGACCCAACCCATAAGCTTGATCGGAGCATGTATTACAGGATAAAGCATTTAACAGCCGATGGAAAAAAAGTTTACGAGTCAGAAGGCAAATTTTACTCGAACGAAAGACTTACCAATCCGGTGGAACCCGGAAAAGTAAAGCATTATTTCCCGCTCGGTCTCAAACTGAATTCCGGTGTGATGCCGGTTTTAAAACAGGGCGCGGAATATTTTCTGGACGCGGAACATACTCAAAAACTGGATGACCGGTATACGGGCGACGTAAAATCAGTGACCGGTCCGGATGGGAAAGAACAATGGGTCTTGTCCGCCATGGAGCATCTGAAAAAGAGGATCTCGGATGGTGACATGGAGTTTGTCGGTGCCGTGCTGGAAGATGTGGAGTTCTACGTTGGTCCGACGGCCCTGAAAGATGTCACGATGGAAGAAGCCCAAAGCCGCGGCAAAAAAGGGGTCTATTTTGACGTGTCCATGCAGATGGCGGATGGCTTCTATCATGGTATGACACGGATGAAACGTGAGGTTGTGCTTGCGAAGAATAAAGAAATTTTTACGGATGATGGCAAGGAATTTTACCGGGATGCAGATAAAAAACAAAAGATCGACGACTGGATGCTGAAAGATAATTTTCGCCAAGCGAACGGCAAATGGTTCTTGAAAGACGAGATAGCCTCCTACGAGGCTAAGTATGAAGATTGGGTTGATGCGCGAGCGGCATTGAAAGGTTTATCGGTCGGTAAGAATATGGAGGACTTACTGAAAAATGTCAAAAAAGCAATTATGACTGCTCGGGAAGGTCTTCAGAAGGATGAAAAAACGAGAGATATTTGGCAGTCGTGGCAGAAAAAGCTTTATTACGTAGATGAAGCTTTTAAAACAGCTTTGACCGATGCTGAAGCAGGGACTGAAGCGCTTGCGGAGATGGGTAAAGCGATCAGTATTATTGAAGAGATCATGACGGAGATAAATGCCACCGCTTCGCAGGGGCTTATCTTTGAAAGCGAAAAAGTTTTGAAAGAATTAAAGGGGAAAGTGAAAGAAATTGTGGCGCAGCTAACAGAAATCAAAGGGAAAAATCTTTTAAAGTCAGTAGATAATCTCAAGAGGCATCCATTGAAAGCCCTGCTTCCGGAAAATCTCAGGAAGAAAACGGACGGTACATACGAGCTTCAAAGCACTCGTGCGAAAGTGGAGGATATATTTTTGCCGGAGATCTATACGGTGCGTGGGATGGATGGTGTCGAGCGACATTTTCTAGCGCACGTTTCCGTGAATAAGACCCTCGACGGGAATAATATCCCGTCGCCGGATTCGATTCTGGATTTTGCGCAGGCGCATATTGAAAATTCCCAGGTCGGGACGTTGCAGGGACGGTTGACCTATGAATCAGAAGAGCCGTCGCTTATGAATTTCTCCGGGACCGTGGCGGACAACGGCCTGAATTCGGTCGGTCAGGCTGATGCGCCGATGACCGGCCATCAGCGTGAATACGGAAAGTACAGCCAGCGGCTGACCTATCTCGTTCAGCAGATCATGGCGTCGAAAGATTTCCCTTACGGGGCGTATTACTCACGTCTGTTCCTTTTTGCGCCGAATCTTTATGAACAATTCACCAATCAGTTGAAGCAGGAGATCTTCCGGAAAAAACTTGAAGCAGCGTTTTTTGCGTCTGATGCGTCTGATGCCTGGGTTGATCTGGAAAAAGCCCAAAGCGATAAGACGCTGAATGAAAAAGACTTTGAAAAGAAATACGGTTTCTCGAGGGTTGATCTGGCCGCCGCGATCAAGTTTCAAAAAGATCATAATTTAACGGCAAAAAAAGTTGAAGAAATGCAAAATGACATAGGGAGGTTAAACAATACCGAATTTCAAGCGAAATACGATATTTCCCAAGACGAGGCAGCGGTCGGCCTGAAGCTTACCGCGCAATTCCGGGCGAAATATAGTCTAACATGGGTTGATCTGGAGATCGTCAGAAACGATCCGGAATTTGAAAAATTCTTGGAGGCGTTGGGATTCGACGCTAAAAAACGTCAAATATTAAAACTGGAACAGGAACGCTTCACGGATATGAAAGATATGAAAAAACGTGTTCTTTGGAATACCGTGCTTGGAGCCGACCTGAATGCGGATTACGATGAAAATTTGGGATTCCAGGTCAAATTCATCGACGGATTTAAAAAGTTGTCGGACCCGATGCAGGGTTTGATTCGCGGCATCGTTAGGGAAAAATTCAGGACCGGCATGTCGCAAACAGCGTGGGAAAAATGGGGAGCGAATTTTGTCAATTCCCATGATTTTGCCAGGTTCTTTAACGGAGAAGACGAGATCGTTTCCAATAACAACGCGGACATGCAGGCCATTATTGATTGGGGTGGTAGAAACTATGCTGAGATCAAACCTTTCTTCGTGAACGGGCGTTTTGTGGCAACCGAAAAAAACATCGATGAGTTGGAGAGACTTACGCGGTATGCACCCGTGAGCTGGGAATCTATCGCATATATGCCGCTCGATGTTTTCAATGCGCTTCACGAACGTTATCAAAAGATTCTTGAGGCCCAAAAAACAGATGAGAACTTGGCAACGACGGATGCCATTTTATGGCGCGACTACCGTTCGTCTCTTCTCGTTCGCGAAGACGGACGATCTCTGCTTATCGATGACCGCGATCAATTCGACGATTACGGAACAAAAGGAAGCAAGGCGGCCAAATGGAAAGCGAATGACATCCTGACGGAAATGCTTCTGGAGTATGGGCATACTTTTGCAAATCATGCCCCTCAACGTTTCGCCAACGAACATTCGCGCAAGGCACTGCTCAGCAATTTTACCTGGTCGGTTTCTCTCATTCTTGGTGCCCTTACGGCTTTTGTCTGCGGTTTGAGCGGTGTGGCACTGGTGCCTTTGGCCATGATCACGACCGCAGTGATCCTGCTCACGGTGACTGCTACGGCACTGATCGGTATTTTTGTCTTTCGGTTTCACCGCGAGCATTACCTGATTCACGGAATGTTTTCGGTTTGGCTCCAAAATGCCGCGGAAAAAAGCCCGGGATTTGTCGGCAAGTTGAAAGGGCATCCGATGATAACCCGCTTTCTCAGCAATGCCAGCTTTTACGTGATAGCACTTTTTATGCCGCTTGTGGCTCTCGCCAAGCTCTTTTTCTCATGGGGAGGACAAGGATTCGATCTCTGGCAGTGGATGGCGGAAAAAACCAACATGTCTTCGAACATCTATGTGTCGCGTGTCTTCAATTACGGGGAACAATTCGAAATCATATGGAACGGTTTGAACAAAGACATGGGACCCTATGTGTTTAGCGAATTGGGGAAATTTTGGTGGGTGAAAGCGCCGTTCCAACTTATTTTTGATCCTATACAATTTATCATTAGGGCGCCGACTTACTGGAGGAAAATCAAGTTTTCTTTCCCCATTCGATGGGATTCCAGCGCTCCGAATATGTGGAGTAAAATTAAGAGTGTTAAGATTGGCCACAGAATTGACCCCGTCCGCGATCTCTACTTCGGTCAATTTTTCATTCCGCCAGCTTTTCCTCCGGCGCCAGTCCTTAATAAAGATCGTGAATTGAAATCCTATATGACGAACACGAAATCGTACGTGATGTTGGCCGGGTACACGATCTTTTGGACGCTGATATTAAAAGCGGCGTTTTTTGCTGGAGTTTTCTGGGGTGGAGCAGCCCTTTTTATTGGCGCTTGGGGGCTGTGGTGGCTTTACAAGCGGATCGACGATGCACGCATTGCTTACAGCATGGGCGAGAGCATGAAAACAGCTTTTAAGACTGAAAAACCGAGTACTGTTGCGGGATTAAAATTTGATTTAAAAGTTGCCAATCCCGTCGTCCCGGAATTAAGTTATGAATTCGAACTTTCAATAAATAAAGAGAAATATGTTGCGATCGGGAAAAACCTGGAGGAGAGGAGAAAGCTTGCTCACAATATTGTCGACGAACGTCTTGCTTCAATCAATCAAGCCCGAAAAAAAGCGAATCCCGGCATTGCTGATGTTGAACTTAAGGATGAAGATCGAACATGGGCGGAATGGCAAGTGCAAACAAAGCTTGAAAAATTTGCGGCAGACGAGGTTGAAACAGTAATGCATGGCAGGAAAGTCATGCGTTGGATCATGAGTGTTGGGACCGTAATAGCCTTGTTGGTCGCCGCGGGAATGCCGGCGAGTTGGTTTATCATGTTCGGGAATATCGCGGTGGCCATGCTTTTTTCGGCGATTTCAGCTTATAAAGCTGGTCTGGCAACGACTCCGAAGCGGGCACACCGCTTGTTGGCATTGCTGGGGTTCATAGGATTTGTGGCGTTCACCTTTTTCACCTTCTCTCCGCTTGGTGAACAACTCTTGTCATATCTCATGGGCCAGTTTTCCGAGGGGTTGCTTTATGTCCAGCAAATGCAGGGGTTACAAATGGGCGATACCTCGATCGGTGTTGGCATGGGACTTCCCGGGGCGCCGGGATGGACGACCCTCATTCTCGGATGGCTGTTTATTGCGCAGCTGACCGGCGGCGTTATCGCCCTTTTCATCTGGAGAGCTCGCAACTGGCCGTTGTTCTTTAAAATTTACAATAAAAGGTTTAACAAAGACGAAATCGACAAATTGAATAACGAGCGCAAAAAAGTCTGGGACAAGATCGAAGGAGTGAAAACTCTATTGAAAACGGCCATTGCTGCCGGGGACGAAAAAAAACAAGCGGCATTCCTTGAAGACATCAAGAATCTTTTTGATAAGCAGAAAGAAGCTGGTGAAAAACTTAACGACTTGGCTCAGGATCTCGAACCGTTGCCGCAGGGTATTGCTGCATTGCCCTCGATTTTTGAAATTTCCGAGGAAAATAAGGATGAGAATAATCTCGAGCTTAAAAACAAACAAATAAAAGAACTGAATAATTGGTTTAATAAAGGTGTTAAGGACAGCAAAAAGCTGGAGCCTGTTCAAAAACAGCAGGCGAATACTGTTTTCGTATTGAAAAACGCAAAATTGCAAACCGAGAATGAACAGATCGTTCGGGCGATTGCGGGTCTGAAAACCTCGGCCGAAGACAAGCAGGCGATCGTTAAACTTGATGAGTTGTCGCAGGAACTGGAGATGCTCTTAAGCCGACAAGTGGAATTGAATGGCGAAGTTGTGAAGGCCTCAGCAGGTGCCCGCGCCGAGGTGAGAGATGTTAACGAGTTGAATCGTGAACTCGAGGGCGTAAATAAACGGATTGCTGAGATCAGGAAATTATTAGAGCGGAAATCAGAAGGAATACCGGCGGCCGGGAAATTATTGCCGAGAACCAATTCGCGGATTGAAGTGATTTTGAAACTGATTGATGGTGTACGGCAGCAAGCTGAGGAGATTCGCAAAGTTGAGCAAGTTATTCCTGCAACACTTGCGACACCACCAGTGGCGCCATTGCCTGTAACGCCACCTGCTCTGGAAGCAAAATATGAGGAATTGTTGGCTCAAAAGGGCGAACTGCTGAAGAAGAGCGCGGATAAATTCCGGGGTAGGGCGGAGGTCAGGGCGTCGATCGCTGAGCTGGAGGAAAAGTTGGCCGAAGTCGAGACGAGGATGACAGAACTCAAGGCTGAAGTGGCGGCAGCACCGACCAATGAGACCAAGAAGAAACTACTGGAGGCAATGGATCGCCTGGATGCTATCGGTGGCCGCGATTACCGCAACTATATTACCGCGAAGAAAAATTGGCTTGGAAACCAGGCGAGCTGGATATTCCGCGGTATTGTGATCGGATCGCTGGCCGCAGTTGCTATCGGGTTCGGTTTCATGACTTTTGTGCCGGCAATGGCGGCCCAGGCGGGTGTGACCGTCGCTGTTCTTTGGCTCGTGGCTGTGCTTGCGGGAATTGGCAAGTTATGGAATATTTCCAAGGCGAAAAAGGTACTGGCGGATGAGATGCGGGCATACAGTGAGAAGAAGTCTTCGGAGGAAAAGATTCGGGAAACGGTTGCTGTGTCAGTCAAGCCCCCTGAACCGTCGGATTTTCTGAAGAGAGTCCAGAAAGAACTGGATGTGGGAAGAGCCCACGATTTTTATCCGCTCACAGACATAACGACCGCAAAAATCCCCGGGGATCGTGGGTTCCTCCGCTCTGAAAATCCGGGCCGGAAGGCAAGGGAGGAGGCAATCGCAAGGCCGTTGGTGGACTTGGGGTCCATCTATCAGGAGGAGGGGAAGCCGAACGATTATGAGGCGATCGTTACGAAATATCCTGAACAGAAATTATTTGTCGAAATCATAGATGATGTGCCCATCACTGTAAACCGGAATGCCAATCCGCTCCGCTTAGACCATGCGCTTTTCTTTCCGAAGGTTGAGCTCCACTTGACGCAGTCCATGACACCCTGGGTTCTTAAGCTTATGCTTGCGACTGCGGAAGAACTTGGCCAGAACGCGCTCCTCGGATTCAACGGGATCCGCGCCGGGGCATCAATAGTCCGCCAGCTTCATTTTCAGGGTTTTGTGAATGCGTCGGAAGAGTTTGCGTTCGACCGGGCGGTTCGTGAAGAGGTGCTTTTGACCAAGAACGGTGTTACAGTCGAACGATTCAAGGATTATCCGGCGCAGGCCCTGATCTTTTCAGGAGGCAACCGTGCGGCACGGGTTTCGGCGACCTATGATTTCATCGAGATCCTGAAGGCGGTGAATATTCCTTCCAATGTGATTGTGCGCCGCGGGAATGTTTATGTCTTTCCGCGTTCCCGCGTCCGTGACGAGCTTTTCCCGGGACGGATTGGATTCGCGGAACTTGCCGGGCTTTTTTATGTCACGGGCGTGACGGAAGAACGGCTGGCCGGAGCCATGCGGAAAGAAACGGTCTCTCCCGAACTTTTCGCATCAGTGCTGCAAGCTTATCAAACGCCGGCTGATGAAAGACGAACGACTGCGGCCGAAGTTGCAAAGAACTTAGCAACTCGCGAGGCAGAGGCGGCGGCCAAAGCGATTGCGGGTGTTGCTGCAACTCCTGCTGCCGCACGAGCTGAGATGCGGGAATTGTATACCCCCGAGTTTTTCAAAGGGACGACAATTCCATGGGAAAAGTATTATGAGGAATTTTTAAAGAATGAAGATTTTAAATCTCTGCACCTCCAGGCCGTTCTTTTGGTTGCCAAGACAGGGATTCCGTTAAAGGGATATACCACTCTTCCCGAAGAATTCGCCGCCTATACTTTGCTGAAGAAACAAGCGCTGAGAGGAACGGAAATATCGTCGAAGATTCTTGCGAGTATTAAAAAGGATATGATCGAAAGAGGGGAGAACCCTGCAGAAATACAAAAATTGGACAAAGAATTAGATAACATGTTGAGACGGGGCCGAATGTTAACCGTATCGAAAAGACGCGCCGAGGTCCGATCAGCACGTGAAGCCGAAATCGAGGCAACTCTTAAGGCGGCAGTTGCAGAAGGGCAAAGAGCCCAGTTTGCAGTGACGAAAGAAACAGAGATCCTTTTGCCTGAGGCGTTCAAAGCGGAAGGTGTGCTCGTTAATGGTATCATGAAGGCCCTTGGAGTTGAAAGCGTTGAGGCCTTCGGAGCGGTCACGCCGATTACGATTGTCTATGACAAAAATGATCCGAATATGGCCAAGGCGATCGGGATCTTGGCGGCCGTAAATTCGAAAGCGCAGATCACTGTGGCAGTTGCAAATGCGATTGAAGAAGCGGTTGCCCAAAAAGCCCTTGTTGCGATTAGCGGGATCCGCATTGTGATCAGTACGAACATCAGGGCTCTTGCCCAGGCTGAGGCGGTGCAACTGGGCCTTAAACTCGAGGGCGGCCGTCCGAGCAAGCATGTGCTTCAGGTTCGCAAGATCAAGGGAGAGTTGCTCAGTAAGAAAGTCATCCGTGCGTTTGCTTTGGCCGGCCAGATGGAAGGTGTTGTTGTCATTTTGAACTACGATCACGAGGTTGATTTCGCGACGAAGACGGACGTGGACGAAGTTCTACGCTCCGAGATACTTGCCGCCGAGGCTATCCAGCAGTCGGTGTAATGCATTTCCCTCGCACTAGTGCACGAGGACTATCGAACGATTGCTTTGAGTTCCCCGTGCATGCGCCGGGGTGAAAGGTGAAGTATTGGTTTTAATGCCTCGCGCATGCAGGGCGGAATTTACGCCAACGGCAGGTGTTTATGGCGAAGAGCGCTTGATTGACCAAAGTTATCACCCCCCAAACATTTCATCCTATCTATTGACTGCCATAGAAGATATGTTATCTTTATGATGAGCATTCGTTACTTCGAAATAGAGTAAAAAGAGACCTTTTAAGAGAGGAACCTGTAGCTTTGAGAACTGCGCACAAGACCCTCAGGATCATCAGCCTTTTGACGGTATGTTGCTTCCTGATCACCCAGATTGGATGGAGTGCTCTAGCCGATGGGGGAAGGGTGTCCGCAGCCGAGACGCCGGCATTTACGGCGGGCATGCTTCAAATCCCGGCAGAACTCGGCCAAGTGACCGAGATGATTAATGGCGATTCCTCGGCTCCGGCTATTATTCATATCCAGTCCGCGCACGGGAATTATCAGGCGGAAAAAAACATCGAAAACCTCCTCGGCTACATTGAAGAAAGCTCTTCTGTTCGTCTCATACTTCTTGAGGGCGCGGCTCATAAGCTCCAGCCCGAACTTTTCCGCATTTTTCCTAAGCATCCCGATTTCAACCACAAGGTCACGGACAAGCTCATGCAGGAGGGTTATCTCACGGGGCCTGAATCCTTTCTGATCGGATCGGCTAAGCAGAGCGAAGGGTGGGGTATGGAGGATCTGGACGCCTACAAGAAAGACCGCGATGCGTTCATCTCGGTCGTGAAGTCGAGCAAGACCGCTCAGGCTTTTCTGATGAAGCTTCGCACCGCCACGGACAAACGATTTGCCTCAAAACTGAATAAAGACCTTTTAACATTTGTCCATCAGGAAGAGGCTTTTGGCTCCGGCACCCTTTCTTTTGAGGCATGGCTCAAAGTCCTCGGTGAAGCAAGCAAAAAGCATCTGAAACAAGATCTCTCGGACGCTTTCTACCAAGACGAAAATCCTTTCCTTATTCGCTATTATCGTTTGCAAGCGATCGGTTCCAAGATCGACCGCGAAAAAGCGCATCGGGAAGCGGAAGCCTTCCTGAAAGATCTTGCTGCCCGTAAGGTTTCCACGGAGATCCTCGGGAATTTCAAGACTATTCTTCAAATTCCGGATACCGATCTATTTAAGACCGCAGGCCGGACGATGGACGGTTACTCGACCCTGCGTCGCTCCTTCGATCTCGCCTTCGAAAAACTCCCGAAGGATTTCTCTATGAAGGCGTGGCCGAACTGGGCTCTTTATTCCCAACACATCATCCTGATGCAGGAAATGGAAAGCAAAGGACTTCATGAAGAGGCCGTACGTCTGAAGAACAAGATCCAGACCGTTCTGGCCAAAACCCCGGATGAGAAAGAATACCTCACCGCAGCCCGGGAGCTTTATCTCTTAAAGCAGTTGTTCAGTCTGGAATTGACGAGAACGGAATATGAAGAACTAAATTCTCAGTGGGACTCGTACCTCGGGGCTCATACCTCGCGAGGAACCAAAACTAGTCCCGAGTCCCTAGTCCCGAGTCCCGAAGCAAAAGATTTGTTTGTTTCCGCAATGAGCTTTTACTCCACAGCTATTGTTCGTGAACAACACATGTTTACTAACGCTCTGAAACGCATGGGTGCCGAAAAACAGAACCGTGCCGTAATCGTGACCGGCGGATTCCACGCCGATGGTCTCAAAAAATTGGCAGCGTCCAAAAGCTGTTCCTATCTCCAGATCACCCCGCGTATCAACGAAGTCTCCAAGCGCGATCACGAAGTCTATCTCCGCTCGATCCTCGGCAGTCGTGATCTCGAGATTTCCCAGATGGGCGCCGTGCTGGGTTCGGACCTTTCCACGATGAAATCGGTGTTGGGAGCACAGGTCAAAAGCTGGGTTCGCGATGTCCGCGAAATTGTCCTTGGCATGATCAACTCCGAAACTATTTCTTCGCGACCGGCTCTTTCCACCGCTCTGTCCCAGTCCTTTTTAGCTTCAGCGTCCGCAATTGCGTCTGTCGGAGTACGGGCTGAAATACGCCAACAACAGCCAACAGTCGACAGCCAACATCTGCCTGTCAGCCAGACAGGGATTATAGCAAAAGCTTCCAGCCATCGTTCACAGCTGCTGGCGACGAGTTCCGCCCCATTTGAACCGAAAGCGACTTCCCGTGCTATCAATAAACCAAGATCCATCATAGACAAGTTGATCGATAAATGGATATTGCCCCGGAGTCTGCCACCGGGCGGCAAAGCGGATTACATCGTTGGGTTGAACTGTTCGTTAAACAAAGAAGGAGGCGTAAACACCCATTCCAGAGCGGTAGCCGAAGAATGCGTGAAGCTGTATAGGGCGGGTGTTGCGTCAAGGGTTATATTTAGCGGCGGATATAGGAGGAATGGCATAAGTGAAGCAGAGGCGATGAGAAGAGTGGCGATAGAGATGTTCCCCAAAGGAGAGAAAAATTTCATAGTCGACAACGCCCCGGATATTAAATACGGCGGTACCGCGGCCCAAGTCGCTGCGGTGGCAGATGCCATTGCCCGCAACTCGGAAGGCATCGACATGCAGGAGATGAAGGTTGTTTTGGTTAGCCAATATTTGCATGCAAGGCGGGCGAATGCAATGCTGAAGTCCGCATTAGATAGATACGGCATTGGGGTGTGGGCCTATCCCGCAGAGAAGAGCAGCTACGAAAAAGATGATATTCATTTCCAGTTAAGATTCGGAGAAAAGGTGTTCTTTGTATGGGAATTGCTTAATTTCATAAGGTTTAGCATCATGAAGCTCTTTGTTCCGGAAAGGCCGTTGACCTTAAGAAATGTTACGATTACCAAGCCCGTCTCCGCCAAACATCTTCGGACGGATATGTCCTCTGGCGCAGAAGGCGCACTTCCAACTGCTGCAAAAAGCGCTGAGGCATCTCGTTCCGAAGTCCGGCTGACGCCCGCGCAGAAACTTGCGGCGCCCAACTCCGCAAAAGAAAGACAACTCGTCAGGCATGCGGTGACGCTTCAACCCTGGCTTCCGGTGCGTGAGTTGGCGAAGAATCTCAATCTGTCGCTTGGACAGGTTATCGCCTATTTGAATGAAATAGCATCTGAAAAAGTTTTACCCAAGGAATGGTTACAGTCTCTCAGCTATACGAATGGCGCTTACATCTCCTATATACGCAACGTCTTTCGCCTCATGCTGAGCGAACCTCATGTGATACACGCGTTCCTTAAAAGCGGAAAAGTCAGTGATTTCGGATATCCCAAAGTTGTGGAACTTCACATGGGATTAGATTGTCCGGGTAATTGCCTGTTTTGTTACAGGCGGAATAAGCTCTTGGGCCTTTGGGCTAATTACATGCCGGGGAAAACCGGGTTCAAGAAGTTAAAAGCGGATGAATACCGGCAGCTAATAACGGATTTCGCAGATCATGGCGTTGAAGAAATCAAGATAGCCGGCGGTCTTGAGCCTATGACCGATTCGAAGGGAATGAAAGCGGTCATCGATACCGCCGCGGAACGCGGCATTAAAATGAGCATTTATACAACCGGTCTGCCCGATCATTGGGATGAGCTTGAGCCGTATTTGCTGAAGGTCCAGAGGATCCGGTTTAGTATGAATGCGGCGACCCCCACAACATACGCTAAAGTTGTAAATCCGAGGACGAATGAGCCCATTGAACAAACTTTCAAAAAAGTATGTGATCGGGTCCAGTCATTGAGAGACAAAGTCAGGGAAGCCGGAAAAGGACCCGAGATCGGCATACACATGCTTTTAGTGCCTCAAAATTATAAGGAAATGTCCGCCTTCTATCAACTTGGCAAGGACCTTGATGCTGATTTTGTAAATTTTTCTTCAGACTATGTGGATATAGCGGAGTTTTTCGAGGAACCCCAGAAAGAGGAATTGCTGGATTTGGCGCGAGACCTTTACAAAAAGAAAAACGGCCGCCCTCAACTTATACTCGGCGATGCCTTTTCTTTGCCCTATGGCAGGGAGGTCGCTCTTGCCGAGGACGTCATTAAGCTGCCGAAAGGAAAGACGGAATTTTCTGAAAGTATGTATGCCTTTGAGGTGACGGTAGATCCTTTTGGCCAGGTTTATGCGGCACCTACCGCGGCGAACCCCGGCCTCCGGGAATTGGATTGGGCAAAACAACAGGTCCTGGGCAATTTGCACCAAAAAGGCGGGCTGGGGAAGGTCATTGAAAATGCTCGCGCGAGAGAAAAGAAGTTCGAGCTTACCGATACGACCACCAATCCGCTTACAAGGATCATGGTTCTTGCTTTAAGCAAAATGGCGCAGGACTGGAAAGACGGCATAAGCCCCGAGGCTGCGTTTCCGTTCAAGACGGCCCTTGATCAGCTCAGCGGGAGCAAGCAAACAGAAGTTGCGATTATCGGCATGGGCCGGTGGGGCGGCGGGCCTCTCTTAAATACTTTAACCCAGCTTCCGGGCGTGCGCGTGCACGGCGTCGCGAGATCCAATTACTCTGGATGGCTCGGCAGGAAAGACCTTGGCGGAAGCTTTACCCTACATCACGCGGATCGTCTGAAAAGGGAGATCCTGGACAATCCCGCGATCAAGGCGGTTATTATTACCACGCAGTCAAACACTCATTATGAAATGGTCAAGGAGGCGCTTCTTGCCGGGAAAGATGTGTTTGTTGAAAAGCCGTTTACTAAAACAGAGAAAGAAGCAAAAGAACTGATCGCGATCGCGAAAGAACATAAACGCTTGTTGGTCATCGGTTATGAATATGTGTACGATCAAAATATAAACCGCCTGAAAGCGGTTGTCGAAAATGCAGAGGCCGGCGAAGTTTTTGAGGCGGAATTCAACATGCTGAATCCGGTCGCAGGCAGGAAACTTGATACCAGCGAGAATGTCATCGGGGATCTTGCCTCTCACATGTTAAGCGTTGTCCGGCTGTTGTTTGGCGAGAAAACGGTCACGGACCTGAAAGCCGTTTTGGAGAATGCCGGCGAAAAGGCGGATATCTTTTTTAATTACGGCGGGATACGTGTTACGATCCATGTCGACAGGGATTTCAGAGAAAAAGAAAGAAAAAGGACCATTACTATAAAAGGTTCGCGTTTGGAAGTGACCGTGGACTATCAAGACTACAAAGAAAAAGGCATACAAAAGGAAAAATTTTCGGTCCTGAATCGCAACGGAAATAATATCCCGGAAACGGACAGCAGGTTTCCTCAGAGCCTTTCCTTAGAAGGTTCTCCAGCCACGACCCTGCAGCTTGAATTCAAGCATTTCTTTGAAGCACTAAAAACCCGGGACTCGATTAACAGCGCCGAATCCACCTTGTGGATATCCGGACTTGTGGAGCAGATAAACCGGTTAGCGGCAGGTTCGACAGGCGTGTCTCTTGAACATTATCTGAAGCAGTTAAACGACGCAGGCTCGGAAGCGGTTCAAGAACTGAAGATCCTTTATCAAGAAGAATGGGATCTCAGGCGAAAAAGACTTATGACCTTGTTAGAGCGCTTCAAAAAATTATACCCGCATATTGACCGTGCTGTTGTCGCAAGGGCGCCGGGCCGGATCACGCTCAACGATCACACAGATTCCTATAGCGCATTATCTTTAGGAATTCCTACAAGGCAAGATGACATCGTGATCGCGGGGATTAATTCCGAAAGCAGGCAGATCGATCTTAACAATATAAACGACAGGTTTCCTGCGCGTTCTTTTGACACAGCCGATATTCAAAAAATAAAGATCCAACCGGTAAAAAACAAGTCCGAACTTTCCTGGTCAACGTATGCGCTGGCAGTATTGCAGTCCCTTTTGCCGCGGCTTGAGCCTTACCCGGAAGCCAGAATCCCTGAAGGAATGGCCCTTCTTGTAGATGGCCGCGAGGAATTCGGGGGCGTTCCTGTCGAATCCAACATTTCTTCTTCGGCGGCCTTTGCGGAATCTATTATTTATGCCGTGGAGGCACTTTCGGGGATAGGCGGAAGAATGACCGGCGGTGAGGCGATCCAGATCGGGCGTGACGCGGAATTAAAGATAGGGTTCCCTTGCGGGCCTCTGGATCAGGCAAGCTCAACATTGGGACGATTATCTCTGAAGCCGGGACAAACGGCAGGCGCGATGATCGATACTATTCCCAGGACCTATGAAGATGGCCGCGATAAGGTTGAAATAAAACTATTTCAGGTACCTGCGAATTTGGAAGCGTTGATCGTAGATACTGGCTCGAAAGGAGAAGCTCAAAAAGGATTCACCAAGCGGGTTGCGGAAGGAGAACTTGCATCCTGGATCCTTGCGCATAAGCTCTATGAGCTAATTCCGGATTTCTCGAATCAATTAGATCGCATAAAGATCCAACGGCTTTTTGCAGATATTAACCGGGATCATAACGGTAGGCCCTACCTTTTTGAGGAGGGCCGTTTGTGGCCGATTTTCCTCAAACCCGCCTTCTTCTCTAAGGATTTCCTGGGATCGGTGGGGGCCCAGGTTTCTTCAGAGGCTATCCATGACTGGGTCAGGAAGAATCTCCCTTCCAGTGCAACAAAAAGAGAATTGATTGATAGATATGGTATGCCGGAAGACTATTTTGAGAAAGTCGTCGCCTCAACCCGGCATGTAATGGATCCTGATACTGTGTCCTATGATCTGCAGGGTGTAGCGCTTCATGTGATTGGCGCGCAGGATCGAGCACATCTTATCGTAAACGCTCTTGCAGATGCCGCTAAGGGAAACGATGCCGCTCAAAACGGGGCATGGAAGCGTTTTGCTGAGTTAGAAATAAATGAGTATGAAAGTCTTCGGGATTTTTTTAACAACTCCACGCCGCGTATTGATGAGATCGCTTCGTGGGCGATGCGTCAGCCCTGGTGCCTGGCCCCCCGTCATTTCGGAGCAGGCTACGGTGGGAGGATGCAGATTTGGATCAGGCCGGGAAGTTATGAACAAGCGGCTAAAGAAGTTCATGAATTCTTGGCGTCTCGGCCGTGGTATCAGGGGAAAGCCGATATCATCCCTTTTAGGGCAGGAGCGGCTGCCGGTTATCTGGGACAAAACGAAGAGTCTAACAACAGGGGGGTCTCAATGCAATCAACGCGGGAAATCGAATCGCGTAAATTGGCTGAAGCGCTTGCCCGAAAATACAGCGCCGTAATATTCGATATTGACGGTACTTTAACCGACAACAAAGCCATCGTGCCCGATGAAATGACGGATAGAATTATAAATCTGATCAAGCGCAATATATATGTTGTTTTAATCTCGGGCAGGACGCAGGGCTTATCGCCCGAATACGCGCAAAAAGGATCCCATAGCATAGAGGAGGTCGTTGAGAAGATAAGAGCTAGCCTTGATGACAGCGATAAGCTGGAATATTTGCTCGGTCTTGAGCAAAACGGGGCAGTGGGAGTCAATGGATTCAGATTGGGAGATTCCAGGAGAAGGGAATTTGATTTAGGAGTTAAACAACTGGAAAAGAAGTATCAGGAGGAGATATTCAACGAACTCCATGGAAAATATTCCGGCAGATTACTCTATCCCGAATACAAGAGCCATGGGATGGCTGTCTGGATAAGAGAAGAATACAGGACGAAAGAATTCATAGCCTTTTTAGCTGCAGAAGCGCGGAAGATTTTGATATCCAAAGGTCTGGACCTTGAGGTCTTGAGCACATCACTATCAGTGGACATCGCTGCTAAGGGCGCTAAAAAAGACAATGCTATACGAGCGTTGGCTGAATTTTTCAATATCCCGGAGCGCAGGATAGCCACAGTGGGCGATCAGGGCAGCCCGGAAGGTAATGACTATTCGATGCTTGAACGAAGGGGTGGTTTCAATGTTGGGGAATATTCGTCTCCAGATTCTTTACAAATATCATTGCCTGTAGCCAAAGAATTAAAAGGTGCCCAGGCAACCGCCTGGATTATGGATAATTTGAATTTTGTCCCAGATAAAGATAATAGCACGATCGCGTTACCTCTTATGAAAAAAGAGTTGCCAGATTCATGGGGCCGCTCCGAAGTCCGGTTGACGGTGGCAGAGCGCGCGGAGATTAATGAAAAATTACAGATCATCGCGAATTATCTCGCGGCGAGGGAGGAATATCTCCCGGTCAAAGACCGATGGACCGATGTCACGAGTGATGATCTGAATCTTAAAAAAGATAAAAAAAATGTTGTCATGGTCTTCGGTTCTTATGATGAAAGGGTTCCTGACGAGGCTGCAGATAAAATCATGGAACTAAAAGGCCGTGGATATGACATAAAAATTCTAACTAGCGGCGAAGGGGGAACCAAGGCTCTCGTTAAAAAAGGTCCGGACGGTAAATCTCTCACTGAGGCAGAGTTTTATGCGCAGAAGATGGAAGCGAGATACCCCGGCAAGCTTTCCGTGGATTTTGTAGAGAAAAAATCAAAAAATACAGGCCAAAATGTCACATATTCCAGAACGCAGATGTTAGAAGAAAAAGGAGAAAAAAAAGGATTTGAGCCTCAGGGCATCGTTGTTATGCAAAACCCCTTGTTTCAAAGACGCGCGGGATTGACCCTTGTACGTCAGTATTCCGGGGGCAAAACGGAAAAAGAAGCCAAACTGGCATTTCTTAAATCCAGGATCCGGCTCATTAGTTATGCGCCCTATTTGCCGGAAATTGCCGGGCAGAGTGACAAAGAAGTTTTAAGAGATCTTGAATATGCTCTGAATGAGATCAAAATCCTTAGAAAGGATTATCCGGAAAATTATGCCAAAAGAGGTTTTACGATTTCTACGCGTGTCCCTGAAAACATCAAGCAGGCTGCCGAGGATTTGAATGAAATCAAGGAACAAATAGAAGCGGCGAAGGCGGCGGTGAGGTTGTTCGATCATGTGGCGGTGAGTGACGATCTTGCGAATATACCGAAGGATCCAGTGGTGGTTGTGCTCGGGAATCCTCTGCCCGGGTATCCAGCTTATGTGGCCAACATACTCAAGCAGCTGAACCCTTCCAAAATCCTCATTGTCGGCAATGGTGTGAACGGGGAAGACCTGAAAAAAGGTGTGAAGCCAGAGTGGCAAAGGATCCGGAATTCGGTTTTGGCGATCAATCCAAAGCTTAAAGACAAGCTCCTCGTTTTTAAAGGTGATCGATCCATGAACACAGGCCAGAATATTGTGCCCGTGATCTCGATACTTAATCGCGAGGGACTTTCGCCTGCGGGACTCGTGCTCGTTCAGGCACCTCAAGGCCTCTTGGTCTCCCAAAGAATCTTTCAAAAGCAATGGGCCGAAAAAAAGGTCAAGGCCAGTTTTACACCTGTTTTTTATACGTACGCGCTTCCGGAATATGTAGACAAGGTGAAGACATTCCTGCGCACCGGAGATCCGACACTTGGGGCAAAAATCATGTATTTTCAAAAAGGCGAGCCAGACGCTTTGCAGGGTTTGCTGAAAGATATCGTGAGACAGATTTACAACTTGCGAACATGGAATGAATGGGGAGCGGATTCATTAAGTTCCATGAGAAAGACCTGTCTGACAATACGTTACAAAATGAAGCGGTTCTCTCACAATATCTTGGGAGCAGCGTGCTTTCTTTCCGGCAAAATGAGCCGGTTGTGAAGGTGTTCGATCTTGCGGAGTATGAGCCGGCTTTTTCCGTGCGTGAGGAGGCGTTTGAGCGATCCCCGTTGAGGCCGGACTTTCGGCAAAGCCGCGCCAGTTTTGACCGAGTGAACAATGAAGTATTCTTTGGAGATAAACCCGTCGAATTTCAAGTTTATCGCCAAGGAAAATCTCAGCGCCTTCCAAGGACTTTTAAGAAAAATTATGAAGCGCAAAATCCTGGTAAGTTAGTCATGACGGTCCTGCCGAACGGGAATCTCGGAATGAACGACTGGTTCGTCGCGATCGCGGACGGAAAGGTCTATCACTATCGCGGTGATAAGCTTAATGAAAACCGCCAATATGACATGCTTGTCGTGACCCCCAGCGGTGAAACCAAAACTATGACACTGCACTTTATGCAGAAGGGTGTCCGCGGTATTTTTGATGAGAGCGGGAAGAATGTTGCCGCGAATATCCGGTACGGTATCTATGGCCAGCCTATCCTGAAAAATGGGCGTCTGAATCTTGATAGAGCCGCGGTTCAATTCGATGATATGAGGCATCTCCTCCGTTTTCCAATGTTTAAGCGGGGAGCGGATCAGATTCACTTGGGCATTAGCGATCACAAAGGAGAGCTTTATACGGAAGCCGGCAGGACGAAGGCCCGTCAGGCGCTTCAGGGCAAACCAGTGGATCTGGATCTTGCTCCGCTGAGGGCTTTTAAAATCACAGCTAAGGAGAGAGACGTGATCTTTGAAAATTGGGGCTACAGGAATGTAACGGAGCAGAAGTCTTCGGCGAAAGATCTTGCGCTCGGGGAATATCTTGTCGAAAAAAATAAGCTGTGGATCCGTTTTTATGCCGGGACTCACCCGCATAGTTTTTTTGGTGTCACTAAAGACGGTAAGTTTTTCACCGGGGTTGTCCCGGGGGAAACGCATTATGCCGGTACGACGCTGGAAGCATTGGCGGAAAAGCTTAAAACCGGTTATAACGCTCAGGATGTTTTCCTTTGGGGGAATGGCAAGGATACTTTCATGCAGGCCGGTGACCAGACCTTTAAAGTACCCAATGCCTACGGTAAAGGATTTTCCGCGGTCATGGCTGTCAAAAAGCCAGCATCTGCTGCAACCCGCAGTGAAACAGCTCCCGTACGTGCCGAGGTGCGGACGTATGAAAGGCCCGTTATTCCTCAGCTCTCGCTGGTTGATGCGAGCAGTTTGAGTGCTAAGATCGGGACGGCACTCAGGGTGGCGGCGAATATGGTATCGCCGCTGCTTTCCAACACTCCGGTCTATGCCTCCGAGATCGCGCCGCAGCTTTTTGTCGGCACGGTTCATTATCAGAAAGCCCCGGTGGTTCCAGCAGTTTTTGCGGCAAAATGGCCGGTCTTCAACAACATCATTCGCCGTTTTGCTGATGCTTCGCCAGAACGCATGGTCATTGACCAGCGCCAGGGGATTCCGGATGCGGCGAGTGTGCTGCCTTTGGTAATCTTTGCGCGTTATAACCCGAAAGCAGCCGTAGTGCTTGCCTTGATCGCGGATGCTCAAGAGGTTACGGCATTTGAGAGGGCTCTCGCGGCCTTGGATCCCAATGGCTCATTGCCCACGAATTTCAAGATCCAAGCATTCACAAATGAAAATGAGTTTGTTGCGGAATTCCAGGGATTCTATAACAGTTCGGTCCCGTTCGGGAGACCGGTGGCACTTGTGACGGATCGAGAAGATTCCGTTGTGACTGCCAAGATCGGTTCACGAAAAAATCTCTTGAGCGTGGTTGGAGCCCAAAATCCTCTGAAACAGACCGCCTCCGCACTTTTGGCCGCGGACAAACTCCTCGACGAATCGATTTGGTCGATGGGTTATCACTTTGTGTTTGTTGAAAAACTCGGCGGGCTGGAAGCCTTGATGGCCGAACTCACAAACTTTGCTGCGGCCCAAGCGCGCATGTTTGCTTCAGCGTAATTTTCGAATAGGGCTCAACAGGGGGACAGGCAAGTGGTTTGTGCCTGTTTCCTGCGCGTTGCCCAGCATATATTGCACATGTGATATACTTCCCCCGCTATGAAAAGTCTCTTGAAGATCTCGCCTGAAACAAAAATGGATAGCAAAAGACTAATTGACAAAAAGCATTCCTAAATGCATATTACTAATATGCTAATAGAAAGAACGCTTTACAAGCAGATCAAAACGCATGTCGAATCCAAAGAAGCGATCATTATCAGCGGCATGCGCCGCGTCGGAAAAACTTCGCTTCTCCGGTATATTCTTGAGGCCATCCCGTCGTCCAACAAACTATTTCTGGATCTTGAGAATCCCCTAAACCGCCGTTATTTCGAAGAAGAGAATTATGAACGGATCAAGGGTTCTTTGGAGACGCTCGGACTTGATCTCGGCAAAAAGGCCTATCTTTTTCTTGATGAGATCCAGTATGTCCGCAACTTGCCCGGCGCGATCAAGTATCTGATGGACCATTACGATCTCAAGTGTTTTTTAACGGGATCCGCCAATTTTTATCTCAAGAATTTTTTTACGGAATCACTCGCCGGCCGAAAATATCTTTTCGAACTTTTTCCGCTCGATTTTGAAGAATTTCTGCGTTTCAAAAAAAGCCCTCTGCGTCTTTCAGCCGAGAGAGTTCGAAGCGACAAACGTTTGTGGGAAACCTTTTCCGTTCTTTGCGACGAATATTGCCGGTGGGGAGGATTCCCGGGAGTGGTCTTGAAGACGGACCCGGATGAAAAAAAACGGTCCCTGGACGACATTTTTACTTCCTATTACCAGGCTGAGGTATTAGCGCTCGGGGATTTCAGGAAGAATGAAGTGGTCAGGGATCTGATGCTTCTCTTGATGCAGCGGGCTGGCAGCAAGCTGGACGTCAGCAAATTGGCGTCGGAGCTTGGGATCTCAAGAATCACACTGACGGAATATCTGGCTTTTTTGGAAGGAACCTATTTTATTCATTTGGTCAGGCCTTTCAGCCGTAACAGGGACGCCGAGATCCGGAAAACGCCAAAGATCTATATCTGTGATTCGGGGTTGCTGAACCAGCTGGCCCGCGTGAGCGAGGGAGCCTTATTTGAAAACAGTGTTTTTCAGATATTGAGGGGGCGGGGAGAGTTGAATTATTTTCAGAAAAAAAGCGGGGTCGAGATCGATTTCATCCTGAACAAAAAAACCGCGTATGAGGTAAAATTGTCGGCCGGTCCCGGCGAGATGAAATATTTGAAAAATATAGCAAACGAACTGGAGATCCTGGATTATGCGCTCGTTTGCAAAAAGTGGCCGAGGGGTTTGACAGAATATGAAAAAATACGTTTTGTTTTTGATGTGTAGGTGCTATGGATATCGATAAAAATAAAATTTATTGCGCCATCGCGCAGATGAATCCGACGGTCGGGGACTACGCGGGGAATACCGCGAAGATCCTTCGCTGGATCGATGAAGCAGAACGAAAAGGCGCGGACCTGGTCGTTTTCCCCGAGGCGGCCCTTTGCGGTTATCCTGTCTGGGACCTTGCCAATAAAAAACAATTTGTCGATGAGGGCCTGAAGTGTCTCAAGCGTATCGCCGCTGCGACCAAGGGAAAATGTGCTGCGGTTGTCCTTGGTTTTATTAGCCGAGGGGCGAGTCCCGAGTATCGAGTCTCGCAAAATGCTTTTAATTCTGTCGCCTGGCTCGAGAAGGGCAATATCCGTACGATTTACCACAAACAGCTTCTTCCGACCTACGATGTTTTTCTGGAGGAGATCTTTTTCCAGCCGGGTTCTGAGACAAAGATCGTTTCGTTTAAAGACCATAAAATCGGTTTGACCATCTGCGAGGATATCTGGGACGAGCGCTACGAGGTGAAGCCTCTTGCCGGGCTTGCGAAAAAGAAAGCCGATCTTGTCCTCAATGTTTCCGCGTCGCCTTATTACCGCAATGTGGCTGCGGTTCGTGAGCAACTGCTCAAAAAACAGACTCGCCGCCATGGTTTTCCGGTTCTTTACGTGAATCAAGTAGGCGGACAGGATGATCTGTTGTTTGACGGCCGAAGCATGTTCGTGGACGCGAAAGGCCGCGTCCTTTTCCGCGCTCCCGCATTTGAAGAGGGGCTTTTTTTCTATGATTGGGATGAATATGCGCGATCTTCGTCATCCGGCCCATTGGGGACAGGTCCCAAAATGTCCTGTGTGCCAGGTTCGGTCTGTGAAAATTCCGGAATTTCCTCACATTCGGAAATTTATGACGCACTCGTGATGGGCGTGCGGGACTATTTCCGGAAGAACGGGTTCAGGAAGGCCGTGATCGGTTTAAGCGGCGGGATCGATTCCGCACTCGTCGCAGCCATTGCGGTGGATGCCCTGGGTGAGGATGCGGTCAAGGGTGTGACGATGCCCGGGCCATTCTCGTCAGAGGGGAGCTGGAAGGATGCCGAGGACCTGGCACGAGCGTTGGGAATAGAATTTGAAGTGCGTTCCATTCGTGAAAAATATGAAGCCTGGCTCCGGGAAACGAAACTTCCGGTGACTCAAAATCCAACACTGGCCATGGAAAATCTTCAGGTGCGGTTGCGTGGAATGGAGTTAATGTTCCTCTCGAACCACGAAGGGAGGTTGGTCCTTACGACCGGTAACAAGTCCGAGCTTGCGATGGGCTATTGCACGCTCTATGGCGATATGGCAGGAGGGCTTGCGGTGATCGGTGATGTTTATAAGACGGACGTCTACCGGCTTGCGCGATACCGTAATACGATCAAAAAAGTGATTCCGGAGTCCAGCCTCATCAAAGCCCCGTCCGCCGAGCTCCGGCCCGGCCAAAAAGATCAGGATTCGTTGCCGCCTTACGACATGTTGGATGAGGTCCTTAAACTTTATATCGAGAAGAACTTGAGCCGTGATGAGATCATTCGCCGACTCAGGAAGAAAATTCCTGCCGCCGTTGTTGCCGACATTATTTGCAGAGTCGACCACAACGAATATAAACGCCGCCAAACACCACCCATCCTGCGTGTGACCGAAAAAGCCTGGTTCGGCCGGCGCATGCCGATCACCAACCGGTTTCGCGGCTAACACCCATCCAATGCGCAACATGCGGTGTAGAACGCAAAAAGTAAAAAACCAGCTTTTAGTCAAGACCCGGATTGGGACATTTTCCCTCGATATCAGCTCCAAAGGGCTTTACGCGGTGCGGTTCCCCAAAAGGGGACAGGCCGATTTTTTTACATTTCATAAAAAATTCAGCCTGTCCCCTTTATTGCGGGAATTCTGTAATCGCAAGCTGGACCTAACCGGCTATACGCCCTTCCAAAAGAAAATCTATCAGGTCTTAGGCAAGGTGCCGGCGGGAAAGGTCATCACCTACGGTGAACTCGCAAGACGGGCAGGATATCCCGGCGCGGCGCGTGCAGTCGGGAGTGCCATGAAAAAGAACCGCCTGCCGATCGTGATTCCGTGTCACCGGGTTATTCCTGCCTCCGGTCCCAATACCTATCAATTTTCGCGAAGCAGAAATTGGGGCCGTCCAAACTACCATTTTGGTAAAAAAATAATAAGTTTGGGCGGCGGGCTCGGAGAATATTCGGCAGGGAAGAAGTGGAAACGCTGGTTGTTGGAATATGAAAAAGGGCCTCGTTCCTCGGGGCCAGGGACTCGAAAAAAGCGAGGAACCAAAACGAGTTCCGAGTAACGAGTCCCGAGTCCCTGCTTTTCAATTTGCGTGCAGAAGTAATGTGGCGGACAGTTCAGGGCCGTGTTATACTTCACGAAATTTACGAGAGGAAATCCGTTGCAACCCAAAAAAATCGCTGAATTGTTACGAACGCTTGCAGAGGACAAAAAGGCCGAAAATCCGGTTCTTCTTGATATTTCCAAACACTCCAGTATCGCGCACTATTTCCTGATCTGTCATGGGAACAGCGACCGGCACGTGAAGTCCATCGCGATGCATCTTATCGACGAGATGAAGCAGCGCAAGATGCCTGCCTTCCATGTCGAGGGTCTGGCGGAGGGGAAGTGGGTGCTTCTTGATTACGGGCCGGTGATCGCCCACATTTTCTACCATGAAACCCGCGAATTCTACGGCCTCGAGCGGCTGTGGGGAGAAGCGAAGAGAATCTAAAGACTCGTAGCTCGGGACTAGGGACTCGTAAAAATGAAAAACAGAAGCGAGTCCCGTCCGCCACAATGCGCTGGACGGATCCGTCCTTTGGCGGAAGGAACAAGTCCCGAGTTCCGATTGCTGATATGAAACCCAAACTCGAAAATATCATTAATTCCGTTGTCGATGACTTCTGCAAAGCACAGGGCGCCGCAAAGCCCGAAGGCTTCGTGTACGATCTCCATCCCCCCAAAGATACCCAGCACGGGGACCTTTCCTGCAATGTCGCGTTCAAACTCGCCAAGGTAACGCGCCAGAAACCGGCGCTCATTGCAGCAACCACGATGGGATTGATCCGGGAAAAACTCGGGAAAGATTCTCCGGTCGAGAAGATGGATCTGGCCGGCGGCGGATTCATCAATTTTTATCTTAAAAAAGAAGACCTTGGTTCCGTGCTTTTGGAGATCCACAAACAGGATCGAAATTACGGCGTGTCGGAGTTTGGCAAAGGTAAAAAAGCCATTTTGGAATTCGTAAGCGCGAACCCCACGGGGCCTCTTACGATCGCGCACGGCCGCCAGGCCGCGGTCGGGGACTGTCTTGCGCGTATTCTCAAGTTCACAGGCCACACGGTGCATTCGGAATATTATCTGAACGATGCCGGCCGGCAGATGAGAATGCTCGCCCAGAGCGTCTGGGTGCGCTACAACGAACTTCTGGGTATGGAAATGCCATTCCCGGAGGATGGTTACCAGGGCGATTATGTCCGCGAGATCGCCCGTAACATTATCGAGAAGGAAAAAAAGGATTCCCTCCTCAAGGATCCCGAGGAAAAGGCGGTCGAATACTGCGGGCTCTACGCGGTGAAGTATCTCATGGGCTTGATCGAGGAGGATCTTGCCAGGATGCGGGTTCATTTTGATCATTACTTCAGCGAGAAAACGCTTTACGCCAAAAAAGCGGTGGAGCACGCGCTCGAAGTTCTGAAAGAGAGAGGCTATCTCTACGAAAGCGAAGGCGCGCTTTGGTTCCGTTCGACGGATCTTGGGGACGATAAGGACCGGGTGGTCAAAAAATCCACGGGCGAATACACCTATCTGGCGCCGGACATCGCTTACCATCTCTCCAAGTACGAGCGCGGCTACAACATGCTCGTCAATTTTTGGGGACCGGACCATCACGGCTATATTCCGCGTCTTAAGGCCGCTTGTCAGGTGCTGGGATATCCGCCGGAGGCCATTCATATCGGGGTCGTTCAACTGACCACGCTTTTCAGGAAAGGACAGCCGGTACGCATGTCCACGCGTGCGGGAGAATTCGTGACCCTGCGGGAACTTTACCAGGAGGTCGGGGTTGACGCGTCGCGCTTTTTCTTTGTGATGCGCCGGCAGGAAAGTCCTCTGGATTTTGATCTTGATCTCGCCAAGGAACAATCGCAGGAGAACCCCGTTTATTATCTTCAGTATGCCCACGCCCGTATCGCGAGCCTTTTAAAATACGCCGAACAGGGCATTACCACGAAAGTTGATCTCAAGCTGCTCGCCGCGCCGGAGGAAGCAGAACTGATCGGTTGCCTTTCGCAATTCTCCGAGTATCTCATTCAAGCAAGCCGTTCGACGGAGCCGTACCGCCTTGCAGATTATCTGCGTCAGGTGGCCGCGTGTTTTCACAAATTCTACAGCCATCACCGCGTGGTCACCGAGGATAAAGAGCTAACCCAAGCGCGGCTTCTTTTGGCCGATGCCACCCGCATCGTCCTTCGCAACGGCCTCGAGCTTCTCGGCATTTCCCAACCCGAATCGATGTGACGAAACCCACCATTCTTTTCATTGTCGGTCCCACGGCGTCGGGCAAGTCGGCGCTTGCAGTCGCGCTTGCCAAAAAACTTGGAGGCGAGATCCTGTCCGCAGATTCCATGCTCATCTACAAGGGGATGGATATCGGGACTGCGAAACCCGCCAAAAAAGAGCGTGGTGGCATTCCACACTATGGCTTCGACCTCATCTCCCCCGCGAAGGGTTTCTCTGTTTTTGCCTATCGTCAATTCGCCCTCAAAGCAATCAAAGATATCGTGAAGCGGGGCAAAATTCCGATAGTGGCAGGCGGGACGGGTTTTTACGTCAGGGCCCTTTTGGAGGGGCTTTCGCCCTTGCCGGGCGCTAACGCCTCTTTACGCCGGGAACTTGAGCTGGAGGCCCTGAAGAAGGGCTTGCCGGCCCTCTACAGGCGGCTTCTCAGACTGGATCCCCCAAGGGCCAAGACTATCGGGCCTCATAACCAGCGCCGCATTATACGTGCATTGGAGATTTATCTTATCTCGGGGAAGAGGCCGTCTGAGTCCGTCCGGAAAACACCGGGACTTCAAGCACTGGGGTACAGGCCTATCGTGATCGGTATTCATCGGGATCGTGACGCGCTTTACCGGAAGATCAACCAACGTGTGGATGCGATGTTTCGCAAGGGTCTTGTGCGCGAAGTGAAGCGCCTTGCCCGGAAGAAACTTTCCAAGACTGCATTGCAAGGGGTGGGGTATAAGGAATTGTTAAAATCGGGGTCACACCCCTTTTTTTATTGGGGTGTGACCCCGATTTTGCTTGAGGAGGCAAAGGACAGAATAAAACAAACGACGCGTCACTTTGCCAAGCGGCAGTGGACCTGGTTCAAACGGGAACGGGGCATTCGTTGGGTCTGGTGGCCGGAAACGATTTCTGTTAAAAAGATGAGTGCTTTTATTTCCGATTATTTCCATTTTAAAGTTGATCGATTCCGCAACCAAGCCATGAGGCATGAGCCCTAAGCCATGAGAGAAAAATACTCAAGGCTCGTTGCTTTTGACTCATGGCTGAGCGATAGCTATGCGCGATAAAGTTTGTCTCGTCATTATCAAGACCGGTGTCAGAGACCTCCCGGATCTTCGGGATGTGCTCGAGGAAATGGCCGAGCTTACCGAGTCGGCTCAGGGGAACGTAGTTGCGAGTCTTACGGCGAGTGTTCCGCACCCGAGCCCGAGCCATTTTATCCGCGGGGGAAAGATCGCAGAACTTCGTGAGGAGATCGCGAGGACCGGGGCGAATGTTTTGATTTTCAGTGTGGATCTGACGCCTGTTCAGGCGCGGAATCTTGAGACCGAATGCGGTGTGAGGATTGTGGACAGAACCGGCCTCATTCTTGATATTTTTGCACGTCGTGCGGTTTCAAGTGACGGGAAACTCCAGGTCGAGCTTGCACAGATGCAGTATCTTCTGCCGCGGCTTGTGGGGCAGGGCGTGATCATGTCGCGCCTGGGCGGCGGCATCGGGACCCGTGGCCCTGGCGAACAAAAACTTGAAGTAGACCGGCGCAAAATCCGCAGGCGCATCGAATATATTCAGGAGCAACTCGAGAAGCTCAGGACACACCGGGCGCAGATGCGTCAGGGCCGCCGGCAAAAAGGACTCCGGCAGGTCGCGATTGTCGGATATACAAATGCCGGAAAATCCACGCTTCTTAACGCTTTGACCGGCGCGGACGCTTATGTGGAGAACAGGCTTTTTGCGACGCTGGATCCTAAGACACGGATCTATGAAGACGGTCCCAATACTCATCAATTTCAGCGAAGCGGAAATTGGGGCCGTACTTGTCAACCCTCTGGAAATGAAATGAAAGACAAGTACGGCCGCGGTCAGGCCGTTCTTTTTACCGACACCGTAGGTTTCATCCGCGATCTACCGCACGGGCTTGTGAAGGCGTTTCACGCGACACTGGAAGAGGTGTTGGATGCGGACCTGATCCTGATTTTGGTCGATGCCGCGAGCGAACATGCTGTTCAACATAAGCGTGTCGTGGACGAGGTCTTGAAAGAGCTGGGTGCGGAAGCCAAGCGAAAGCTTCTTGCACTCAACAAGGCGGATCTTCTGGGCGATTCGGAGAAGGCCCGGATCCAGGGCGTCTTCCCTGAGGCGGTTCTCATCTCAGCTACGCAAAAGCAGGGAATCCAGGAGCTGATCGCAAGGGTCCGCCGGGCATTTTGATCTAAGGAAGTCCCGGCGCTGGTTGCGGAAATTGCTGAATCAGCGCAACGCATAGCGGTCAACATTAAGAGTTCTTTGTTTTTGTGTTGCGCGTTGCCCGTTGCCGGCGGTCGTGGTACAATTCCCCCTGTTTTTCCCACCGCTGAACGAAATTATTCACAAACTAATCATGAGGATTCTATGGAGACGTGTACGACGGATTTGCCGAGCGTTGAACTCTACAGGGCCGGACAGGGCCCGTGGCTTGATACAATCAGCCGTAAACTTCTGAGATCCGGAACGCTCAAGGCCTATATTGAAGGAAACGGTCTTCTCGGCGTGACTTCCAATCCTTCCATTTTTCAGCAGTCAATCAGTCAGGGGGACGGTTATGAGCAGGATATTCAACAACTTCTGAAACGCGGGGCGAGCACGCTGGAAATCTATGATGCTCTGACGATTTGCGATATCCGCGAGGCCTGCGATCTTTTTCTGCCGGTTTTTCAGAAGACCCGTGGCGAGCACGGCTTCGTCAGCCTGGAAGTGCTTCCGAACCTCGCCTTTGATGAGCACGCGACAGTCGAAGAGGCTAGACGGCTTTTTCGGCTTGTGAACCGTCCGAATCTCATGATCAAGGTACCAGCCACCGAACAGGGGGTTCGCGCGATTCGCAGGCTGATTGGAGAAGGGACCAATGTCAACGCAACGCTGATCTTCTCCCAAAAAAATTACAGGGATGTGGCAAATGCATATCTGGACGGCCTTGAGGCTTTCGTGAAAAGAGGCGGCGATCTTTCCAGCGTCCATTCCGTGGCGAGCGTTTTTGTCAGTCGCATTGATACAGACATCGATAAACAACTCGACGCCAAGCTTGTGACCGAGAAAAATGCCGCGAAGCAGATGCTCCTGACCAATCTCAAAGGTAAAGCCGCCATCGCGAATTCCAAGGCGGTCTATCGGATCTTCAAGGGACTCTTTGGTTCAAATCGTTTTCAGATGCTCAGAAACCAGGGCGCCTACGTCCAGAAACCCCTTTGGGCCAGCACCAGTTGCAAGAATCCCTCGTATCCGGACCTGATTTATGTGGAAAACCTGGTCGGAACAGATACCGTGAACACACTCCCGCAAAGTACCTGGGAAGCGCTCCTGGCGCATGGTGAGATCCGCCCGGGTTCGGTGGAAGAAAATATCCCGGATGCCGAAGCGGTCCTGTCGATGCTCAGGGATTTCGGCATCGACATCCATGCCGTTTGCGACCGCTTGCAGAAAGACGGCGTGAAATCCTTTATGAATGCTTTTGAATCCCTTATGACAACCCTGGAAAAGAAAAGAGACTCTAAAATGAAAATGGCACCGATCGTTAAAGCAAATATTACACTGCCGGAAAATCTTGAAAAAAGCGTGTCAGACACGCTCGGCCAGTTCGCGAAAAAAGATCTTCACGCGCGTTGGCTTGCAAAGGACCCGACCCTTTGGTCAGATGACGCTGCTCATCAGAAAGTGATCCTCAACCGTTTGGGCTGGGTGGATAACTGCGAAAAAATCACCGGGAAGCTCTATGAGATCGATGAGTTGCAAAAAAAACTTTTCAAATCTAAAGTCCGCGACATCGTGCTCCTGGGCATGGGTGGATCGAGTTTGGCGGCCGAAGTGCTTTCGCTTATCCTTAAGAAACCTGCGCATAAAGTGAAGGGAGCACTCCCGGGTATCCGTTTTCATCTGCTCGATACCACGGATCCGGCCAGTATCCTCAAAGTCGAAAAAAACGTGCGCTATCCGTCCACGATCTTCCTTGTGGGCAGCAAATCCGGCTCCACCATCGAAACACGCTCGCAATATCAATATTTCTTTGACCGGGTGAAAAAGTTCTATAAAGGCGATGAGAACAAGGCGGCGGAGCGGTTTGTCATTATCACCGACCATGGTTCGCCTCTGGAAGCCCTGGGTCGCAGTAAGACCTTTGGGGGACTTTTTTTGAACCCGCAGGACATCGGGGGCCGTTATTCGGCGCTGTCCTTCTTCGGTCTTGTGCCCGCCGCGCTTTTGGGGCTCGATGTTCGCCGAGTGCTTGCCGACGCGCAGCGTTTTCTTGACAGCATGCGGTCGACGAGGGATATTTCCAGGAATGAAGGCATCGCGCTGGGCGTCCTTCTAGGAGTTTTGGCACTCAACGGAAAGGACAAACTGACTTTCTGGACATCGCCGGAGCTGGCCTCTTTCGCGGATTGGGCCGAGCAATTGATTGCTGAAAGCACGGGGAAAGACGGCAAAGGCATTACCCCTGTGACGGGCGAGATGCCGCTTGCCCTTGATCGGTATGGCAGCGACCGCGTATTCGTCATGCTGCGTCTCAAGGGGGAAAATGAAAAACTCTGGGCGGCGCGTATCAAGGGGCTCGATGCCAAAGGGTTTCCGGTCCTGGATTTTGTGTGGAGCGATGGGGTGAATGTGGGCGGGGAGTTCCTGCGTTGGGAAGTCGCGACGAGTTTTGCGAGCGTGGTCTTGAAGGTCAATCCTTTCGATGAACCGAACGTGACAGAATCAAAGAATATCACAAGCCGGCTTTTGGAAGACGTGAAGAAGAAAAAAGCTCTTCCGAAGCCTGGAAAGCTTCTTGTCGCGAAAAATGCGGTATTAACCCCAAGTGATAAAAAAACACTGGCGGCTTTTTTTGGCAAGCTTCCGGAGAACGGGTTTGTATCGCTGCTGGCATATGTGGACCGTTCGCCCGCCACGAAGAAAATCCTCCAGGGGTTGCAAAAGTCCATGGCCTCAGCCTTGAAAGTTCCGGTCCTTTCCGGTTTTGGGCCCCGGTATCTCCACTCGATCGGTCAGCTTTATAAAGGCGGGCCGAAACAGGGCATCTATATTGAGTTTTTTCTGAAGGACGGGAAAGATGTAAAAATCCCGGGTGAGGTCTACGGCTTCAGCCAGCTCAAGCGGGCCCAGGCGATGGGGGACTATGAAGCGATCTCAAGTAAAGGCCTCTCGATTCTCGCTGTGGATCTGGGATCGAATCTTGCAACGGGATTCAGCGCTTTTCAAAAAAAGATGTTGGCTTTTTTGAAGAACTGTTACTAAAAAAAACATCCTAAAGCCGCCGGGTTGTTTAGGCGAAAAACATCAAATGCATTGTTCCGGTTTCCTGAGAGATATTCGCTCTATCCTCTCTTCCGTAGGGCACATTTAAATGTGCCCTACAGGAGGGAATAACTGGAGCAACGCATATCAACTATGAAGGTCTTATAGAGTGCTATCTCAAATATCCACAAACAGATTTACGAGCAAGCATGCCTGGGCGTTTTTTGCCCTTTTAGCGGGCGCAAGTTTCCTTTCCGGCTGCGCATCATCTTCTCCGAGTCATACGACGGCTTATCTGTCTCCGCGTCCGGTCTCGGCACTTACCACGATCCTTCCGGCTCCGGCGGGTGCTCCCCGCGATATCTATCATGAAGTTGGGCCTTACGAGACACTTTGGCGCATCTCGAGCATCTACAGCGTGGATATGGCGACGATTATGCGTGTCAATAATCTGACGAGCAAGACACAGCTCAAGAAGGGGATGAAGCTTTTGATCCCGAACACGCGCGGTCCGCGGGCAAATATCCCGCTTTTTCCGACAACACGCTGGACGCATATCGTGATCCACCA
The DNA here is from genome assembly GCA_041653795.1 of Candidatus Omnitrophota bacterium. Classification (GTDB taxonomy): domain Bacteria; phylum Omnitrophota; class Omnitrophia; order Omnitrophales; family Aquincolibacteriaceae; genus Aquincolibacterium. The sequence goes on from JBAZER010000003.1 coordinate 62,704, forward strand.
TACGGCGACCGATCAGGGCAGTGCCTACAGCATCGACGGACTTCATCATCAGCGTGGGTGGGACAACGGAATGGGATATGATTTTCTGATCGACAACGGTTCGCGCGGGAAAACGAGCGGCCAAATCGAGGTCGGGCCCCGTTGGTTGAAGCAGATGGATGGCGCCCACGTTAAACAGGGAGACTGGAACAAAAAGGCGATCGGCATCGCGGTCGTCGGTAATTACAGCGAAACGGGACTTCCCGATAAGATGTACGATTCTCTGGTTTTTCTCGTGATCACCCTCAAGGGTTTTTACCGCATTCCTGACCAGAATATCGTGGGCCATCGCGATGTGCCGGGCGCGGCGACCGAATGTCCCGGGAAATTTTTCCCCTGGAATGAATTCAAGCGCCGCGTCAGGGTGTATTAATCCGTGCAGTGTACGGAGCTCCGCGTACGGCGATGAGTCTTTTCCTCCGTACGTCGTACTAGAAACGGCTTCATAAATACACATAACTCTTTTGTCCCATGTCATTCCCGCGTGCTTTTCCGCCGAAGGAAGGATCAGTCCTCTGGCTGAAAGCGGGAATCCAGAGTTTGATTTGTATTCTGGATTCCTGACCCTAAAGGGCCATTGTCATGGTAAAAACATTTCCGCCAGACAGCGTCGGCGGATCCGTCCTACGCCTTGTGGCGGACGGGGATGACAATACTAAAGAGCAATGCTGCAAAAGCGCTTATAGCGACTTATGAAACTGTGTCTGGTTCCCAAGTTGACAAATTCATGAAATCTGTTAGATTTCTGGTGCAGATTGAAACAAAGGAAAATTATGAACAAGCGTAACCTCAATCAGATCCATAGCTTGGCGAAATATCCCATGACGATCGTCATGGCGCAGGCGTGGTCTCTGTCCACGAAGTGCCGCCATGCGGTTCGCGGTTGTGGGCTTTTGAGGGACGCTCGGGAGGATCTAGCGTAAGCCGGAAGTAGCAAAGTAGAGTAAAACGGAATCATTCAAAAGCCCATGATCGCAAAAGCGGTCATGGGCTTTTTTTTGTTTAAGTCCCTGGGTTAGCGAGCTTTCCCCAACGGAGGAAAGCGAAGGTAACCTAGCCGGACGAAAACAACCCCGCCGCTTTCTTGCGAAAGCAAGAGGCGGGGTCTAACGCGCAGACGGCCTAACGGCCTACAATTTGTGAGCGCTTCGCTCCACAAATCGTCTGCTTATAAGAGGAGGAGTGAACATGAACCCGACATTAAGTCCGACCGGCATAGCAAGGTACAGGCGGAGAACGCGGGATCCCGTGAAGTTGACCGCGTTGATCTACCTCAGAGAGGCATTGATCGCGGAGCGGTACGAAAATTGTGCCGATTTCATTGCGATCGCCAAAGAATTCGGAGCGTTCGATGATGAGATACGCACCTTGCTCGAAAATCCTCGAAGACACCCGAACTCTTAGAGTTTATGGCGGGACCGTCATTTCTAAACTCTTGGGGCGTATAAGGCGGTCTTTGGCCGGTGTGTTGCATTTAAAAAAAGTCGCGGGCAAGATGTTTCTTGAGCGTCTTACGCGTCGATCGGAAGGTCTGATCATGCGTGACGGCAAGGGAGGGGTGTGTTTTGTCGGTGATTTTTACAAAAAAATCCGGAAAAAATTCAAGATTCCGTCATTTTGTCCGTTAATAATATCAACAGAAGGGGGACGCAATGATCAACAACATGGTCTTATCACGCGAGATCGAATGGATCGGATACGAACATAAGCGCAACATGCTTCAGGTTGAATTCATTGTCGGTTCCATCTACCAGTATGAGAATGTTCCTGAGACGGTCTATCAGGAGTTCCTGACAGCTTCCTCCCACGGCCGCTTTTTTGAGTCGAATATCAAGAATAAATATCATGTCCGGAAGGTCCGTTAGTCCCAATTCCTATCAATTTCAGAGAATCTGAAATTGGGGCAATCCTTGGCACCCTTATGGAAAAAAATGAAAGCCAAGGATAGGCGTATCCGTCCTTCGAGGCGTGTTTCCATTTTATTCATTGAATCCCGCACGGTTTTTCGTTAACCTTTCGACATGAATCAGTCCCGCCCAAAGCCCCGTGAACAATGGGGGACCCGTATAGGCCTTATTCTTGCCATGGCCGCGAATGCTGTGGGCCTTGGCAATTTCCTCCGGTTTCCAGTCCAATGCGCCAATAACGGCGGCGGTGCATTCATGATTCCCTATTTCGTGGCATTCATCCTGCTGGGCATCCCGCTCATGTGGATCGAGTGGGGGATCGGCCGGTTCGGCGGTAAATACGGTCATGGGACCACTCCCGGCATGTTCCATTACCTCTGGAAACATCCGCTCGCAAAGTACATCGGTGCGATCGGGCTCATGATCCCCTTTGCGCTCGTGATCTATTACAATTACATCGTGTCCTGGACGCTCGCCTACAGCGTGTTCTCCTTCACCGGCAAATACAGCGGCATCATTAATTTCCAGGGCATGGCTGATTTTTTGGCGGGTTACCAGGGAAAGGTTTCGAATAACTATTTCCCGAGCATCGCGACTGCGTTCCTTTTTTTCTGTATCACACATTTCTGTATGATGTGGATCATTTCGCATGGGGTTTCGAAGGGGATCGAACGGCTTGCCAAGATCGCGATGCCGCTCATCTGTTTTTTTGGGATCATCCTGCTCGTTCGGGTCCTGTTTCTCGGGACGCCCGATCCTGCGTTTCCTGCCAATAATATCGCTAATGGGTTCGGATTCATCTGGAACCCTGACTTCAGCATGCTCAAACAAAGCAAGGTGTGGCTTGCAGCCACGGGGCAGATTTTTTTCACATTGAGCGTCGGGTTTGGCGCGATCCAGACTTATGCGAGCTATCTGAAGCCCAAAGACGATGTGGTCCTTTCGGGCCTTGCCACAAGCGCCACCAATGAATTCTGCGAGGTCATTCTGGGCGGCTCGATCGCGATTCCGGTGACCGTGGCGTTTTTTGGTCTTGCGCAGACCCAGTCGGTTGCGGCAAGCGGCGCGTTTGATCTCGGTTTCTTTGCCCTGCCGGTCATCTTTCAGAGAATGGCCTTTGGTAACTTCTTCGGAACGATCTGGTTCTTCCTCCTTTTTATGGCCGGCATCACGTCGTCGGTGGCCATGGCCCAGCCGATCATGGCGTTCCTGCAGGAGGAGTTCAAGATGACGCGCAAGACCGCGGCCTGGATCGTCGGAGGCCTGACGTTCTTTTTTACACTGCCCGTGATCTTTTTCCTGAAGCACGGTTTTCTGAATGAGATTGATTTCTGGGTCGGGACGTTTGGCTTGGTGGTGTTCGCGATCATTGAAGTAATCCTGTTTATCTGGGTTTTCGGGGGAGCGAACGCCTGGAAGGAGATTAATTCCGGCGCCGATATACGTCTGCCAAAGTTCGTCTTGCCGGTCATGAAATATGTAACATTGGCGTATCTTGTGATCCTAATGGTATTCTGGTTTATTCAGGACGGCTGGGGAGTGTTGACCATGAAGGGTGTTCCAGCGGCCGACTATCCCTACATCTGGTTCGCGCGATTTATGTTGATCGGGATTGGCGTCTGTATGGTTTTCCTTGTACGCATTGCCTGGCAAAAACGCCATATCATCCAGCAGAGAATCCCCGAATGATCCCACCATCATCGATTTCCCATCGTTTCACACAGCTGCCCGTTTATCGTTTATTTTTTAAAATCAGAAATCAGCACCGCCCTGGTTGCCCTATTGATCCTGAATTATGGAAAACCAGGGCGGGGTGTGCAATCAGTGGAGCCGGGGAGGGAAAATCACTGTGAAACTCTCAGGTTGGATATTCCTCATCCTCAGTTGGGCCTTTATCCTCGTCCTTATGATTGCCTCGTTTGCCAGCGTTCTGCGCCAAAAATCCACAAACGTCTAAGTTCTGAAGAATGTAATCTGTTCGCTCAGAGTTTCTTTTCAAAGAAAACCGTTTCTGTTATCATTTATCCTCCAGCCCGCGACCATAAAGGGCCTGGACGTTGGATCAATCAACGACCTGGAAAATGTTTAAATTTCCGGACCCCAACGGAAGCCGAAAACTGTTGAACTCATTGACTGCAAGAATTTGGTTTTGAAACCATGTTCTGATTCGTTACTACGGGGGTGCAGTCATTACATATAGCAAAATATAGCAAATATAGCTTTTTATAACAAAAAATAGCCAACAAATATAAAAAAAATACTTTCAAACCCTTGTAATAGCTGTAGTTGAATGCTAAAATGTGCTTAGAGAGTGAGCCAAGGACGAAGTGAATGAAATGTTCTTTAAGCATGTGGGGTGTGTCGTTTATGGGTGGCTGTTGTGTGGCAACTTTTAGAGTAAAAAAGGGCACATAGTATGAACATAGCAAGTAATCAGAGACGGAGACGCGGTATGAGGTTTACGGCGTTTGTCGTGGTGTTTGTGTTCACGGTGACTAGTGTGACATGGACCACGCCCGTTAGTGCCGCGCCCACCGATGTGGCAGCTCCGGTTGTTTCCTCGATCGACAAACTTGCCATTCCCGCTGAGATGGGGAGCATCCAAAAGATGTTCCTAGGGACTCGTACCTCGGGACTCGAAACGACGAGGAACCCCAACGAGTCCCTAGCGACGAATCCCGAGCCCCGGCACGACCGGATGGTCGTGCTTATTCAGGACGCCCACGCTGTGATCGATGCGCAGGAAAATATCGCGAAGATCCTCGGCCATCTCCAAAAAAATTACGGTATTCGTCTCGCCGCGCTCGAGGGCGCCAAGGGCCGCCTCGAACCCGTTTTACTCCGGACATTCCCGGAACCTGACGTAAAACACAAGATCCTCACCGGCTATGAGCAGCGTGCCGAACTCTCCGGTCCCGAGATGGCGGCTATTTTGCAGGAGGAAGTCGGTGAATATCACGGTATGGAAGATTGGGGTCTCTACGCGAAGAATTATTTCGCGTATCTCCGTGCTCAGGAGAAAAAAGAGGCGCTTCTTAGCCGGTGGAATGCGTTCAAGCGGACGCTCGATACCGAGCGTGCCAAGGTCTATGATTCGAAACTCAACGAATTCCAGGAGGCCCGGGAGGATTTTCTCACTGATCGCGCCGCGCTCCTTGATCTTCTTGTCTATCTCTCCAAATTCCAAAATCTGTTCAAGACAGCCTCCGGGTATCAGGAACTGCCGGGGCTGATTGCTTCGATCGGCTACGAAAAATCGGGGAAGCAAGACGCTCTTGTGCCGCATGTCCGCAAGATCGTCGACGAGTTCAAGATGAAGTATTTGCGTGGCCTCGGCGTGAAGACTGAAATGAATTTCTACAACCGCTATCAGGCTTTTTTGACCGGCCAGATCACGGCCGGCCAGATGCTCCAATATCTGGTCCAGGTGGGGAGCGAAAACGGGAAATCTGTAAAACTGACTCCGGACCTCAAGAAACTACTCGGACATGCGGAGCTTCTTTCTGAAATCAAGGGCAGCCGGCTTTGTGATGAACTCCAGCGTTTCCTGCCCGCGGTGGAAGCCAGTCTCCTCAAGACTCCTGCCCAGCGGGAAATGGCGGAAAAATACCAAAAGCTTTATCTCCTGAAGGAAATGATCGAGCTTGAGCTGACTCATGAGAGCCTTGCGGAATACCAAAAAGAGCCGGACTCTTACCTTAGCCTTATAACTGATTCTGCATTCAAGCAGGATTTTGTGCCCGTGGCGGAATTCTATCAGGCGGCTCTGGAGCGTGATCAGGCGTTCATGGGGCGTATCGAAACAATGATGAAGGACGCAAAGCAAAAGACCGTGGCTGTCGTGGCCGGAGGTTTTCACACAAACGGTCTTGAGCACATTCTGAGAGAAAAAGGAATGGCTTACGCGGTTGTGACACCGAAAATCGCCTCCCTTGCAGGTAGCGAAAACTATGCCAAGGTCATGAAAGGCGAGGTTTCGTTCAAGGATTATCTTAAGACCACTTATTTTGACGCTCTGATGCGTCACTCCGCAAAGGCATTGGTTGAGGCCCTGCCCATTCCGGATCGCGTGAGGACCTTGAAAACGTGGCGTGACAATGTGATTCGCGAACTTGCCAGGGAGGGACGCATTACCGAGGCGGGGAAGTACCTGCCCTACATCGATGAAATCCTCCAAAGCATGCCCGAAGCGGCAACTGCCATTGGTCCGAGGCGTACCAGGGAAGAGATACTCGACATTGTCCGCAAAGAACTCGGGGGATTTAAAAAAGATTCCCTCGATCGGATCTGGAAAACCTTCGAATTCCAGCTCGACATATTCACCGATGGCCTTAAGCAACTGATCGCCAAAAAAGATCTTAACACCCAATCCGTCTCAGCCCTTCTCGACCGCGCCAGCCAGACCAAGCCGTCGTTTATTGCGTTGCAAAAAGCTTTGGAGTTTGATGAGGAACCTGTTTTCGCGGAAGCTTCAGTTACGAAATCTGATGCTACGGAGCCTGCCGGGACTGCGCGTGCCGAATTGCCGATCCAGACGGAACCTTCGCAGGATGTTTTGCGGGGGAAGGGAGATAAAATCACGCTTCTTGTGCGTGATCATATCGCTACGGCAGTCAATTCGCTGGTCAAGTCTAAGGCCGGTTCCAATGTCTCCGAGGTGAAGGTGCTTGAGATGGGGATCGGATCCGGCGTGTTGACCGCGGAGTTGGCCCGGACGACAAACGGCGCTGAATTTACCGGAGTCGACGTTAATCCCGGGGCGGTTCAAATGGCGCGCCAGGCTTTGGGAAAATACAAGAATGTTAGCGTGCTCGAAAGCGACCTCTTTTTGGCCTTCAGGAAAGGTGAAAAATTTGATGTGATCTTCTGGAATCCACCGTGGTCAGCGAAAAAGGGAGGCGGGGCTCTTGCGCTTGCCAAATCAGATCCTGGTTTTTCGACCCTTGGCCGCTTTCTGGATAAAGCCCCTACATTTTTGAAGCCGGGCGGCAGAGTATTCCTGATCATGCCTCCGAACGCGATGAAAAAAATTTGGGACAAGGCCGATGCTCTCTATGACATTAAAGTAAATGGTTTTGAAACGACCAAGAACCGCGATATCGGTATCTACGAACTTACCCCCAAGCGCTCCCAAACATCGACCGCGACTGAGCCTGCAAAACTTACTCGTGCCGAAACCCGTCGTCTTGAATCAGAGGGGGAAATGAATGCCCATGAAAGGCTGTTTTCAACGATTGCAACTATTGTGGCGCGGGGGTTTATTGCAGCGCTGCCGCTTTCGCCTTTTTTCGTTTCCTCCTGGCTGCCGCACACGGCTCTGATGACTGCCGGTCATCCGTCATTTACAGCTCTGCGCACAACATTGCAGGCAGTCTCCATTCTATTGGCGGTGCCCGCCGTGTTGGTCATGGCTTCGACTTTCGCGAATATTTTGAGCGATCTGTATGCAATGTTCCGCGGCGTGGAAGAAGGGTCGCCGGTCGAAAGGGCCAGAAGGCTCTTGGCGGAAATGAAAAAAGACGCGGACCCCGAACTCCGGGACATTTTGAGTGTTATTAATGACACAGAGGGTCATCCGGGGTTCATCGTTCAGAAACCCGCCCCGCTTGATGATGCGTTCACGGCAAAGCGGGAAATCATTATTTCCGAATCGATTTCACGGTATCCTGCCATGCTCAGGTATATCACTCTGCGACGGGCGGCGGATCTGGATTGGGTGATCGGAACGATCATTGCCGGAGAGCCGTTGTATGAATTTGACCGCCTGACCTTCGTTAATAACGTCATCTATCGCTATGCGGGGAACAACATGTTTCATGTCAAGCTGATGAATGCTTTAGGGGCGGGGCTGGATTTCGCAAAAGTTGCCATTCAGCGTTTTTTTACGGGCCGCATGCCCGAAACGGTTTTGCGTGACGGCAAGGGCCCCCTGCGTGGTGCCCGGCTCGAAGCCTTTAAGAAGGAACTCATAAAAGATTTTGTGAAGACGAAAGCTTCGGAGGCATCCTCGGCTCCGGCCGCTCGCGCTGAAACTCTGGCCGCTCTTGCCGCAATAGGGGCTACCATCATTAAAACAAAGTCATTCGACCAGATTCCTGAATCGGCCGGGGAGATCATACTGGCCGCGGCTCGTGAAGATTTGAAGAGGCCCGATTTCCGTCCTAATGGCCTTGCCGAAGTGCTCATCTCGATGGTCCCGGGTAAAGACGGAGGCGAATCTTTTTATGTTATTGCGCCTGGGTCCTCAAAGGGTGTTAAAAACATACATCAGGTCATGCTCGAGGCGGCAGGTTTGTCGGGTCACAAAGAGGAATTGATCCGGGGCTCTTTTTATTTCTATGTCGAGGGGACTCCGAAAAAAATTGGAAAATTGGGCAGGATCTTTTTTGTTCCAGGGATTCAGAACGAGGTCGTGCCCGACAACAGGCGGAAACTGAACGATTTGCAGCAATTGGCTTATTTTGAGCAATTGGCATATTTTTTCAGAACCGCCCTTTCTCGAGCTGACGAAGCGCAAGTGAGATATACCTCTGAGACTCTAAATGCGGTAGTTGTCGCGTTGCCTTCAGTGCGGATCATGTCGCAAATCAAACCGACGGCAGAAGGGTATGTCACTCTCGGTCAACTTGCGGAGGCCTACATGTTATCTAAAACGCCTGGTGCTAAAGTGCTTGCCGCGGCTGCCGAGGCCACAAAACCCATCGGGATTGTCCGCTCCGAGTTGCGTACAGCCTCCAAGGATCAGGTTATTACACCACGGGCGAAGGTGACTGAAATGAAAATAAAGGAAACAGGTTTTTCGAAATCTTTGCGGAGTGCGTTCAGGAATCTTTTTCTGCCGATCATTTTAGCAGCCTCGATGTTTTTTGGGAGTGTCACGCAGAGTTTGGGCTGGAACCTTCAACGAGATGACCGCCGTGCGTCCGAAGAGGAGTGGTATGTGGGTATCAAGGTGACTCATCCTTGGGGCGGCGAGAGCTGGAAGGACTCCAGACGGTCGACGAGTGAAAAATTCGAGATGGACTGGCCGCAACGGTTCGGTTTAGCCGGAGTTTGTGCGGTCGGGAACGCTTTACTTCATCAACAGGACAAAGAGGTTAGAAATGTCCTGAGCTATGACGCTGTGGAGGCCATGGGTCTTTCAGTGAGCGATGGGATCGGGATACGAATTCCGAATGACGGTATTGGAATCGACCTGCGTTTTTCACTGCGGAACAATTTGATCCGCGGTGATGATCCGTTAAGCCGGTATAAATTAGGGCTTGGCCGGATTGAAGTTGCCAATCTTTCAAGCACTTATACAAGATATACAGTGGGTAATGCAGGAAACCGAAACGCCGCCGATGCGGTCGTCGAGCATGGGAAGCCCTATAGAATTTCTTTGGATCGCGATATTTCGTATGGAATCACACACGCAATTCAAGAAATTCAGAATGTAGGACCGAAGGCGTGGCAAGATTGGTATGATAGTAAGGGATCTTCCCACGGGGCCGGCCGTCCGGAAGTCCGCACCTCTGCATCCCGTTCCGAATTGCGTATTTTCGCAAAAGAGAAGTTTCAGGAGCTTGTTCCACTTGGCATAAAACTCGATGGGGCTGTTCACTCCGAATTGGAGGATTTTTTGCTTGGCAATATGCAACCCATACATTCTGCCGGCGGGGTAATGACACCGTTCGCGAGTCCGGCTGCGCCGAAGCGGGCATCAACGGCGGAAATCCCGAGGGTATCGGAAAAGACCGCGATGAAGGAAACACCGGCGATCGTGAGACCTGCCGTGATCGCGACGTCCGTTGCAGCGGTCCCGCAGAAAAATTTATCGGCGGCTGCAAGCATGATACCGTCCGAGACGATCGGTGCTGCTGTGGCCTCAGCCGGTACACAGCCAAGTACTGCTGAAGTGGCGGCGCAAATTAAAGATCTCCGTCATGTTCTCGAACAAATGGACCAAAACCAGAACCTTCGTATTTTCAGTCAAGTGTTGGGGGGCGATCCGAACGCGGATTTCGAATCAAAGATAGAAATTCTCTCACAGGTTTCCTTCGATGAGTTTCTGGCGCACATTGCGCGGCTTTTGGGTGTCTTGCCCCAGGTGTTTATCGACGCTGCCAAAGAAAACCAGATTCCGTTGGAAGTGTTTGTGACCGTTGTTTTGCAGAAGACCGATTTTAAATCCGATGCGGTGAAGATGAATGAGAATAGCACGATCGATGTCGGAGTCTGTCTGATCGACTTACAGGCCGCCAATCTTCCCAAGTATTTGAAAATGGCCATCCAGCGAAAGATCCTGCCGGCAGACACGCCGGTGCCGTTTCAACTTAATAAAAAAGATCAGCGCAAGGCATTGATACAACATCTGCTGAATCCCGAGACGAATGTCCGGTACGAAGCGTTGATGTTTGCCGATAGCGTGCGCACGAGTCAAAATATAGTGTCCCGCTTAGTCAGGGTCCATGGCGTTCAAAATGGGCTTCTAGGGATGGGAACCGATTTATTAGGGATTCGGGACGTCCTGGGAGCGTTTTTTGCCGCCAGTAAAGTTGGAAAGAGGGATATAAGCACAAAAGCGAAGGTCGCTGCTTTCCGGGATAAATATTCCAAAACGTTTCCTGACGGGGCTTATGGCCCTGACACGATGCGGTATTTGTGGCTTCTGGGAAGTTTGGCGGATTCTACCGGGCCACGGACCGTAACCGCGGCTTCCGGAAACTTATCAGATGTGAAAAAAGGAAGCGCGTTCTTAGCTAGTGAAAAAGAAATACGGACGGCAGCTGTACGCGCTGCCTCGTCTGAAAAAACAGCCGTACGTGCGGCGGTGCGGGATGGCCGGACAACCGAAAGTAAAGCCCCTGGCGTGGCGAAAGCTCTTAAGACGCTAGCAAGCGATGAGCAAGAGATTGCGGGCCAAAGTCTGCAGACCGCGGTCAAGCGGCCGGAAATCCCCTTCGTGGTTATCTCTACGAAAGCGGAGGGGGAGGGGAAAACTCGTGCCGAGGTTAAAGTTAGACCCCAGGCGGCCGCAGTGAGTCCGGTCGTTCCAGCGCAAGCCAGCCAAAAAACAGAAATTATAACTAAGGAGTTGCCAACAGAAAAACCTGGCAAAGTGGTTGATGCGGTTACCGAGAGAGGCGCAGAGAAGGTTCGTTCAGATTTGAGCCTGAAGACCGAGGCAAGGCAGGCGGAAGTGAGGATTGATCAGAATCTATTGCGGTCGGCAACGGTGGGGGATGCAAATTGGATTGCAGAACTTGCCCTTAAGGCAGGTCCCGATGAAGTGAAAAGGGTTTTGGCTGCGAAGTGCCGGTTTCTGTTGGCGGAGTGGCAGGGAGACGAAATGTTTGAAGTTCGTATGAATGATCTGGTAACGAGAATTCAGGGGTTGAAAGATAACGAGTTGGAGGCCCCGTTTCTTACGCAAACTCTGCCGCAATTCATCATGGAAATTTTCGGCGATTTTGGCATGACCAATGAGAAAGCGGCCGGGATCGCGGCCAAGGTCGTGGCCGTGACGGAGAAAGCTGCTCCAACGGCGGCTTTGACGGAACTCAAGCCCGCGAATATCGTATGGGATTCTGCTGCGCTTGCTGCGATGGTTCGGGAGCGGGAGATGCTAAGGAAGTCCATGGATCAGCTCCCGATCGACATGCAGCGATCCTATTCGTTGATGACATGTCTGGACACCGGGTCGAAAAAGGATGCCGGGACCGAAAAAATCCTGAATATGTTGAGCGAATTCCCATGGGTGCGGTTGATGCCTCTCTTCGAGAAAGGAAAACGGGGATTTTTCGGAAGGGTTTGGGAGGGTGTTGCGCAGGTCGTCTCGCCCGTGGGCTTCCGGGGTAACGACGCGCAATTTGCGGCGGCCCGGGCGATTAAGGGAAATGAGGATTCTGTGCTTTGTCTGTGGTTCCAGAATCTTGGGGTGAAGCTCGGCACCTTCGCGTTGACGGCAGAGGTCGAAAATATCACGACTGAAGAGCTCAGGGACCTTGCCATCGAGGTGGCGCGCGCGGCGATACTTATTTTTATGGCGCAGGACAAAAAGACGCAGCAGGCAATCATCAAGCATCCGGAACAGATACTTCCGCTTCTGAGGCAGTACGGCATTTTATCCTGCGTGAAGATCGGCAAGAACGGACAATTGTTTGTGGATATCGACGCATTGACAAATTACTTTGCAACCCGTCAGTTTTTTGAATCTGCAGCGTAACGCGCACGTGGTTGCGGTGTTCCGCGGAGCGGGAGTGGGGAATTTTCGCGGAGCCGTTTTTAACGAAAAAATGTCAGCGTAATGACCAGGAAGAGCGGCAGAAGGATTGCCGATGACCAGGCCATATAGCCGAAAAAACTCGGCATCTTCCAGCCGCGATGTTGCGCGATGGACCGGACCATGAAATTCGGCGCGTTCCCGATGTAGGTAGTCGCTCCAAAAAATACTGCGCCTGCGCTGACCGCCAGCAGAAGTTTTTCAGGCATGTGAAAATAAGGCCCGCCTAATTTCAGTCCCTCACCCAGCGTCGCGAAGGTCATGTAAGTCGGAGCATTGTCCAGAAACGATGAAAACCCGCCGGTTGCCAAGAAAAATTGCCAGGGTGACGTGACGCCAAGTCCCGCGCCGCGCGCTTCCAGAAGAGCCAGTGCCGGGACCATAGTGATAAAAATTCCAAGGAAGATGATCGCGACCTCGAGGATGGGATCGAAGTTGAAGCCGTTGGCTTCGTGATAAGTTTTGGGCGTGATCTTCAGGGAAATAACAGCGGCCGCGACCATGATGATCTCCCGGAAGGGGGAAGGCAGAAAGACCGCGCTGATAATTGCCGCGAAGCAAAAAAAATTACGTTTTCCTTTAAGATCAGGGCTTTTCCCTGTCGGCGGTTCCATGGCTGAATGCGGTGTTTTATCCCATTTGAGAGAAAAAGAATCAAGCGAATAGAAAATGGTCAGAAGGATCCCCATCGCTGTCAGCCAGAGCGGAAAAAGCCGCAAGGTCCAGAAGAACGGGACGCCGTTCAAATATCCGAGGAAAAGAGGCGGATCTCCGAGCGGTGTGAGCGAGCCCCCGATGTTGCTGACCAGAAAAATAAAAAAAATCGGCAGATAAACGTGATGTTTTCGGTGCGCGTTTGCCCGGAGCAGGGGGCGAATCAGGATCATGCTGGCGCCGGTGGTGCCGACGAAATTACTGAGTATGGACCCGGCCGCTAGTAAAAATGTGTTTGCTGCAGGCGTGCTTTTGAGATCCCCTGCGAGCCAGATGCCGCCTGAGACAATAAAAAGGGAGCCGAGGAGGATCACGAACGAAACATAATCGGTGAGGCTTTTGCCCAGGGCATGAGGTGAATATTTCAGGCAGATGAAGACGACCGGTATCGCGAAGGCGATTGAGACGATAGCCTGGTTTTTCAAATGGTGCCAGAAGCCCGGAGTGACGAGCGGCAGGATAGCGATGGAAAGAAGGAGCCCGATGAATGGGATCGTCATCCAGAGTTCCGGCAGCCAGGCGTGGTGCATCTCAACCTCTCTTTTTGTGGAGCATTGTGAGTTTTTCTAAAAAACTTGCAAGGTGTACGGAGTACGGTGTACGGCGAAAAACTTTCGAAATGTTCAGCTCTGGCGCCGTACGCTTTGCGCTCATGCCCGTTTTTCAATCATGAGATAGGATTCAAAATTGACTTTCCAGTCCAGAATGACGCGAATGTGGAGCAGGCCGTCTTCTCTGATCTCGAGGTCCGGCGGGAAGGCGTGCTTGTGCCAGCGGAAAAGGACGCTTGAGGTGACGGGTTCGATGTCCATGGGAGGCGTTTTGAGGATCCGCCCGTCTTCGGTGGAATATTCAATCACCTCTTTATGGAACATTTTGTCCTTGCGCCAGCAGGTTACGGCGTAAAGTTTTTCAAAGTGGTAGGGAAAAGACGGGACGTGAAGATTGCTCCGGACAAGGCCGGCCGTGTAGCAATCCTGTTCGCCGGGCTCAAAATCCTTGCAGACCATGAATTGGAGAAGCCGGATCGTATCGTGGGACATGGGGGAATATTAATCAATAAGCATGGTCAATGCAAGCGTAAGTGCGGGCATTTACTGATTCTTAGGAATGGGACTCGTAGCTCGGGACTCGTGCCTCGTCACAATACGAAGCCAGAACGAGTCCCGGGGAACTAGCCCTGAGTCCCGCGTAATTGCGCTTGAAAATCAGGCCGCAAAATCATACAATGCGCCTCACAAGTCGCGGGGCTTAAGGTAGAGCCCGTCAGCGCGCTCTCGGACGACTTACAAAGCCTTTCAAAGTTCCTCGTTCCAGCCTCATATTTGGAATATCCGGAGGACACGTAGTGGGAAGCGGTGAGCTATCCGTGTATTTTGTGCGGGTGTTTTTCTACCTGCCTTTTAGTACCTCGACCCTATTGATTTTAGGGGTAGGCTCGGTACTATGGTGAGCGACAATGGAGTCGAACCATTTGAGTGACATCATAAACCTTAACCTTGAACCAAAAGGAATCATAAAATGTCCGAACAAACCCTGGAAAAATCCGAAGCAAAATCCGTGAGCAAAAAATTCGTCACAATGGATGCCGGCGAAGCGGTTGCTCATGTCGCGTACCGCGTGAACGAGTGTATCGCCATTTATCCCATCACACCGTCTTCGACCATGGGGGAATGGGCGGATGAGTGGGCCTCCCAGGGCAGGAAGAATATTTGGGGAACGGTTCCTTCCGTTGCGGAACTTCAAAGCGAAGGCGGAGCCGCCGGTGCGGTGCACGGTGCGCTTCAGCGGGGCGCGCTGACGACGACCTTTACGGCGTCGCAGGGTCTTCTCCTGATGATCCCCAATATGTACAAGATCGCAGGGGAACTCACATCCATGGCCATGCACGTTTCCGCGCGTTCGCTCGCGTGCCAGGCGCTTTCGATCTTTGGCGATCACTCCGACGTTATGGCGGTTCGCCAGACCGGTTTTGCGATGCTTGCTTCTAATTCGGTTCAGGAGGCCATGGATTTCGCGCTCATCGCACAGGTGGCCAGCCTCGAGTCCCGCGTTCCTTTTCTTCATTTCTTTGACGGTTTCCGCACCTCGCACGAAGTTCAGAAAATCAGCCTTCTTCCCGACGACCAGATCCGGGGCATGATCAACATGGCCAGGGTGCTGGAACATCGCGCCCGCGCGCTTTCGCCGGATAATCCCGTGCTCCGCGGCACCGCACAGAATCCGGACGTTTATTTCCAGGGTCGCGAGACGGTCAACAAGTTCTATGACGCATGTCCCGACATAGTTCAGCAGACGATGGACAAGTTCGCGGGTCTGACCGGACGGAGCTACCAGCTTTTTGAATATATCGGAGCCAAAGACGCGGAACAGGTCGTCGTGATCATGGGCTCAGGCGTGGAAGTGGCCGCGGAGACCGTGAAGGCGCTCAATGCCAAAGGCGCGAAGGTCGGCTGCCTCAAGGTCTCTTTGTACCGTCCCTTTGACGTGAAGCGTTTCGTAAGTCTCCTGCCGCAGACTACCAGGAATCTGATCGTGCTGGACCGGACCAAAGAGCCGGGAGCGATCGGCGAGCCGCTTTTTATGGATGTAGTCGGAGCACTTCAGGAAGCCTCGCAGAACGGCTGGTCGAAGTTCAAGCAGGTGCCGAAGATCTTTGGCGGCCGTTACGGGCTTTCCTCCAAAGAATTTACGCCGGCAATGGTGAAGGGAGTCTTTGACTTCTTCTCCTCCGGAAAAACAAAACACGGTTTTACGATCGGTATCAACGATGACGTGACTCACGCAAGTATCCCTTACGATTTGGAATATTCCATCGAATCCGACAAGGTCGTACGCTCTCTTTTCTACGGTTTGGGCGCGGACGGGACGGTCGGCGCGAACAAAAACTCCATCAAGATCATCGGCGAAAATACGGAAAATTATGCCCAGGGCTATTTTGTCTACGATTCCAAGAAGTCCGGTGCGATCACCGTGTCGCATCTCCGCTTCGGTCCCGAGCCCATCCGCTCACCTTATCTCATCAGCAAGGCGCATTTCGTGGCGTGTCATCAAACCGTCTTTCTTGAGAAATACAACATGCTGCAAAATATTGTGTCCGGCGGGACGTTCCTTTTGAACGCTCCGTGGAGTGCCGAAGAAGTTTGGGCGAATATCCCCGTCGAAGTCCAGAAACAGATCATCGAAAAGAAGCTTAAGTTCCATGTGATCGATGCCTACAAAGTTGCAGCGGACAGCGGTATGGGCATGAGGATCAACACGATCATGCAGGTCTGCTTTTTCGCTATCTCGGGCGTGTTGCCGCGCGAACAGGCAATCAATGAGATCAAGAAATCCATTCAAAAAACCTACGGCAAGAAGGGCGAGGAGGTGGTCAAGAAGAACCTCCAGGCCGTGGACATGACCCTCGCGCATCTTCATGAGGTCAAGGTTCCTGCGGTCGCGGATAGCATTGTCAAGAGGTGTGCCCCCGTGGCTTTGAACGCTCCGGCATTCGTGAAAAATGTTCTGGGTCTCATCATCGAAGGCCGCGGGGATGAGATCCCTGTGAGCGCAATGCCGGTGGACGGGACATTCCCGACGGCAACGACCCAGTACGAGAAGCGAAATATCGCGCTCGAGATCCCGGTCTGGGAACAGGATATTTGTATTCAGTGCGGTAAATGTAACTTTGTGTGTCCTCACGCCGTGATTCGTATGAAGGTCTATGACCCGAAGTATCTTGAGAAGGCCCCTGAGGGATTCAAATCCGCGGACGCGAAGATGCCGGATTTCAAAGGACAGAAGTTCACGATCCAGATCGCGCCGGAGGACTGCACGGGCTGCGGGCTTTGCGTGGACACTTGCCCGGCGAAGAGCAAGACGGATCCGAAGAAGAGGGCCATCAACATGCAGCCCCAGATGCCGCTTCGTTGCATCGAAGCGCCGAAATGGGAGTTTTTCCTTTCGATCCCGGACTACGACCGGAGAAAACTCAAAACAGCCATGATCAACCAGCAGCAGGCAATGCGCCCCCTCTTCGAGTTTTCGGGTGCTTGCGCGGGCTGCGGCGAAACGCCTTATATAAAGATCGTCTCCCAGCTTTTCGGCGATCGCGCTGTTATAGCCAACGCAACCGGCTGTTCTTCCATCTATGGAGGTAACTTGCCGACGACACCCTGGGCCAAAGATGCCAATGGGCGCGGACCGGCGTGGTCGAATTCGCTTTTCGAGGACTGCGCGGAATTCGGTTACGGTTTCCGGATGGCAATCGACAAACAAAAAGAATATGCCTCAGAACTTCTCGTAAAACTCCAGGACAAGCTCGGCGCGGATCTTGTCCAGCCGATCCTGAACGCGGCGCAACAGACCGAAGCCGAGATCTACGATCAGCGTGAACGCGTTGTGGCGCTTAAAAAGAAACTAACGGGGTTGAACGCAGATCCTGATGCTGTGCAGCTTTTGAGTTTGGCAGACACGCTTGTCAAGAAAAGCGTCTGGGCCTTCGGCGGGGACGGCTGGGCCTACGATATCGGGTACGGCGGTCTTGACCACGTGCTTGCGTCGGGCAAGAACGTGAACGTTTTTGTGCTCGATACCGAAGTTTATTCCAATACGGGTGGACAGGCATCGAAATCCACGCCGCGTGGCGCAACCGCAAAATTCGCGATGGGCGGGAAATCGGGCGCCAAGAAGGATCTCGGGATGATCGCCATGACCTACGGGAATGTTTATGTGGCGACGATCGCGATGGGGGCCAATGACCAGCAGGCCCTTAAGGCGATCCAGGAGGCTGAGTCGTATGACGGTCCTTCCATTATTATCGCCTACAGCCATTGCATTGCGCACGGCATCAATATGATCAACGGCCTTCAGGACCAAAAGGCCGCCGTCGCGTCCGGACAGTGGATCCTTTATCGTTTTGATCCACGGCGTACCGCGAAAGGAGAGAATCCTCTTGTTCTCGATTCGAAAGCGCCCACAATCCCGCTCGAGCAGTATTTAATGATGGAAAACCGGTTCAAGATGATCGTGAAGAGCAATCCCGAAGAAGCCAAAAAACTTTTCCAGATCGCGCAGAAAGATGTATCGGCCCGCTGGAAGCGTTTCGAATATCTGGCACAGGGGAAGCCCGGGATCTCCGCCAAAAATCTTGGGACGGATCCGTCCTCCGGCGGAGAAGCCCCCAACCCGGTGACGGTTTAAGGGAGATATGACTATGAGCGCAGAAGCTGTTATGACATCCAGAAAAAAAGATCTGAAGGCCCTGTTCGAACCGCAATCCATTGCGGTGGTCGGCGCATCGAGGCGGACGGAAGCTGTCGGCTATGCGATCATGAAAAACCTCATGGACGGCGGCTTCAAGGGGAAAATCCTTCCGGTCAATCCCAAAGCCGATGAAATTCTCGGCGTCAAATGTGTTCCCAGCGCCGCAGATCTCCCGGAAAGTGTCGACCTTGCCATTTTCATCATACCGGGCGCTTCGGTCCCGGCAGAACTCGAGGCCTGTGCCAAAAAAGGCGCCAGGGCCGCGATCGTAATCTCGGCGGGCTTTCGCGAGATCGGTGGCGCGGGCGTCAAGCTCGAGAAAGAAATCAAACGGATCGCAGACCAGTACGGGATTGCCATGCTCGGCCCGAACTGTCTGGGGCTTATTAATAACGATCCGAAGGTCTGCATGAACGCAAGTTTCTCCGGCCACATTCCGACAAATGGCAAGATTGCTTTTGTTTCGCAGAGCGGCGCTTTAGCGACTGCGCTGATGGATTACGCTTGCGGGGAGAACATCGGGATGTCCAAGATCATCAGCCTCGGCAATAAAGTTGATATGACCGAACTTGAGGTTTTGCAGTATTTAAAAGACGATCCGAATACGGAAGTGATCATCATGTACCTGGAGGATATCGTCAAGGGACACGAATTCATAGAGATAGCGCGTGAGATCACGGGCGATATTGCCAAGACGAAACCCATTCTTGTGATCAAGTCCGGACGCACGGCTCAAGGGGCCAAGGCGGCCAGTTCTCATACCGGTTCCCTGATGGGGTCGGATGAGGTTTACGATGCCGTTTTCACACAATCGGGCGTGATGCGGATGGATTCAGCGCAGGAGATGATCGACCTTGCCATCGTTTTTGCGAACCAGCCGCTGATGAAAGGTAATCGTGTGGCGATCGTGACGAACGCGGGCGGACCCGGGATCATGGCGACGGACGCTTGTGTGAAGTTCGGTCTTCAGATGGCGGAGATGAGCCCGGCCACGGTCGCAAAGCTCAAGGAAAAACTTCCGCCGACATCGAACTTTTCAAATCCCGTCGACGTGATCGGAGACGCCCAGCATGACCGTTACGAGCACGCCCTTCGTTGCGTTATTGCAGAACCCAACGTGGACGGCGTGATGGTGCTCCTGACGCCTCAGGCCATGACGGAGGCTGAAGCAACGGCCAAGGTCATTGTGGATGTCGACAAAGAGTCCGACAAGACGATCGTAACTTGTTTTATGGGACACTCGGATGTGGATGCGGGTGTGAAGTATCTGAAAGAACACATGATTCCTCACTGTTCCTTTCCGGAGGATTCGGCCCGGACGCTGGCGGCCATGAACCGGTATCAGCAATGGCTCAACAGATCCCGGACAGGAGTGAAGCATTACAAGGTGAACCGGCAGGCCGCGTGTGAGGTCCTCCAAAAAGCTATGAAAGCCGGACAAAAATTTCTTCCAATCAATCAATCTATGGAGATCTTTAGCGCCTATGAATTTCCTGTGATCCCGTGGGCTTTTGTCAGGACCGCCGAGGACGCGTGGGAGCAGGCCGTGAAGATCGGTTTTCCGGTTGTCATGAAAGTGGTCTCCCAGCAGATCATCCACAAAGTTGATGTGGGCGGTGTGCGGCTCAATCTGAACTCCGCCGATGACGTGCAGCACGCTTTCCGGGACATCATGGCGGTGGGTGAAAGACTTAAGGCCAGGATCGACGGCGTGTTCATGCAGCGCATGGCGCCTAAAGGCCGGGAGGTGATTCTCGGCATGAAACGCGACCCTCATTTTGGTCCGATCCTGATGTTCGGTTTGGGCGGCATTTATGTGGAGGCCTTGAAGGACGTGACATTTCGCGTGGCGCCGATCCGTGAACTTAGCGCTTACGATATGTTACGAAATATCCGAGCTTTCAAACTTCTGGAAGGCGTCCGTGGCGAACCGCCGGCGGATCTCGAAGCTATCGCGGATTGTCTCAAGCGGCTTTCCCAGCTTTCCTGCGACCATCCGGAGATCGACGAGATCGATATCAATCCTCTCATGGTCTATGGCGAGGGGAAGGGTGCCGGGGTCATTGACGCGCGTATCATTTTGAAATAGACTTTTTGTGCTGGCCGCCGTTCCGTTGTCGGCCTGCACGAAATGACCGGGTGAGGAGGCCCTATGGCCGAAATCCACAACAAACTGGCGTCATTCGTTGATAGTCTTCACTACCACGAAAAAAACGGCCCTCAGATCGATCCTAAAAAGGGCTGCTTTCCTTTTATCACCATCTCCCGTCAGGCCGGCGCCGGGGGGAATGCTCTTGCAGCGGTCCTCGAGGAAAAGATATCGAAACTTCATGCCGAGCCTCTTTTCCGCGGGTGGCAGATATGCGGGAAGCAGCTGCGCCAAATGCTCAGTCAGGATCCCGCGCTCAAAGATTTGGTCGAATCCCTCCGCCGCACCGAGTATCATTCTCACGCCGAAGATTTTCTTTCCCAGTTTATATACGGAGGGTCTTCCCAGGACGTTGTGATCAAAAAGATGTTTCACTTGATGCGCGCTTTTGCCATCCACGGCAAAGTGATCTTCGTCGGAAGGGGGTCGCCTTTTTTGACACGCAATCTTCCCTTGGGGATCCATGTGCGGCTTGTGGCTTCGATGGAATCGAGGGTGAATCGGATGATGCCTGGGTTCGGGCCCGACCCCAAAAAGGTCCGGAAGGTGATCGAGGAAAAAGATAAAGCCAAAGCCGAGCTCGTGAAGACCTTTTTTTGTAAAAATATCCATGACCCGCTTCTTTACGATGCCGTCTGGAACACGGACCGTATCCCGATCCCGGAGATAGCGAAGCTCTTGATTGAAATGATCCGGGACAAGGCGGCCGGGGTCTTTTGAGTTGTTTTTTCATACAGGTTTTTATTTTCCAAGTTTTTTAAAAAAAATTTTAGCCCGAAATCCCCCCGGAAAAAAATGATAATTCTTCTTGAAACTTTTTTGCGATGCGAATATTATTCTCGCTGTCTTGAAGCGATGCGCGTGTCGGGTGGCAGCAGGAGATCTTTCACAGAAGCGGCACCGTTCTTTTAAAGTGCCCCTCGAAAAAAATCATTTCTGACCAAACCGGAAAAATCAAACAGTAAACCTTTTGAAGGCATTTGGTCATCCTTTCCACTAGATATGGGGGATGGCTGAAAAAAATCTACAATATGTTGTTCGACTGCCGATAAAAAGAAAGTAAAGAGAGGGGAGATTCCATGGCCGATCAGTTCCTTTCCAGGAAGATTACCAGCATCCGCAAGCGTGACGGCTCCGTCGTTCCTTTCGACGGCGCCAAGATCTACAACGCGATCGTCAAGGCGGGGCAGGCGACAGGGGAATATGACGGCGCGGAGGCCCAGATCTTGACCTTGGAAGTTATAAAAGTTATTGATAACCGCTACTCTCCCGGTTTTCTCGACATCGAAAAGATCCAGGACATTGTGGAACAGGTCCTGATCACCTCCAATCATCTCAAGACCGCCCGCGCCTACATTGTCTACCGCGAACAGCACAAGAAATTGCGCCGGGACAAGAAGACCGTGGTCGACGTCACCTCTTCGGTCAATGAATATCTCTATAAGCTCGATTGGCGCGTCAACGCGAACGCCAATCAGGGGTATTCCCTGGGCGGCATGATCCTCAATATCTCCGGCAAGGTCATCGCCAATTACTGGCTTTCCCACGTCTACCCCGAAGAAGTTGCGAATGCCCACCGCCACGGCGACGTTCACATTCACGACCTGGACATGCTTTCCGGTTATTGCGCAGGCTGGTCCCTCAAGACCCTGATCCGCGAGGGGTTCAACGGCGTTCCGGACAAGGTGGAATCCGCGCCGCCGAAACATCTGAGCTCCGCAGTCGGTCAAATGGTGAATTTTCTCGGCACGCTCCAGAACGAGTGGGCCGGCGCCCAGGCGTTCTCCTCGTTCGACACCTACCTCGCTCCTTTTATCCGTTTGGACAAGCTTCCCTATGAAGACGTGAAACAAAGCATCCAGGAGTTCATCTACAACCTGAACGTTCCGTCCCGCTGGGGGACGCAGACGCCCTTCACGAACGTGACGTTCGACTGGGTCTGTCCCGAGGACCTCCGCAGCGAGCATCCGGTCATTGGAGGCAAGGAAGTGGATTTCGTCTACGGGGACCTTCAGGATGAAATGGCGATGATCAACAAGGCCTACATTGAGGTCATGATGAGAGGCGACGCCAAGGGACGCGTTTTCACGTTTCCGATCCCGACTTACAACATCACACCGGATTTTGACTGGAACCATCCGAATTGTGTGCCGCTTTTTGAAATGACCGCCAAATACGGGCTTCCGTATTTCCAGAACTTTCTCAATTCCGATCTTAAACCCAACCAGATACGCTCAATGTGCTGCCGGCTCCAGCTCGACCTGCGTGAACTCTTGAAGCGCGGGAACGGTCTTTTCGGGTCCGCCGAGCAGACGGGGTCCCTCGGCGTCGTGACCCTGAACTGCGCCAGGATCGGTTATCTTTCCAAAGGGGACGAGGGCGCATTCTTCAACCGGATCGACACCCTCCTTCAGATCGCGAAGACGAGCCTGGAGCTCAAGCGCAAGGTCATCCAAAGGCATATGGATGCCGGGCTTTTCCCGTATACCAAGCGTTATCTCGGGACCCTGCGTAATCACTTCTCGACGATCGGCGTTAACGGGATCAATGAGTGCATTCGCAATTTTACGGGCGGCAAGGAGAACATTACGACACAGGCGGGTTTTGAATTTGCTCTCAAGATGCTGGACCATATCCGCACTCGCATCGTGGCGTTCCAGGAGGAAACGGGCCATCTTTACAATCTGGAGGCCACGCCCGCCGAAGGCGCGACCTACCGTTTCGCGAAAGAGGACATTAAGCGTTTCCCGGACATCCTCCACGCGGGTACGGACGAGAGGCCTTACTACACGAATTCCTCGCAGCTCCCCGCGGCTTTCACGGACGACCCCTTCGACGCCCTGGACCGTCAGGAAGAATTACAGCGCCGGTACACCGGCGGGACCGTGCTCCATCTTTATATGGGCGAGCGCGTGTCGAGCGCGGAGTCCTGCAAGAAACTCGTCAAGCGGGCGCTGGAGGGCTACCGGATACCTTACATTACCATTACGCCGACATTTTCGATCTGCCCGACGCACGGCTATCTTTCCGGCGAACATGAATTCTGTCCCAAATGCGACCAGGAACTTATCAATCAAAAAATGATCCATCACCACGACACTGCGGAAGCCGAATCAAAAGCGGCGACCGAAGCGAAGCTTTAAAGGGAGGAATGATGACCAAAGACCAGATCGTTTTAAAAGATGAAGAGCGGACGCGCTGCGAAGTCTGGACTCGCGTAATGGGGTATCACCGGCCGGTTTCCGGGTTCAACGTTGGGAAAAAGGGCGAATTCTATGAGCGGAAATATTTCGCGGAGCCCAAAGAAGCCGGGTGTGGCTGCGCCAAGTAATCTGGACGATATTTGCGTCGCGGGCATCACACCCTTTACTACGATCGATTTCCCCGGCCGTCTGGCCGGGGTTTTTTATCTCCAGGGGTGTCCGTGGCGCTGCCGCTACTGCTACAACTCCGAGTTCTGGTCCATGCCTCCGGCCGGGACACGCGTTCCGCTGGAAAAAATCCTTCATTTTCTCGCCGCCCGCAAAGGCCATCTTGACGGCATTGTCTTCTCAGGCGGAGAGCCCACGGTCCACGAGCGCCTGCCAGTCTGGATGAAAGCGGTCAAGGACATGGGTTTTGAGATGGGTCTTCATACCGGGGGCATGTTTCCCGGGCGCCTCAGAGAAGTCCTGCCACTTTGCGATTGGGTGGGCATGGACATCAAGGCCCCGTTCAGTCTCTACGAAAAAGTGACACAAATAAAAGGAAGCGGGGAAATAGCTCGGGAAAGTGCGGCGGTCGTGCTTGCAAGCAATGTGGCTTATGAATTTCGCACTACGGTGCACCCATCCTTGCTTCAGGAATCCGAGATCCTGGAACTGGCCCGCGAACTTTCGACTCTAGGCTGTAAGAACTACGTCCTTCAAATGTTCCATTCCGAACATTGTCCTGATAAAGAGCTTCGCGAGAACGACGTCCCTGCCGCCGGCATCTCGGCAAACCTTCGTCAGACCCTGAAGTCTCTTTTCCCTTCCTTCCAAGTCCGGGAGTGAGCGTGATCTTTCAGAAAAAAATCCACAGGGAGGAACCCAAAAGGTGAACATGAAGGAAATGATAAAAATCGGGCTGAGGGCTGCTCACGCCGAGATGTCAAAAGAAGATAAAATATGGTCACGGTACAGCAACGACAAGGTCGATATCGGCGAGACCCTTGCAAAAGTCATCCGGACTTTAACGCGCGCATTGCCGCTTTCCCGGAATCTCCGGGCGTTTTCCATCGGCTCAAGCGATGAGCCCCAGTTCCGCATTTTGGAAACCATGTTTCGCGGCGGTCTTTATCTGCTCGACATCGAAAAAAACGCGCTGAATATTGTGCGTGAACGCGTTCATCGTCAGTATACGGACCACGTCCGGACAATCGTAGGGGATTATCGAAAGCTGTTTTTGCGGCCGGGGAACGCCGAAGCGTTTCTGAAAGCAAGGCTTACGGGTCAGCGGGTCGATCTTATCACACTCCATCATTCTCTTTATTATCTGGACGAGACGCAATGGATGCCTCTCTTTGAGAATTTGTTCAAGGCTCTCTTGGCGCCCAAGGGCGCGGTCCACGCGGTGCTGATGTCTTCGGAAAGCGACAACCCTTGCTCCACGACCTGGCTTTATAACCATTTTGCCGGAAAGTTTTTCGGACACCGGAACGATCAGAACCTTCTAAGATTCAAAAAGGAATTACATAAAAACCCTTCTTTCCGGAACACGCAGGTCTTGTCCAGGACGAGTCTCGTGAAGTGTTTTGTGAATGATTTCGAAAAATTGATGGAAGTGATATGGATGATCCTGCTTTATCCCAACGTGCATCCTTACAGTCTGAAGCAAAGGGAAGAGATCACGGAACATGTTTACAAAAAGTTCTGGAAGAAAAAAAGGCCCTTGTTGCAGCAACAGGACCACCTGGCGATTTACCGGGGTATGAATTTCAAAGGGTTGATATGATGAAAGTAACTATTGCCATCGGGACGGTTTTCCAGGATGCCGGAGACGCGACCCGGGCAATTGAGATCGCCAAAGGGATCAAGGAATACAGACCTTCGGGCGTCGAAGCACGGATTGTTTTTTTGTCGCGGGGGAGCCGGTTTGAACAAAAGGCCCTGGACGCGGGTTTTGAAATTTATCATGCTGATCCAAAGATGAGCGGCGTCGGGATGCATCAGGATCTAAAACCGGCCCCTGAGCGGGGAGAATTAATCGGAGAGAGATCGATCGCGATCGAATTGCTGAAAGGGGAGATCAAGGCCTATAAGGAAATACGGCCAGACATCGTCCTGCACGGCTTTTGGCCGATCGCAGGACTTGCCAGGAGGATGATGGAAAAGGAAATCCCGGGCATTTGTTTTGTCCCCCTGCCGCTTACGGAGGCGTTCCTGGATGTGATTCCGGACGTGCCCGAGCAGATCAAACTGCTTTCTATGCTTCCCTACAAAATAAGGATCGGCCTGTTCAGGAGTATTCCGAAATTCATCAAAAAAAGGATCCCTTTGCTAAGGCAGAAGAACATTCGTGATGCGGCCTGCGAGCTTGGCTGGAAGGGCGAGCCGTTATTGAATCTTTTCAGTTTGTTAAAAGCCGACCTGACCCTAGTCAATGACCTGCCGGATTATTATGACCAGAGTTTCTTTCCGAAAAACGTCATGTTTACCGGTCCTGTATTTTCCCGGTCCGGCTCGGCGGAACCGGTAAGCCCTCAGGTCAAGGAGGTTTTTGATCCGCAAAACGGAAAAATAAAGATTTTTTGCACGCTCGGCAGCTCCGGTACAAGGAAACAGCTTCTGGAGATCATCAAGGTTTTTACGAAAGGGGACGGGCTGGGATGGAATGCGGTGATTCTTTCTCCGTCCTCAGTTTGCCCGTTTGAAGAGGCAAAGACAGCGCTTGGCGACAGAAAAGGTGTTTACATAACAGACGAGTTTGTTCCTGCCCAGAAAGTCAACGCCCTTGCGGATATTGTCATCTGCCACGGCGGACAAGGCACGATCCAGACGGCGTTATCCTCAGGGACTCCCTTGGTAGGGATCGCGATGCAGCAGGAGCAGTTCATCAATCTTTCCAATGTTGCCTTTTACAGCGCCGGTATTCGTATCCCTTTTAATAAGTGGAACGCGGATAATATCCGGGGGGCCGTGAAAAAGATCATTGCTGACAAAAGATTCAAGGAGTCGGCACTCCGTTTAAGAGAACGGGTGAACGCCATGGACGGCAAAAAGAAAAGCGCGGAGATTATCTGGAACAAAATAAAGGAGCTTTCGCTATGTTAAAGATTTGGAGAACGGCAGCCATCAAATTTGCGGCGTCCTCGTTCTTGTTCGATCCTCTTTTACTGAAAACGAGGACAGCCATGATTTCCAATTTTATTTTTAAAATGAGAATCATGACGATCCCCGTCCTTTTATTTTTCCAGGTTGCCTCTTCAGCTTTTGCAGCCCCGGCCAAAGTGGGGACTTACAATGAACTGGTGCACGCGATCCGTGAGGCCCGGGCCGAAAGCCAGGAGCGGGTCGAGCAGGCCATTGCACAGGAAAAGGTGCGCGAGGCGTGGGAGACCGGAAAGCTGATCGACGAACATATTCTCCTTCATGAAGAACGCGCCGAGTATGGCAAACAGGTTCTCCTCAAACTTGCCAAGGATCTGGGCGTTAGTGATACCGAATTGGGTTACATGCTTCAATTCGCCAGGGCTTATCCAATTTCCCGGCCGGCCGGGAAATTGAGCTGGAGTCACTATGAAACGCTTCTTGCGGTCAATGATCCCAAAGAACGGAACGCTCTTACGGAGCGCGCTGAAAAAGAAAACTGGAACCGGGTCCGGTTGAGGAAAGAGATCCGGAATATTACCAGGGGCGGGGAAGCCGCTTCCGCCGAAGTCCTCACCGCACAGCCGGGAACTCCCGGGACGTACCGCGTTCTCAAAGCCACGGTCGGGGAACACAAAGGCGGGCTTGTTTTGGATCTTGGGTTTAGTTGTTATTACCGGCCTGTCGGCCTGGCCGCCGGAGCTTCAGTGGCGGAAGGGGACATTGTCGTCTCCATCCAGGACACGAAGGGAAATGATTCCCTGCAAATCGTTCCCTCACCCCACCCTCTCCCTGGGGGAGAGGATAAAGGTGAGGGGGCTTTGAACGCCATCCACCCTCCTCCCACCGATTTTTTGTATACTTACAAAGTTGACGTAGTGGAAGTGATCGACGGCGATACGCTGAAGGCCTCGATCCCGCTCGGGTTCGGATTCACGACTGTTCAGAAACTGCGCCTGCGCGGGCTGGACGCCCCGGAAATTGAAAGTGCCGAAGGCAAGGAGGCCAAGGGATTTCTCGAAAAACAGTTCGCAAAATCTAAAACGCCTGTTCTCATCCGGACGAGAAAATCAGATAAATACGACAGGTATCTGGTAGATGTCTGGATCGCCAACCGGTATTTGAACCAGGAATTGATCGACGAAGGCCTTGCGGTCAGAGTACAGAGCTGACTTCGATGTTTTGTATCGCCCCTGTGGGGTAAGCTGTCACTCTGCCGTCCCAATACGTATCAATTTCTGCGAAGTAGAAATTGGGGTGGCACTGGTTGCCTTTGATCAAAAGAAAATGAAAACCAGTGCCGTACTTGTACATGAAGTACAAGTGCCGTACCGTTCAATGAATAAAAAGCTGTAAACCCGAAGCGGTTTCACGCCGTTGTAATAACGGCCATGAAAAAGATCATTACACTGATAACAGTGTCGCTTCTGCTCTCATCCTCTGCTTTTGCCCTGAACGGGGAAAATCCCGTTCCGGATCTGCAAACCCCCGGCACCCTTTCCCAAGGGCTGAAATCGTGGTGGAACGGCCCTTATTTTACCGGGGACTGGGACAAAATACGGACCCGGCTTGCTACCCATGGGATCGAGTTCGTCAGCACTTATGTCATTGATACGCTTGGCAGTGTTGCAGGCGGCAAACGTCAAGCTTTTGCGGAAGATTCCTCGCTGGGAATGGACCTTAATGTTGACTTTGAAAAAGCCGCCAGTTTAAAAGGGTTCCAATTCCACGTTTCCATGGTCTACCGCCAAGGCAACAACCTTGCCTCGGATATCGGCAACAAATTCCCGCCGTCAAGTATCTACGGTTCCGAACAGATACGGCTTTACAACCTTTATGTCGAACAGGCCGTGTTTGATGACAAGTTAAGCCTTAAATTCGGACGGCTGGGCGCCGGGGATGATTTTGCCCAATCGCCTCTTTACTGGACGTTCCTGACCAATTCCATCGACGGATGTCCGATCAACCTGCCGATCAATTTTTTCTTTACAGTCTATCCCACCTCCACGTGGGGCGCGCGCCTCAAATTTCATCCCATAAGCTCTTTTATGTGGAAAGGCGGCATCTATCACCAGGACAGTGGTGTGGGCCGCAACGCGGCGCACGGCGCTGATTTTACCTGGCGGGACAAAGGCCTGCTTTATATCCAGGAACTCAGCTACCTTCCCAACCAGTACCCGGACGCGAAAGGGATGCCCGGGAATTACAAGCTCGGGCTTTTTTATTCCACCGGGGATTTCAAGGATTTGTACCTGGACAAAAACGGAGGGTCCTATGCTTTATCGGGCTTGCCGCAGAGGGAGCGAAACGGAAATTACGGGCTTTATTTTCACGCCGACCAGCAGATTTACCGCGAGCCGGGCCCCAAAAAGGACCAGGGTCTCACCCCGCTTTTTGTCATGGTCTTCCAGCCCACTAATGTGAACCAGATTCCTTTTTTCTTCGATGGGGGGTTGATCTATAAAGGACTGGTCCCCAAACGCGATGACGATGTTTCCGGGATCGCTTTTGCCTGGGGCGCGTGGAGCAAGAACTTGAACAAATACCAGCGCGACGAGGGCGTACACGAGCAGAAATACGAAATCGTCCTTGAAGCCACCTACAAGATTGCCGTCAACCAGTGGCTTTACATCCAGCCCGACCTTCAATACATCATCAATCCCAACAATGGGACTAAAGACCTTCCTGATGCCCTGGTCCTCGGCGTCAGGACCGGTGTGACCTTCTAACTTCAAAGACGGGGGGAATTATGGCAGAGGGAGAAAAGCAGGGGAGTTCCTTCATGATCTATATCATCGCTTTTATCGCGGCCCTGGCCGGACTTCTCTTTGGTTACGACACCGGAGTGATCTCCGGGGCCATTCTCTATATCAAGGACCAGTTCAACCTGACTTCCCAGATCGTCGAACGGGTGGTCAGCGCTGTGCTCTTGGGCGCGGTGTTCGGCGCCGCGTTTAGTGGTGCTATGGCGGACAAACTCGGAAGGCGCCGGAGCCTTATCATCACTGCCGTGCTTTTTTCTTTGGGGGCGATCGGGAGCGCGCTCGCGCCGAACATCCCGGTACTGATCCTTTGCCGTTTTTTGATCGGTCTGGCGATCGGCGTGGCTTCGTATGTTGCCCCTCTTTACATTTCGGAAATTTCTCCCGCGAATGTCCGGGGTTCTCTGGTCTCGCTCAACCAGTTCATGATCACCCTCGGTATCGTGGCCGCTTATCTGATCGATTTTGCGCTGACTTCCAGCCCGCAGGAATGGCGATGGATGTTTGGACTGGGAGCGCTCCCGGCCGTGATCCTGCTTGTCGGTATGATCTTTCTTCCTGAAAGTCCCCGCTGGCTTGTGAGCCGGGGCCAGGTGGAAAAAGCCAAACAGGTCCTCAGCCGCACGGGTTCCGGAAAGAACGTGGATGACGAGATCCGGGATATTTCCAAATCCATGGAAGCCAAAGAAGGCGGCTGGGGTGAGGTGTTTGCTCCCTGGGTCAGGCCCGCCCTGATCGTGGGCATTGCCCTGGCTTTTTTCCAGCAGGCGACCGGGATCAACACGATCATTTATTATGCTCCCACGATCTTTGAATTCGCGGGGTTTGGCTCGCACAAGGTCGCCATCCTGGCCACCGTCGGAGTGGGGACGGTCAATGTTCTGATGACCGTGGTGGCGATCTGGCTTTTGGATAAACTAGGCCGGAAACCTTTGCTCTATATCGGTATGACCGGGATGGTTCTCAGCTTGGGACTGATAGGCGTGGCGTTCAGTATGGCGAGTTTGTCCGGCGCGCTCAAATGGATCTGTGTGATAAGTGTGGTGTTTTATATCGCCTCGTTCGCGATCGGCCTCGGACCGATCTTCTGGCTGATGATCGCGGAAATTTATCCGCTCCGGGTGCGCGGCAGGGCGATGAGCCTGGCGACGGTGGCCAACTGGGGATTCAACATGCTGGTTGCGGCCACCTTTCTGACCCTGACGGAAACGCTGGGAAAGGCGGGGACCTTCTGGCTTTTCGCGGGCGTCTCCGTTTTTGGGATCATCTTTTGTTATTTCTTTGTTCCGGAGACGAAAGGTTTTACTTTAGAAGAGATCGAACAGCACCTCAAGAGCGGCCGCCGCTTCCGCGACCTGTCTTCGAAAAAAGCATCATAAAGAATAAAGGGGACAGGCTGAATTTTTTACATTTCATAAAAAATTCAGCCTGTCCCCTTTTTAACGAACCCCTTTGCGACTCCCAGGCCATATATCATATATGATATGCGTTGCTCCAGTTATTCCCTCCTGTAGGGCACATTTAAATGTGCCCTACGGAAGAGAGGATAGAGCGAATATCTCTCAGGAAACCGGAACAATGCATATGATATATGGCAGCAAACGTTCGTTCCTCCTTGGTCTCCCATTCTTTCGTGTTCGCCCCCTTTGACAACGAATAAAATGAGAATATCATAAACAAATCTGTGGTGGTCCCGTGAGTGCCATGCTGATAGTGGCAGCGTGGCACTGGCAGTATTGCCCCCTAATTTGTAGGTGAGGAATCAAACGCTAAAAATTTATGGGAAAGAATATTTTATATATAATCGGCGCTGGTGGAAGTGCCGAATTCTTACAAGATCACAACAATGCGTTCTTAACCACCAAGATTTTAACGGATTCTCTTGCCGACAAAGAATCGTGGGTTAAAACACTTTCTTTGATTAAACGTAGCTGTAATAGTAGCTTCAGAGATTTCGATTTATCAATCGATGATTTTTGGGCTATTCAAAAAATTTTTAATGCAAATTTTGATGCGGCATACGAAAACAATCAAAGACTAAGTAAAATAACGAATAATTTTGAGACTCAAATAGCATATTTAGATTTCATTGTTGAGTATTGTAAAAATGTAAAATCTCCTAGAATCGCAAAGTTTCATCCTGCAAATCATTGCAAGGTGCAATTTGGCGATAAATCTTGCGAAAAACTATGTGATTGCGCAGAGTTAAGGATGCTCCCAGTATGGGCAAGGGAGGTAATTCATCAAAGGATTAACGATTTCGCAATCAAAGACGAGGCAATAAATATTTTAACAGCTTATTTCGCGAAAGAATTAGATGAGAATAGTTCAGTAAACATCTATTCTTTAAATTACGATACCTTGCTTGTTAGCGCCCTCCGCAACTTAAGCTTTCTCACTGGATTCGATGACAAAGGAGTATTCGATAAAGTGAATTTTCTGAACGCAAGGCATGCCATTGCTTTCTTGCATGGCCATCAGAATTTTTATGCTTCAACTAATGCTATTCAAATGGCGTCTGATTTTGATACCGCTTTTGGGCTAAGAGCCAAAGCTTTCTGGACAAATGATCATCAGACAATAACTCAAAAAATAAAAAGCCCCTCATTTGTTACTGGTATTAATAAGGAAAAAGAACTTCAAGTGGATGTTTATAGATTTTATTATGCTAAATTCATAAATGATGCTTTAAAGGCGGATGAGGTTTGTTGTATTGGATATGGCTGCCAAGATGACCATGTTAACTCAATAATACGATTATTTTTTGATCTCAAGCGCCAGGTTACTTTTGTTGGGAATACTGGTAATTACAGCGGGAGGGAATACTTAAGCCGATTCGCAAACGGTTTTTTAAATAAGGGGAATCTCAGTATTGATTTGAGCAAAGTTAGAATTTGGCGAAAGGGGGCTAAATCTTTCTTTGAGAATAATTCGGTAGATGGGTGGGCTAAAATAAAATAATCAATAGAGAACATATTTATTTCTGCGCGACAATGAGCCGATGAACGCCTGCGGCAGTCAGGTGGCGGCGGGAATACTGGAACAGGGGAAAATATGAAAAAACACAATGGAAGCAAAGTGACAGAAACAAGAAGATGGTTTGGGTGCTGGTCGAATGAATATGACCGGACGCTGGGAAGCATCAGCTTTCACCGGGAACTGCTGGATCTGGTGGTCAAGAATACCAGGGTGAAAAGCGGCGATAAGATACTGGATCTCGGCTGCGGGACGGGGCTTCTCAGCCTGAGATACTTGCAGAAATCATGCTGTTCGATCACCGGAGTCGATTATTCCAGGGAGATGCTCGATGTTTTAAAAGATAAAGTCAAAAGGCTGAAATTGACGGGCAGGGTTTCCATCTGTCTGATGGACGCGGCCTCGTTAAAGTTCAAGGACAACACTTTTGACAGAGTCGTGTCTTCGGTTGCTCTTCACCATGTTGAAGATAAATTGCCGGTCTTGAAGAAGGTGTTCCGGGTCCTTAAACCAGGCGGCATCTTCATCCTCGGAGAGGTCGATATGGATACCACCGGCAAGCATACCGATCCTGAAAGGCTCAAGCGTATTCTCAGGGTTCTGGAGCAAGAGTGGATTCCCGCTCTTAAAGATGTGGGAGTCGGAGCATTCTCAAAGATGTTCGATAACGGGAAGAAGCATATTCTGAACCAGGGCGAATATTGTCTAAGCCTCAAACAATGGGCACATCTATGCCGCAAAGCCGGTTTCAGTAGCGCTGTCGTTAAGAGAGTACCTCGCCACAGGGCTTTCGGGATCGTCGTGGCCAAAAAAGCAGCATAAACAAGGAGAATAAAAATGCGAAAGTTAATTTTTGTTTTCTGTCTGGTGGTTTTCCCAGCGGTTATTGCTTTTTCCCGGGAGGTGCCAGGCGCTTCTGAAACATCCTCTGTCTATAAGTACAAACCGACACAAGATCTGGTTTCTTTGGTGAAAGATGCTGCCTCAGCCATTGC
This sequence comes from Candidatus Omnitrophota bacterium, assembly GCA_041653795.1. GTDB lineage: Bacteria > Omnitrophota > Omnitrophia > Omnitrophales > Aquincolibacteriaceae > Aquincolibacterium. Next base: position 96,086 of record JBAZER010000003.1, read on the forward strand.
GGAAAAAGGCGAAGCCGTTTTCCCCGAATTCAAAAAAGAAAACAGCAAGTGGCGGCACGGCGATCGTTATATTTTCATCATTGGTCCTGACGGGAACATGATCGTGCACCCCGATCCCGCACTTGAAGGGAAGAATGAGATAGGGCTTAAGGACGTGAACAACAAACCCATCATCAAGGGATTTATTGATGCGGTCAGCGGCGAGAAAAAGGAAGGGTGGTTCCATTATCAATGGCCGGAGCCGGGGAGTATTCTTCCTCTGTGGAAGAGTTCTTTTGTGCGGCTTGTTGCGGCGCCTTCGGGTAAAAAATATATTGTCGTCTGCGGGCTGTACAACATGAAAATGGAAAAGGAATTTATCGTTTCGATCGTCGACTCCGCGGCGGCGTTGATCGAGAAAGAGGGCAGGGCGTCGTTCCAAAAGTTCCGGGACAAAGCCGGGCAGTTCCTGTTCATGGATATCTATATCTTTGTGGACCGTCCGGACGGCGTGGAACTGGTCAACGCCGCTTTCCCGAATCTGGAAGGCAGGAATCTGATCGACTATAAGGACAGCAGGGGACATTATATTGTCCGGGACTATATCAACGTCGCGATGACCAAGGGGGCCGGCTGGGTGGGTTATCTCTGGCCGAAACCGGGCGAGACGGTTTCTTCGGAGAAGCATGCGTACGTCAAGAAGGCGAAATACGGCGATGAAATATTCATCGTAGGTTCAGGGACGTATTTAGATTGATTTGGAGATATTCCAAAAAGAAGCATGAGGAAAACAAGACTGCCAAGCCTTTTTTTTTTACACTCAGGGCGACTCGGGTTGCCCCAATTTCAGCTTTGCTGTAATTGATAGGAATTGAGACAGCGAAAGACGGGGTCAATTAAATGAAAGTACTATTAAAGACTTTCGGATGACTGCTGGGACTCATATACACGAGGCATCATCCAAGTCCTAAGTCTCCTCTACGGATCCCCGCCAGAGTAACGGCGGGGATGTTTTTTTGGGGGGGGGCACAGTCGCTTCTCGTTCCGACAAACTGCTGTTATCCTGGCGTAAAATCGGCACATTGAGCCTGCTAAAAGCGTAGGCATTTTGGTTGATATACAGCAACCTCCGCTCTATAATTCTCACTATGATCAGAAAAGCGCATGACATTCCAACTGTGGGGCCGAAGGACCGTTATCTGACGACCACGATGACGGCCGATGCCTTGGGGATCTCGCCTCAGGCGGTGAATAAGGCCATCAAAGAAGACCGTCTTGACGCAACCGAGTTTGTCGGGAGGTATTTTATTCTGCTGAGTGACGTGAAAGAATTTGCCAAAGCTACCGAGCGAAAATTGCGCTGTAATTGAGAAAAGGATGATCCGTGAAATATAGGATTTTTATCAGTGGGGTTCAAAAGGAATTAAAGGCGGAACGCAGGGCGATCAAAGATTTTGTCCATAACGATCCCTTGTGTCGCCGGTATTTCGACGTGTTTCTTTTTGAAGACATTGCGGCCACAGGCAAACGGCCCGATAAGGTCTACTTGAATGCGGTTAAAAGAAGTTCGGTGTATATCGGTTTATTTGGTAATGAATATGGTGCGCAGAATGCCAAGGGATTATCTCCTACGGAATATGAATTTGACTATGCTACAGCTTTAAATATTCCGAGGTTGGTCTTTATTAAAAACACAGCCGGGAAGCGCCTGCCCAAAATGGCAAAGCTAATAAGTAAAGCCGAAAGGCAGCTTGTTAGGCGTCGTTTTACCGCCATTCCCGATCTGACCGCCCACGTGTATGCCGGATTGGTGCAGTTCCTGGAAGACTCCGGCGATCTTCATACAATGCCTTTTGATGCCGCGCCTTGCCGTGGTGCGGATATAAAAGATATTTCCGAAGAGGGCGTGAGCCAGTTTCTCGAAACTGCTCGGACGGAACGGAAATTTGCATTAGATAAAAAGACACCCGTCAAGAAAGCGCTCTCGCATCTTGATCTTTTGCACGAAGGCAGACCTTCTCATGCCGCCGTACTGCTTTTTGGTAAAAAGCCGCAAGGTTTCCGGCCTTTAAAAACAGCCGAAGTTAAGTGCCTGCATTTTCACACTCTTGAAGTACGGAAACCCATCCCGTCCTACCAAATTTATAAAGAGACTTTGTTCGAGCAGGTTGATCAAGCTGTTGATTTTGTATTGTCAAAGTTAAATCGTTCCGTGACGCCGGGCAAAACCGGATCGGCCAGTGATGTCGCTTATGAGATACCCCGGCTCGCCGTGCGGGAAGCGATTGTTAATGCGATTGCGCACCGCGATTACACTTCCAACGCCTCCGTACAAGTCATGTTGTTTCCGGACCGGCTTGAAGTCTGGAATCCGGGTGAGCTGCCTGCCGGACTCACGCCCGATGGTCTGCGCCGGGAACATCCCTCTATTCCGCGCAATCCGCTTATTTGCGATCCGTTGTTTCTGGCTCATTATGCCGAAAAGGCTGGTACTGGCACGCTTGATATGATCGCTCTCTGCCGTGAAGCAGGGTTACCGACTCTCGATTTTGAACAGCGGGGTAATCAGTTTGTCCTTACGATCTGGCGGGATTGGTTGACAGCAGAGAAACTAGCTAGTTTAAATCTTAACGACCGGCAGATTAAAGCAGCTGTGTTTATCAAGGAGCATGGCGGAATCAGCCGGAAGGAATACGTGGTGTTGGCCAAAATTTCTCCGCGAATGGCGCATTTGGATCTAATTGATTTGGTTCATAAAAGGCTAATTTCTCCGGTTGGAAAGGGACGCTCGGTTAAATACGTACTTCGCAAATAGAATTAGGGCATTGCACGATTTGCACGATTATTGCACGATTAGGTAACCCGGCATGACGCTTGGAAGGGGCGCTGATGAGGCGTAAGGGGACACGGTAAGCTATGGCGCGAAGAAATAACGAAAAGGATAAGGAATTCCGTCGTCTGTGCCGGGCCATGACAAAAGACAGCGTTCGGGTAAGCGTGCCGAGGGCCTTTCTTGCCATGTTGGTGCTCTTTTTTCATCACGTGTCAGATGCGATGGCCGGAGATGATCGGCCGGATCATGGCCTCGCTATGATGCGGAGCGGCCGTAAACATTATAGTGACCCCTTTTATTTTCTCTATGGAAAACTCAGGCGGGCATCCAAGAAGATGAGCCCGGCGCATGAGCGAAAAGCCGCGCAGCTTTTTCTTCGATACCATGAACTTTTCGAAGATATCGGAAAAGTCACTCGCAAGCATCGCGGGAGGGCGTAAAAGCTGTCCCGTATGCGAAGATCCCGGATATTCTTCTGAAAAGACAAATATGAGGCCGTGGGTAGCGTTCTATTCTTGTCTTAACTTTTGTTCTCAGAGGGTTGACAAGGATTGCCCCAATTTCAACTCCGTTGAAATTGATAAGAATTGGGACTAACGGGCGCTAATGGGCGAAGGGGAGACCTCTAGCCGGCCCTTCAAAATCCGTCCTTTTTTATTTCTATCCGATTCATTCCGGGAGAATCTGCGCCCGGTTTTGCGAAAAGAGCTACTCAAACTTGTTTTTAAGAAGCTCGCGATCGATCATCAGCGGATATCAAGTTTTGAGCTATACGAACCCTTCCAGAGCATGTATAAAAAAGCCTTAGCAGAAAGGAGGATAAAAACTTGTCAGCAAGGAAAAGAAAAACAGACGAAAACGGCAATGAAAAGCCAGTCGTGTTTATTAGGACCTTCGGATGGCCATTGGCCTCGCGTTTACACCCGTCTCTGCGCCATACTTTTTAAGCTCTACTCGTAAGGTCTTTGGTATAATCCGCAAAGGTTCGTGGCGTTTTCAATCGAGTGGCATGGGAAGGCAAAATGACCAAGCGCAAGATATTCATCAGCAGCGTTCAGAAGGAATTCAAGGATGAGCGGGCCGCCCTGAGGGATTTTATCTCCGGCGATCCCTTGTGCAGGCGCTACTTTGACTGTTTTCTTTTCGAGGATATTCCCGCTCAGGACCGCAGGCCGGACGCCGTCTATACCGATGAAGTCAGGGATTGCGATATCTATGTGTGTCTTCTCGGCAATGAATACGGAGCTGAAGATGCCCGCGGATCTTCGGCTACGGAGCGGGAATTCAGGGAGGCGACGGAGCGCGGAAAGACGCGGCTTCTTTTTGTCAAAAACACGACTGAAAAAGACCGTCACCCTAAAACAGCTAAATTGATCAACAGAGCCGGCAACGAGGTTATTCGCCGGAGGTTTTCCAACGCCCCGGAATTGATCGCGCAGCTGTATGCAGCCCTTGTGCAGTATCTGGAGGAACAGTGCCTTTTGCAGACCGTTCCGTTCGATGCTGCTTCCTGCCGCAATGCTGTTTTGGGCGACATTGACGAAGCTGTCGTTGAGAATTTTCTTGAGGCCGCCCGGGCCGAACGCAAGTTCCCCTTACCGCCCCGCACCTCGGCGAAAAAGCTTTTCACTCATTTGAACTTGTTCAATAACGGTAAGCTGACGCACGCCGCGGTCCTTTTGTTCTGCAGGAATCCCCAGAAGTTCCGCGCCCTGTTATGCGCCGAGGTTAAATGCATGCACTTTCACGGGACCGAGGTGCAAAAGCCGATCCCTTCGTACCAAATCTACCGGGGAACATTGTTCGAACAGGTTGATGAAGCTGTTGATTTCGTGCTTGGCAAACTGGATCGCACGGTCACGCCAAGCAAAACCGCTATCGCGAGCGATGTATCGTATGAGATCCCCAAAATGGTGATTCGCGAAGCGATCGTTAACGCGGTCGCGCATCGGGATTACACATCCAATGCAGGCGTGCAGGTCATGCTGTTTTCTGATCGGCTTGAAATCTGGAACCCAGGGGCACTTCCTGAAGGAATGACACCGGCGGCTTTGCGGAAGGCCCATGCCTCTGTGCCGAGAAATCCGCTGATCAGCGATCCGCTTTTCTGGGCGAGATACATTGAACGGGCGGGAACTGGAACGATCGACATGATCGCTCTGTGCAAGAAGATGAAGATCCCGGAACCTTCGTTTCAACAGCGAGGAGGTCAGTTCGTCCTGATAATCCGTCGCAAGAAGAAAGCCCCTCCGAAAGCCCGGCCCATCACCCAAGAGGTTCAGGGACCAAGTCGGCACCAAGTCGGCACCAAGTTGGCACCAAGTCGGCACCAAGTCGCAATATTGCAACGGTGTAGGACTGAGAAAGGGATAACCTCACTTATGCAAATTGTCGGTCGGCGAGATCGCACCAAGTTCAGGGATCAAGTTCTCAATCCTCTCATTATGGCTGGAATGATCGCAATGACCGTGCCCGAAAAGCCCAAGAGCAGTAAGCAGATGTACCGATTGACTTCCAAAGGAGCGGTATATTTGCGAGAGATGAAACATTGAAGATGCTTTTTGAGTGTCCCTAAAAAGTGAAAAATGTCCCTAAAAATGTCCATAAAAGCAATGTCCTTAAAAACGCCAAAATGTCCGTATAAATGTCACAAACAAATAGCGACAAAAATTCGTTAAGAAATCGTTAAATGCTCCGGAACGTCGAAAATTACAAGAATAGTTCGTTAATTGCGGTGGGTATTGATGTTTGAGTGTTGTCTTCTTTGTAGCCGCAATTCCACCGCTCGTTAATCTCGGAAAGCTCCCAAAGTGAAAAAAGTTCTCCTGAAGACTTTTGGATGGCCAATGGACAAGTAGCCTCATACCCGCAATACAAGCCCTCGCAATGGCTTACGGCTTTGATCCGCCTAAAAATGCTTGAGAGTTCCTGAGAATAGCGATAATGCTGCGGTGCGTGAAAACGTGCCGCAGCATGGCTCGTCTTGGCCCCAAACGAATGTCGCTTTTCCCATATTTCGCGCATTCGAAAAAGTTTGTACCTCGCTATACCCATAAAAAATCGACACTTGAAAAAATCCCTCGTTAACTATGCCAATGGCCACATTCATATGCAGAAATGTCGCCTTTTAAATCCGCAGGATGTTTTTGCTAAGTTAAACGGTGTTCGGAGATTTATAGCGTATAATGTTCGCACGGAAAAATATCATTTAAGAAATCGTCTTGCAAAAGTTGTCGGGGATAAGGGATAGGAGATGATAGCGTTGCATTTGAAGTCTCTTCAGGATTCTATTTTGTCGCTTAAAATGCGTTTCGGTGTGTTTCTAGCTAGGAACAAAATGGCTGAGGAGCCGCCTCTTCGCGACGAACTTTTCAGCGTGGAACAGCTTTGCCTCCACGTGAAACGTCTGGCTCAAAAGCACCGTGTCAGTTACAAGAAGGGCCGGAAGCGACTTTTGCTCCGGTTGAAGGAAAATGAGAAGGTCCTCGCCGAGATCCATGAGCTCCTCAACGAAAGTGGGAAGTCCAAAAGGAGGATTTCGCCGGCAGGAGAATGGCTACTCGATAATTATTATCTAATTGAAGAACAGATAAGGCTCGCCCAGAAATACCTTCCCGAAAGCTATATTCGCGAATTGCCCCATCTCCTTGAAGGGCCGCAGGCCGGTTATCCTCGCGTTTATGATCTTGCGATGGAGCTTGTCTCCCACGGGGACGGCCGTTTGGATAGCCGGGGACTTGTGGAAGTTGTTGCGGCGTATCAAACCGTCAGACACTTGAAGCTGGGGGAGCTATGGGCCATTCCTATCATGCTCAGGCTGGCGCTTATCGAGAACTTGAGGCGCGTATCCTCCCGGCTAATAATTTCACAAACCGAAAGAGATAAAGCGGATTATTGGGCAAAGCGTATTCTGGATGTTTCGGCCAAGGATACCAATCGTGTGATCTTTGAGATCGCAGCGATGTCCAAGGGGAACGCGCTGCTTTCCAATTCTTTCGTCGCGGAATTTACCCGTCGCTTGCACGGTCAAAGCCAGTCATTGACCCTCCCTTTTGCTTGGCTGGAAAAGAAACTTGCTGAGCAGGGAGAAACGCTCGACGGGATTATCCGGGCCACCAGTCAAAAACAGGCCGCGGATCAGGTTTCGATCGCAAATACGATCGGGAGCCTTCGTCTTCTGGAAGTCACTGACTGGCATGATTTTGTCGAGACCTTAAGCGTTGTTGAAAAGGTTCTGAGTCAGGATCCTTCGGGGGATTACAGCCGAATGTCTTTTGCGACCCGGGATCGCTACCGGCATGTCTTGGAAAAACTTTCATCAAGGAGCAAGATCGAAGAAGAAGAGACGGCGACGCGTTTGATCCAACTCGCGAAAAAAGCGAAAGAGGAAAAAGGCTCCGGTCACGTTACGGCGCATGTGGGTTTTTATCTTCTTGATAAAGGATTGGAACTTTTTTGCCGTGAGTCGGGCCTTCGCTTGCTTTTCCGCCAATACTTGCAGGCGAAAAAAACTTTTTGGCCTTCTGTTTTGTATTTCGGTTCCATTTCGTTTCTAACTCTTGCCGTAACGGCAGGGATCTTGTGCGTGATGCAGCAGGCGGGGATTTTGAACGTAATACGGCTGGCTTTTATGGGAGTGCTTCTTCTCATTACCACAAGCCAGACGGCGGTCGCGCTGGTGAATTGGTTTTCCGCAATGCTCGTGAGCCCACAATATCTTTCACGAATGGACTTTTCGGAAGGAGTTCCTGCTTACGCCCATACGCTGACCGTGGTCCCTTGCATGCTAAACGACGCACGGACAGTCGCTTCACTTCTCGAAGGGTTGGAGGTTCGTTACCTGGCGAATATTGACCCCAACATTGATTTCGCCCTCTTAACGGATCTTTGTGATGCGACTCGGGAAACCATGCCTGAGGATGGAATCCTGCTGGCCCAGGTCATGGAGGGGATCGAACGGCTGAATCACAAATACCGCCGACAGAAAGAGCATGTTTTTTATCTTTTTCACAGGCCGCGCCGATGGAATGAAAGAGAGAAGGTGTGGATGGGGTATGAACGTAAGCGGGGGAAACTCGCGGACCTGAACGCGTTCCTTCGCGGACGGGGCGAGGACCGGTTCAGCGTGATCCTCGGGGACCCCAAAAAACTTCAGGATGTGAAGTATGTCATTACCCTGGATGCAGACACCCGGATACCCAGGAACGCAGCGCGCGAACTGATTGGAGCTATCGCGCATCCTCTGAACCGTCCGGTCTATGATGAAAAGAAACAGCGGGTTATCGCCGGATACGGGATTCTTCAGCCCCGGATCGAATGTAGTTATCCCGGGGAAAATCCTTCGCTCTTCGTGAAGATTTTTGGAGGAGATTCCGGCATCGACCCCTACACGAAAGCGGTATCCGATGTGTACCAGGATCTTTTTTCCGAGGGATCTTTCATCGGCAAAGGGCTTTATGATGTTGACGCGTTTGAAAGTTCCATGAAAGACCGGTTTCCGGAAAATCTGATATTAAGCCATGATCTTTTGGAGGGATGCTACGCTCGATCGGGACTTGTGACGGATGTTCAGTTCTACGAAGAATATCCTTCTGGGTATCTTAAAGACGCCAGCCGCAGGCACCGTTGGATCCGGGGAGACTGGCAGATCGTCCCGTGGCTCTTCGCTTTTGTCCGCGATCAGGGCGGCGCAAAAACAAAAAATCCGATCTCCATCCTGTCGCAATGGAAGATCGCTGATAATTTAAGGAGAAGTCTTGTCCCTGCTGCGACCGTCGTGCTGCTTATCGCCGGATGGGTGCTTTTTCACCCGTCCTGGATATGGTCGGCTCTGGTGATCGCTCTCCTCGGATTTCCCCTTATCCCGATGTCTTTGGTCGAGGCGATGAGGAAGCCAGAAGATCTGTCCGCGAGGACTCATCTGGAAGTGGTGTTGTCGTCCTTCAGGAAAAATACGGTTCGGTTCTTTTTTTCTCTTGTTTTTGTACTCAACGAAGCTTTCTACTGCCTGGATGCGATCGTGCGAACCTTGTGGAGAATGTCCGTATCGCGGCGGTGTTTGTTGGAATGGAGGACCTCGCCTGAATCGGAGGCCCCTCAGCCAAAAAATATTCTAGACAGCTACAAGAACATGCCCCTGGAACCGCTTACTGCGGCTCTGCTGCTTGTCTATTTTGGAGTGTTTCCCATCTCCGGCGGACTGGCATGGATCCTTTTAGGCCTTTGGATCCTTTCTCCCGCGGTGATCCATAGGATCAGCCAGCCTTCCTCTCCCAGGAAGATCCTGCTTTCCGGCGCGCAGATCCTTTTTCTCAGAAATCTGGCCCGGAGAACCTGGGCTTTTTTTGAGAATTTTGTGACCGAGAAGGATCATTGGCTGCCGCCGGATAATTTTCAGGAAGAACCCGTGAGGGCAGTAGCGCACAGGACCTCACCGACGAATATCGGCCTTTCCCTTTTGGCGAATCTGACGGCCTATGATTTCGGTTACGTTTCGATGGGGATGATGTTCCATCGGACCGAAAAAACATTCGACACCCTGAATCTTATGGAAAAGTTCAAGGGCCATTTTTACAACTGGTACGATACGGAGACGCTCAAGCCCCTGATGCCTCTCTACATCTCATCGGTGGACAGCGGAAACCTGACCGGCCATTTGCTGGTTCTCCGATCAGGACTAATGGAAATGAACGATCAGAAGATCGTCTCATTGAAAATATTTGACGGTCTTGAGGATACTCTGGATATCCTTCAGCAGAGCGTCACGGAGCTTGAGAAAAACCATCGGGCGGGTCTTGCCGGATCTCTTCGAGCCGTGTCCGAGAGGATCGAGCAGTTCCAGATTAAGACTCGGTCGTCTCCCGCCAGCCTTTCCGAAATTCACACGCTTTTGCGCCAGATTTCGACTGATATTTCAAAGATCCTTTCGGGCCTGGATCAGAAACGCTATGAGAAAGTCAAGCAATGGGCCCGCTCGTTTGAACGGCAGTGTTACGATCTTTTGGAAGATATGTCTTTTATAGCGCCTTGGATCTTGCTTCCGCCGGAAATGCCGGGGATGTGGGATGCGGCGGGAAATGAACAGGAAAAGAGACTTGCTCAACTGCGGGAGGCTTTACGGTGTTTGGATGAGATCCCCGCGCTGGGGGAGGTGGCCAGGCTTGAGCAGAAGCTGGTTCCTTTGATTGAGGAGATCGCGAAGGATATTCTTATTAGGGACGATGAGTCGCGAAGGATCCATGCATGGTTTCTCAAACTTCGTGACACGATCACAGATGCCGGGACACGATCCGCGGAAAGAATCAAAGCGATCGATTACATTATTCTGCGGTGTAATGAAGTTTCCGATGTCGAATATGAATTTCTCTATGACAAGAATTCTCATCTTCTCTCCATTGGCTACAACGTTAGCGAACACCAAAAGGATCGTGGTTGTTATGATCTCCTGGCGTCCGAGGCCCGGTTGTGCAGTTTTGTGGCGATCGCTCAAGGGCGGATGCCCCAGGAACACTGGTTTAAACTTGGCCGGATGATTTCAAAATCCGAGGGGGACCCTGTGCTGGTCTCTTGGGGCGGATCGATGTTCGAATATCTCATGCCGCTTCTGGTGATGCCTATCTACGAAGGGAGTCTTTTGGACCGGACCTACAAGGCAGTGGTCAGCGGGCAAATAAGATATGCTGCGAAAAACAATATCCCCTGGGGGATCTCAGAGTCCGGATACAACAAGATCGACGCGAACAGCATCTATCAATATCACTCGTTCGGCGTCCCGGATATGGGTTTCAAGCGGGGTCTTGCTGAGGACCTCGTGGTGGCTCCGTACGCCTCCATGTTGGCTTTGATGGTGGAACCGGAAAAGGCCTGCGAAAACCTCGAGCGTTTATCCACGGAAGGCGCCGGAGGGATCTATGGCTTCTATGAAGCGATCGACTATACGCCGGCGCGCCTTGCTCCGGATGAAACCCGGGCGGTCGTTCAATCCTACATGGCCCATCATCAAGGAATGAGTCTTTTGTCGTTGGCTTACGTGCTCTTGGACCGTCCCATGCAACGACGTTTTCTCGCAGAGCCGATGTTCCGATCGACCGAGTTGCTTCTCCAGGAGCGCGTCCCGACGGCCGAACCTTTCCTTTATGATTTCGAAGTGACCGGCATGCTCCGGAAGTTCGGAGACCGGGAAACGTTGTTGCGCGTGTTCACGACCCCGCACACACCGGTTCCTGAAGTCCACCCGCTCTCCAATGGCCGGTATCATGTGATGGTGACCAACGCCGGCGGAGGCTACAGCCGTTGGCGAAATATTGCCGTGACACGATGGAGTGAGGATGCTGCCTTAGACAACGATGGGACATTTATTTACCTTCGGGATGTCGAGTCGGGTCAGTTTTGGTCCTCGGCTTATCAGCCGGCACAAAAAAAGTCTAAGAATTACGAGGCCTTGTTCTCTCAATCCTGGGTGGAGTTTAAACGGAAAGACCACCAGATCGATACGCATACTGAGATCGCCGTGTCTCCGGAAGATGATATTGAACTGCGCCGGGTGACGATCAGCAACCGGTCCCGCAACAAACGGATCATCGAAGTGACGAGTTACGCGGAAGTGGTCTTAAACGATCCTGCAAGTGACCAGGCGCACCGTGCGTTCAGCAATCTTTTCGTTCAGACTGAGATCGTGCGGTCCCAGCAGGCGATTCTGTGTCAGCGCCGGCCGCGTTCCGACAAAGAAACATTTCCCTGGATGCTGCATCTGATGGCTGTCCATGGGGACGCGGTGGTGGGCGCCTCCTACGAAACAGACCGGAACCAGGTTGTCGGACGAGGCCGCACGGTGTCAGATCCCGTCGCGATGGAGGGGACTGGTCATCTTTCGGACACCGAGGGCTCTGTGCTTGATCCGATCGTTGCCATACGAACTCAGATCGAACTCGCGCCTGACGGATCGGCCGTGATCGATTATGTAACCGGGGTGTGCGAAAGCCGGGAGACTGCGAACGCGCTTATGGAAAAATACAGGGACCGGAATTTGGCCGATCGTGTGTTTAATCTAGCCTGGACTCATGGGCAAGTTGCCTTACAGCAGATCAATGCCACAGAGGTTGCCGCCCAACTGTATGGTCGTTTGGCAAGCGCCATTCTCTATGCGAATCCTTCGTGGCGTGCAAGTGCAAGCATTTTGAGGCGGAATAACCGGGGCCAGCCCGATCTTTGGGGATACAGTATCTCGGGGGATCTTCCGATCGTTCTGGTGCGCATCGAAAATCAGGATAACATCGACTTGGTCGTGCAGATGATGCAGGCCCATGCCTATTGGCGCATGAAAGGTCTCGCGGTCGATCTTCTTATCTGGAATGAGGACAGTTCCATTTACCGCGATAGTCTTGGGGAGCGGATCAGCGGGATGATCGCCGCGGCGGCAGAAGAAAAAGCAGAGCAAAAAGGAGGCGTTTTTTTGAGACGTGCCGATCAGATGTCCGAGGAGGACCGGATTCTCATGCAGACGGTCGCGCGGATCGTTATTTCCGATCGGGGGGGGACGCTGGCCGAACAGCTGAAGGATATGACGCATCCCAAATTGAATTATCTGCCGTTTGTTCCGACCCGGAAGGAGGCCCTCGCCGAAGAGGCTGAAGGTCCTGAGGAACGCCCCGATCTAGCTTATTTTAACGGCGTCGGCGGGTTTACCGGGGATGGACGGGAATACGTCATCACGACCTCGCGTGCAAAGACCACCCCCGCTCCCTGGGTCAATGTGCTGGCAAACCCGTGTTTTGGCACTGTGATTTCTGAAAGCGGGAGCGCCTATACCTGGAGCGAAAACGCGCATGAATTCCGCCTGACGCCCTGGAAAAACGATCCCGTCTCCGATGCTTCCGGGGAGGCCTTTTATATTCGTGATGACGAGAGCGGGAGTTTTTGGTCTCCGATGCCGCTTCCCGCCAAGGGAAAAGCTCCTTATACGTCGCGACATGGATTCGGGTACAGCGTTTTTGAACATACGGAAAAGGGAATCGTCTCGGAATTAACTGTGTTCGTTTCCTTGCAGGATAGCGTCAAATTTTCGATCCTGAAGATCCGGAATATTTCCGGCCGGCGCCGGATTCTTTCTGTGACAGCTTACTGCGAATTGGTCATGGGGACCTTCCGGGACAAATATCAAACCCATATTGTTACCGAAATGGATCCGAAAAGCGGAGCCCTGATTGCTCGGAATCCTTATAACAAGGAATTTCCGGACCGGGCTGTTTTTTTGGATGTGAGCGAACCAACGCGTTTCGTTAGTGGAGACAGAATTGAGTTTATCGGAAGGAACGGGACGATGGCGTCTCCTGCGGCCATGCGAAGGGAACGGCTTTCCGGAAAAGTGGGTGCGGGGATTGATCCGTGTGCTGCTACCCAGATCAAATTAGAGTTGGAGGATGGCCAGGATAAAGAGGTCCTTTTCACTTTGGGCTCCGCGAAAACGATGGATGAAGCGCGGGATCTCCTTCGGCGTTTTAGCGGCATCGACGCGGCGCGTCAGGAACTCGAACGGGTCTGGGAATATTGGAAACGGACGCTGGGCGTCGTTTATGTGGAAACACCCGATACCTCGATCAATTTTCTCGTGAACGGATGGTTGCAGTATCAGGTCATCAGCTGCCGCCTCATGGGACGAAGCGGTTTTTATCAATCCGGCGGAGCTTTCGGCTTCCGGGATCAGCTTCAGGACGTGATGGCGCTCATCCATTCGCAGCCACAAATGGTCCGGGAACAATTAATCGCTTTTGCCGCCCACCAGTTCGTGGAGGGTGATGTCCAGCACTGGTGGCATCCTCCCTCAGGCCAAGGAGTCCGCAGCCAGTGCTCGGATGACTATTTATGGCTTCCATTCGTGACTTGTCTCTACGTCGAAAAGATCGGGGACACCGGGATTCTTGATGAAACGATAGGGTTTCTTGAAGGCCCAAAGGTCAAGCCGGAGGAAGAATCTTACTACGATCGGCCGCGGTCCTCCGCTGTTGCCGGGACCCTTTACGAGCACTGTGTGCTAAGCGTAAAGCGAGGACTCCGATTCGGTGTGCATGGTCTCCCTCTTATGGGCAGCGGGGACTGGAATGACGGGATGAATCTGGTCGGGCGCGAAGGAAAAGGGGAAAGCGTGTGGCTTGCATTTTTTCTTTTTGATGTTCTTAAGTCGATGACTGTCCTGGCGGAGGGGCATGGGGATAAGGTGTTCTCAGATTTTTGTGCGGGGGAGGCCATGAAACTCGCCCAAAATATTGAGACGCATGGCTGGGACGGCGAATGGTATCGCCGGGCCTATTTTGACAATGGGGACCCGCTGGGTTCTTCCATGAACAGCGAATGTCGAATCGATTCGATTCCTCAATCCTGGGCGGTCCTTTCAGGCGCGGCTCATCGGGACAGGGCTCGCAAGGCTATGGATCAGGTAGATCGACAGCTCGTCGACAGGAAACACGCACTCGTGAAATTATTTGACCCGCCTTTCGCGAAAGCTTTCCCTAACCCCGGATACATCCAAGGCTATGTCCCCGGCGTGAGGGAGAATGGGGGACAGTACACGCATGCGGCCGTTTGGGCGGCGATAGCATTTTCGGTTTTGGGAGATAAAAAGCGAGCTTGGGAGTTGCTCGCGATGATCAATCCGGTGAATCATTCCGATACCCCGGAGAAGTGCGCTGTTTACAAAGTGGAGCCGTTTGTGATGGCCGGAGATGTGTATGCCTCTTCCGCGTTTGTGGGACGCGGAGGATGGACCTGGTACACGGGATCCGCGTCCTGGATGTATCAACTTATCGTGAAGTATTTGTTGGGGATCCGGTTGAAAGTAGACCGGATTTATTTCGAGCCGTGCCTTCCCGCAGCTTGGTCCTCCTGGAAACTGCATTATCGGTACCGGGAGACCTTCTATCACATTACTTTCATGCGCTCCGGTCCTTCAGATCAAATCGCTTCCGTGACTGTGGACGGCATCGAACAGACCGAGAAGACTCTGTTGCTTGTCGACGACCGTATCGAGCATCTGGCCGAGGTGAAGATCGGATGATCTGGCCGTTATGGCGCTTTTAAGAAGACGAGGTCCTGTTGATTGTGAATAAACAGCCGAAACAACGAAAGAAGCAACAACGGCAGTTAGGGAGTCATTTGCGAATACATATCTCTCGATAGCGCTTGACCTTGTTGAGGTAACGGAGGAAAATACCCCAATAAATTGCGAAAAGAGGTCTTGGGATTTCTCCAAGAGGAGTTGCATTGATGGTCGGGCCGCCATCTGACGTTAAATCGTCAGGTTGCGGCTTTTTGTTTTTTAGGCCCTGATTCAAAGAGAGAAACTGCCATGGAATGGTTGTTGCGAGATGGACCGGTTTATTTTGCTATCATTGTGGTTGTTTTTTTCTTCACCTATGTAGCTATTCGGTCAAACAAGAACGATAAAGATAAAAAATAGCGAAGTCAGGATCAAGGCAGGCCTTTCCTGCTAAGTAACTGTGAATTTGTTAGTCATTTTCGATTGCTTTGATCGGGAATCTCTGGCGTTTGGATACCCGTTTAAAACCAACAGGGACTTTTGCGCGGCTGTTAGAAAGAGTCTTCTGATCCTGGCTTCGAAACATCTCTTCTTCGACTTGCTCTAAGGAGGAAAAATAGTGAATGTGACTAACTTTAAGTGGAATGAGATTTTGCGAGCGGCATGGGAAAGTAAAGCGTGGAAGCCCCTTGTCATTCTTCTTTTGTGTTGGGGATTTTTTATCGCATTGAAGTTCGGACTCAGGCGGTTTGAGAGATTTCTTTCCCGGGGTGAAGTCATACGCGAGAACGAAGCTATATTGCGCCTGAAGACATTTTCTCATGTTCTAAAATGGCTTGGCTCGATCGTTATTATCGGATTTGGCCTCTACATGATGCTTGAGAACTTCGGGATCAATGTTGCCCCGTTGCTTGCCGGGGCAGGGATCGTTGGCCTCGCTCTGGGGTTCGGAGGGCAATACCTCATTCGGGATCTTATTAACGGGATCTTTATTTTGTTCGAAGGCCAGTTCCGAGTCAACGACGTGGTCAAGATCGGGGACCTGGGCGGCTTGGTGGAGTCCATGAATTTACGTGTCACCCAACTGCGGGATCTGGAGGGCCGGGTGATCTATATCCCGAACGGCGAGATCAAGACCGTTATTAATTTCACTAAAGGATATTCCCAGGCTCTTTTGGATATCGGGGTCGCGTATAAAGAGAACGTGGATGATGTGATGCGTGTCATGAAGGATGTTTCGAAGGGAATGCGGCAAGATCCTTATTTCGGGAAATTGATCCTGGAGGATATGGAAATGCTGGGGGTCGACGCTTTTACGGATTCTGCCGTGATCATTAAATGTCGTATGAAAACCTTGCCGATTAAGCAGTGGGAGGTGGCAAGGGAATATCGCAGACGACTTAAAAACAAGTTTGATGAACTGGGAATCGAGATTCCCTTTCCGCATAGGACACTTTATTGGGGGACGAAACAGGGTGAAGGCATGCAAAAATCCGGGACGGGAGCTGAATCTTGAGGATAACGCTTCGTTTGATCATCTCACTTTTGATCGTTACGGCGATCGTGGTTGTGAGTTTTTCCTATGCCCAGGCGAAGAATGAAGAAAACCGCTTGAATGAGGAGTTGCGTCTTCGCACGACGGTGCTCGCTAAAAGTTTTAGAGGGGCGATCGAAGCTTTCTTGGAAAGGACGGATCGGCCTGACCGGATACAGAAATTTATCGAGCAGTTCCAAGGGCGGAAAAGGCTGATCGGTCTTGTGGTGGATATGAAGGAAGGTTTGAGGATCGCCTTGCCGCCCGAACTGGCAACGGGGGAATTGTTCAAAAAAGAGTCACTGAAAGCCATGGAAGAGAATGCGCCGATCGATGTGAATAGCAAGTGGGAAGGGAGGAAGGTCAACTATCTTGCTGTTCCGCTGATGACAGAGGATAAGATTGTTGGGGCATTGGGCCTCATTCATGACCGAAGTTTTATTTTGACCCAGATCAGGGGTTTTTGGAGAAGTTCTGCGATCACTTTCTCCATTTTGGCGGCGATCCTCTCGATTGTTTCTCTTTTAGTGATCCGCTGGAGCGTGACGGGGCCGATCGCCCGCATTGCGTTGATGGTCCAAAAAACATTGGGGATTGATTCCCGAGTTGAATCCAAAGAGGGGAGGGAGCATGGGGACATTGAAAAACTTCTTTTTGGGGTCAGTCACATGGCGGCAAGTCTCAAGGCGGCCCGGTTTGATCTTGTAGAACAATCGCGGATTATTAATGCCGAGGGGGCGGTTTGGACGAAGGAGCGGCTGAAAGATTATCTGAAGACCCGCCTACGCGGTAAGCAACTTTACGTGGTCTCAAACCGTGAGCCTTATATTCATCGTAAAAACGGTAATGACATCGAATGTATCACGCCGGCGAGCGGTGTGGTGACAGCTCTGGATCCTGTGATGCAGGCGACCGGAGGACTTTGGATTGCGCACGGCGCAGGCAATGCCGACCGGGAGGTTGTCGACAAAGAGAACAAAGTCATGGTGCCGCCCTGGAAGCCATCGTTTACTTTGAAGCGCGTGTGGCTTACCGGAGAAGAGGAAAAAGGGTATTACTACGGTTTTTCTAACGAGGGCCTTTGGCCACTCTGTCACATCAGTCATGTGAGGCCTGTTTTTCGGATCGATGATTGGAATTGTTATAAAGAAGTCAACCGGAAATTCGCAGATTCGCTTCTCGAGGAGTTAGGCGATGATCCCCCCATGATTCTCATCCAAGATTATCATTTTGCGCTTCTCCCAAAAATGATCAAAGAGCGAAGGCCCGATGCGAAGATCTCGATTTTCTGGCATATTCCCTGGTCTAATGCGGAAGCCTTCGGGATCTGTCCGTGGCAGGAGGAGATCTTGGAGGGAATGCTTGGGAGCGATATTATTGGTTTCCACACACAGTTCCATTGTAACAACTTCCTCGATACGGTCGATCGCGCTCTCGAATGCAAGATTAATTGGGCAAACTTTGAGGTTATCCGGGGCGGAAAATCGAGTGCCGTTCGTCCGTTTCCGATCAGCATTTCCGGCGTGCCCAATGTCGAGGTTCATGAGTCCAGAAAAGATCCCCTCGAAAAACTGAAAGAGGATTACAGTCTCAAAGACAAGAAGATCGGTCTTGGGGTGGACCGTATTGACTACACCAAAGGCCTTTTAGAGCGCTTCCGGGCTATTGAAAGGGTCCTCGAAAAATATCCCCATCTTCAAGGTGAGCTCGTTTTTATCGAACTGGGTGCTCCTTCACGATCTTCCATCGGGAGCTATCAGGACCATTTGAGAGAGGTCGAGAAACTGGTCGAGAAGATCAACCAGCGCTTTCAAAAAGGCAATTACAAGCCCATTCTTTTTCTTGAAGAACATCATGACCAGAAAAAAATATTCGACTTTTATCGTTTGGCGGATTTCTGTTTTGTCAGTTCCCTTCATGATGGGATGAACCTGGTGGCCAAGGAATTCGTATCAGCCCGGGAGGATGAGGAGGGCGTATTGATCTTGAGCCGGTTCACGGGCGCAAGTCATGAATTTACGAGTGCTCTCTTGATCAATCCGTATGATATCGAAGGGACCGCCGAGGCGGTCCATCAGGCGCTCACGATGCTTCCGGAGGAAAAGAAGGAGCGCATGCGGAAGATGCGTCAGATCGTCCATGAATATAACATCTATCGTTGGGCGGCGGACATGATCACCGAGCTTGTAAAATCGTTCTAGGAGATTTATGAAAATAAAGAAAATGGATTCTTCCGTTATCAAACAAATTGCGGGATTTAAGAACCTCTATCTTGTTTTGGACTATGACGGGACTTTAACCCCTATCGTGAGCCAACCGCCCAAGGCCAAGCTGGTTTCAGGGGTGAGGGCAGCGCTCAGAGCTCTCTCCGGGATGCCGGGTGTTAAAATGGCGATTCTCAGTGGGCGTTCGCTCCACGATATCGAAAAATTAGTAGGGATCGAAAGCTTGGACTATGTGGGCAACCATGGCCTCGAACGGAAGATCCAAAGCGTTGTCAGTGTGGATCCCTATGCTTCCAAATTCCAGGAATTCATTGCAAGTCTTATCAGGAAACTCGACATGTCTCTCAAAGGCATTCCGGGGATCTTGGTAGAAGATAAGACCTACAGCCTTAGCGTGCATTACCGGAACGTGAAGCCTAAAAATATCCCTGGAGCTCGAAAGATCTTTCAGAAAGCATGGGAAGAGTTTTCGGCGAAGATTTTTTTCAGGATTAAGCCTGGTAAAAAAGTCTGGGAAGTGCGCCCGGTCTACGGCTGTTCGGATAAAGGGGGTGCTCTCGGCTTGCTTTTCGGAGCGGTGCCAAAAGCAAAGCGTAAGGATTTAACGATGGTCTATATCGGGGACGATGCGACGGATGAAGATGCCTTCAAGACACTTAAAAGTTCGGATTTCCCGATCCGAGTAGGACCCAGTTCCCGTACGGCTGCGCGCTATTGCCTGAGATCTCCCGCCGAAGTGGCTTTTTTTCTAAAACGATTAATCGAAGTGAGAAAAAAGGATAGTGCTCTTCTCAGAGAATTTGCAGCGAGCAGATGATGTGTATTGATTCTTGAACAAAAGAATCCAGTTTCTATAACCGTGGAGGTAAATGATGACCGCCGAATACGCAAGCCCTGACGAACAGATCATTGGTTGGTTGAATGATTTCATTAAAAAACCCGGCACGGTGCCCATGCTAGCCGTTTTGATCGTCGGGATATGGCTCGCGACCGGTTTTTTTATCGTCAGTCCCGGAGAGCAGGGGATCATCCGGCAATTTGGGAAAAAAGTGCGGACGGCCAGCGCGGGGCTCAATTGGCGGATGCCATGGCCCGTGGAAAAAGTCGATATCGTGAACGTGGAGCAGGTTCGCCGGATCGAAGTGGGGTTCGGCATTCAGGGTCGTGAAAATTCTGAATTCAGCCGCCGTACAGGAGGCCGTTCGGACGCGATGATGCTCACGGGGGATGAGAACATGGTCGAGGCTCAGATCATTGTTCAATACAAGGTGAGCGACCCCGTGAAGTATCTTTTCCGGCTTTACGATCCCGACGGGACGCTTTTTACCGCGACCGAAGTGGCGCTTCGCAGCGCAGTCGGGAGATCGACGATTGATGATGTGCTCACCGTGGGCCGGCAAAAGGTCCAGGAAGAGACTCGGGAATTCCTGCAGCGCCTTATGGATGCTTACGAATCCGGTCTTATGATCACGGAGGTCCGGCTCCAGGTGGTCGATCCTCCCGACCAGGTGAAAGACGCGTTCCACGAAGTGGTCCGGGCGCGTGAAGACCGTGAACGGCTGATCAATGAAGCAAAGGGATATCAGGAGGATCTTATTCCACGCGCGCGCGGTGAGGCGCAAAAGATGCTGCGTGGCGCCGAGGCCTTCAAGGAAGAGCGCGTGCTCAAGGCCCAGGGAGATGCCGCTCGTTTCACGGCCCTCCTCGGCGAATACCAAAAAGCCAAGGAAGTGACATGGAACCGTTTGCAGATCGAAACCCTGGAGCGGATCTATCCGGCCGCGAACAAAGTGATCATCGATCCCCAGGCAGGCGCGAATGTTCTTCCACTCCTTCCTTTACAGAATCCTTCGTTTCTTGATTCGCTCCAGGGTCCTTCCGATCCTGCGGGGCTTTCCAGAAAGAAAGAGGTGATGTCATGAACGCGGCGATGCTGTTACGATTTTGGCCCATCGTGATCCTTTCGGTGGCATTCCTTATTCCTTCCACGGTATTTATTGTGGATGAAACGAACCAGGTGGTCATCACCCGGCTAGGGGAATACCGTCGGACCCTCCAAAGCCCCGGGTTGAAACTCAAGATGCCTCTTCTGGAACAGGCCAATTTTTTTGAAAAAAGAATTCTCACGAGCGGTGCATTGCCGGCGGAATATCTGACGCTTGATAAAAAAAGGCTCGTCGCGGACCATGTGACTCGTTGGAAGATTGTGGACCCGCTTCTTTTTTACAAGACCGTCAACGATCTTTCGGGGGCTAAAGCGCGTCTTGATGACATCGTGTTCTCCGAAATGCGCCGGGAACTTGCAAGCCATGACTTTAGCAAGATCATCGCAAGCGAGCGTGAGAACATTATGGAAACCATTGCGGGGAACGCGCGGAAGCAAGCCGCGAAGTTTGGCATTGACCTTGTGGACGTGAGGATCAAACGCGCCGATCTTCCGCAAGAAGTGCAGGAAAGTGTTTTTGCGAGAATGAAGGCCGAGCGCCAGAGGATCGCGAAACGGTACCGTTCTGAGGGAGAAGAAGAGGCGTTTAAAATTCGTGGCGAGACAGATAAAAATAAGACGATCCTGATGGCGAAGGCTTATGAGGAAAGCCAGAAACTACGCGGCGAAGGTGATGCCGTTGCTACCAAGGTCTACGCTGAGGCTTACGGACAGGACGCGGCTTTTTATACATTTGTCCGGAGTCTTGAGGCCTATGAAAAGGGATTCCAGGACAAAACCACTTTGCTTCTTTCGCCGGATTCCGATGTTCTGCGGCATATGAAAAAGAACTACGGCCAGAAGACCTGATCACCCGTTCGTGTGAAATCCTTGATGTGGGGAGTCTGTGATGTTTAACGTTGCATGGGATATTTCTACGGAGCAAATATTACTGGCGGCGGCGTTGCTTTTATTCTTCGGGGTTTTGTCGAGCAAGCTCTCTGACCGGTTCAGCATCCCTTCTTTGGTGCTCTTTCTCGCGATCGGGATGCTGGCCGGGTCCGAAGGGATCGGGGGGATTTATTTCGACAATGCCGCTTTGGCCAAGATCATCGGCGTCATCGCTCTTTCTTTCATCCTTTTTTCGGGCGGACTGGAAACGGATTTTGGCGAAGCAAAACGCGTCTTTGCCAAAGGGATCACGCTCTCCACGCTGGGTGTTCTGATCACCGCTTTTGTGGTCGGAGCTTTTGCGTCATGGATCTTCAGGATCCCCTTGAAAGAGGGATTGTTGCTCGGCGCCATTATTTCCTCCACGGATGCCGCGGCGGTTTTCTCTATTCTTCGCTCTAAAAATATAAGTCTAAAGGGACAGCTTCGTCCGCTTTTAGAACTAGAGTCGGGAAGCAATGATCCGATGGCGGTATTTTTGACCCTCGGGATGATCCAGCTGATCCAGCATTCCGCAATGCCCTGGTATTTTCTGGTCGGGATGTTCTTTAAGCAGATGGCGCTCGGACTGGTCGCGGGATGGGTCATCGCGGAACTTTTCCTGAGGATCATTAACCGTTTACGGCTAGAGTATGAAGGATTGTATGCCGCATTGACATTTTCCGTGGCCCTGCTTGCCTATGGAGCGGCGGAAACGGCCGGCGGAAACGGATTTTTGGCTGTTTATGTCGCAGGTCTTTTGCTTTCGCGGAAGGATTTCTTTTACAAAAGAAATCTGGTTCGTTTTCACGCCGGGCTGGCCTGGCTGATGCAGATCGCTATGTTCGTCACGTTGGGATTACTGGTTTTTCCTTCGAAGCTTATCCCCATCGCCTGGGGAGGCATTGCGACGGCCCTGGTGCTTTTTTTTGTGGCGCGGCCGGCTGGCGTTTTTCTTTGTATGCCCTTTGCTCCTCTCAAGGAAAAACTTATGATCTCTTGGGTCGGGTTGCGGGGAGCTGCGCCGATCGTTCTGGCGACTTTTCCGTTACTTGCGAAGGTTTCCAATTCGGAACTTATTTTTGACGTGGTTTTTTTTGTGGTGCTCGTGTCGGTTCTGATCCAAGGGACGAGCATTCCTGTTGTGTCAAAGTGGCTCGGATTGCACGCGCCTCTCCAGCGTAAGCTCCGTTATCCTCTGGAATTTGAGCAGCGCGAAGGGGTGGATGCCGATCTTTTGGAGTTTATGGTTCCCTACGGCGGAAAGGCTTCCGGGAAGAAACTCTACGATCTGAATTTTCCAAAAGACAGTCTCGCGGTGCTCATAGGTCGTAATGACAAGTTCATCGTGGCGAAAGGAAACACCGTCTTGGATGCGGGAGACGTGGTTTTGGCACTTGTCAGCAAAAAAGATCTGGATACCATTAAGACGATTTTTAATAGCCTTGAAGATAATCAAAACAGCTGAAGCGGTTTTCTTTGCGCGGGAGGGTTGAACCCCAATGACCTTTGGTTTTGAGCTGATCATTATTGCGTTAATGCTGATTATTAACGCAATTTTTGCATCTTATGAAATGGCTCTCGCATCGATTTCAAGGGCCAGGCTTGCGGCGCTGTGTCAGCAAAAGAAAAAGGGGGCTGAACAGGCGGCTTACATGAAAGACCGCATGGAAGCGAGCCTTGCCGTCGTGCAGATCGGGATCACTTTTGCGGGCGCTGTCGCCGCAGCGACCGGCGGAGCAGGAATGCAGGAATCCTTCACACCCTTTCTGCACAGGACCTTGGGGATCCTGGACCCTCTTGCGGAGGTTCTCGCCGTGATTTGCTTGGTGATACCGCTAAGCGCTTTTACGATCATTTTTGCCGAGCTTGTTCCAAAAATGTTTGCTCTCCAGAATAAGGAGTGGGTTTTTCTCTCACTCTCGCCAATCATGAAAGTGATCGCTCATATCACGAATCCCGTCGTTTCCTTTTTTGAGGGGACTGTTAAGAGAGTCATGAGAATAAGTGCGGGGAAGTTGCGGCAGGACGGGCCGACTGAGGAACAGCAGGGACTTCACGATTTAAGATCCGCCGTGACTTTGGCAAGAACTTCGCGGGTTATCGGAGCCGCGGAAGAAAAGATCGTTTTGTCCGCGGCAGAGTTTTCCCGAAGGACTGTTTCCTGCATTATGTTGCCCGCTTCCGATATTGTTATGATCCCGGTCACGGACAACCTTTCGGATGCCTTTATCAAAGCGCATCTAGAAATGCATACACGCTATCCGGTTTGTGAACGCGAGAAGGATCCGCAGACGATCATGGGTTATGTGAATTTCAAAGATATCATCAATGCGCTGAAGGTGAATCCCGCGAGCCCCGACATTCGCGGAATCACAAGACCTATTCCGTCCGTGAACAGGAATTCACGGCTTTCGGATGTATTGAGTCAGCTGATCCATGATAAGACCCATATTACTTTGGTCCGGGACGAAGGGGCGCGGGTCGTTGGTCTCATCGCTTTGGAGGACCTGATCGAGGAGCTGCTGGGAGATATCGAAGACGAGTATGATCGCCTCCCGAGCCATGTTCATTCGTTTGGTTCATCCTGGATTATGGGGGGCGGCGTTTCTATGGGCCTCGTTTCTTCTACGTTGGGCCGAGAACTTGATAAACCACTACTCGCGGCAGGTGGAATGCCAACGCTTGCGGAATGGATCAATCAAAAACTGGGGCGAACGCCTGAGCCCGGAGAGGTTATGCAACTTGGCGGTTTGACGGTTACGGCAAGAAAGCTAAGACGCAAAAAGATCTATGAGTGTATCATTGGTCTCACAGAAAATAAATCATAGCAAGGAATCATCGTGAAATTGTCGGGCTGGATTTTTATGCTTTGCAGCTGGAGCGCGATCATCGGGCTGATGATCTTTGCCTATTCAAAAGTTTTGAACGCCAAGAAGAAAAAACAAGGCTGACTCAGGGTTCTTTTATGGCACAGCATCATTGGCTTTCCGAATTTTGGATGAGAATGCGAAGACCACTCACTTCACCAAACACTGCCTTGTATGGCCGTTTCTTTGTAGTAGAAAAAAGTCAGAAATTGGATGAATGGTGGCCTGTTCAAAGATGAATTTTCGGAGGAATATGAAACGGTTTTCTATCTTCCTAAAAGTTAAACAGAGGTCGAAATGCCAAGTAGTTCCAGGCGAGTAAGAATGATCAGAGGAAAAAAAGATCCATTTTTATATGGGCTGAGAAATAATATATTATAATCCGGTTTATAAGCTCGAAAGACTCGTTAGTCATTTCGGAGAAATCTATTTTTACGTCTATTGCAGGGAGTCCGCATACTGGCAATTAGCCCATTAAAATCACAGGGAGGTTTTGCTCATGTTGAGACTCATAGCATTGCTGATGTGCATTATTTTCTTCACGGGATTTAACTGGGGATTTCTAAAGCCAGGCCCGCGTCGCACTGTTAAAAAGAAGATATCCGAATCAGACTCCAGGCGCCCGTCTAATGAATCTTCTTCAAATACCATGGCGGCAGATCTTCCGTCTGATGGCAACAATTCGGTCTCGATGGCAGGGGCCTCCCGCAACGAATAATCTGAGTTAAAAGAGGAGGTGGAAAATGATCAAAAGGATACTGGTAGAGATCGATGAAACACCTTCTACGGATTCGGTAATCAAACACGCGATAGCATTAGCCCAAGCCCACGACGCAGCGCTCACTGGCGTCACAGTTGTTGATATTGATAAGCTTGAAAACGTTGGCCCGGTGCCTTTCGGTGCTACTTATTATGCCGAGGAACTCCGAGATGACCGGATTGCTAAAACGCGAAAGGAAATCAACAAACGATCTTCCCGGTTTGCCGAACTATGTGGGAATGCAGGCGTTCCCTTTCACGTGGAGCATGAAACGGGGAGCCCCTTTGCCGTCGTCGTCTCCAAGGCGCGCTATCACGATCTGATTGTCGTTGGACTTGGAAGTTTGTTCAGTTATAAGGTCGTTGACGAGCCGTCGCATATTCTGGAGCATTTGATCCGTGAAGGGGTTCAGCCTATTTTGGGGATCCCGAAGAACTACGTGCCGATCAAACGGGTTCTTATTGCTTATAGCGGAAGTCTCCATTCTGCAGAAGCCATGAAACAATTTCTTCAATTCCGTCTGTGGCCGGATGCGGTCCTTCGTCTCGTATGTTTTGACCAGAAACCCGAAGAGACATCCCGGGCCCTTGACGAAGGCGTGACCTACTGCCGGGCCCATGGTTTTTCTGCCGATCGGGTCCATCTTTCAGGCAATGACAAAAATATTCTCATCAAGCATGCGGAAGAGTGGCATGCCGACCTGATCGTTATGGGGAACAGCATGCGCAATGTCCTGATCAAGCATTCTGAAAAAGCGCTTTTTCTCGCGCAATAGCAAAGAGGATTCACTAAGCCGGCTTTCTTTAACATAAAAAAAGGAAGGGACCTATGCTTACCGCTAATCCCGGGGATGTGACGCCTCATACTAAAGCCGCTCAGACGGTCTTCGAGATATTTTCGTCAGATGATCAGGGATTGAGCCATGAAGAGGTGGAAAGACGCCTCGCGATTTTTGGCCCCAATATCTTGCCCAGGGCGAAGGCCCCATCTCTTTTTGTTGTTTTTCTCCATCAATTTCTGAGCCCCTTGATCTATATCCTATTGATCGCCGCTTTGCTGTCTTCCATCCTCCAGCATTGGTCCGATGCCGTGTTCATTATGGTCGTTCTTTTGATCAACGCCATTATCGGGACGATTCAGGAGTATTCTGCCGAGAGGAGCGCGGAAGCCCTGCAAAAACTTGTGGCCACACAAGCCCGGGTTTTAAGAGCCGGTGAAGAAAAGACGCTGGACGCGAGCCAACTGGTCCCTGGAGATGTTGTTTTGCTGGAATCCGGCGGTAAGACACCGGCCGATCTCCGGCTTTTTACGGCACAAAGTCTCGAGGTAGACGAATCCCTTTTAACCGGCGAATCAACCGCCGTTATTAAAAACGCGACGACAATACTGGATCAAGAAACAACGTTAGGAGACAGGGTGAATATGGCCTTTGCGGGAACTATTGTTACCCGGGGACGCGGCCGCGGAATGGTGACGGCAACAGGCCTTGGGACGGAGATCGGCCGTCTTTCTGCTATGCTCCAGCTGGAGAAAAAAGGAAGTAAGCCCCCGCTTCTCCTGCGCATGGAAAAATTCACAGCCGCTATCGGCTATATCGTTATTGCCGCAGCAGCCATTATTTTTGGTGTGGAAGTGTTCCGAGGATCTCCTTGGCAGGATGTTTTCCTTCTTGCGGTTGCGTTTGCTGTGTGCGCGATCCCGGAAGGTCTTCCGGTCGCGATCACCGTAGCGCTTTCGATCGGGACTCGGCGCATGGCGAAACGCCATGTGATCGTCCGAAAGCTGGTAGCGGTTGAAGCGTTGGGTTCCTGCACGGTCATTGCCTCGGACAAAACAGGAACGTTAACCGTGAATCAGCTGACGGTACGCCGCATTGCTTTTCCAGGCCAAAGGCCCTGGGAGATCACGGGGGAAGGCATGAATCCTGAAGATGGGCGAATCCAGGTGCCGAATCTGTCCTTCCCTGAGAATGAAAAAATGTTGCCAGAGAGGCTGGCTCGCGCAGCAGTATTGTGTAACGAAGGTCATCTTAAAAAGCGGGACGGCCGGTGGGACTTTAATGGTGATACCGTAGATGTTGCATTGCTTGTCATGGCGCATAAGGCGGGCTTGAGCAAACAAAAGGTTATGGAAGAGAGCCCTCAGATTGCGCAGATCCCCTTTGAATCGGAAAAGCAATTTGCTGCGACAGTGCATCGGAACGGAGAAAAAACACGCGTCTTCGTGAAAGGAGCTTCAGAGAAGCTTATTTCCATGTGTAAATTTGCAGCAACGGCGAGCGGAGATGTCCCCCTCAACACGGGCGATCTCGAATCGCAAGCCGTGGAATTGGCCAGAAACGGATATCGTGTGCTTGCATTTGCAGAGGGAGAGGTTGTTTTAGAAAAGGAGGAGTCGCTCCGCGAAGAACAGCTTCATGGGCTGACTTTTTTGGGAATGACTGGCATGATCGATCCGCTTCGCCCCGAAGCCAAAGCCGCCGTCGAGGAATGTAAGAAATCCGGGATCAAGGTCTCCATGATCACGGGGGATCATCCCGAAACGGCTCTGGCCATCTCGAGGGAGCTTGGACTCGCAGACCGCATGGATCAGGTTGTGACAGGCCCCCAGCTTAAGAAGGCGTTGGAAGCCGGTCCGGAGGTATTGGACCCTCTGGTCCGGCGAGCTTATGTGTTCGCGCGCGTAGAGCCCGAGCAGAAACTTCATATCGTGAAATCGCTTATCCGGAGCGGCGAGTTCGTGGCAGTGACAGGGGATGGGGCAAACGATGCTCCGGCGCTAAGCGCTGCCCAGGTCGGTGTGGCGATGGGTGAGCGCGGGACAGATGTGGCGCGTGAGAGCGCGAGTTTGATCCTGACCGATGACAACTTTGCTTCGATCGTAGCCGGCGTTGAAGAAGGGCGTGTGGCTTACGGGAATGTCCGTAAGGTCATCTTTTTGCTGATCTCGACCGGTGCCGCCGAGATCGTTCTTTTCTTGCTCGCGCTTTTCGCCAGGATCCCCCTGCCTCTTTTTGCGACACAGCTTCTTTGGCTTAACCTGGTGACGAACGGCATCCAGGACGTGGCGCTTGCCTTTGAGCCCGCCGAGGGGAATGAGATGAAGCGCCCGCCGCGCTCTCCCAAAGAAAGGATCTTTAATCCGCTCATGACCGGACGGACCGTTTTGTCAGCTGTCGTTATGGGCGTCATTGCATTCTTTTTTTATCAAAGATTGCTCGCGGCCGGTTGGGCTACCGTGGACGCTAGGAACAGCTTGTTGCTTCTCATGGTTCTATTCGAGAACGTTCAGGTCTTTAACAGCCGCTCCGAATTCTTATCGGCTTTCTTGCATAATCCATTGCGGAACCCCATCCTTTTCTTTGGGCTGATCGGAGCTCAGCTGATCCATATTGGGGCGATGTACACCCCTTGGCTTAAAGACGTCCTTGGAATTCATCCGGTATCCTTGACTCATTGGCTGATGCTTTTAGGATTGGCCTCGACTGTTTTCATTGTTATGGAAATCGAGAAAATGATTCGTAATTTCATGGCATCGCGAAAGTGAAAGCTGGACGAAAGCGTTTCTCTTAGATCATCATCAGGACTAAGATGAAGGGAAGAGGAGATTTATTGTGAGAGGCAGGATTGCCGAAGGAGCGGTTTTTTAGTATTTTAAAGCGATTCACAATGGAGGTGGTTGGTGTTCGGCAAGCTTTTGGTCATTTTTATTACGGTGCCCCTCCTCGAGGTTCTCATTCTGATCAAGATGGGTGAGGTGTTCGGCTTCTGGCCCACGGTGATGCTTGTCGTTGTCACGGGTTTCTTGGGAGCGCTTCTTGCGAGGATCGAAGGTTTCCGGACCTGGCTGAACATCCAACAGGAGCTGCGAGAAGGCCAATTGCCCGCAGAAAAAATGATCGATGCGCTTCTCCTGTTCGCGGCGGGTCTGTTTTTGATCACGCCGGGGGTCTTGACGGATATCCTCGGATTTTTGCTTCTTATCCCCGCGACCCGGCATTACTTCAAGCAATGGCTCCGTAATAAGTTCGATGATCTCCTTCGATCTTCGCAGAACGGCGGCTCCGCAGGCATTCGTTTTTTTATTCGCTGAGATCCGGACCATGAATGTAGACCTTCTGATCATTCTTGGTTTTATCGTTTATTCCGTGACGATCGGTTTCGTAATGCAAAAAAAGGCGTCGCGCGGGCTCACGGAATATTTTCTGGCCGGCCGGACGCTTAAAGGATGGCAGGCGGGGTTCAGCATGGCGGCTACCCAATATGCCGCCGACACGCCGCTTCTTGTGACGGGTCTGATCGCGACCGCCGGGATCTTTTCCCTCTGGCGTCTCTGGGTTTATGCGCTCGCTTTTCTGTTGATGGGTTTTATGCTTGGTCCCTGCTGGAGGCGCGCGGGGGTTCTGACGGACGCGGAATTCACGGAGCTCCGTTACGCGGGCAAGGGCGCGGTCGTGCTGCGTGGTCTCAAAGCCGTTTATATGGGGCTATTCATCAATTGCACGGTACTCGCCATGGTACTTCTTGCGGCCACGCGGATCGCCGAACCCTTTCTTCTATGGCATGAATGGTTTCCCGGTCCCTGGATGGCGCATCTCGCTGAATTTCTTGAAATACACGGCCTTGGATTCACGGCTCTTCCTGCAGGCGATCCGCTTTTTTGGATCCGCTCTGCCGACAACATAATTTCGATCGCCCTGATCGTCGGTTTTACGGCACTTTATTCCATGACCGGAGGACTTCGGAGCGTGGTAGCAACGGACGTCGTGCAATTTTTGATCACGATGATCGCGACCGCGTTTTATGCCGGCGTGATCGTCACAAAGCTCGGCGGGCTCGGCGTTTTGACCGGAAAATTGACAGCGCTTTATGGAGCCTCCGCGGCGCACGGAGTGCTTTCTTTTAATCCGCCACCCTTGAACGAGACGGTGATGATCTTTCTCGCGGTGCTTTCGGTGCAATGGTTCGCTCAGGTGAATGCGGACGGGACGGGGTATTTGGCCCAGCGGACGATGGCCTGCCGGAGCGACCGGGATGCCCGTGTTGCGGGGGCGGTCTTTACGGTTGCGCAGGTCCTTTTTCGGACGCTTGTGTGGTTGCCTATCGGCATCGGGCTTTTGATCTTGTACCCGGCGGACAGTCTTACTGCGATAAATACGGCTGGCGAGCACTTTCGTCTGGCCCGGGAAGCGACCTTCATAACCGGCATTCACGAACTTTTGCCTGCGGGACTCCGGGGGTTGATGCTAACGGGGATGCTTGCGGCTTTGGCCTCGACCGTGGACACGCACCTGAACTGGGGCGCGTCTTACTGGGCGAACGATCTTTACAAGGGGCTTCTGATGGAGCGTGGACTCGGCCGTACTCCGAAAGGTCCGGAGCTAGTGCTCATTGCACGGCTCTCCAATCTACTCGTGCTCGCCTTCGCCCTTTGGATCGCCTCGCATCTGCGTTCTATTCAAAGCGCGTGGCACTTAAGTCTTCTTTTCGGGAGCGGAATCGGTGTCGTGCTGATCTTGCGGTGGATCTGGCACCGGATCAATCTCTGGTCGGAAGTGGCCGCGATCGCATCCTCGCTTGTGTTGGCGCCTATCCTGCTTTTTGTTTTTAAGGATTGGGATGAGGGGTCCCGCATGCTTGTGATGCTTGGTGCATCGACTATGACGATGATCTTCGTGACGCTTATAACAGAGCAGGAATCGAGAGAGAAACTCGTCTGCTTTTATCAAAAAGTAAGACCGCCCGGTTTTTGGGGCCCAGTGTCTGTTCTTTGCGGCGAGGCGGCAGGTGTCCCATTCGTGCAATTCCGGCGTTCGGTCCTTGCCACTGCGCTCGGGGGGCTTTCTATTTTTCTTTTGATTCCCGGAATCGGACGCATGCTGCTTGCGGGATCGTGGGCCGCGGATCCGGCCGCACTTTGGATGGCGAGCGTTGGCGCGATACTTGTGCCCGCCTGGTGGCGTTTGGGGGTCGGCCGGGAAAAAGCCGGGTCCTTGACATGATACTATCAAGCCTAAGCTTGATGAAAATGTTATAATTCGCCGAGGTATAAAATGATCTCTTCGAAATTTGCGAGAATTTCCAGGTATCTGATAATATTCGCGGCTGTTGTCCTCGTTTATGCCCTTACCATTCTTGATCTGCGTATCAGCGGGCATCCCTCGCTTGTTGTTTTTTACCTGGCCCCGGTTTTTTTAGCCTCTTGGTTTTCGGGGGCCAGGGCTGGTTTTTTTATAGCGTTTTGCAGCGTTGTTAGCTGGATTCTTCTGTACACCCCCCATGTCGCAGAACTTTATCATGAGCCAAGTTTTTTTTATGTAAACATGGTAGCAAGGTCTTGTTTTATGTTTCTTATGGCATACCTGCTTGTGAGACTAAAAAAATCGATTACGCATGAGCGAGAACTTGTTAGACGAATCGGAGAGCAGAATGAAGAGCTTCAAAAACTGAATGTGCAAAAATCCACCTTTGTTGCAAACGTCTCTCATGAATTGAAAAATCCACTCGCTGTGATCAAGGAATCCATGGCTTTGCTTCGCGATAAAGTCGTCGGAGAAGTAAGCGAAGAGCAGAAAGAGATCCTTTCCATGGGGATGCGAAGTTCGGACCGTCTCATGCGTTTGGTAACTGACCTTTTGGATCTCTCTCAAATAGAAGTTGGTAAGTTAAAGCTGAAGAAAGAAAAAATCGAAGTGAGAGCTTTAGTGGAGGAAGTGTTAAGGACCTATGAAATTCAGGCCTCAAAGAAACAGCTTGTGCTTCAGAAAGAGATCCAGCCCGACTTGGGTGTTCTGGTAGGAGATCGAGATAAGTTGACCGAAGTGATCATTAATCTTCTGAACAATGCCATAAAATATACGCCCCAGGGGACCATTACGGTTAAGCTGACTGGGACGGCCCAAGAGGTCCGCTTTGAGATGGCCGATACCGGACCCGGTATTCCGCCAGAATATCAGGAAAAGATCTTTGATAAATTTGAGCGGATCATGACTGAAAAACAGGAAGGGACCGGCCTCGGGCTTCCCATTGCCAAAGATATTATCGAGCTTCACCACGGAAAACTTTGGGTTGAGAGCGAACCTGGCAAGGGTAGTAAATTTATTTTCGCTTTACCTAGAAGTTAGGAGAATTATTGTGAGACGCAGGATCGCCGAAGAGACCATTCTCTTTATCAGTATTTTAAAGTGGTTCATCTTGGCCACGCTGATCGGGATCATCGTTGGGTTTGCGACAACGGTTTTTTTGAAGCTTTTGAATTGGAGCGTGGCTTTCGGCGGTAAGTTTCCTTATTCGTTTCTCCTTCTACCTGCGGCGTTCTTTTTGAGTGCGTTGATCATCAAATACTTAGCCCCTGATGCTGAGGGGCATGGGACTGAAAAAGTCATCGAAGCGATCCATCGTTCTTCGGGGAAGATCAAAGCAGCCGTTATCCCGGTAAAGTTGGTTGCGACGATCATCACTATCGCTTTAGGTGGTTCCGCCGGTAAGGAAGGTCCGTGCGCTCAGATTGGCGGGGGACTATCCTCGCTTTTTGCGGACTTATTCAGATTCGACGATCATGACCGGAAAAAACTGGTCATTTGCGGCATCAGCGCCGGGTTTGCTTCGGTTTTTGGAACCCCGATCGCAGGAGCGCTTTTCGGAGTGGAAGTCCTTTTCGTCGGAGCTATTCTCTACGATGTGTTATTGCCCTCTTTTATTGCCGGGGTCACGAGTTACCATGTCTCGGCGGCTCTAGGCATTGCGTACTTTCATCATCCGTTAAATTTTGTTCCTCAGTTTAGCGAGTTTTTTTTCATTCAAATATGTTTCGCGGGCATCTTTTTTGGAGTGTGCGCCCTTCTTCTTGTGGAAATCTTACGTCTGGGCAAGTTTTTATCTGAAAAATTGAAGATGTGGGTGCCTCTTAAGGGGATTGTCGGGGGTGGGGTGCTTGTAGTTTTGACGTTCCTGCTGTCGAGGCAATATCTAGGGCTTGGATTAGATACAATCGAAAATTGTTTGCAGGGGCAGGTCGTCCCGTGGTATGCCAGCTTTGCGAAGATGATCTTTACTTCGATCACACTGAGCTTTGGGGGGAGCGGGGGGATCGTGACGCCTATATTTTTCATAGGCGCGACGGGCGGATCATTATTTGCGAGTTGGACTGGCTTGGATCATGCGACGATGTCAGCGATCGGTTTTGTTGCCGTTTTAGCAGGGGCAGCGAATACGCCGATCGCGGCGAGTGTCATGGCGATTGAAATTTTTGGACCTCAAGTGGCCCCTTATGCCGCGGTGGCCTGTGTGATCAGCTACCTTATGACCGGCCATCGCAGCGTTTATCCTTCTCAGATCCTCTCTGTCAAAAAATCACCCTCGATCTCAGTCGAGCTGGGTGAGGAAATGCAGGATATAAGAGCTCAGGTCAGCTTGAGGAAGAAAAGCTGGTCTAAAAGTTTTAAAAAAATATATCTGTTTTTAAAGGCCCATATTTTAAAAAAAGATCGAAAATCTGATACCTGAAAAGCAAGGAGGTATTTGTGGAAACAAAAAAAATGTCCGTCAAAGCGTTTGCATTGGCTGGAGGCATTTTATGGGGTAGTGCACTGCTGATCGTTGGGCTGCTGAATCTAGCCTCGCTAGGTTACGGTAAGAGTTTTCTTGATGCTATAGGTTCCGTTTATCTTTGGCATCCCAGTGCGGCGTCTGCGGGGTCGGTGCTAGTTCTTGCCTGCTTGGGTTTTCTTGATGGTGCGATCGGTGGGCTTTTGTTTGCGTGGCTGTATAACCTATGTTCATGCTGTTGCTGTAAAAATAGGAGCGAATAAACCAGCTCTGCTAGCAGGTTCTTGAGACCTTCCACCTCGTCCGAAGTCATTAGCCAGTTTTGAATGTCGCTTTTTCATTGGAAAGCAACATTCGCAGTAGCTTTTCTTGCGACCCTATCTAAGAATATGCCGGTATGTGGAAAACGTACCGCGACATTATTCGTAAATATCCCAGGATTTCTCTCCAAGAGGAACGGCGGCTCATCCGAGCAGCCAAACGTGGTGGAAACGCTCAGGCCCAAGAACTCGTCCTCCGCCACATTGGCTTCGTTATCTTCCGGATCCACAAGCGAGCTTTTCCTGCGTACGCCAAACGGTTCGGGGAAGACTTGCTCTCCCAGGGCATCTTTCTCCTCTACGATAAGATCCGCACCTATAACCTCCGCTACTATGACAAGAGAGGCATCTTTAAGCCAGTCCGGTTTGTTTCCTACGTCTGGAAAGTCGTTGACGGACTTATTCTGGCTTCGCTTAAAAAGGAGCTTTGCCACGAACAACGGAGGATAATTGGTTACCAAGAGGGGGGAGAATATGACGTATTCGAAAGAATCCCTGGAGAAAATGATCCGTATATGGTAGCCGCATTCAAAAGAGCCCCTGATTCTTGAAGATGCACGGGAACTTGCGGAAAACGCGTTCACTCTGATCAAACTCGACAAGAAATACGGCCTCCAGCCAAGTAATCCGTTAAACCTCCTTCTGTCCGGCATTTCGCACCCGGGCATGCCTTTTAAGAGGGTATATCCCCAAAACAGGGTATACCTCCCGCTCGACCACACTCTCTCATCTTAATTTTGGTACTCGAGAGCGTGGTCGAGCGGGGTTCTCGGCATGCCCGGGTGCGGGTTTCCCAAGGACGGATTTGAAAATCAAAAACGATAAAATTTATTTCAAGTATAAAAACCTTCACAAACCGTTCACACCCCTGTCTTAAACGGACCTACCATGAGGGGCTTGTTTGGGGCGCGGATGCTTTAGTTTTTTTCTGGGTTTCGAAATCCGGGGTCTTCGGACGGGCTTAATAGATCAAACCAATGTTCGTGAGAATTTATTTCAAGCTTAAAAAGGTTCGCAAACATTGAACGGCCCCTTCTTAACGCAATGTCCCATGAGGGGTATTTGAAATTATAAATAAAAACAAAGACCAGTCCTAAACCTGGTTGCTAAAACGGCGCTAAAGCCCAAGAAGTAAACGGAGATCAAGATGAAGATGGTGGAAATTCAAGAGAGACGTCAGATTTCTCCAAACGTCAAGACGGTTTCCAAAGGAGTGTTCCAACAGTTTGTGACATGGTTTAGAGCGGAATATGACTTGGGCTGATGCTATTTGTAGCATTGCCCCCCTTTTCAGTTCTGAATCATGGCGCGAACTTGATCGAGGAATCGGCAACACAAGGTAAGTCGACGGATCCGGGACGGGGTTGTGGCCCTGTTCTCCCCAAGACGAGCCCTGCGGTGCCGATTCGAGTTGTGCTCGGTTTGGCTGTTGAATCAGGAAAAAGATGGATGTTTTGACACATGAGGGTTCAAAGATCACAAAAAAGGAGGTGATGGGCAGTTGCCGGAAAAAACATTTTCACGGCAAGCTAAAGGGAATGCCAAAACAGTGGAAGAAGAGTATCAGTATCGCTTGCGCCAATTTTATAGGCTTATGATGCAAGCGGACAAGAGGCGTATAGCCGTTCTTGCTGAGAATAGGAAAAAGGATAGTGAATCGTCAGCACTTGGCTGATTAAATTTCATGGGTGCCAAGCGTGGTCTGGACAACCCTTGATGATCAAAAAAGTCTGGACAGAGAAAAGCAGGGTTGATTTGGTGCGCGATTGCGATATATGCGTATAATACCGCCTGCGGAAAGGAAACGACGATGGAAAGATCGACGGAAGGAAAACATGTGAAAGTTGCCCTTTATACCCGGGTCAGTACCGAAGACCAGGCGCGGGAAGGATATTCGCTGGACGTTCAGAAGGACTATCTTCTGGAGTTCGCCAAACGGGAAGGGATGGAAGTCTTTTTTGCGGACGGTAAGAAGAAGATCTATACCGATGATGGCCGCAGCGGTTATTCGCTTGACCGGCCCGCTATGAATCAACTGCTTGAAGATGCCCGGGCGAAGAAGTTCGATCTGATTCTGGTTTACAAGCTGGACCGCTTTAGCCGCAGGCTTCGGGATATCCTGAATATTCTGGATGAGCTTGATTCGCTCGGGGTCCAGTTCAAATCAGCGACGGAGCCTTACGACACGACCACCAGCTCGGGCAAGCTGATGCTTCAGCAATTGGGAAGCTTCGCGGAGTTTGAACGCAACCGGATCATTGAAAGGGTTGTCCCGGGGATGGTCCGCGGCGTCAAAGCGGGGCACTGGCAGGGAGCGCGCTATTCACCGTTCGGTTTCCGGTATGACAAAGTGAAAAAACGGCTAAAAGTTGATACATCCGAGGCCAAGCTTGTCCTCGAGATTTTTCAGAGGTATATTGCCGGAGAATCGACCCAGGAGATCGGCGGGGATTTTTATAAGCGCAAGGTCCCGACTCGATCGGGCGGTGAATTCAACAGCTCGCTTGTCCGCAAGATCATCCGGAACAAGGTTTATACCGGGAAGCTTGTCTGGAACAAGCATCACTACGACAAAAAGCAGAAGACTTTGCGTGGTTGCCGTTACATAAAAAACGATCCGTCCAAGATCATTGAGGCGGACGGACTTCACGAGCGCATTGTCTCCGAGGAAGTTTTCTGCCGTGCCCAAAGCATGATGGACCGCAACCGCAAAGGCAAGTTTTACAAACGGCAAAAACGGGATTATCCCGTTTCCGGGATATTGTCTTGCGCGCACTGCGGGTCGTTCTTTCATGGGATCTATAATGTCAAAAATCACATGACGGGCGAAAAAAGGCCGTATTACCGGTGCTCGGGACGTTCCGCGCGTAATATTCATTGCGGCAACGGCGATCTTCGGGCGGAAATCCCGGAAGCGCATATTATGGGGATTTTGGAGACGCTTTTTTCTTCTCCGGAGATCCAAAAAGAAAGATTGAAAAATCTTATTGCCGATCATTACCGGGAAGAAGCGGCCGGTGAAGTCCGTCTGGGGCTTGAGAAGCTGAAGAAGAGCCTTCAAGAATGCTCGCAGAAATTGGCGAAACTGACGGATGTTTATCTTGACGGAAGCATCGGTAAGGAGATTTTTGAAGGAAAAGCTCAAAAACTCCGGAATGAGGAAGGTGAAATCCGTATCAAGGTCGAGAGGATGGAGCTTCAGATGATCGAAAAAGAAGAGTCTCTGGACTACCGGAAAAGAGCTGAAGAAGTGGTCAAGACCGCGGATTCGATCCGAGAGAACCTTCATCCTTCTTTGCGTAAAGAACTGCTCAAACTGATCTTCAAGAAAGTTTTGATCAAGGACAAAAAAATCGTCAAAGTCGTATTGTTTCATCCGTTCGATAAGCTGTACCGGATGGGTTCAGCACCTACGACTCAAAACCCGAATTTGGGAGAAAGGAGGATGGAAAATTGTCGGATTCTAGAGAGAAAAGCGGCGCAAGCGCTCGCCCCAAACCAGTCGTATGTATTAAGACCTTCGGTTGTCAGATGAATACCTACGACAGTCAGGTGGCGGCGGGGCTGCTGGAAAAGGCAGGGTTTGAGGTGATCCTCGATAACGACGACACGGATGTGTGGAAAAAAAAGGCGCGGCACTTGTCGCCTAACACGCCAGGTACGGGTCTTGAGATTCCGGATAAATCTCTCCGACCCGACATTATTCTTATCAATACGTGTTCAGTCCGGGAGCACGCGGAGGAGCGCGTCTGGGGACGGCTCGGGATGCTGGGGGTCGAGAAGAAGGAGCGTCCGGAGCTTATCATCGGTCTCATGGGTTGTATGGTCGAAGAACACCGGGAAAAGCTGTTCAAGAGATTTCCGTACCTGGACATCATGGTAGGGACGCGTCATATTAAAGAACTTCCGGAAATAATCCGTCAGGTCATTGAGACGCATAAACAAATTGCCCGTATCAAACAGGACGGCATCTCGATCGAGTATAGCGAATACACCAAGCGGGACAGCGGTTTTCATGCCTGGCTCCCGATCATGACCGGCTGTAATAAGGAATGCACGTTCTGCATTGTCCCAACGACGCGGGGAAGTGAAGTTTCGATGCCTGCGAGTGAAGTCTACCGCGAGGCCGAGCGTCTGGTATCGGATGGAGTAAAGTGGATCACACTTCTGGGGCAGAATGTGAATTCGTATTGGGGGACTCCGGACTCGGGACTCGAGACTCGAACATTTCCGGAACTGCTGGAAATGCTTTGCAAAATAGACGGACTCGAACGGATCTCATTCACAACTTCGCATCCGCAGGACGCAACGGAGGAGCTTTTCCAGGTGATTGCCAGGAATCCCAAGATCGGCCGCCGGTTCCATCTTCCTTTGCAGTCCGGCTCAGACCGCGTTCTGAAAAGAATGAAGCGGCTTCACACTTATGCGGAGTACAAGACAAAGATAGATCGCCTGCGGGAGCTGGTGCCGGAAATCTCGATCACCACTGATATTATCGTTGGGTTTTCGGGAGAAACGGAAGAAGACCATTCCGCGACACGACGCGCGCTTGAGGAGATTCGGTTTGACAGCGCTTTCATTTACAAATATTCCGTGCGGCCGGGAACGCCTGCGGCCCGGCTGTCCGATGATGTGCCTTTTGAGGTCAAGACCGCGAGGAATCAGGAGTTATTGAAGATCCAGAAGCAGATCACAGATGAGAAGAGCCGCGCGCTTATCGGGAAGACGTTCACTGTTTTTGTTGAAGTGCGCAACCCCGACAATCCCAGGGAGCAGGTGGGTCGTATGGATCAGGACCGGCGGGTGATCCTCGAAGCGGATCGGGACTGTGTGGGACAATTCGTCCGGATGGAATTTACTGGTTTGCACCACGAGACTTTTCGTGCGAGATTAGCCTGAATATTAAAGGGGACAGGCTGAATTTTTTATGAAAT
>JBAZER010000004.1:0-90752 GCA_041653795.1 Candidatus Omnitrophota bacterium
CCGTTGAGATCCTCCGGAAGAAAATGCCGGGGATGAATGAGCAGGTTTTTAATTTCCCTCCCATCCGATTGGAGCGTGTGTTATCCTCCGTGCCGCCGGGTGGATACCATGTGCCCGCGGCGGTCAGCAAAAACCCAAATCATTCTTTACATGACCCGCTTCAAGGCGTAAACTGAACGCATGAAACAGAAGGTTCCTTCGAAGGTGCCTGTCCAGCGCCCCCCGGTTGAGAAAGTCCAGGCGGACGCCATTATTTTTGATATTGATAATGTTCTCATAGATACCCGCCTATCGTATCTTGAGGCCATCCGTAACACCGTAGAACTTTATCTGACGCACGGCCCCATCCCCTTTTTCAGCCGTTCAGCTGAAGGAAAATTCCCGAGTCTGCTTACCCCACAGGACGTAGACCAATTCAAGCTTCTGGGCGGACTCAATGACGACTGGGACTGTTGCTATGGCCTGCTCGTCTATCTTCTGTCGCTTCCAGTCAAGAACAGGACCCTCGAAGCGCTCAAGAAATCGGTTGCGATTGAAAAATTCGCCAAAAGCGTTAAACAAAGACCGCTTAGGGTATCTGGAATTACCGCGCTTTTCGGCCGCCCCACGACCGTGACTATCGAAAAGGTAGCCCGGATCTTTCAGGAGGTCTATCTCGGCAAGGACATTTTCCCGCGTTTGACAATGAACAGAATGCGCTATTGGAAAAAACGCGGACTCATTCATCGCGAAAAACTTGTTTTCAAACGCCCGATCCTGGAGAGACTCAAAAGTCATGGCCTGAAGCTCGGCATTGCGACCGGCCGACCACTTTATGAGGCCTCCCACGCGCTCAAGCATTTTAACATCGCCGACCTCTTTGATGCCATGACAACCATGGATGACGTCAAAAAAGAAGAGCGGGAAAAAAAAGAATCTCTGCGCAAGCCTCATCCCTTTTCCCTTCTCAAAACCGCGCAAGCCCTCGGTGCCAAAAAGAATTTCCTCTACGTGGGCGATCTTCCGGACGACATTCTCGCCGCGAACCGTGCAAAATCCTTCATTACGATCCGTTCTGTCGCTTTTCCGATGCTCGCCGCCAATCCATTCCAGGCCGCGAAAGAGCTGGGATCCGTCAAACCGGATTTTTTCATCAAGACTCCCGCTGATCTTTGCCGTCTTCTGAAAATCTGACCTTTTTTTGACTCTTCGATTGCATTTCGAGGACTGCGAAGTTAAAATTCCCCAGACACTTAAAGATATTTTTTATTTTTTTGAAAAGATCGATGCCGGGGAGATCATGAAACCATTCGCAGTGGGATTCCTTTTCCTGTGGATCGTTTCCGTATCCACCTCCCTCTGGGCCAGATCCCAGGACACTCCGATGACCGCAGATGAACTGGGCTGCCTTCAGAAAATGATCTTTTTCAATGAATGTTCGGGTCGCGTGGAGCGAATGATCACCTGGAACGCCGACGAGAATTTCCCCTCGTTCGGACTTGGACATTTCATCTGGTATCCCCGAGGAAAGAAAGGCCCTTACCAGGCCCTATTCCCGGAATTTCTCTCCTTTCTGGAGGCTCAAAAAACGGAGATCCCTGCGTGGATCAAGGCCCTGCCGACGCGGGAGGCTCCGTGGCAAAACCGCGGGGAGTTCTTGAGCGACCTTTCGAGCGAACGCATGGCCGTTCTAAGAAATTTTCTGGATCGGACCCAAGGATTCCAAACCCAATTCATCATCCACAGAGTCAAGGGAATCCTTCCCCGGATGTTGGCTGCAATCCCTGAAGAAAAACGTCCTGAAATCGAATTGAAATTCAAAGAGATCGCGGGAGCTCCCAAGGGGATGTTCGCTTTGATCGATTATGTGAATTTCAAAGGCGAGGGCATCCTCGAAACTGAGAGATCCCAGGGGCAAGGCTGGGGGCTGCTTCAGGTTCTGGAAGAAATGCGGACCCCCGGAAAAAAAGACGATGCGCTGGAAGAATTCGTCCGAGCGGCAAAAAAGGTCCTCACGAACAGAGTCCGCAACGCCCCACCCGAAAAAGATTGCTCCAAACGCCTTGGCGGCTGGAAAACCCGGGTAAAGAATTATCTGAAGATAAAATGTTAGGAAAGAACGGCTTTGCGCAGAAGGATCATTCCCACTCCGATCAGAAGGATGTTGGGGAGCCAAAGGCTGATCATGGGTGGCAGAACGCCGCGTGACGCGAGGGTCTGGGCTATGGCGAAAAGAATGTAATAAACGCTGGTTGCGGCCATGGAGATCCCAAAACTGATCACGACTTCCCCGCGTTTGACGATCGTCGCAATCGGGATGCCGATAAAAACGAACATCAGGGATCCGAACGCGAACGCAATCCTCTGATGGAAGACCGTCCAGAGATCGCGGCGTTCCTTTTTCCCGGTCTTCTCGGAAACATCCACAAGAATTTCAGCCAGAGTCATATCTTTTTTCTTTTTGCCCATGTTACGGATATCATTTTCGTTCATCGTCGGGAACTTGTAGGTCTTGAACTGAACGGATTGGATCCCCTTGTTCTGCGATTCTGAAACGCTTCC
This sequence comes from Candidatus Omnitrophota bacterium, assembly GCA_041653795.1. Taxonomy (GTDB): domain Bacteria; phylum Omnitrophota; class Omnitrophia; order Omnitrophales; family Aquincolibacteriaceae; genus Aquincolibacterium. Next base: position 2,542 of record JBAZER010000004.1, read on the forward strand.
GTTGAAGAGCTGGACTTCAAGTTGTCCGGTACCCGAATCCATCATGATCTTGCCGCTTTCTGCAACAATCGTCCTCACGGGATTTTCCGAATCTACGCCCTCATGAGCTACAATATCCTTCATCTCATTCCCCTCGACGCGTTTCGCGAGAAAAAGAATGCCGGGGCTGATCCTCACAAAACGGCCCGGTTCGATTAACGCCATTGGGTGCTGCATGATCATTCTTTTGGTCGCACGACGCAGTTCATAGCGGGCGGGCGGTCCGACCTGGTCATTAAAAACAAACATAAGAATGCTTAACGCAAAACCCAGAATAAGCGGCGGCATCATGAACCTCAGCGGATGCACTCCAGAGGCTTTCATGGCGCGAAATTCATTGTGCTGGGAAAAACTCCCGAACACGATCAGAACGCCCGTAAGGAGACTCATTGGCGCGGTATAGCTGACGATAGAGGGTATAATAAGCAGCATAACGTAGAGCGTCTGCGCAAACGGGACCCCGCGACCAATGATCATATCCGCCGCTTTTACAAGATATCCCGCCATAAAAATAAAGCTAAGGACTGTAAAGCAAAGGAGGCACGGCAAAAGCAGTTCTTTTAGAACATAGCGTTGGAGAATTTTCATTTTGAGCAGTTTCTCGAGGGTTGCATGCACACAAGCTGGTGTATCCTAGCCCCAATTCTTATCAATTTCAAACTCTTTGAAATTGGGGCTGTCCTGACTACTATTTTAAAAAAGAAAATAAAAGTCATGGCCGTTCTTGTCACCATTTAAGAACAAAATACCAGATCAGGATAGAAGCCATCTTCACCTTTGTCAACCCTGAGCGGTTCTCTTGTTTCTTATTTTTCAAAATGGAACTCAGGAAGCCGTCGAATGGATCAAGCTACGCGGGATGGGCGTAAGGTGTACGGTATACGGCACAAAGAACAAAGCGCGTGACACCGCAGGTTTTATGCCGTACAAACTAATCGTCGGCATATCTCCCCAAACCGGAAGAACGAACATAGCTCACAAATTCTTCCGGCGTAACAAAACCATTCATGCGAAGGCTTGAAACTTCCAGGCCTTTCTCATCCAAAAAGACGATCGTTGGGACGCCGAATACATCGAACCGGCGTATCGCCTCGCGAGTCTCGTTCGCATTCGCAGAAGTGGCATCAATTTTGATCTTGCGAAAATGTTGCAGTGTTTTGATGACCTGTGGATCCGAATATGTGAAATGATCAAGTTCTTGACACGGAAGACACCAGTCTGCGTAAAAATCAAGGATCACCGGCTGTCCCGAAACACGGGCTTCCTCAAGAATGCCGGCGTGATATTTTTCCCACACAATTCCGCTTTCAGGTGTAAAAAAAAAGAAAAGGCCGATCATTATGGCGAGGGTTCCGAAAATCCATTGAAACGCGAAAAATTTTTTCGCAAGCCGGGCAGAGCGTTCGATCCACCCGAGATAAAGACCGCCCGCCACGAATGCCCCCGGCATAATCCATTTAACAAACGGCCATTTATAGGCGATTGCAATATAAAACATCCCGAACGTCAGAAGCACCACGCCCATCAGCCGCTCAAACCAGACAAGCCACACCCCTGACTTGGGTAGTTTCGAGAGAAGCCCGGAGTAGGTTCCAAGCACAAGGTAAGGGAATCCGAGCCCGAGCGCCATGACGAAGAAGATTGAAAACCCGAAAACCATGTCCTGTTGTACGCTTACAAATGTCAAAAGCGCCAGGACTGCGGGTCCCATACACGGTGCCGCAATAATCCCTACCAAAAGCCCGGAAACAAAAAAGCTGAGGAGAGCGCCTTTGGCCGACCCTTGATAAGACGGCATCAGCCACGCGGGTAGCCGGAATTGATAAAGTCCGAGCATGCTGAGTGCAAGGCCTACGACCAGAACTCCGGTCGTGAGTTGTACCCAAAAATTTTGAAGCCACTCGCCAAAAAAACTCCCGGTCATGGCCGCCGCAAGTCCGAGGACGCTATACATGATTACCATGCCGAGCACATACGCCAGGGCTTTCATGAACGCGCGGCCACGCGGTTCATGCTTCGACCCCCTGAAAAGCGAGACCGTGATAGATAGCATGGGATAGACACACGGCGTGAGATTCAGGCCGAGCCCCAGGAAAAACACACTTATAAAAACAAATGGCGACTGGCTAAGTTCGGTCATTGTTATTTAATCCTACATTGTTCAAACGCAACGCAAATGAAAACCCTACGCACCACGTGCCACGTGGCTCATTGATCGTGGACCGTGGCTCATATATTTTTTAAAATAAACTCGTTGGAAAATCGGTTTTGGGCGCGCTTTTCTTCTGGAGAAATTCTCCGGTCACCTGCTTCCAATTCACCGGGATTTCGTAGGTCTTAAAATCCCAGGTCGAAGTAAAATAGATCTTTCCTTCTTGGCAACCATATTCGTAGACATTTTTCGTCAGGCGCACGTCATCCATGCAATATTTCTTGAGTTCTTCCATCCGGCCTTCCTTAAAGAGCACCAGGGCTTCCGCCCCGTCGCCGGACTTCCCCTCCTTGACCGTTGCACGCGCTACGCTGTCAAGACTCGCCCGGTGGCCGCGCGCCTTTTCGATATCATCCAGAAGATCAAGAACGGGAAATTGGTCGACCATTTTGAAAAGATACGGCTGAAGCACCTGCATGTCGAACCGCCGGATATTGAACCCAACGAGAAGGTCCGCGGTCTGGAGCCGTCGATCGAATCGCATCATATCTTTTTCCTCGTAGGACGCATACTCGCCCGTCAGATAATCGTACACGCAGACCACCGAAACCTTGAGTTTTGAAAGGCCCATCGCTTTCGGCTTTCCGATTTCTTTGAACGATTTTTGAGTTTCAACGTCCAACACGAGGATATTTTTACGTTCGTCCATGGATCCTTTTGATCAATACTTATCAACCATGCCGGGGTTCCAACAATTCTTTAATGGCTTGAGCCGCCTCTTTGACCTTGGGATCTTTGGGGGAGCTCTCATGTTTCACGAACTCTTTATATGCGTCCGCAGCACCCTTGGGATTCAATTTCACGGCCTTTTTGTAATCGGAAAGGGCAACTCCATATTCTCCCAGTCTGAATGAAATTAGCGCCCGGTCATAATAAGCCCAGCTGTACTTCGGGTCCAGCTCAATGGCCTTCGCGTCATCCAACATGGCTTTCTTAAGATCTCCCGTCTCCTGGTAGGCCCATCCCCGGTCGCAATAAGCGCTGACATTTTTGGGATCTATTTCAATTGCTTTATCATAATCGGAAATTGCTTTATCAAAAATATTTTTTGATAAATAAGCTTTACCCCTCAAATAATAATCCATGCTGGAACCAGAAGCGGAACGGATCTCCAGGGACTTACTAAAATCAGACAAGGCTTGATCAAAATTACCCTTTTTAGAATAAATAATGCCACGGCAAGAGTAGGCTGGCGCGAGATCCGGTTTTATCTCAATAGCTTTCGTATAATCCGAGAGCGCCCGCTCCGGATTGTTTCTGGAATCATAGATGTTTGCCCGATAAAAATAGGCTTCTGCGAGAACAGGGTTTATCTCCAGAGCTTTATTGAAATCCGCAAGGGCCCTGTCTCTTTGACCTTTCACGTAATAAGCAAGACCCCGGTTATGGTAAGCCTCAGCAAAATCGGGCTTTATTCCGATGGCCCTGTTAAAGGCTTTGATCGCCGCGCCATAGTTACCCTCCCGACCGTAAGTAACCCCTTTTAAAAAAACCTCCTTTTCGGAGTCGGCACTATACGCATTTTGGCCGCAAAAAAACAAGCTGCCGATAACGAAAGCTGCCGCGGATTTTTTAAAAAAACCTAATCGCTTCTCCATCTCCATTACCTTTGTCCAATCCCTGGTTTAGATCAGTTCCCTTAGATTGCGGATCACAGTCACGAAATTCTGATGGTCTTTCGTTAAAGTCGCGTGACGGTCCGAGCGGTCGAGCCAGATGGCCCTGACGCCGGCCAGATGTGCGCCGCGGACATCATCTTCCAGGCTGTCGCCTACATGAACGGCCTCACCCGCCGGAACATTTGCTTTTTTTAAGGCTTCCTCAAATATCTTCGGGCTGGGTTTGGCCGCGCCAAAGACCGCTGAAATGACTTTGAAGTCGAAATACCGGTTGATCCCAAGACCTTCGCATAATTTTAAAAGACGGCTGTCCCAATTCGATACCATCCCAAGAATAAATTCTTGCTCTTTAAGCGACCGGAGCACTTCCTCGACTTCCGGATAGAGTTTCCAAACCCCGGGCTCCGCGAAAAGATCATGGAGCTCATCAAAAAAGGGATCGAACGCTTTAAGTCCTTTGAAATCCTTGAAAATTGCCGTCACGATCCTGCGCCAGAATTCTTTCTCGATCTTTTCATCCGAATGACTTCTGAGATCTCCGATTTTATCGTGCTCGCTCCAGACCCGGCGGAACGCGGCTTCAATTTCTTCGGCCCCTATATGGCAACCATGCCGCGCCGCAACGGCACTGTAATGGTGCCCCACGGACGGAAACGGACGGAAAAGGGTTCCCCCTGCATCAAAAAAGATCGCCCGGGTTCCCGCGGGGATCCTACTGATTCTGGCCATTCGTATCCTCCCCGCCGCCCCCGCTCCCGAATTTCTGCATGAGCATTTGTCCCAGCGCAGGAAGAGCCTGCGCAATACCACCCTGATCCTGCGCATTCGGATCCAACCCCATTGCAGCTGCAGTCTGTGGATTCGCGGAAAGGGCGTTTCCCATCGAAGACATTCCGAATGAGGGACCGCTTCCTTTTTCCGGGGCCTTGCGCTTGGCGTCTACATTGCGAAGAGCTTCCTGAATATCCGGATTTCCGTAGTCAAATTCGCGGGCCCTGAGGTAAGCCTCCTTGGCTTCCTCAAAAAATCCCTGTTCCTCATAGACCGACCCGATTTGGAGCCAGGAGGCACACAACAGATAAGTGTCCTGCTCCGGGTCACAGAGCCGGATTGCTTTCTTGAGTTCTTCGCGTGCGCGTTCCATCTGGGCAAGCCGTTTGTAGACAACTCCAAGGTTGTAATGTGCGACCTTGTCCTCCGAACGGATCATCAGAACTTTTTCAAGCGCATCCCGGCTTTTCACGAGCCACTCGAGGGACTGATTCCCCTTTTGGGTTCGCGTCCGATCGAAAAGCGTAGCGTAGACCGTTGAGAGCCGGTAATAAAGATCCGCATTACCGGGCTCCATGCCAAGTTTCGCCTTGAGTTCCCGTTCCATGCCGATAAGCTCCACATCGGTCTTCCCGGAAAGACCTTCGCTGATAGAATCCCGCACGGCCATGGGATCTTCGGGTTCTTCATTTTCATAGGCATATACTGAGGATAGGGCGGAATGGAAGGCCAAAAGAATAAGAAAATAAAACAGGACGTGTTTAAAAACCATGAAATTTCTCAAGCCCCGCAGGAGGACCGGAAAGTTTGACACGTGCGATGCGGCGAATGAGAAGGCGGTGCTTTCCTCCTTCCACGTAATCAATGTTCACAACTTGACCGGCGCGAAGCTCCTTGAGTTTATCAAAGCCACTCAGACTCGTTTGATTATCAACGTGAAAAGTAAGACGATGAGTTTCTTCCGTTGCGGGATGGCGAAAATCCACGTCTACGCTCGAGCCATCTTCCGCGACCTTCGCCACATGTGCAGAAAGTGTTTTCATGACCGGCTCCGCGGCGTAAAGGCGGAAAGCAACCATCAAGAACGCAAGAAGAAAAAGAAAGAAATGTCTAGACACGGGTTTTGATAAATCCAAGAACTTTTTCATAATTTGGATGCCCGGTAACCTCTTTGACGTATTCGACATATTGCACTTTGTCATCCGGCCCGAGTACAAAAACGGCTCGAGAGAGAAGTCGCAATTCTTTAATGAGAACACCGTAAGCCCGCCCGAATACGTGTTCCTGATAATCGGAAAGCATTTGAATTTTGCCGGCTCCCGAAAGACCGCACCATCCCGCTTGAGCAAACAGGAGATCCATACTGACGCTGATGACTGCCGCATTTGCCGGAAACTTGGGATGCATTGTTCCGGTTTCCTGAGAGATATTCGCTCTATCCTCTCTTCCGTAGGGCACATTTAAATGTGCCCTACAGGAGGGAATAACTGGAGCAACGCATTTGGAGGCTTCCTGATTGAACCGCTTTGTCTGAAGATCACAAACCGGTGTATCGATTGAGGGCCCAATGCTGACAAGCCGGGTCTTCCCCCTGGAATCGGCCAAGGTCACAGATTTCAAACCTGTATCGACAAGCTTGAAATCCGGAGCTTTGTCTCCCGCCTTAAGCTTCGGGCCGATCAATGTTAACGGGCTGCCTTTAAAGGTTACTGCGTTCTTTCGCTCTTGCACCACGGGAGTTTTCTCCTTGGAAAGTAATCTTAGGAATTTTTTTTTCGAGCTTTGGAATAGTTGGCGGAGATAACCGTATGGATGCCGCCGCGCACGAAGAAGTCGGCTTCGATCGACATATGGCGAGGCCTCACGGCCTTTACGAGATCGTCCAGGATTTTGTTTGTAACCGCCTCATGGAACGCACCCTCGTTCCGATAGCTCCAGAAGTAGAGTTTGAGGCTTTTCAGTTCCACGCAGAATTCGTCGGGTATGTACGAGATGCGGATTGTTGCGAAATCCGGCTGACCGGTCTTGGGACAGAGGCAGGTGAATTCCGGACAATCTATCTCGATATTATAATCCCGGCGAGGATACGGATTCTTAAAAATCTCGAGTTTTTTGGAAGGTTGCGTTGCCATGAAGAGGGATTATACCATCCTTGTCTGAGATTTTCTTCAATAATGGTGACAAGGATGGCCCCAATTTCAGTTTTCCTGAAATTGATAGGTATTGGGACCAAAAAGAAGGTTATTTCGTGACAACGAAAATAGCGTTTTGAGCGAAAAGGTTCGGAAGCACGCGGACTTGTCCCTGAGAGTCGAGGAAATACGAAGATAGGATCCTGTAACCCTTTGTTGCGCAAAAGGATTTGAAATCCTTGATAGAAAGAAAGCGCAGATTCGGCGTACTGTACCATTCGTACGGAAGCGACGAGACGATGGGTGCCCGACCGCCAAAAAACATCAGAATGCGGGCCTCAAGATGTGCAAAGTTGGGAAATCCAATAATGACTTTTTTCCCGACCCGGAGGGCTTCGGAAATTACGGCCTCGACTTTTTTCGCTTCCTGCAAACTCTGGTTCAGGATCACATAATCAAAAGACTGGTCGGGATAATACGGAAGTCCGCTGTCGATATCGCTGTGGAAAACGCTCAGCCCCTTTTCGACGCAGGCGTGAATAGCGTCATTGTTGAGTTCGACACCCTGGGCTTTCGCGCCACGCCGCTCAGCAAGCAAGCATAAAAGATCACCGTTCCCGCATCCGAGGTCGAGCACGCTGGAGCCCGGCTCGACAATTTCACAGATGATTTTATGATCTAATTTATCTTTAATAGGTGACATGATATCCTCTGACCCTTTTTCACCACTTTTTCTTGGCAAGAAAGTGCTTGATGAGATGGGACTGTTTTTCGCCTTCGGCCTCGATAAGGAACGAATCATGGCCGTAGTCCGCATCAATCTCACAATAGGTCGCGTCAATATGCCGCATCTTAAGCTGGCGCACCATGTCCTGGGACTGCGCGGACGGATACAACCAATCGGATTTGAACGCGATCAATAAAAACCGCGCATCGGGAAGGCCTTTCTCCGGGATCCATTTGCCGTCTGAAAGATCGAAATAATCCATGGCCTTCGTGATGTAAAGGTACGAGTTAGCATCAAAGCGCTTCACAAAGGCCTGTCCCCGGTATTGAAGATAGCCTTCAACCTCAAAATCAGCGGAAAATTTGAATCCCGAGCTGTCATCTTTGAGCCGGCGGGAGAATTTTTTTTCCATGGAATCATTACTCATGTAGGTGATATGTCCCAACATGCGCGCCACAGCCAGGCCTTGTTCCGGAGAAGCCCCGTCATAGTAATTTCCATTATTCCAGGCGGGATCCGCCATAATGGCTTGCCGGCCGACTTCATTGAACGCGATCTGCTGGGGGGAGTGTTTGAGCGTCGCGGCGATCGGAATGACACATTCCACGCTGTCGGGATAGGAGGCGATCCACTGAAGCGCGAGCATACCGCCCATGGAACCGCCGATCACGCCATGAAGCTTCCTAATACCAAGATGATCGATTAAGTGTTTCTGAGTTGCAACCATATCTCCGATCGTAATAAGCGGGAAATCAAGCGCGTAGGGTTTCCCGGTTTTTGGATTAATCGAAGAAGGTCCGGTACTTCCCTTGCATCCGCCGAGCACGTTGATACAGACGACAAAATACTTTTCCGTATCCAGGGCTTTCCCCGGGCCGATCATGAAATCCCACCACGGCTGATCCTGATCCCCTTGGGAAATACCCGCGGCGTGCGCATTCCCGGAAAAAGCATGCATCACGAGAATTACGTTGCTTTTGTCCGCGTTCAGTTGGCCGTAAGTTTCATACGCGAGCGTGATAGGCCCTAAAGTGCGGCCAGACTCCAACCTGAATTCATGCGGAGACTCCGCAAACGTAAAATATTTCGTCTCAACGATCCCAACGCTTTTTTTCATCCTAAAAATTCCTGGAAAAGCCATGTTGAAAGGTACCTCTCTCCCGTATCACAGATTACTGTCACGATCGTTTTGCCTTTGGATTCCGGCCTTTTGGCGATCTCTAAAGCGGCCCAAACATTGGCCCCCGAAGAAATACCGCCCAAAATTCCTTCCTGTCTGGCAAGTTGTTTTGCAATTGCTCCTGCGTCCTCATGACGCACTTTGATGATCTCATCATAAATCTTTGTGTTCAAGACGCCGGGGACAAAGCCTGCACCGATCCCCTGGATCTTATGCGGTCCCGGTTTCCCGCCTGAAAGCACGGGAGAATCGACTGGTTCCACGGCCACGATTTTAACAGAAGGTTTCCTTTGTTTCAGCACTTCACCGACACCCGTCAGCGTCCCCCCGGTCCCGATCCCGGCCACAAAAACATCCACGCCGCCTTCGGTGTCTTTCCAGATTTCCTCTGCAGTCGTTCTGCGGTGAACTTCCGGATTCGCAGGATTGTAGAACTGCTGAGGAATAAAACTGTTCGGAGTTGCCTTTGCAATTTCCTCCGCTTTCTCCACAGCCCCTTTCATTCCTTTGGACCCTTCGGTCAGTACGAGCTCGGCACCAAGGATCTTCAAAAGCTGCCGGCGTTCCACGCTCATGGTTTCCGGCATGGTCAGAATCAGCTTATACCCCCGTGCAGCCGCCACAAAGGCAAGAGCGATCCCTGTGTTCCCACTGGTGGGTTCCACGATCACTGTCCCCGGCTTGAGTTTCCCGGCCTGCTCGGCGGCGTCGATCATTGCAACGCCGATCCTGTCCTTAACGCTGGAAAGCGGATTGGCGGATTCGAGTTTCACGGCAATGCGTGCCCCCGAATCCCTCCCGATCCGATTCAGCCAAACCAAAGGAGTCTTTCCAACGGTCTGTGTAATGTCTTTGTAAGTACCCATATCGTTCTCCCTTTTATATTTTTACTTACTTGAAATCAAGAACTTCTTTTAGAACGCGTAATGTAAACTGACCGTGAAACCATCTCCCAGCCCGACTTCCTTAGTGCTTTTGGCCTTTCCCGCATACACCCAAGCACCGACTAGGGTCAATTTGTCGGTAATGAACCAAGCGGCATGAATGTCCTGGTAATCCGCATCATGCCAGCCATGAAAATGGGCGCCTTGCTTGTATTCATACCCAACCGCCAGTTTCTTGAAAAGGATCACATCCGCGTTGCCGAACCATGTGAAACGGTAATTTTTATCATATCCAAAAACACCGGTAGTCCGGCTGTTAGTAGCCAACAAACCACCCGACACAACCACCGGAAGCGGCAATTCCTTGATCAGCTTCGTCGCAACCAAATACGTGTCAAACCCCACATGGTTTGTTTTAGCCGGTACATAGTTTGTATTTTTCAAAATACCGCCTATTGAAATCGCAGGGATAAAATTATGTCCTCCCGCATTTTCGGGGATCAGAAGCAATTTGGTTCCGACATTGTTCTTGTAAATCGTCTTGCTCCCATGCGGCGCCACAGCTTCCCAACCGTACGAAACTTCCAACCTGTCAAAGGCCGAAGCCGCCATCCCTAACGCGGTCCAGTCCACGTGAGCCTCGGGTAAACGCACGTACCACGCGCCCACTTGAGGTTTACTGACCCTACTTAACAACCCGAATCCGTCAAAAACTTTCTTGTCTTTCTCCGTCGTCGCCTTGTCCGCTTCAGGCTGATTTTTCTTCCACTTGCTTTCCGAATTGGCAAGATACGCCAACGGGTTGAACGCAATACCCCCGACGCCTTCCAGGTTGTTTAAAGGAACTCCGGCATACGAGATCCCGGCAAACTGCCAGCTGACGAAAGAGGCTAAAAGCTCCAACACAATGAACTTCTTCATTTTGAATTTCTCCTTTTCCGATTTTGGTTGCCCTCAACACCCGGTAGTCCGGTCGGAAAGGCGAAATTTCGATTTTTATTTCATTGTGTCAGCCGGCGATCCGGTAGACGAAAAACTTACTCTATGAACCTCCGATCATTTTCAGATACCACCGCCCTGCTCCACATAATGGTAGCTGTCATATCTCGTTTTCTCGGTCTTTTCGACCTGAATGATTTTCGAGCCGTGGATCTTGATGAGCACTTCCCCGAATTTCAAATTGCTGACGATCTCCGCGATCTCCTTGATGATCGCGTCGTTGATGATGCTTCCCTTTTTATTCTGTTTAGATTCCGTTGCCATCGCAAATACCCCATCATTCCTTCCTTTAGGCTCCTGAGACCGATCGTAAGCTCTTATTAGGAAGCCTTTCCCAAGGCTTGATCGATATCCGCAATGATGTCATCGATATTTTCAATGCCGATGGACAAACGGATAAAATCGGGCGTTACGCCCGTCGCAAGCTGTTCTTCGGCCGAAAGCTGCTGGTGCGTGGTTGTGGCCGGATGGATCGCCAAAGTTTTGGCATCTCCCACGTTCGCGAGATGCGAGATCAACTCAAGCGAATCAATGAACTTCTTGCCGGCCTCCAATCCTCCCTTGATCCCGAACCCCAGGATCGCACCTGCCCCTTTGGGCAGGTATTTCTTCACGCGATCTTTTTCAGGGCTCGAAGGAAGACCCGGATAATTCACCCACGCGACTTTCGGATGTTTTTCAAGGTGCTTCGCCACCGCCAGAGCATTTTCGGCATGCCGTGGTAACCTGAGATGAATTGTCTCAAGTCCCTGCAGGAACAGGAACGCGTTGAAAGGAGAAAGCGCGTTTCCGAGATCCCGGAGGAGTGTTACCCTTGCTTTGATGATGTAGGCGATATTGCCGAGAGGTTTCAGAGCTTCCACGAAGTTGATGCCGTGATAACTCGGGTCCGGCGCCGCGATAAGCGGGAATTTTCCGTTCGTCCAGTCGAATTTCCCGGAATCCACGATAAGCCCGCCAAGCGAAGTACCGTGACCGCCGATGAATTTTGTCGCGGAATACACGATGATGTCCACTCCGTGATCGAATGGCCGGAGAAGATACGGCGACACCGTGTTATCCAGAACGAAAGGAATGCCGTTCTTATGCGCGACTTTGGAGATCCCTTCAAGGTCCGCGACATCCAATTTCGGATTCCCGATGGATTCCGCATAAACAGCTTTTGTTTTGGGCGTAATTGCTTTCTGGATCGCGTCCAGATCGTTCGACTTCACGAACTTGACCTTGATTCCAAGACGCGGAAAGGTATAGTGAAAAAGATTGTAAGTCCCGCCGTAAAGGTTGTCGGCAGAAACAATCTCGTCTCCCGCTTGTGCGATGTTCAAAAGAGCCAGGGAAATTGCCGACTGGCCGCTGGAGGTCGCAAGCGCACCCACCCCTCCGTCCAGAAGCGCGATCCTTTTTTCGAGAACGTCCGTCGTGGGGTTCATGAGACGCGTGTAAATATTACCGAACTCCTTGAGCCCGAAAAGATTGGCGGCATGCTCGGTATTTTTAAACTGATAGGAGGTCGTTTGATAAATAGGAACGGCCCGGGAACCGGTCGTCGGATCCGCTTCCTGTCCTCCGTGAAGCGCCAGTGTTTCGATTTTTAACTTGCTATCGATCTTGCTCATTTTGGTTTCTCCTTTGGTTGTTAGATCGGTCATCCTGGACCCCGCAGGAGGCGAAAGACCTCGTTTGAGATCCTTCGACTCATCCTTCGGATTCGCTCAGGATAAGTGGGGCGGAAAAACACCGCCCCCTTAAATAAAATACATGGCTTCCTGGCTCGTATTTCGCATTCGATCATGGACATCCTGGAACGATGTCACATTAAGGATGCTTGATGTCGTCTGGTAAACCTCCTGCATCACCATACGGATCCCGCAAACGCTGCCTTTTTTACATTCATCGCACCTTCGATTTGCCTTCCCGTCCAGACAGGGCAATGAGTCAAAAGGGTTCTCGAAGATCCCGATCACTTCCCCAAAACTGATCCGGCTCGGCGGACGGGCCAAAAGATATCCGCCGCCCTTCCCCTTCTTGCTCTGCAAAAACCCTTTGTTCTTGAGCTCCAGAAGGATCGCCTCGAGGAATTTCTTCGGAATGGACTCTTTTTCCGCGATTTCCGCAATTAAAACAGGCTCTTTCGAAACGTATTTCCCCGTAAGCATCAGAACAGCTTTCAGAGCATATTTTGTCTTGTTAGATATCATAGTCTATTAACCCCATAGATTTATAGTTGTATAATAACCAACCATCGCCTCTTTGTCAAATTTATTTTAATAAAAAAAACCGAGACCTGAATCCTCCCCGAGATATGTTTTATAATACCCTTTAACTCTACCAATAGTAGATTTCATAAAAAAGCTCCGGGTCTCTTCCCTGTCAAAACTCGCGAACATACGTTAAGGTTAAAGCCAAAAAAAAACGACCAGGGGAGGTGCCGAGATGAGCGTCATCACAAAACAAACATGGGAATATCTGGTGCGGGATTTTCTGGAAATCAAATGCACATTAAAAGAACGAGAGCGGGAATTCCTCCTGGATTTTTTGAAGGGGAGAGGCGTCAAGGCCGAAGCCATCCGGATACATCCGGCTTTTTCAGTGGGTGATCATTTAGTGGTCATCATGGAGGATACGGATTCGAAGAAGCGTTTTTTCTACCACCCGCAAAAAAAGACGATCGAGGAATGATCAAAAGCCTGGGGATCGTCACTCGCTCCTTGAGACTCGTTTTGGTTCCTCATTCCTGCGAGTCCCTGGTCCCGGGCTACGAGTTCCTTTTAAAGATCGACGGCCTTGCGAAGTCCGCGGACCTCGAAGGAGGTAAGAAAGCGGCCCTGACCCGGCGCAAGATGCCCGAGCTTTAAAGGCCCAAAGGAAAAGCGGTTGAGCATCACGACATTATAATCAAATCGCCGGAACACCCGGCGGATCTGGCGTTTCTTTCCTTCGCGAAGCTCCACCATGACAATCCTCGGTGAGATCGGCCGGATATCTTCCAGTTTAAGAAAACCATCGTACGAATGGAAACCTTCCAGCACTTTATCGCGGTCCCTCGCATCCCAGGCGCGATGAAGTTTTACCTGATACCATTTCTCCACGTGAAATCGCGGATGGATCAGACGATTCGCGAGCTCGCCGTCGTTGGTCACGAGAAGAAGACCCGAAGAATCCTTGTCCAGCCGGCCGACCGGAAACACACGAACACGGTTTGTAGCGGATTGGCGTGTCGCATTCACAAGGTGCCGCGGCAAAAGATCAAAGACCGTTTTTTTGGCGTGCATGTCCTGCGCCGTTACGACATAACCTTCGGGCTTGTTCAAAAGATAATAGACATGCGGCGCCATCTGGAGGACTTTGTGGCGATACATGATCGTGTCCTTCTGAAAGTCCACCTGCCTTCCAAGATCCTGCACGACCTCGCCGTTCACGGAAATAGCACCGTGGGTGACAAAAACCTCGCATTTCCTGCGGGACCCAAGTCCCGCGCTGGCCAGGGCGTGTGCGATTCTCATGTTTTCTGTACTGTTCTCCATTTAATTTTAAGGGTTAACAGTACTGTGCCGCATACCTTTAAATTTAAAAATGTCATGCGGCCCTGAGCTCCGCGTAAAAAAGAGGCCGGCCTTCAGCCGCCCATTTGAGTTCGTAATTAGTTTTATTCATCCCGTCCAAGATTCTCTCATTCACCATTTCGCGCACATTCTCCCAGAGTTCCGCAGTAGCCGCTATGGTTTTCTTCATGGCCGAAAAATAGTCTTTATCGTCCGTGGCGATTTCTACCAGCCCTTCCGGTACAAGCCGCGTGTGAAGAAGCGTGAGAAGCTCGGAAGTGAAAACCCGGCGCATCTGATGCCGGCGTTTCGGCCAGGGATCCGGAAAATAGATGTGAAAAAGGCTCACGCTTCCGGGCGCAATTGCTTCGGTTAAAAATGCCCGTGCCTCGGCCCGGACGAACCGGATGTTGGCAAGCGCCCGCTTCTGGGCACGCGCCTTCCCGATGTTCATAAACTTGCTTATACGATCGATCCCGAGAAAGTTGGTTCCCGGATTTTCGTTCGCGCGGGCGACAAGGAATTTTCCCTTCCCGCATCCGATCTCCATTTCGACCGGGTGAGAATTCCCGAAGAACTCGCTGAAAACGATGGGATCGTACTTTTCTTTTACAAATTCTCGCGTCTTCTTTTTTTTGTCATTCCCGCGTCCGCCACAAGGCGCTGAACGGATCCGTCCTCTGGCGGAAAAGCGGGAATCCAGTTCTGGATCCCCGATAGAAGCATTCGGGGATGACATGTCTAGCGGCAACGAATCAGCCATACTAAAGTCTCCAGATGCCGTGTCCGAGGGAAAAAATCGAAGGGCATGATCTTTTGAATCTGCCATGCTTCCGGCGTCAATTTTTTAAGATCACGCGCGAGTGATTCCGGAGAACAGGAAAGATAGAACAGTGTCTTGAGGCCCGTGGCCCGGTTCAAGGTCTCGATCACGGACGGGAAAAGTCCGGCACGCGGCGGATCGATTAGACCGACGCAGGATTTTCCGTGGAATCCCGGAAGCACCTCCGGCAAATGCGTCTCGACTTTTCCTTCCAGGATATTCACATGGCCGAGCCGGTGATAGCGAACGTTGTACTGCGCAAGTCTCACAGAGTCACGACACGATTCGATCATCACCACCTCTTTCGCGCGATCAGCCAGGGCGATCCCGAAGAGGCCGACGCCAGAATAAAGATCAAGAAAAACCGTATCCTTTTCCCAGTCGATAAGGCCCTTGATCCTTGAAACGATTTTCTCAAGGATCGATAGATTCGCCTGAAAAAAAGTATCGAGCGCATAAAAGATCTTCCGCCCGTGCACGGTCGTCCAGAAATAATTTTCTTCCTTCATTCGTAGCGACCGCCGGCCGATACCGCCCCAGAGCACCCTGCCTTCATCCCCGACACGAACAACCAGGTTCGCAACCCGGTAATCCTCCGGGAGCTTGCGGACCGCCTCTTCTTTTAGCGCGGGCAGGAAATCATTGATCTCTTTGCGCGCGATCGGACAAGTCTTCACCTCCTGCAGCCGCTGGGTCCCCGGCAGCATAAAACCCATCTGCCGCTCACCGTTATTCCTTTTACGCAAGGTAAGATCAAGACGATTCCTGTAGTAGTAAGACTCGGGCGATGGCGCGATCGGTTCGAAAACATCTTCCGGAAGGTTCAACTCCTTCACAAGAAGCGCCTTCAAGACAGCCTCTTTACGGGAGAGTTCTTCTTCATACGGGATGTCCTGATATTGACATCCTCCGCAGGTCCCGAAAATCGGACATAAGGGTTTTACGCTTGTGGACACTGCCGTTGGGGTCAACATGATGCGATAGTTTACGAACAAGCTTCCGTCCCGTCGAGTGTTGTTTTGAGTCAGAAAGTGAACGATCCATGCCCCGTTCCCGCCTCCTTCTGCATCTTGGCTTGCAAAGAAATATGATTTGCCAGATAATATCGTCCGTCAATTTTTGTAACTAGAAGCGGTATTGCGAGTTGGGTGTGGACCCACCCCAAATCCCTTGGACACCATCAAGAAAGATCTTCGGAAGCTTTTTTGGATGCTCGGACTGGCGTTGACCCTGCCTATGGTCCTTCTAAGCGGCCCTTTCGCGGGTTATCTGGTCAGCCAATGGTTGATCGGAAAATGGGGCTGGGCTCCAGGCACCACCCTGGCATTAGTGCTTCTGGGACTCGCCGGTTCAGTCATTCAGACCGTGCGGATACTGAGGCTTCTATATAAAGGAAGCGAGAAAAAGGATTTATGAGCGTAACCGAACAGCATGTGACAGCCGCCGTACAAGCCGTTGCGCAGGTCCAGGAACAGGCTACCGAAGAACTCCCGAGTCTGATCACGGTTCTGGAGCATTTTTTCCCGAAATCCCATTTTATCCATTTTTTGTTTTCCTGGGAAAATCTCGTTTTTTCATTTTTGATTTTGGGTTTCATTGCCTTTCAATCGATCCGTGCTGCGCGAAAAAACGAATTTCTCCCTAAAGGTCTTCAGAACCGCTGGGAACTCGTCATGGAAGGCCTTGCCGAATTCGTCACCGGCATTCTCGGGCCCCGGGGCATGGAACATGTCCCTTTCCTCGGAACGATGTTCATCTATATTCTTCTCCAGAATTGGCTCGGGCTTGTCCCCTTGATGAGATCGCCGACCAGTGCGTGGAGCACCACGATCGCTTTGGCGCTCATTACCACGGTCTACATCCAGTGGGTCGGCATCAAAGAACACGGCTTCGTTAATTATGTGAAGCATCTCGCCGGGAACCCTGTCGGGATTCTGGGGTTTGCACTCGTCCCGCTCATGCTCGTCATCAATTTGAGCATCGAGTTCTTCGCCGTGCCCTTGAGCCTCTCGCTTCGTCTTTTTGCCAATGTCTCAAGCGAGGACAAACTGCTCTACAAATTCGCGGAATTGAACGCGATGTACTACTGGCTGCCGTTCTTTTTCCAGCTCTTCGCCAATGTCCTCGTCATTCTCTTCAGCTTCATTCAAGCTTTTGTTTTCCTTTTGCTCTCGACTGTGTATATTTCACTGATCATGCCGCATGAACACGACGAGGGCCATGACGCGGCGCCTGAAAAACCATCAAGTCCTGTTCATCCACCCTCAACGTAAGGAGAATCACTATGGATTCGCATATTGCATTAGGTTTCGCACTTCCGCTCGGACTTGCCATCACAGCGTTCGGGTCGGCAATCGCCCTCGGCAAAGCCGTCGCCGCGGCCATGGACGCCACGGGCCGCCAGCCTGAAGCTTCTCAAAAGATCCTGGTCAATATGATGGCCGGCTGCGCGCTGATCGAGGCGTTGACGCTTTATGTGTTGATCTTCGGTTTCGTGTTGATGGGAAAGATCTAGCCTTGTCTTACATTCTGTTCTTAAAGGGCGACAAGGCTTGCCCCATCCCGCCTTTGTGGCGGCGGGATGATAAGAATTGGGACTAAACAAGAAACGCTTATGGAATTCTTTCAAGAGAACATCCATCTCACAGAGGTCCTGGTCCAGCTCATCGCTTTCCTGATCGTGTTTTTCACGCTCAAGAGATTCGCGTGGAAACCGCTTCTCGCCATCATCAAATCCCGGCGCGAGCGGTTCGAAAGCGAATGGGGCGGGATCGAGAAGACCAAGCAAGAGGTTGCCGCACTTCAAAAGGATTACCTCGCGCATCTTCAGAAAATCGAAGAAGAGGCCCGCGCCAAAATGCAGGAGGCCATCCAGGAAGGACGCCGCCTCGCGCGTGAGATCCAGGAAAAGGCGCGCCTGGAATCCCAGACCTCGTTTGAAAAGGCAAAGGCCAATATCGAACTCGAAGTCCAGAAAGCGCGGCTCACGCTCCGCCAGGAGATCGCCGAGCTTTCGATCCGTGTCGCGGAAAAGATCCTGGCGGAAAAAATGAACACCGCCCAGCAAGAGAAAAAAGCCCTGGAAATCCTCGGGGAGCTTGAGAAAAAACTATGAGTGACGCCATCGCAGCGGGCCGTTATACCCGCGCCTTATTCGAGCTCGCGGAAAAAGAAGGTCATCTCGCAGAAATAGACGCCGGACTCCATGCACTTGCCAAAATCCTGAAGGCTCAGCCGAAAGTCCTGCTCCTGATGGCGAATCCCACGCTCACAAATCAGGAAAAATACACCCTGGCGTTAAGCGCTCTCGCGGGAGAAAAGACGGGGCTTTTGGAAAGATTCCTCCGGGTCCTGATCGATAAAAAACGTTTCGCGCTCCTGCCGGAGATCGAAAAGATTTTTCACGACCGTTTTGAGAAAAAACAAGGTGTTCAGGAAGTCGAGATGCTTTCGGCCGTACCGCTTTCCTCCGAATTCCTTGGAAAACTCAAAGCCGTCCTCACAAAGAAGCTCCGAGCTTCCTCCCTTGCCGTGGGGCCCGGAGCCCGGACAGAGATCCGTCTGATCCCCAGAACCGACCGGGACCTTCTCGGAGGATTCATTCTGCGCTTTAACGGGAAAGAGATTGATTGTAGTTTTAAAAACCGTCTTTATGAGATCCAACAAAAACTTTTCAGCTCCGCCGAAGAAGGGATCGCCTGATGCTCAAACCCGAGGAAGTCACGCAAGCCATTCAAAAAGAGATCCAGAAATATCAAACGAAGCTCGAGATGCAGTCGGTAGGTTACGTCCTGCAGGTGGGCGACGGCATCGCCCGCGTGTACGGCCTCGACGAGGTCATGGCCGGCGAGCTCGTCACATTTCGTGACGGGACGACGGGCCTGGTGCTCAATCTTGAACCGCATCATGTCGGTGTTGTCATCCTCGGCGAAGACCGTAACATCAAGGAAGGCGACCAGGTCAAACGCACGGGGAAGATCGCGCAGGTCCCGGTAGGTGACGCCTTGAAAGGCCGCGTCATCAATCCGCTCGGAGAGCCGCTCGACGACAAGGGGCCGATCGTCACGCAAAGAACTCGCCCGATCGAATCCCTGCCGCCTTCCGTGGTCCAGCGCCAACCTGTCAAAGAACCTTTGCAGACCGGTATCAAGTCCATTGACGCCATGATTCCGATCGGCCGCGGCCAGCGAGAACTTATCATCGGCGATCGCCAGACGGGTAAGACCGCCATCCTGATCGACACGATCCTCAATCAAAAGACCTCGGGGGTCCATTGCATCTATGTCGCGATCGGCCAGAAACTTTCCAGCGTTGTGGCGCTCACCGAAACGCTCGAAAAACACGGCGCCATGGAATACACCACGATCGTGTCTGCCTCTTCCGACGATCCGGCCCCGCTTCAGTATCTCGCGCCTTATGCCGGCGCCGCGATCGGTGAGGAGTCCCTTTTTACGGGCAAACACGCTCTTGTTGTCTACGACGACCTCTCCAAACATGCCGTCGCCTACCGCCAGCTGTCGCTGCTTCTGCAACGGCCTCCGGGACGCGAAGCGTATCCGGGAGATGTTTTTTATCTTCATTCACGGTTGCTCGAACGCGCGGCCAAATTACGCGAGGACATGGGAGGCGGCTCGCTCACCGCGCTTCCTGTGATCGAAACGCAGCTCGGCGATATTTCGGCTTACATTCCGACGAACGTTATTTCCATCACAGACGGACAGATCTATCTGGAAAGCGATCTTTTCTACGCGGGCGTGCGGCCGGCCATCAATGTCGGCCTTTCCGTTTCGCGCGTCGGCGGAAACGCCCAAACCAAAGCCATGAAACAGGTCGCCGGCACGTTGCGCCTCGCACTCGCTCAATACCGCGAACTCCAGGCCTTTGCCCAGCTCGCGACCGACCTCGACAAGACCACCAAAGACCAGCTCACACGCGGCGAACGCATGACCGAGATCCTGAAGCAGACTGACCTCCATCCGCTTCCCCTTGAGCGTCAAATCGTAAGCATTTTCGCGGGCAATGAAGGCTTCCTCGATGACATTCCCTCTTCCAAGGTGCGGGATTTTGAAAAAAATCTCTGGGATTTCATCGACAAGAATTATCAGGAGATCTTTATAGAGATCGCGGAGAAGAAAATCCTTTCCGACACGTTGAAAGAAGATCTGAAGCAGGCGATCATAAAGTTCAAAAACAATTTCAAATGAAAGGAACTCGTAGCTCGGGGCTAGGGACTCGTAAAAATAAGAAACAGAACGAGTCCCGAGGAACTAGTCCCGAGTCCCGTTTTTAAAAAATGTCAGGTCAATTACGAGCACTAAAAAACAGGATCCGGGGTGTTGAAAGCACCCAAAAGATCACCAGGGCCATGGAAATGGTGGCCGCGGCGAAGCTTAAGCGTTTTCAAAAATTGCGTGAGCAAACGATTCCCTATGTCCAGGCACTGGAAGGGATTTTGAACCGTCTGCTCGCCACGGATATTCCGGTCCAGCATCCCCTGCTTGAAACGCGTGAAGAAAAAAAGACTGCGCTTCTCGTGATCACGTCCGATACCGGCCTCTGCGGTTCCTACAATCAAAGTCTTATTGAGGAAGCTAAAAAATTCCTGCGGGATAGTTCCAAAGCACCTCTTCTCATCGGTGTCGGCAAGAACGGCGTCAACGCCCTTTCGCGCACGGGGCACACGTGGCATCAGGTCTTCACGGACACCAAGACCGCGCAATTCGAGTCCGTGATCACACAAACAAGCTCTTTGGTTGAAACGCTTTTTACGGAAAGAAAGGTCGACGCCGTCTACGCGATCTATGCCCATTTCACGGGCAAATCTGTTCCTCGCGCCACGAACGAAAAACTCCTTCCGTTCCATCTGGAAAAAAACGGCCACGAACCGGGCGAGACGTCCAACCTGTATATCATGGAGCCCGGCCGCGAGGCCTTGTTCACACGGCTCGTTCCGCTCGTTTTCGCGGCCAAGATACGCATGATTTTCATGGAATCCATGATCGCGGAGCACACGGCACGCATGAACGCCATGTACCAGGCCACCGAAAATGCAAAAGAACTGATCGACACACTTGTTCTCTTAAGGAACAAGGTCCGGCAAGCAGCTATTACAAACGAACTTATCGAGATTGTTTCGGGCTCAAAAGCTCTTAAAAGCATGTAATAGGGACTCGTTCCTCGGGACTCGCCCCTCGTTTTTATTTTGAACCTTTACGAGGTATGAATCCCGAGTCTTCAGTCCCGGTTTTTGATAAAAGTAATTTTAAAAAGGAGTTAAAATGAATACCGGAAAAGTCATTCAAGTGATGGGCCCCAGTGTCGACGTCGAATTCGAGACTGATCATCTGCCGCAAATACTGAACGCCCTCGAAGTGAAGACAGGAACCCAGACCCTGGTCCTGGAAGTCGCGCAGCATATCGGCGATAACATCGTCCGCGCGATCGCCCTCGCCTCCACCGACGGCCTGGTACGCGGCATGAAAGTGGAGGACACCGGCGCTCCGATCTCTGTCCCCGTAGGTGAACAGACCCTCGGCCGCATCTTCAATCTTTTGGGACAACCGATCGACGAGCAAGGCAATGTCAAAGACCCGTCGAAGAAACACAGCATTCATCACGCGCCGCCGTCCTTTGAAGAACTGCTCCCTGTCTCCGCGACCCTTGAGACCGGCATCAAGGTCATCGACCTTCTGGCCCCGTACCCCAAGGGCGGCAAGGTCGGGCTTTTCGGAGGCGCGGGCGTCGGGAAAACTGTGATCGTCATGGAGCTGATCCACTCGATCGCCAACGAGCACGGCGGCGTTTCGGTGTTCTGCGGTGTCGGAGAACGCACGCGCGAGGGGAACGACCTCTGGCTTGAACTCAAGGAGTCCGGCGTTATCAAGAAAACGGCGATGGTGTTCGGACAGATGAACGAACCTCCCGGCGCGCGCCTTCGCGTGGCTTTGTCGGGTCTCACAATGGCGGAATATTTCCGCGATGAGGCACATCAGGACGTCCTGCTTTTCATCGACAACATTTTCCGTTTCACACAGGCGGGCTCCGAAGTCTCCGCTCTTTTGGGCCGCATGCCGTCCGCGGTCGGATATCAGCCGAACCTCGCGACCGAAATGGCCGCTCTGCAGGAGCGCATCGCGTCCACAAAATCGGGCTCGATCACCTCGGTGCAGGCCATTTATGTGCCGGCCGACGACCTGACCGACCCTGCGCCGGCCACCGCGTTCTCGCATCTGGACGGCGTTACCGTGCTCTCGCGCCAGATCGTGGAACAGGGCATTTTCCCTGCCGTGGATCCGCTCGCTTCCACTTCGCGCATGCTTGATCCGCGCGTCGTCGGGCAGGAGCACTACGACATTGCCCGCGAAGTCCAGCGCATCCTTCAGCGCTACAAGGATCTGAAGGACATCATCGCGATCCTGGGGATCAACGAACTTTCACAGGAAGACAGAGATCTCGTGATGCGTGCCCGGAAGATCGAACGCTTTTTCTCCCAGCCCTTCTTCGTTGCGGAAGCGTTCACCGGACGCAAGGGCCGCTACGTGCGCTTGAAGGACACCATTACCAGCTTCAAGCAGATTCTCGCCGGCGAGCTCGATCATATTCCGGAGCAGTGTTTTTACATGGCGGGCGGGATTGAAGACGTTCTGGAAGCTTACGAGAAGGTAAAAGTAAATGTTTAGAACGGATCTTTTTTCTTCTGTCATTGCGAGCCTGCGTCCGCCAGAGGCGGATCCGCCTTTGGCGGAAAGCAATCTCACTTTTACAAAAAGAGATTGCCACGTACTTGCCCTTGTTTTTTTGAATGATTGGGCAAGTACAGCACTGGCTTCCAATATAGAATTTAATGAAAGCCAGGCGTCGCCCTTTTGGGGCTCCTCGCAATGACACAACATTCGCAAAACTCAAAAAGATAACTGCCCATGGCCGCATCCTACTCGCTGAAGATCATCACGCCGCAAGGAGTCGCCTATGAAGGAACAGTCCTGCATACGTTCCTCCCCACGGAGAACGGCTTTGTCGGCGTGCTGGCCCATCATGCGCCGTATCTGGTATCTTCCAAGGGCGGAAAAATGGTGGTCAAGGAAAGCGTCGGACTTGAGAAGGACTTTCAGGTAGGCCCCGGATTCTTTGAAATCAATCACGACCAGGCCGTGTTTCTCAGCACGACTTTCATTGATGGAAACAAACAGTAAAAAGTCGTGGTTGTCCTGACCTTCTTAGAAAAAAAATAAAAAAGTCAGGGTGCGCAGATCTGCAGTGCCAGAACTTAGAGACTCTAACAAAGTAAAGTTTGTCATCCCCGCGAAATCGGGGATCCAGAGAGTGGATTCCCGATTGAAGCACTCGGGAATGACATTTTGTCAGAAGTTCTTAGAAGACCAACCCCATCACGAGAAGCCCCAGCCCGATCGCGGCAGAGCTCAACACCACCACACGGAACGCGAGCGGCTCCGCGAGAAGCGCCGTCAGGAACTCCCGGGACTTCTTGTAAAAGAAGACAAGCGGCACGACCTTGATCAGGCCGAGGCTGACCACCAGCGTCACCACAAAGTTTTCCATGCTCGCGGCCCTCGCCACGAGTTTTGTTTCTTGATGGTTGGCGAGGACCGCCCCAATTTCAGATTCTCTGAAATTGATAAGTATTGGGACGGCCTTCGCCAATTCCATCCAGGTCCATAAAACAAGGGCTAACACCAGCGCCCCAGCGATCAGCAACCAGCGTGGTCGCTCTTCCGGATAAAGCTTCGCGATGAGCCGCTTCAGACCTTCCACAGAAAAAACGGCCCACACGCCTCCAAGGACCATCCCCGCGCCCAACACGATACTCAAAATTTTAAAGTAATTCATCGATCCATCCTCTCATCAGTCTTCGGTTTCCTGTTTGCAGCCTGTTTTTTTCGCCCTTCAATGATCAGCGCTACGCCGGCCAGAAAAAACGAGAGGAACCCCAGAAATGAAAAGACGATGCTGGGCAGGGTCCCCACCCAGAACGCGCAGAGGATCAGCGTTAACCCGGGGAGAAAATATTTCCAAAGATAATTTTTCATAATCTCAATACCTTTCAATTTTTACGAAGCGGTCCCAATTCCAATCAATCGAAGCGGAACAGAGATTGGGGCTGCCCTGATTACCATTCCGGAAACATTCTCGCAGAATCGATGAAGAGTGAAAAATAAAAAAGGGTCACACCTATTTATTCCCTTACCCTTACCGCATATTCTTTCTCGAGTAAATGGTTGTTAAGGTAGACCTGTTTTCCGGATTTGTCGCTACGTGTTTGCTTCCGGGCCCGTGAACCGGTACCGGGTTGAGCGGCCGGAACCTTCGGCTGTAAGAAGCCCGAGCTTCATCAAATGAATGAAATCCTTGCGGGCGGTCTCGTCGGAGCAGTGGTTCAACTTGCAATATTTCCGGGTCGTGATCCATTCCCCGCTTTTCATCATCCACCGTAATGCCTTGATGTGTTTTTTGTCCAATCTTGCCCATGTATTCTGCCCGAGCACTTGTTTGATATCTTTGATCTTCCCCTCTTTTTCGAGCTGGGATTTGACCCGGACAAGCTGGTCTCTCAAGGCTTCCAGGTAGTAGAGGACAAAATAGGTCGCGTCATAGCCATGTTCTTCGGCCGCCTGGATGGACTTGTAGTAAGCGACCTTGTGATGCTCGAAATAGTCCGAGGGCGCGAGAAGGTTGATGAAACCATACCCCTGTTTTTCAAGATAGAGGTTGGAAAGGGCCCTGGCACTCCGTCCGTTCCCATCATCAAAGGGATGGACATGAACGAAGTAAAGATGCACAAGGGCGGCATTCACAAGCGGATGGATCCCCGTCTCGCGATTCATCCATTCTATAAAGCGGTCCATCATGCCCGGGACTTCCAGCGCCGGGGGCCCTTCGTAAACAGCCCGGCCGTGTCCGTCCACAACATAGATGGGGCCTTTGCGATACTGGCCGACCGTAATAGGACGATCCTTGTGGGTGTTGTAGACCAGGATCTTGTGCAGTCCATGGATTCTCTCATGAGTAAAAGGATCCGCTTTATGCTTGTGCATGAATTCCAGGGCAAGTTTGTTGTTGTAGATCATCTGCATGCTTTCATCCGCGAAATCTTTTTTCTTCCGGTCCATGTTGCGAAGCGCCGCTTCCAGAGAGGTGACAGCCCCCTCGATGCGGCTCGAATAATAGGCTTCCTGCTTGAGAGCGCTCCTGGAAAGCGCCGAGACAGAAACGGGGGAAAGTTTGAGGGATGAGAGAAATCCCTTATCCTGAGAGATCGCGGAAATAAGGGAAAGGACCTCCGGGACCAGAACCATCCAAAAGGGTTTTCCATTCTTTGCGGGCAAGCCGACGGCTTGGGCTTTTTTAGCTCTTTCTTTTCCGAAAGCCATCCACGCCTTTTCGCCTAGAGCCCCTATAGCTTGTGATCTTGTCAGATAAGCGTTCATTTTGAGATCCCTATAATCGTACTTGCCTTAGAGGGCAAGCACGATAAAGTCGGAGCCCACGGTCAGCTCTGCACTTTATCGCAAAGTTAATCGCCAACTATTCGCCAATTATTGTACCCGGCCTTTGGCGATTTGTCCAACCGGTATTATTCCCGTACTCTGACCGCACTTGCTCCCAGTGAGCAAGTACCATCGCGTACTGGCTATCATTAAAAGATCCATCGAAAGCCAGTACAGCACTGATTTCCAATAATTTTAGATGTGAATCAGGCGTCGCTCGTTAATGTCAGCCCTGGCTCTTTTTCAAACATTGAAGGTAGCCAGGACAGTCCAAACTACCTTTTAAAAAATGAAAAACAAAGTTTGGTCAGTCGCGTACGCGAACGGCATATCCTTTTTCCAGCAACAGGTTGTTAAGGTAGATCTGTTTTCCGGTTTTATCTACATAAAAGACGTCGCCAAGATAGCGGCCCCATTTTTCTTTTCTTTGGGTGCGGGCGGATTTCAGAATAATGGACTCGCAATGGGCAAGTTCGCGCTCGACGAAACGCTTGGCAGCCCGGCCTTCTCCGCCCTGAATCGTTCTTCGATTCAAGGACGGATCCGCCTTCTTTGTGGCGGAGTCCCCACTAAACTCGGGACAATCAATCCCCTTCAAACGGATGGTTTCATGCTTCTGGTCGTCAAAACCGGTGTCGATCTCGAAGTCACGCGAGGACCATTCCCCTTTCGCGGCCTTGTCCTCCAATGCGAGGCGCTTCTTCTCATCCGGCACCGTGATCAGTGCCCGGTAATGTGCCCAAGTCAACTTTGGCCGCGCGGCCAAAGTCGGGAATTTCTCGGCAAATCTCATGCAACGATAGAAGACCGTTTCTCCGAATCCAAGATCTTTCGCAAGATTGGCGACGATCTTTTTACCGTGTTCCTGATTCGGATTCTCAGACCTTTGGAGGTATTCATTAATAAGCCGGCCGGTCTCCCAGTAAGTACGGACTTTGGCTTCTTCTATTCTTTGTCGGCCGAGAAGAAGGGTTTCCTCAACCTTCTTGCGGAGCGCGGCATAGGTAGCGACGGAGACGGTGTTCATTTTTCTCTTTTGCAGGTTAGGACAATCCCGTAATGGTACGGTTTTAGATCGTAAAGTTCCGGCGAAACGAATCCAGCGCTCTCGGCCCACCGGATGCAATCTTCGGGCTTGGGACGGATATCTATGGAAGGCCCTCGCGGTGTCGAAGGATCGTAGTTCCAATGAATAATGCCGAGTTTGCCATCCGGTTTTAATACCCGTTTCGCTTCTTTAAGCAGGACCAAAGGATCCTCGAGATGAAGGATATTAAAAAGCATGACATAATCGACGCGGGCATCGGGCAAACCCGATCCTTCGGCCATGAAGTCCCGCAGCAGAACCCGAACGTTATGGATCCCCTGCTTTTTCGCCTCTTGATCCGTGATCCGGATCATTTCGGGCTCGATATCCAAAGCGTAGATCTGTCCGCGAATGATCTTGGCAGCGGCCAAGGTGAATGTTCCGTATCCGCACCCGAATTCGACCACATCACGGGTTTGTCCGTTGATCCCCAGGGTCATGATGACGCGATGCGGATCGAAAAAGTTCTCCCATGTCCCGCGATCCGGCATTCCGCTTTCTCTGGTTTTCATAGGCCCTGACTTTTATTACATTTCACTAATAAGGAAGTCAAGGTTGTCCTTGTCTTAGATTTGATTCCCCTAAGGGTTGGCAAGGGCTGCCCCAATTTCAGATTCCCTGAAATTGATAAGAATTGGGACTGTCACGATTTCCGCTTCCCTGTAATCCATGATAATCATGATGCCCCTCATCCTTTTCCTCTATCCGGAAAGCATCGTTTCCTCCCCTCAATAATAAGCGCTACGCCGGCCAAAAAGAACGAGAGAAACCCCAGGAATGAGAAAACCATGCTGGGCAAGGTCCCCACCCAGAACGCACAACCGATGAGCGCCAACCCGGGGAGAAAATATTTCCAAAGATAATTTTTCATAACCAAGGTTATTCTCGCAGAATCAATCGGCAACCGCAAGTAAGAGCGCTCCGGCGGGAAGTGTGTTTCGCCAACGTTCGCCATGATTCTCCATAGTCAAAAAATAAACGGGTAATCATGACTGTCCAAGTCGCCATTAATGAAAAGAAAATAAAGACTTGGGCGCCATGCCCCACCGAGGCATGGCTGAACTCGCGAGCGTCGGCCTCGATGAGAAACCCTGGCTCTCGGCCTCCTTAGCGTGGCTTAACACACTTCCCGCCGTCACTTTATATTAGAAAAGGCGAAGGGTTGAGACGAGGCACGCTAGTCCCAATACCTATCAATTTTCACGAAGTGGAAATTGGGGCAATCCTTGTCACCATTATGGAAAAGAATGAAAGACAAGGATAGAACGACGAGCGGGCAGGGACTTCTCGAAGAGAAGGAGCGAGGAGTGGAGGGCGAACGAGGGAATCCACGCCGGGGATTCCCGAGTGGTGACGAGGCTCAAGCCCGAAGCCTTCGCGTGGATAAAAGCTCGATATTGAAGTGGGACGGCAGGGTCGAAACATTTGGTCAGTTTCGTACGTTGTCGTACACGGAGATCCTTTGAAAGTGACGACAACGCACTGACACAAGGGTGTCAGTGTCCGGACACACTTGCGCCAGTGCGCAAGTGCGTAAAAGTCGGAATGATCTGTCAATTCCGTACTTTTACGGCATATCCTTTTTCTAAAAGCAGGTTATTAAGGTAGCACTCGTGCCCTGTGGCACCAGTACCTCCGGTCGAAGCTCCGAAGCTTCGTACCGGAAGGATCTCTTGGCCGTCTATGTCCGCCACACTGCTCGGCGGATTACTTCGGCTCGCTTTCTGTGGGACCGGGTAAAACACGTCGGCTTCGTAACGGTCGTAGGTGGCGTTCTTACTGCTCAGGACGGTGAGGGACGGGACGCCTTTCAGGACCTTTTCCACGAACTGTTTCGCCTTTTTTCCCTCCCCGGTATCGATCTCGGGGCAATCGATCCCCCGGAGCCTCAGCTTCTGGCGGCTGGCCCCTCGCATACCGGTATCCAGCATGACCCAGAGCGTGTCCCCGTCGACCACGCTCTCGAGATAGGCCCGGTAAGTGAAAAGGTCTTGGGCCGTGCGGCCGTCCTTCACAAGTTTCGTACCGGTCCATGCGACGATGTCCCCGGCCTTCAGCCCGCGGGCTTCCGCGGACGTCAGGGCGCGGTAGCCCTTGAACCCGTGGTCCAGAAGCAGAATGTTCTTGTCAGGCCAGGGGGTTTCGTTGGGGTCCTTGATCCGGCAAGTGTTTAAAAGCCCCAGCTTCGGGACTTTGAGCAGTTCGGTGGGATTTTTCTCCTGCGAAGACGGGGACATCAAGTCCCCGCGAGCGTGCCGAAAAGACAGCTTTTCGGCTACCTGCGCACGCACGGATTCATGGCGAACCAGGGCGCGAAGATCATTCCGGGTCAGACCTTCCCGGAGGGCGCGGCGTTCCAGGGCCTTGCGTTTTTGAACATCCTGGACCGTCAGAAGTTCGATGTGATGGGCCCAGGGCAATTCGCGCGCGGGCGCGCGTTTCCGGTTTTCCAGATAAAACTGGCGCATCCGCCGGAGGCTCGCAACGGAAAATCCCGATCCCAGGTTTTCGGTAAGTTCTGCGGAAAATTTGTGGATGCGGCCGGCGCCGTAAGCGGCGCGGGGTTCGCCGTCCTGTTCGATCTCCACGACGTATTGACCGGTCTTCCAGTAGGCCGTGGCGAGAGAGTGGCGGGCGGTATTGAAAAGCCGGATGACGTCGGCAACGATCTCTTTGTACCGGCTGGGCGTCAATTTGTTCGTCACGGCGAACCTCCCGTTCCTTCGCGGATCCTTACAGGTGCGGGACAAAAATCAACCTCTCTCTGAGGACAATGTCCGGGTTACTATTTTCTTTCTTCCGCCCGTTTAAGGACCTTCCGGACAAAAACGAGATATTCCCCGGATTCTTTTTCACTGATCAGCTCCCCCGCGCCGTAAAGGTCCTGATTGCGTTTCATTCTCATAGAATTTCCGAAAACCAGAATATCCGAATCCGCCAGGATCTCGCTCATCCGCTCGAGGATCTTCACGTGGTGCCCCGGGAGGCTGCGTACCTTCCGGCCTTCCTGCGCGCACAGAGCCATGCCGGTTTTGATCAGGGCTTGAAAGGCGTAGGTAAAACGAACCTCCGGAAAGGGATCTTTTTCCGCGATCTCAAGATCACGATGCGCGTTCCGGAAACGCTGGCGGATCTCTTCTGCGGCGAACTTGAAAGGTTGGAAAAATTCCCTCTCCGCGGCCGTCATACCAACCGGACCTTTTTCTTTTTCGCGAGGGACTTGAAGAAGGGGTCTTTCTTGAGCTTTTCGTGATATTCCCGCGGGTCCGCGCTGATCACATTGATCTCGCGATCCGTCTCTTTTTGGAACGTCGCGACCGCTTTCTGAAGCGCGAGAGTGTCATGCCCGCCGATGACAAGAAGGTCGATATCGCTCGCGGCATCCATTTTTCCGCTGGCATAAGAACCGAAGATAAAGGCCTGCTCGATCCCGGGGATGCCCGAAAGCGCGTCCCGGAGCTTTTGCTCAAGACCGATCGTTTTGAGAACGATCCCCTTGTATTCTTTAAGGAGCGGGTAATCCCGGTTCAGGGAGTAATAAGAGGCGCCCCCGCGCTCGCAACATTTCAGGACCCCTTCCCGCTCAAGCTCTTTGAGCTTGCGGGAAAGGTTCCCGTCATCCAGCGAAAATTTACGGGCCATTTCGCTGACGTAAAGCTCGGCATCCTCATGCAGGAACATATAACCCAGGATGGCTTTTGTGTGTTTGGAACGCATGCTGATCATCGGAGCATCCTTCCCTGTAGTTAATTACAGGGAATACTGTAACTTAGTACAGGGGGCTTGTCAAGCCCGGCTCACAGAGCGAAGGCGGGGTACTGTTCTACAAATCTCATAGGGCGGCAAGGCGCTTCTTCGCGGCGTCCCCGCTTGCGTAGACCGCGCCCTTTTCGCAGACCATTTTTTCGATTTTCCCCCACTCCTTGGGAGTATAGGGAGACTGCACAGTCACTTGACACGGCAGGATCATAATCCCGTCCTTCGTCACGCCGAACGCGACGGCGGACCCCTTCTGCAAACCGAGGATCTTACGAACGCTGTTGGGTATGGTCACCTGTCCTTTGGATGTCATCTTCGTCGTTTCAATGATCGTCATCGGCACGGCTCCTTGTCAGAATAGCGTTAGGTATTACTTCCTTACTTCCCAACCAGGAGGATAACGGCTCAAGAAAGGAAAGTCAAGCGCGGGCCATCTGTTGGGCTATGGGCTTTGATCGGACGGGAGCCCCTCACCCCCGCTTGTCCGCCAAAGCTTTGTGTTAAATGGTACCAGGAGCCTTTCTATGCATCAAAAGGCTTTAAACTAACTCTGGCCTTGATAGCATCACATTCTCGCATATAACAATCTTCAAAAATTTCTGATATCTTTTTCTCGTATTTCTCCTTGTCGTCTTTTGGCACTTGGTATAAAACAGCATCGTGCATGGGCAGTAAAAAATCCGCATCTCCCAGAGAAGAATCTACTGCCAGGATTGCCCTTTTCAAAATTAGAGATGCTGTACCCTGGATGCGTTGGCTTATAACCCATTTCTCCTCATTTGCCGAGAGCGTTTCCTTCGTCGAAGGCCGATAACGATAGTTGCCATTGCGCGTACCAATCCTGCCTTCTCTGAGAAGAGCATCACACAGCTTTTTTTTCCACTCGTTAATTTGTTTAAACTGATCAAAAAAATTATCAACAGCCGCTTGAACGGCAGCCTGATTTTGCCCTGTTGATTCAAAT
Organism: Candidatus Omnitrophota bacterium; assembly: GCA_041653795.1. Lineage (GTDB taxonomy): Bacteria > Omnitrophota > Omnitrophia > Omnitrophales > Aquincolibacteriaceae > Aquincolibacterium. The sequence goes on from JBAZER010000004.1 coordinate 33,785, forward strand.
ATCATCTTAACGAGATTTTCTTTTTTCATGCCAAATGAAAAAGAAAGAAATATTTTTTTTGCTATATCCCGATTGGCTTTTTCTCCCAGAATAGCCTTCCCTAAAGCTGTATACACATCTCCAGAATTATATAAATTGATTAACGCTTTATCTTTTGCATCGTCGGCAAGAATTCCGGGTTCGAATTGGCTAAAATCTGGATATATTAATATTTTCTCTCTGTCTGAAGCTATGATGTCACGATTTTCTCGTTTTAGTTGCTGCAAGTGAGGATCGGTGACTGTGGCTCTTCCGGTTACTGTTCCTAGTGAATCGTAATATGGAAAAACCCTGTTTGACCCTATCGCTCCAAATCTCAAAAGAATGCCTTTATCCCTCTCGGCTTTTTTGACTCGTTGAAAATGGAACAAAAGATCAATTTTCGCCTCATAGAGACTAGCTAAGTCATCAAAAATATCCGTAAAAACACATTTGGCAAGGTAATCGTAACCGTTATCTTTCAGAGATTTAGCCAACGTCTTTTTGTCAGAAACATCGATGATGCCCCATTGGTCTCTCAGCTGTTCATTGGATAAACGGGTCTGCTCATCAAGAATATCCAACCGCCTCAACAATCGCTTTGTGTTAATTCTAATTCCTCGATATTGGCTTCTAAGCATGATGCGCTGGACTGGGTTTTCTATGCTGTAAAATCTATCCTTCTCACCTTTTATCTCAAGCTGGTCGTTCATATGTTGCCATACGTTAATCAAAGATGAGGATAGCTGCCCCAATAATCTGCTTATCTCTAGTACGCCGATATTCGTTTCACCTTTAAGGCAAATCCGTTTCAACAGATCAAAATCTTTCTCGATCTTGAAGTATGGCTTGATCAATTGCCAAATACTCCATGGAGCCTCTCTCTTTTTGTCTTCATACGGTTGGCCAACGACGAGCCGAGCCGCCAGACAAACATCTATAATTTTTATCGGAAAATCTGTTTTTATATTTTTAAAATATGGAATAAGCCGATTTAATTCATATGAAATTATTTCGGTTTTAATTCTACTGAGGTCTTTCGCATCCACAATCTGCGGAGGATGGCCCTGCTTTCCTAGAAAAAGAATGGGAGGAACTTCTATGTTGAATGGGTCTAAAACATAACTTAAGAAGAACATGATTAATTGTCGTATTCTGGAAGATCTCGATACAATTCAGTAATATTAATTGGCTCTAATGGAATAAAGTAATTCCCCCTCAAAGAAGCATCTTGCAATGCCCTGTAAGTGCCCCTTATGTCCGCTCTTACAAATGGTTGAACTTTATCTCTAATGTGTGGCGCATAGGGGAGCTCGTGTATAGCAATCATGCCGTTTCTTTGGGTGATATAATGTTTTAATTTTTTAAATCGCTTTGCCAAATAAACTCTATCCTCCGCACTACCACAAGCACCCAGATACAACAATGCTCCAGACAATAAGGGCACGGATTTCGTTCCCTTAACAATCTGCTTCGCGAGGTTTATTAATTTAGTATTGGAATATTTGTGCGCCACGAACAACTGCCACAAGAGATAACTTTGCCAGCTATAAATGTTCTTTTCTCGGTCAAGCATAATCTTCACTAACTCTTTTAAATTTTTTGGGGTTAGATCCACAGACTTCAAATATCTTATAAAACTGTCACTAGAACATGGCTGTTCAGACAACTGACGGATTACAGATCGCGTGATTTTTTTAAAATCAAATCCTCGCTTTGCTTCTTTGCAAAGCGCAATCTTTTCGAGTCTGTGTATGCAAAATCTAAATTCTCTTGCTTGCGTTTTCTTCGCCCTAATTAATTCTAATGCATATGCTTTCAACAAAGGAAAACTCTGTTGCACGGTGCTCCGCCTATGCGACTTAAATAGTTGATCTATTTGTTCAACTTTTCTATTTGGTTTCCTTATATAGTTTTCGATTTCCTTTGTGTTTTGGTGAAGGATGAGAGTCTTTTGCGCATTTACATTCAAGCCTATTTTTCTAAGTTCAATTATTACTTCCTTAAGAATTTTTCGGGCGCTATATTTCGAATCGCACACTATGCGCATATCGTCTGCATACCGAACATACTTATAGCCTTTGCTTACCATAGCCTTATCAACTCTGTGCATTAAAACATTTGCTAAAAAAGAAGATGCATCCCTGTTTTGAGGAATTCCATGCTTTTTGTATGGCGTCCAAGCTCTTAGTAGTCGGGAAATGATTTCGACTGTTTTCTGAATTCGTCGAACCTGCGTTTTTCCTAAGCAAAGGTTAGGCAATTCATCAATTAATGCTTTTTGAATATCGCTGATTCTAATATTCTCATAAAAATTTTGGATGTCGGAAACCAATAAAACATCCGTCTTTTTTCGAAGTTTTGTTTTCGCAGCATCCTCAAATTTAGTCCACTGACTAGGCGCGTTCAGAAACATATATTTATTTTTTGGCTTTTTTGTCCACCTGTGGCTAAAAACCGATGGTGAAAGCAATTTATCATAAAAGCGTATCAGATAGTTCGCCGCCCCATGGTACAAGAGCCTGTCATGAATTGTCGTTTCCAAAGAGTATCGTAAGGTGAAACCCTTTTTGGGAATATTGTATTGCTCTGACTTTGCAGGGAAATACTTCAATTGCGGCTTCTTGTTATGTTTCATAAAATGGCCAAGAATTTTATCGGCCCGCAATGCATCTCCATAAATAAGCGTGTCCGGAAACCAATCATCTTTTAAATCGCACTTCATTTGCTTGACCAATACATCTATATTGAACGGAATGCCTTCTATTGTTATTGAGCGGTTCATGGTTATCTATGGTTTCCTAAATTAACCTATTAGCTTAATTCGAAAAAACTCCAGAGATTTATTGCTTGATTCTATTCCCTCACCAGTAGAACCGGCATATTTACCACGGTATTTTGATCCCCGCCTCAATCGCGGTCTCCTTCATGGATTCACGGAAGCGGACAAAGGTCTTGGCGTTCCCTTCAAAGAGGTCCTTGGTGAGGACGACTTCCACGCCCAACGGGTCCCCTTCCTTGCTCGTCAGGTTCATTCGAATGGTACACCGGGTACCGTTCTATGGCAGAGCCATTCTCGCAGAATCGATCGCCCACCGCAAGCAGGACGGAAATCTTGAGGGGATCCCACTTTAGGTTGTTATCTTGAAAGCAATTCCAATGCGTTTCGTCACCGCTCAGATCGCCCCAGCGAGGCGATCTTCGCTCGCGCGTTCGACTGCACTCGGCGGACAGGAGTCGTCACGAGACAGCTCTCGGAGCTGATGGGAGCTTGGTTCCGTTCACTCGAGAACGGATCCCATCAGCGAGAGCGCAAGCTGGCACTCGTCGCAGGAGCGAGTGAACAGCCGGTGTCGAGAGACGATTCCTGTCCGCCACCCTGCCCGTTTTGTCTCACGAGCGTGCCTCCTCGCACTGGGATTGCTTCCCAAATACAGTCATGCACCTGTTCCGTTCAGCTTTCTTGATTTTAGTTGCGTTCCCGAGTACCATCCTAGTCTTAGATTTTGTTTTATAGGTGGCGACAACACTGATTTTAATTAAGATTGGGACGAGGAGCGGGGAGAAAATGATCGAGGTCTTGCTGGACGCTTTAAAAGATACGCTTGCGATGATGCCGTGGCTTTTGGGGATCTATATCGCGCTCGAGGTCCTTGAGAACAGGTCGGAATCTTTCATCGGAGAGAAGATCAGTCACAAGATGGGGGCGGCGCCTTTTTTGGGCGCGCTTTTTGGCTGTATGCCCCAATGTGGTTTCTCGGTCATCGCCGCCACGCTTTATGCCCGCAGGTGTATCTCGATGGGAACGCTTCTCGCCGTTTTCGTTTCAACCTCGGATGAGGCGATCCCGGTCATCCTCGCCCAGCACGACAAAGCCTCGCTGGTTCTTTGGCTTTTGCTCGTGAAAGTGATCATCGCAACGATCGCCGGATATACAATCGATCTTATTTTTAAAAGAGACCCCTCCAGAGAACCGCATCCCCCGCACGCCCCCGTTGTTCCCGAGGGAGGGCACCGGTACTGCGACTGCCATGCTCACGGCCGGGGGATCCCCCGGTGGAAAGCTTTCTTTCTTTTTCCGTTAAAACACACGCTGAAAATTTCATTTTTTATTTTCGCGGTTTCGCTCGCAATCGGCCTTCTGGTTGCAAACTTCGGAGAAGAAAGCCTCGGACGCGTTTTTTTCGCCGGAACTTTTTTTCAGCCTCTAATCGCGGTTCTGGTGGGACTTATCCCGAATTGCGCGGCCTCGGTCGCGATCACCGAGGTCTATCTCAAAGGCGCCATCACCTTCGGCTCGGCTATCGCGGGCCTTTCGGCGAGCGGCGGCCTTGGCACACTGGTCCTTTTAAAGGAGAACAAAGATCGTAAAGAAACCGTCCTGATCATCGGCTTGCTCGTCCTCGTGAGCCTCACCGCCGGGATTCTGTTGAATCTTTTTCTTTAATCCCTTTCCCGCTCATTCCATTTAGCACTGTTCTCCATTGAATTTCAGGGGTTAACAGTGTTATACCGCATACCCTTAAATTTGAATATTATGCGGTATTAAGTTACAATTCCTCTTATTCTTCACCTTCCAAGGAGGCTTTTATGGACTGGAAAGTTTTTTTAGCAACATTAAGCGCCATCTTTTTCGCGGAACTGGCGGACAAAACGCAGCTTGTGGGGATCACCATGGCCGCCAAGACCGGGAAGCCTCTTTCCGTATTTCTGGGTTCGATCGCGGGTTATGCGCTTGTGACGCTGATCTCCGTCGTGATCGGGACTCTCCTGGCGAAATACGTCAAGCCGGAGCTCATACGCTACACCGGCGCGACGGCATTCGTTGTCATCGGGATGTTGATGTTCTTTAATAAACTGTAACGTCCGAAAGGACGTCATCCCCGAATGTTTTAATCGGGGATCCATAAACAAACCTGGATTCCCGCCTTCGCGGGAATGACAGAACAACAAAGGAGTTCCCAATGACCAAAAAAGCTAAAAAAGCAGCGAAAAAGAAGACCAAGAAAGCCTCAAAAAAATCAAGTTGCGGCTGTTGCTGCGGCTAATCCGCCAAACAGTGCGGCGGACCCGTCTGCTCACGCTGTCGGACGGACCCGCCAGCGCTTTTGCGCCAAAGGACGCATCCGTCCTACGATTTGTGGCGGAGTGGCGGGCGCAGCTTAAAAGGCCCTTTCATCAATGACAAATTCCTCTTTCACGCAATGCCCGGTCCTCTTTGAAGATGCCGACCTGCTTGTCATCGACAAGCCGGAGGGGATTCTCTCGCATCCGAATTCTTCTGGTGTCATTCCCGAACGTTTTAATCGGGAATCCATTTCTGGATCCCCGCTAAGAACACGCGGGGATGACAATCAAAAACGACGTCCCGCCGCTGCCTTTGAAGGTCCTTATGATCTTGGGGACCGGAGATTTGAAACACCGCAGGGCCCTCTGTGGCTTGTCCATCGCCTGGATCAGGACACCTCCGGGGTGCTTCTCGCCGCAAAGAACAAGAAAAGTCTCGCGGCCTGCCGGAACGCCTTCGAGAAAAGAGCGGTAAAGAAAAACTACCTTGCCCTTGTTTCAAGACGGCCGATGCCGGCCCATGGGATATGGCGCGACACGCTCATGGAAAAACGTTCCGGCGGCGGCGTTCGTTCCGCGATCAATTATTCCGGACGGCCCAATGCTTTTTTGAATTATAAAATGAAAGAATATTTTCCGAAGTTTAATTTGTCGCTCCTGGAGATCGAACTTTTGACCGGGAAAACACACCAGATCCGCGTGCAATCAGCCTATCGCGGCCACCCGGTGGCCGGCGACCGGATCTACGGGAATTTCACGATCAATAAGGAACTGCGCCAAGCCCTCGATCTTCGCCGGATGTTCCTTCACGCGTGGAGGCTTGTCCTCCCGCATCCCACAAGCGGCAAGCCTCTCACGATCGAATCCCCTCTCCCCGAGGACCTCGAGAACTGTCTCCTCAGGGCTTCTTCCCCGAAACGATGAAGGTCCTGCTTCTACAGCCTCCGGTCGAGGATTTCTACAATACAGACATCCGTCTCCAGCCGATCGGTCTGGCTTATTTGAAAGCCGCCGCCAAAAAATATCTTCCCGAAGTGCAAATCACGATCAAGGATTATCATCACGGCTGGGGCCGGCGAACGATCCCGCTCCCGCGGGAACTCGCCTATTTAAGAGATTATTATTCCAAAGACGACAAGAGTCCTTTCTCGACTTTTCACCATTATTATCATTTCGGCGCGGATTTTGACACGATCGCCGAGGAAGTCGCCAAAGAGAAGCCGGATCTTGTCGGCATCGCCTCTCTTTTTGCGCCCTATCACCGTGAGGCCCTGCGCTGCGCTGAAGCGATTAAAAAACGTTTTTCTGTTCCCATTCTGCTCGGAGGCGCTCAAGTATCCACGATGCCGGAAACCATGCTTGCGCATCCGGCGGTCGACTTCATCATTCAGGGGGAGGGTGAAAGGCCGTTTGTGGAGTTTTTAAAATCTTGGCGGCGCAGGGGGACAGGCACCTTTTTTTTGAAAAAAGGTGCCTGTCCCCTTATCCCGAATCTGGGATATAAAAAACACGGGCGATTGGTTTTCAATCCGCGAAAAGATAACTTCCCGGTCGAAACACTTCCTTTCCCGGATCTTTCCGATCTTCCCCAGGACCATTACCTTTTCGAGAAAAAACCGCTCTGTTTTATTATCACTTCCCGCGGCTGTCCTTACCACTGTGCCTTTTGTTCGGTCCATAAAACGTTCGGCCATAAATGCCGGCGACGCTCCGCGGAAAACATTTTCACCGAGATCAAGCAACGTTACGGTGAAGGTTATCGCGTCTTTGACTTCGAAGACGACAACCTTACGTTCGACCGGAAGGAAATGATAGAGCTTTGTGAAAAACTGATCCGGACATTCCCCCCAAAAGACATCCAGTTACTTGCCATGAACGGGGTCTGTTACTGGACACTGGACCGCGACATCCTCAGGCTCATGCGACAGGCGGGATTCACGCATTTGAATCTTTCCCTTGTAAGTACCAATACGACCCTGCTCAAGACGGTCCGACGGCCCAACTCGCTTAAAAAATACCGTGAAGTTGTCGGGAAAGCGGCAGCACTCGGCTTCAAGGTTGTCGCCTATCAGATCCTGGGGCTTCCGGGTGATACTCTTTCTTCTATGATCAAAACGCTTCTTTTTAACGCCAGGCTCCCGGTACTCCTGGGAGCTTCCCCTTTTTATCTTATTCCTCATTCTCCCATCGCCCGGCATTTCAGCGACCCGTCTGAAACGGATATCTTCAAAGCACGCCTCACAGCCATGGCCATCGAGACAAAGGATTTCAAACGCGAGGACCTTTACACGCTTCTTATCACAACCCGTATCCTGAACTTCCTGAAAGGCCTTCCGTTCCACGCAAAAAAAACCACTTTTGCCAGGGCGTTGGCGACCGCCGCGAAGCTGGACCGCCGGTCCGCCGCGGGTGTTGAAATCTTACAAAAACTCCTGAAAGAAAAAGTTTTTTACGCTTCCACCTCAAAGGGCCTTGAGCCTCTCCCCCATTTTAAACCCGAACTATTCTTTCAATTATGGCGGAAAATTGATATCATCACGACCCAGTCCATGATTTCTATTCATTGTAAAAAACAATAAGGAAATCAGGACAGTCCCAATACTTATCAATTTCAGCTAAACTGAAATTGGGGCAGTCCTTGTCGCCTTTTAAGAAGGGAAATAAAAGACAAGGACAGTCCAAGTCACCATTAATTGAAAACAAAATAAAGACTTGGGCAGGAAAACAAGATCATCGCAATAGAATAGATTAAGGAATGAAAATTTATGGAATGGTTGCAGGAATTCTTCTCGAAGCTTTCTGATCTACCGGCCCTAATTCGATGGGGCGGCTATTTGGCCATAACGATCATTGTTTTCGCGGAAACAGGTCTTTTGGCCGGTTTTTTCCTTCCGGGAGATTCCCTGCTCGTAACAGCCGGGCTCATAGCGGCCGTAGATCCATCGATGAACATCTGGGTCTTGAACCTCCTGTTGTGCGCAGCGGCCGTTGTCGGCGACACAACCGGCTACTGGATCGGTTACCATTTGGGGCCCAGGATCTTCAGCAAAGAGGATTCTTTCTTTTTTCACAAAGATCACCTTGTCCGCACCCAGAAATTTTATGAAAAATACGGGCCTAAAACCATTGTCCTGGCCCGTTTTGTCCCGATCGTCCGCACATTTGCTCCCACCGTCGCAGGTGCGGGACGTATGGATTACCGGAAATTTTTGACCTATAACATCCTGGGCGGGATCGGATGGGTCATAAGCATGACGCTCCTGGGGTTTTCCCTCGGGCGTTCGATCCCGAACATCGAAAAGAAAGTCCATTGGGTCATCCTGGTCGTGATCGTCCTTTCGGTCCTTCCGATCCTGAAAGAATGGCTGCATTCTAGGAAAAAACCGTCGCCATGAGAGCGATCGCCTTACTGATAACTTCCAATATCTTCATGACTGCGGCCTGGTACGGCCATCTGAAATTCAGGTCTTCCGCCCTCTGGAAGGTGATTCTGATCAGCTGGCTGATCGCTTTCGTGGAATACTGCTTCCAGGTCCCCGCGAACAGGATCGGGTCCTACCAGTTCTCGACAGCCCAGCTCAAGACGATCCAGGAAGTGATCACGCTTGTGGTCTTCTGCGGTTTTTCTGTTTTTTATCTTAAAGAAGAATTAAAATGGAATTATCTGGTTGGTTTTGGTTTCATGATTGTTGCCGTATTTTTTGTTTTTAAAAGGTGGTAATCACGACGTCTTTTGTTTTTCAATCAAAGTCAGGATAAACCTGAAAGGTCGTTATGGCTCTTAAAGAAACTTATGAAAAGCAGGGAGCGTTCCTGTTCCGCGGCAGAAGTTTTCTTCCTCTCCTGGTGGGACCTCTTGTCGTGGTCGCGCTCCTGGACCCCCAATATACCCACCCGCTTTTCAGCGGCTTTTCCGGCACCCTGTGGAAAACGGTCTGCATCCTTATTTCTTTTACGGGATTTGTGGTTCGCTGTCTTGTGGCCGGTTATGTACCGCGCGGCACGTCGGGACGCAACACTCAAACCCAGGTCGCGGAAAGTTTGAACACTAAAGGCTTGTACTCCGTGGTCCGGAACCCTCTTTATCTCGGGAATTTCCTTATCATTCTTGGGCTTTTGCTCTTCATCCAGGTTTGGTGGTTCACGCTCGCGGGGATCGCCATTTTCTGGATCTTCTATGAGCGCATCATTTTCACCGAAGAAGAATTCCTGCGCCAGAAATTTGGGCCTGTGTTCGTGGAATGGTCTTTGAAAACGCCCGTTTTCATCCCCAAGTTCTCGGGTTGGCAAAAACCGGAGCTCCCTTACGCGTGGAAGACCGTTCTGCGCCGTGAGCATTCGACCCAATTCGGCATGGTTTCCGCTCTGACGGTGCTCGGGATTGCCGCAGACCTTTTTACGAAACCGGACCACAAGATCGCCGCCTTTTGGTGGATCTTCTGGGGAATTTCTCTCGTTATCTATCTTGTGTTCCGTTTCCTGAAGAAAAAAACAAATGTTCTGAACATTGAAGGCAGGTGACTATTAATGCATTGTTCCGGTTTCCTGAGAGATATTCGCTCTATCCTCTCTTCCGTAGGGCACATTTAAATGTGCCCTACAGGAGGGAATAACTGGAGCAACGCATTATTAGGTTTTTCGTCATTGCGAGATTGCCACGTCAGCCTTCGGCCTCCTCGCAATGACAGAATTTATTATTTGAGTAACCCCTAAGCCACTTTAAAAAGAGGTTCCTTATGAAAAAATCGCTCGGCACCAAGACCCTTCTTTTTCCCACGCCTGTCCTGATCGTCTGTTCTTATGACGCGAAGGACACTCCGAACGCCATGAACGTGGCCTGGGGCGGTATCGCCTGCTCGGAACCTCCGTGCGTAACGGTCTCCATCCGCGACCACCGGAAGACCTATGAGAACATCATGGCGAAAAAAGCCTTTACTGTGAATATTCCTTCCGAAAAATATATGAAAGAAGCGGATTATTTCGGGATCGTTTCCGGCAAGACTGAAGACAAATTCAAGGTCTCGGGACTTACGCCCGTTAAAAGCGACTTCGTAGACGCCCCCTACATCAAGGAATTTCCTTTCGTACTGGAATGCACCCTTAAGGAAACCCACAAACTTGGTGCCCACACGCAGTTCATCGGCGAGATTAAGGATATCAAGGTGGAGGAGTCGGCGCTCAACTCCAAAGGCTTCCCGGACCCTGAAAAAATGAAGGCCTTCATGTTCGATCCCGGCACGAGCGCCTATTACGCGACCGGTAAGTTCCTCGGCCAGGCCTTCACGGTCGGCAAGAAAAAGTGAGCCCTTGCCATATGCTTCAAAACGTTCGGGGCGGAAAATCTTTTTACATTATTCCCCGAGGGCTCATCCTGAGCGAGCGAAGCGACCGAAGGATCTCTATCCTGACTTTTATTTTCTTTTTAGAAATGGTAGTCAGGATTGCCCCAATTTCCGCTTCGCTTCAATTGATAGGGATTGGGACTAATGAGTAAATGGATCAGTTTGGCCGCAGGCGGCATCCTTGGGACTTTTGCCCGTTACTTTCTCTCGGGAACCATCCATCGTCTCTTCGGGGTCACATTTCCTTTGGGAACCCTGGTGGTCAATCTTGTCGGCTGCTTCGCGATCGGTTTTCTCGCCGTGCTCGCGGAAGAAAAATTCCTGCTGGGTCCCACCGCGAGGGTTTTTCTCATGATCGGCTTTTGCGGCGCGTTCACGACGTTTTCGAGTTTTATCCTTGAAACATCGAACCTCACCAAAGACGGCGAAAGCCTTTACGCCTTTATGAATATCGCCCTGAGCGTGGTCCTGGGCTTTCTGGTCTTTCGTCTGGGCGTGATGCTCGCGCGGGCGGTCTAACTAGAAAAACGTCATTGCGGGCGACCGAAGGAAGCGTGGCAGGCCCGCAATGACAGAATAAAGCTAAAGATCGCAGTAAAATTTAATGGAGGAATTCATGAAAATACCTGAGGACGGAAAACTTTTAAGGGTTTTTATCGGCGAAGCGGACAAATGGCAGGGCCGGCCGCTTTATGAGGCGATCGTGCTTTTGGCTAAAAAGGAAGGGATGGCCGGCGCCACAGCGATCAAAGGGTTCATGGGATTCGGCTGCAAAAGCCACATGCACACGACCAAGATCCTGCGGCTTTCCGAGGACCTGCCCATCGTGATCGAGATTGTGGACAGCGAGGAAAAGATCACTAAATTTCTTCCGCTCTTGGATCCTATGGTGAAGGAAGGCCTTGTCACTCTCGAAAAAGCCAACGTGATCCTCTATCGGGCGGGCTGATCCTCAGGGCGACTGGAAAGCTTCCGTCGGACAGATTTGTTGAGAGAATAGCGGCACCCGCAGTAGCGCTGACGGTAAAAGTTCTCTTCTTTGGAAATACGTTCCATTTGTTCCTGCCCGCCGTAAAGCCGCCAATTCTGGTCCCAATAAACAAGTCCCGGGAATAAAGAAGCGGCACGTTTTCCCGCACGGTTCACTTGATCAAAGTCCTTCCAGCGGGAAATGCCCAGGCTGGTCGTGAAAACCTTGAAACCATTCTGGGCCGCGTAAGCCGCGGTTTTCCCAAGACGCATCTCAAAACAGATCGTGCAGCGCTTCCCCCGTTCAACGTCCTCCTCATGGCCCTGTATGGCTTCAAGCCATCCGTCGATCTCGTAATCCGCGTCCACGAAAGGGGCTTTCATTTTCTGAATGTAGCGAAGGACTTCCTTCTTGCGATACTCGTATTCCTCTTTGGGATAGATGTTGGGATTGTAGAAATAAACCGTCGGTTCGATCCCGCTTTCAATCATGCGCCGGATGATGGAGCAGGAACAAGGGGCACAGCAGCAGTGGAGCAGAACTTTTTTTTCGTTGTTGGGGGCCTGCAGATTCAAGAGGTTTGTCATAAGAGGCGCCTCGGAATAAAAAATTACAGAAAGCCGGCGAGCGGAATGGCTTCGTCAATCAGCATGATGGGGATGTCCCCCCGGATCGCGTAGAGGTACCGCTTATCCGCACGAACGAGCCCGCCGTCGATCTTCTGATCGACCGCTTTTCCGTTTCGGGTTTTAAGCTCATGCTTTTCGATCTTATGATTGATCTTTTCGATCAAAGACGCGTCCGCAACCGTCAGGCCTTGTTTCGTCTCGGGACAACACAGAATGGAGAGTAATTCGCCGGATATCATAGTCCCAATACCTTTCAATTTTTACGAAGCGGTCCCAATACCAATCAATCACAGCTTTGCTGTGATTGGGGCTGTCCCAACTACCATTTATGTAAAGAAATTTAAAGTTGGGATAGCAGTATTATACAGAAAAATTACTTTTGGGGAATGGTAAACATGAAGCGGGTAACGGTTTGGCTTTGATGTTCAGCATTGTTCGTTGCCCGCCTGGTGCTTTGCCAGGCTCCGCGGGGGTATCCGGGTTCTAGACGTTATCTTCGTCGTTGGATTCGGAATCAACGGGGGCGGCTTCGGAATAGTCGCCGACGGGGTTCGGGAGGAGGATCTCGCGGGGCTTGGCGCCGTCCTGGGGGCCGATCACGCCCGCGGCTTCCAACTGGTCTACGACGCGCGCCGCACGCGAATACCCAAGCCTCAAGCGCCTCTGCAAATAGGAGGTCGAGGCCTGACGTGTGGTCAATACAATGCGCTTGGCCTCATCAAAGATCTCGTCTTTTTCGCCGGTGCCGCCCGGCATCGAGCTATTCTGCGCGGACTGAATCTCGGAATGATATTCCGGCTTCCCCTGTTGGGCTGTAAAGGCCACGATGCGGTTGATCTCATCGTCTTCAATGAGAGGCGCCTGTCCCCGGATCATATTGTCGCTGCCGGGTTGTATGAAAAGCATATCTCCGCGTCCCAGCAATTTATCGGCACCCTTGTTGTCCAGGATGGTCCTGGAGTCTACGACCGAGGCGACCTTGAACGCAACGCGGGCCGGAAAATTCGCCTTGATAACCCCGGTGATCACATCCACGGAGGGCCGCTGCGTCGCGAGGATCAAGTGAATGCCGACGGCGCGGGAAAGCTGGGCGAGGCGCGTGATGGCCGTCTCGACCTTGTCCTGGGCCACAAGCATGAGATCCGCAAGCTCGTCAATGATGACCACAATGTAGGGGATCGAGGCCGGGACCACATTCTCGGAATCCCCCGCCGCTTCGACCTGTTTCACGCCTTCTTCGGAAAGTTCGCGGGTGTTGAATCCCGCAATGTTCCTCACGCCGACTGTGGCAAAAAGCCTGTATCTCTTTTCCATTTCCATCACGACCCAATTCAGCGTGTTCGCCGCCTTGCGCACATCCGTCACCACCGGGGAAAGCATGTGCGGGATCTTGTTGTAAACGGCAAGCTCGACCATTTTCGGGTCCACCATGACCAGCTTTAACTGAGAAGGCGTACAGTGATAAAGAAATCCGGCGATAATGGAATTGATGCAAACGGTCTTGCCGCTTCCCGTGGTCCCGGCAATCAGAATGTGGGGCATGGCGGCCAGGTCCGCGATCATCGGCTTCCCGCCCGTGTCTTTCCCGAGGATCAGGGGCAACATGCATTTCTGCGAGCGGAAATCGGGGTTTTCGATCATCTCGCGCACAAGGATCGGCCTCGACACAGAATTCGGGACTTCGATCCCGATCGTCTGTTTCCCCGGGATCGGTATGATCATCCGGATGCTCGTCGCCCTGAGGGCCATTGAGATATCATCCTCGTAAGCCGCGATCGAATTGGCGCGGACACCGGGCGCCGGAAGGATTTCATAGAGCGTGATCTTCGGCCCCTGCTCCACTTCAACCACTTTCACTTCGATCTCGAATTCGGCGAGCGTCGCTTCAATGGCCTTGGAATTGGCCGCGAGATCGTCGCCTCCGCCGATCACATCCTCCTTCGGCCTTTTCAAGAGATCCACGGACGGAAATTGATAGTTCACGTCCGCCTTGATCTGCGAGCCGATCACACCTTTAAAAGGAGCCTCACCGCCGGATTCTGTCCCGGCCTTATCAGAAGGCTCCGTTCTGATCGCTACAGGCTGGAACGCCAGCTTTTTAACAGGCTCTTTTGGTTCCTCTTTCGGCTTCTTTTCCACCTTCGTCTTGTCCTGGCATCTATTTTCTTCTGACTGAAGGTTGCCAGGACTAGTCCAATTAACCTTTAAATTTTTTGATTGAGAATTGGGCTTGTCATCAGCCATACCCGCCGTAGGTTGATAGGTTTTGATCTTGAGGGGAATGTCCGGAATTCGCGGCGCCGGCCTTTCTTTTTCCTTCTCCTTTTGTTTGAGTTCTTTAACTTGCCGCTCCTGCTCCCTTTTAAAAACAGCAATATTTCCGTTCTTTTTGGATCCGCGGGGAAACCATCCGGCGACGCTTGAGAAAACCGCCTGGAATTTTTCAACGATTGCGCGGAACAAAGGATAAAGGAGAAAATCCGTGGCCAGAAGGAGCGAAAGCAAAAGCGCGGAACCGGCGAGGATGTAGCTTCCGAGACGTCCGAAATAGCGCAGAAGATGGTTACCGGCCACATACCCAAACGCGCCGCCATAAACAAAGCGTTGCTGGGGACCTACGGTGATCGTGACGATCGTCGCTATCGAAAGAAGCGCAATAGCGAGCCCGACGAATTTGAAAAGTTTCCGTTCCGGAACCTTTTGGAGAAAAAAACATTCCGCCCAGAGCAGAAAGACGAACGGGATCACAAAAGCGCTGATGCCAAAAACGAGAAAAAGCCCGAAAGCAAGGTAAGCGCCGAAAACTCCGGTGTAATTCGCGACAGGGAACGTGGGACGGGACGAATAGAACGCAATATCTTCAGCGTGGTAGAAAAAGAGGCTCGCGAAAGTGAGAAGCCCCAGCAAGAGAAAAAAAACGCCCCAGATTTCGTTGATTCTTTCTTTTTTCATAGGGTATGAAACCGGATTATGAATTATTACTGTTTCGTTTTGTCATTCCCGCGGAAGCGGCACTGGCTCTCGTCAAAAAATTTCATTGAAAGCAAGTGCCGCACTAAACTTCCTATGCATTGTTCCGGTTTCCTGAGAGATATTCGCTCTATCCTCTCTTCCGTAGGGCACATTTAAATGTGCCCTACAGGAGGGAATAACTGGAGCAACGCATTTCCTATAAAGTTTCACAGGCCGTTCAGTGCGGAAATCCAGAAGCATGGATCCCCGTTTTCAGCTAGAGGACTGATCCGTCCTTCGGCGGAAAAACATGCGGGGATAACATTGTCATAAGCGAAGTCGCTCAGTGGCCGGTATGGCCGAAACCACCGGCACCCCGGCGCGTTCCGTCGAGATTATCGACTATCTCAAGCTTCGCCTTTACTACCTCGGCAAGGACCATCTGGGCGATTCGCATGCCGCGCGTCACGATGAAAGGTTCTTTTGCATGATTGATCAAAATGACCAGGATCTCGCCGCGGTAATCGGAATCGATCGTACCCGGGGTATTGAGGAGTGTAATGCCGTGTTTGATCGCAAGACCGCTCCGGGGACGGATCTGGGCTTCGAGATGCTTGGGAAGGGCGATGATGATACCGGTGGGCACCAGGGCACGGTCTCCCGGCTGAAGCACCACAGGTTCCTGGCAGGCGGCCAAAAGATCGATGCCGCTTGCGCCTTCGGTCATATGCTGCGGAAGAGGCAGACCTTCGAAATGAGGTAAGGTTTTGACCTGAACTTTTATTTCTTTCATAGGAATCAAATAAAGGGGTCAGTCACCATTTTCCTATCCGCCAAAGGACGGATCCGTCCAACGCTCTGTGGCGGAAAAAAGTGACTGACCCCTTAAATTTTACCGTCGAGGCCGGCCTCTTCCGCCGCGATCATCACGATCGCGTCTGGGAGGCAGCGCTTCGACAACCGTTCTTTGATCTTCGGGAAGTATCGGAAGGGGTTCTGTCATCGCCTGCTTGATGCTCAAGCTCACTTTGCCCCGCTTGTCGACGCTGAGAACCTTCACTTTAATTTTATCACCTACGCGGAGATAATCCCCGGCGCTCTTTACGAATCCTTCGGTGATCTCGGAAACATGGCAAAGCCCGTCCTTGCCCGGCAAAATTTCGCAGAACGCGCCAAACGGCATGAGCTTCTGGACTGTGCTCTCGTAGATTTTGCCGATCTCGGCATCCTCGGTCACAGCCTGAACGCGCGCGATGGCGGCTTGCGAGGATTCATTGCTCACCGCGGCGATAAAGACGTGGCCGTCATCCTCAATATCGATCTTGGCGCCGGTTTCTTCGACGATCTTCCGGATATTCTTGCCTCCGGGGCCGATCAACATACCGATCTTTTCAGGATCGATCTTGAGGGTCGTAATGCGAGGCGCGTATTCGGAAAGTTCTTTCGGAGTTTTGATGCAAGCCGCGATCATATCCAGGATCTTGAAGCGCGCCTGTTTGGCATGATCGAACGCTTCCTTGAGCTGGGGCTCTGTAATGCCGTCGATCTTCATGTCCATTTGAAGCGCTGTAAGTCCCTCGCGAGTCCCCGCAGCCTTGAAATCCATATCACCCAAATGGTCTTCGATGCCGGCAATATCCGTCAGGACCTTCCAGCGGTTCTTGTCCGTCACAAGTCCGATCGCGATACCGGCAACCGGCGCCTTGATAGGCACCCCGGCATCCATCAATGCGAGTGTTCCGCCGCAAACCGTGGCCATGGAACTCGAACCATTAGATTCCATGATCTCGGAAACGAGACGGATAGTATACGGAAAATCCTCCTGGGACGGGAGAATGGGTTCCAGCGCACGTGACGCGAGCGCGCCGTGGCCGATCTCACGACGCCCTGTCCCGCGATTCGGTCCGACCTCGCCGACGCTGTAATGCGGAAAATTATAATGGAGCATGAAACGCCTGGAATACTCTTTTTCCAAAGCATCGATGGTCTGTTCATCATCGCCCGTGCCGAGCGTGGTCACACTCAAGCTCTGGGTCTGGCCGCGGGTAAAAAGCGAAGACCCATGGGTTCTCGGCAGAACGCCGATCTCACAGGTAATCTGACGAATGTCACGCTCTCCGCGTCCGTCCGGACGTTTTCCGGTGGAAAGAACAAAATCACGGACCTTTTCGTGTTCGAGCCGCGCGAATGCGATCTTCACGAGGGCTTCGTCAAAACCTTCGGCCTTGGTGTCACATTCGGCGAGGGCCTTTTCATAAAGACCTTTCAGGAACGCTTCCTGCGCATCCTTGCCCGGCTGGGAAAACAATTTCTCGAATTCATTCCCGATCGCGGCTTTGATCTTCTGTTCCATACCTGCCGAAAATTCGATCGGTTTCACGGTCTTTTTGGTCTTACCGGCTTTTTTCACAAGGTCCAGCTGCAACTGCACGGCTTTCTTGACCGCTTCATGTCCGACCTTGAGCGCCTCGAGCATTTGCTCTTCAGATATCTCTTTTGCTCCCGCTTCGATCATCACGATCTTTTCAATCGTTCCGGCAACCACGAGGTCTAAAGCGCTTTTTTCAAGTTCCTGGTGCGTAGGGTTCACGATAAATTGCCCCTCCACGAGTCCGACACGCGCAGCCCCGAGGGCGACCGTATAAGGAATATCCGAAACCATGAGTGCCGCCGAAGCCGCGTTCATGGCGAAGATCTCGGTCATGTTCTCGCCGTCGACCGACAGCACGGTCACCGAGACCTGTACTTCGTTAAGATAATCTTCCGGGAAAAGCGGACGAATGGGCCGGTCGATCAGACGCGAAGTCAGGATCTCCTTCTCGGAAGGACGCCCCTCACGCTTGAAAAAACCGCCCGGGATCTTACCGGCAGCGTAAGTGCGTTCGCGGTAATCCACGGTAAGCGGAAAGAAATCACGGACTTCTTTCTTGTCAGCCGCGGCAACCACGGCCGCCAGGATCACGGTCCCGCCGCATTGAGCGAGCACGGCGCCATGGGCCTGTTTGGCCATGCGCCCGGTTTCCAGGGACACTTCGCGGCCCCCGATCTGAGTAGAAACTTTTTCGATCTTTGTCATGTGAGGTTACACCTTTCGATTGTGAGGTTGGGACTTATTCAAGATAAGGACAGGACTAATTTTTTTCATATTTTTTATTAAGATGATCAGACCAGCCCTTGTCAACCTTTGTGGAAATTAAAACGGAGACAAGGACAGACTGAAACGAGGAATTTATTTCCTCAGATCAAGGCGAGCGATGATCTGCTGGTATTTTTCAGGAGTCTCACTTTGAAGATGCTTCAGAAGCCTTTTACGGCGGCTGACCATCTTGATAAGCCCGTAACGTGAGTGGTGATCCTTGGCATTTTTTTCAAAATGCCCGGAAAGACCGTTGATGCGCTCTGTGAGAAGAGCGATCTGCACCTCATCGGACCCTGAATCGTTCTTACTGATCTTGTATTTTGAAATGATCTCTTTTTTCTTCGTCTTTGCCAATGCCATTTTCTTTCCTAACTCCTCGTCTTTGTTGGATTTACGTCTTTTTTTTAGTCTCTGAAAGTCTCGGGAGTATACCCTACCCCCCCTGCCTTGTCCAGATTTTATTGACTTCTCCTCATTCGCTCTCGTGAAATTCCGAAGATTTATCTTTGCTTATAATAAAGCCTTGCGGCCCGGACATCCTGTTGGATCTGGACTTTAAGGGCTTCTTCCGTGGGAAATTTCCGCTCAGGACGAAGGAACCGGTGGAGAGCGATCTCTATTATTTTTCCGTAAACTTGCCCTTTAAAATCCAGCAGGTGGAGCTCAAGGATCGGACGTGGCGTTTCCCCTTTGGGGTAGGTCGGACGTTTCCCGAAATTTGCGACTCCGGGAAGCCACGCCGTTTTAAAAGCATGCCCCCCTGCTTTCTTGCAAAAGCAAGAAGGGGGGCAAGATAAAAACCTTGCCGAAACGACATAAACGCCAAGCGGCAACAGGATCTCAGAATGAACTTCGAGATTCGCAGTCGGGAATCCGAGATGAAGTCCGTGACCTTTTCCATGGATCACTTTGCCGAACATGCTGAAAGGCCGGCCGAGACACGCCTGAGCTTTCTCGATCTCTCCTTTCGCAAGAAGTTCACGAATTCTGGAACTTGAAACGGGCTTTCTGTCAATCATCACGGCCTTCATCTTTCTAAAAAGAAACCCGTTCACCTTCGCCAGTTGTTCCATCAAACTTGTATCCCCTTTCCGGCCGAGGCCGAAATGGGCATCGTATCCCATGCAGATCTCGCGGATGTGAAGCTTCTTTACGAGGACCTTTTCCACAAAATCCTGCGGGGACATTTTCGAGAATGCTTGCGTAAAAGACTGCAGAAAACAAAGATCGACCCCGGCCTGCGCCAGATAAAAAAGTTTTTGTTCGATGCTCATAAGCATCATGGGTTTACGCCCCGGATGAAGAATGCTGTGCGGATGCTGGGGAAACGTCAGGACTGCGGCAAGCGCATGTTCTTTTTTTGCCTGCCTGACTACATAACGCAGAAGTTTTTGATGGCCAAGATGAAACCCGTCGAAATTTCCAAGCGCAAGAACAATGGACCGGGACGGGCGGGTTTTATATTCTTGAAGATTCGGAATGATCTGCATGGAGTGATGTGGCGCTTAAGGGGATTACTTTTTCGCGAAGCTGGGCCGGGGTGAAGTTTTTCAGGCCCTCGATCGTGACACTCTGTTCCAGCTTGAATGAACCGCTCCGGAGACGGCGCAAGCGGGCCAAAGTCGCGTAACAGCCCAGAGCTTCGCCAAGATCGTTGACCAGGGTGCGGACATAAGTGCCTTTGGAAACATACGCCAAAAATTCTACGAATTTTCCTTCCTTTTTCTCAAAACGGAATTCATGCACCGTGACCGGCCGGCCGTCGCGCAGCACGGTTTTGCCCTGACGCGCGAGCTTGTAAAGACGCGTTCCTTCGTGTTTGAGAGCCGAGACCATGGGCGGCACCTGGATGATGTCGCCGGTGAACTGTTGAGCGGCCTTGGCGCGGATCGCCTCCAGTGTGACATGCTCCCAAGGCGCCTCTGCGGTTATCTTTCCGTGACGATCATGAGAATCGGTCTGAACACCCAGTTCCAACGCTCCAAAATACTCCTTATCACAAGCGCTGAGCTGCATGGAGCTTTTGGTCGACTTGCCGAGGAGAAGCACCAGGAGCCCCGTGGCAAGAGGGTCGAGGGTCCCTGCATGCCCGACTTTTTTGATCCCGAAACGCCGGCGCACAAATGCGCACACGTCATGCGAAGTCCAGTTCTCGGGTTTGTCGACCAGCAGAACGCCGTCGATGAAATTCACATCCATCACACAGCCTTGTCCTGGCATCTATCCTGACTTTCATTTTCTTTTCCATTACGGCAGTCAGGATTGCCCCGATTTCCACTGCGTGGAAATCGAATAGTATTGGGACTATTTTTTTTTGATAGAAGGTCGCCAGGGCTAGTCCCATCAACCTTTAAATCTTCGGATGGAGGATGGGGCTTGTCCTTTTCTTCGATCTTGCGAATAACCTGCCCTATTTCAAAATCTCTGTCGAGCGAATCGTCCAGTTCAAATTGAAGCTTCGGCGTGTAGCGCATTTTGATTGCCACACCGACCTCATGTTGAAGGAACCCGGCCGCACGATCGAGGACCTTAAGTGTTTCTTCTTTTTTCTTTTTATCCCCCATGACGCTTATAAACACCACGGCGGACTTGAGATCCGGCGTGATCTTCGTGTGAGTGACGGTTACAAAACCCAGGCGCGGGTCCTTGATCCGTTCCAGGATAAGATTGCTAAGCTCCATTTGGAGGAGCGATGCCACACGTTCGGTTCGTTTTCCTTGCATAATTCACCCCGTTAGAGATAGGAAGAGCTTTCAGCACTTCCGTCTGTTTTTATAAGAACATTCAAAATCTTCACTGTCTTTCTTGCAGTCCCGCACGACAAGACATCTTCAAACCCATCTCTAACGGGTCGGGACCCTTTAATTAAAAAGGCGTTACTGAAAGCGCCAGAACCGGGGCCCGGCTTCCTCCATCAGTAACGCCTTCGTGATCGATGATTATAATTTTGCGGCAAACTTATCAATGCGGTAGGATTCCAGCATATCCCCTTCGCGAAGATCGTTGAAACCTTCCAAAGCGACCCCACACTCATAACCCTCCGCGACTTCTTTGACGTCATCTTTGAAACGCTTGAGAGACGACAACCGTCCGTCAAAAATTACGACGTTGTCGCGTACAAGCCTCACGTGATGCTGTCGTGCGATGCGGCCTTTCATCACAATCGCACCGCCGATATTCCCGACCCTGGAGGACTTGAAGATCTGACGAACCTTGGTTTTGCCTTCAACCACTTCCTTGAGCTCCGGTTCCAGGATGCCTTCCATGGCCTTCCGGATCTTTTCGACCGCGTCATAAATGATGCTGTAAAAATGAATGTCCACGCCTTCCTTCTCGGCCAAGACCTGTGCCTTCGGATCGGCTTTCACGTGGAAACCGATGATGATCGCATCGGAGGCCGCGGCAAGCATCACGTCCGATTCGTTGATTCCTCCGACAATGCCATGGATCACGTGGAGTCGGCATTTTTCAGAACTGATCTTATCGAGTGACTGGGTGAGCGCCTCGATGGAACCTTGCATGTCCGCCTTAAGGATGATCTTAAGCTCCTTGAAATTCCCTTCCGAAAGTTTGGAGTAGAGGCTTTCAAGCGACATGTGTTTCGGGGTCCCGCGCATCTGCCGCTCGCGAACCTCGAGGATCTTCTGTTCGGTGATCGTTTTGGCGATCTTCTCATCCGCTACCGCATAAACCGTTTCCCCGGCTTCGGGTACACCGTTCAAGCCGCTCAACTCCACCGCATAGGCGGGCCCGGCCTCGCGTACTGTTTTAGCCCGGTCATTTTTCATTGCGCGAACGCGACCCGTATATTGCCCGGCTACCACGATATCGCCAAGCCTCAGGGTCCCTTTTTTTACGATCACACTCGCCACGGGCCCGCTTCCCTTGGAGATATGGCTTTCGATCACGACGCCCACGGCCAGACGGTCGGGGTTCGCTTTCAGCTCCAGGACCTCGGCCTCCAGAAGCAACATATCAAGGAGATCTTCGACACCTTTGCCGGTCTTTGCAGAAACTTTCACAACAATTGTTTTGCCGCCCCATTCTTCGGGCACGAGCCCGATCTTCTGGAGCTCACCCATCACCTTTGCGGGATTGGCGACCGGAAGATCGATCTTGTTCATAGCCACAACGATCGGACAGCCTGCCTCACGTGCGTGGTCAATAGCTTCAATGGTTTGCGGCATCACACCGTCATCAGCAGCCACCACGAGCACGACCACATCAGTCACGTTCGCACCCCGGGCACGCATGGCCGTGAACGCTTCATGGCCCGGCGTATCCAAAAATGTCACGTGTCCTTTGCCGGGGATGTCAACACCGTAAGCACCGATATGCTGGGTGATAAAACCTTTTTCCTTGGCCGCCACGTTCGTACTGCGAATCGCGTCCAAGAGCGACGTCTTGCCATGGTCAACATGACCCATCATGGTCACAACAGGAGGACGCGGCTTCAGTTTCGCGGGATCTTCTTCGACTCCGCTTTCGATGATCTCCTTGGCCTCATCCGCCTTCTTATTGATCTCGATCCCGAGGGCTTCCCCGGCCGCATAAACGATCTCTTCATTCAAAAGCTGGTTCACGTTCGCAAAAATACCGATCCCCATGAGAGCCTTGATGACTTCCGGGATCCTCCGGTTCATTTTTTGCGCCAAATCCCCGACTGTGATCGGAAAACGGATCTCAACCACCGGTTTCACGGGAGGGGGTGGCGGAACGACATCCTTGGGCGCCTGCACTACCGGAACTTCTGCCTTTATTTTAGATATTTCCACAACAGGCACTGCCTTAGACTTCGAAACTTCCGGGACTTTGCCCTCAGCGGGTTTTGGCTCCGGCTTTTTTTCAACGACAGGAGCGATCGGAGATTCCTCTTTCTTAACGGATGCGGCAGTGACAACTTTTTGAGTGACCGCTACTACTGGTTCCAAAGCCGGCGCTTTCACTTCCGGGACATGTTTTACTTCCGCGACGGATTGTTTAGCATGAGCTTTGCCTCCCGCGGAGGATTTTGTTTTAGTCGAAGCTTTAACGGCAGATTTTTTTTCTTTAACTGATTTCGTTTCGGCAGTTTTTGTGACGGCTTTTTTTTCGGCGGGAGCCTTTGGGGCTTTTTTGATTATTTCTTTTTTTTCTTTGGGTTTCTCTTTCTTTTCAGCCATATCACGTACCCGCCCCTTCCCGCTCCTCTTTAGCATCAGGAGCCGTCCCTTCCGTTTCTTCCTCCGCGGCTTTCGCCTCCGGCGTCTTCTCAGGAACCGTTTTTTCAATGGCTTTACTTACTGCGCTTTTTTTTGTCGCAGCTTCTTTGGCCGACGCGAGGATCTTTTCGGCTGTTTTGAGACCAATACCCGGGATATCGGAAAGCTCTTCAACCGTTTTTTTAAGAAGCTCCCTGAGCCCCTGAATCCCCGCCTCTTTGAGAATCTCTTCCGTTTTTTCTCCAACGCCGTCCAGCGAACTGAGGGGGATCTTTTGCGTAGCGCTGCGCACGTCGAGTTCCCAACCGATCAATTTTGACGCAAGACGCACGTTCTGTCCTTTTTTCCCGATCGCAAGCGACAATTGATCGTCTTCAACCAGGATCTCGGCGCTTTGCCGCTCCGGATTGAGCGTGATCTTTTTAAGCTCGGCCGGCGCCATAGCATTCCTGATGTAGGTCTCGACGTCGTCACTGTAACGGATGATATCGATTTTTTCACCTCCGAGCTCGCGTACAATGCTTTTGACGCGTTGCCCGCGGACACCCACACAGGAGCCAACACAGTCGATCTTCTCGTCGGATGAAGTCACGGCAATCTTGGTGCGAGACCCCGCCTCACGCGCCACGGCCTTAACTTTCACAAGCCCGTCGTGGATCTCCGGCACTTCCATTTTAAAGAATTGTGTCACAAGATCCGGATGTGTTCTCGATAAAATGACTTCCGGTCCTTTGGACGTTTTTTTGACTTCCATCACGTACGCGCGGACCACATTCCCCTGGCGGAAACTGTCGAGCGGTGACTGTTCGCGCGCGGGCAAAATGCCTTCCGTTTTCCCAAAATCCACGATGATGGCCTTGGACTCGATGCGGTGAACACTGCCGGAAACGATATCGCCCTGTTTATGGCTGTATTCCGTAAAAATGGATTCGCGCTCGGCTTCGCGGATCTTCTGAATGATGACCTGTTTGGCGGTTTGCGCAGCAATACGGCCGAAACGGGGATCGTTGATCTCTTTGCCGTTCAGGAACATGGTAATGCGGAAAGTTTTGGGATCAATCTGGACGTCAAAGGCCTCTCCTTTTTCAGGCGAGCCTTTGCGGCATGCGGAGATCAGGGCGTGACGAAGTGCGTCCAAAAGGACCTCTTTGGTGATCCCTTTCTCCTTTTCGATATATTCCAGCGAAGCCAGCAAATCCTGTGACATTTTGTCCCTAATCCCCTTAGTGTTCTGAGAAAAAAAAGAAGTGGGTTTGTGCGCCCACTTCTCCGCATTCCCAAAATTGATGGATGTATTATATGAAGAATCCCGTGAAAGTCAACGAGAGTATCTTGGACATGCTGTAACGTATCTTGCTATAATCGCCCGTGGTTCTCATTACAAGAAATCATAGGTGATCATGACAGTCTCTTTTGACCCTCAGAAAAATGAAAAATCAAGACAAGAGCCGCCATGGCCTTGATCAGCGTTATCATCCCCACTTACAACCGTAAAACGGTCCTGCCGCGCGCAATCGACTCCGTTCTTGCACAAAAAGGCGCGGAATTCGAACTTATCATTATTGACGACGGCTCTACGGATGACACGAAATGTGTCATCCGAGGGGCTTGTCCCTCGGGATTCGTCCCTCGTTCTGCTTTCTCGTCTTTACGAGTCCCGAGTCCCGAGTCCCGCTATTTTTACCAAAAAAACAAAGGTCCCGCCGCCGCTCGAAACCTCGGTATCAAAGAAGCGAAGGGTGAGTGGATCGCATTTCTGGATTCGGATGATGAGTGGAAACCGGGCAAACTTAAGGCCCAATTGGAATTTTTCCGGGAGAATCCCGCTCATTTGATTTGCCAGACTGAGGAGATCTGGATTAGAAACAGCAAGCGCGTCAACCCGATGAAAAAACATCAAAAATTTGGCGGTTACATTTTCGAAAAATGCCTGCCACTTTGCATTGTGAGTCCGTCAGCCGTCATGATGCACAGGAAGCTCTTCGATGAAATCGGGCTTTTCGACGAATCGCTCCCGGCTTGCGAGGATTATGACCTGTGGCTCAGGATCGCCTCAAAACATCCGATCGGTCTGATTGAAAAACCCTACATCATCAAATACGGCGGCCACCCCGACCAGCGCTCCCGCGAATTTCCGGCCATGGACCGTTTCCGCATCCGGTCCCTCGCCAAGATCCTTTTGCAAGGCACTCTCATGCCCGAGCAAGCCGCTGCCGCGCGAAAAACACTGGAAGAAAAAGCGAAGATCTATATCGAAGGGGCGTTGAAACGAGGGAAAGAGAAAGAGGCTAAAGAAATTCAAAAACTTGTTCCTCGGGACTCGTCACTCGGGACTTGTTTTGGTTCCTCGTTTTTTACGAGTCCCTAGACGCGAATCCCGAGTCCCGATTTTTAAATTTTATTAAATATCCACCCCAGCAAAATAACCTGCGGCAGGCTGATTGCGAGCATCCAGAGCGCAGTCCGGGGTCCCAGATTTTTCCACACAAGACCGATCTCGGTTACGTCTGTCACTACGCCGCCCATCAGAAACGCGAACGCGTTGCCGAATGCGCCGGTCTGCTGATAGATCGTAAACGCAAGCGGCGAAGTCCCTTCCGAACAGACCTCCAGGAGCGTGGCCACCCCCATGGTCACCAGCAACCCCAAAAGCGTCGGCCCGAAATAGTGATGAAAACCATGCTCCGGCACGAAGGTGGTGACCAGACCCCCCAGCACAATACCGACCAAGATCCACGGCAGCACCATTGCGGCAAGACTGACCGCGCCGCCGAACACCCCGTTGAACGCCTTCCAGAAGTTCTCATGACTGAACTCATGCTTCCGGAAACGCCGCAGAATATCCTGCCAGATCGAAAACCCTTCCTCCACCTCGACCGAGTGGCGGTTCTTCTCAATCCGCCCCGCGCGATCCAGGAACTGCATCAACAGTCCTGTGATCAAAGCGACTGCAATTGCCCCAAAAACGATCAAAAACGCCTTGATCCCAAAAAAACCAAAGAGAAGGATCGTGATAGGAAGGTTCGCCCAGGGGCTTGCGAGAAGAAAACTCACCACGGCAGGGCCTGAAGCGCCTTTTTTATGGATTTCCATCGAGATCGCGAGGATCCCGTGGCAGCAGGCGCTCATCAGGAATCCGAGTCCGACGGAATAAAAGATCGTCCTCTTTTTCGGGATCGACAGATGCTTGGAGATATATTCCTTCGGGACATAATGATCGATCAACCCGCCCACAAAAAATCCCGCCAGCACAGGCCAGAACATGATCCGGACATAATCCCAAAAGGTCCGGCGAAATTCTTCCATTGCGGGAAAAAGAAAGGACGCAGCAAGCAGCGCGAGTGTCAGTCCGCCGATAAGAAAAAACCCGGAAAAATACCACGGCTTTTTCTTATCTCCCTCCGCGCAGCAGGTCCCTTCGTTCATTAAAGATCCCCCTCCTCCATGTCCCTCTCCATTTCCTCAGACTCGGAAACGACTGGAGCCACCGCCGCTGGCGGGGCGGATGTTTTTTCCTTCGCTTCCATTTGAGCGATGTATTTCTCAGGCTCCTTCAGGAACGACGCCTTGCACATCGGGCAGCAAAGGCCGTAACGCTTGCCCTTGTAGATGACAAAATCATTTCCCGAGACAGGATCGCCCGAGACCGGACACAATTTGTTCCCGGCATCCATGATCCCCGTTTGAGTCGTTTCTTCTACGGCAAAAATTTTGGATGCTGTGACCGGCATCACGAACAGCAACAGCAACGTTAACACGATCAACCTTTTCATCTTAATCCTCCTCCTTTTTTTAAACATTCATTGCCTTGACCATCGACCGAAATCTCCAAGAGGATTTGAAAACATCAGGATCGCTGCGAGCATTTTCTTCATTGCATAGCCCTTTTTTGAAGCTTCATTCTAACCTCTCTAGTTATATATAAAAACTTTATTTTTCAGAACACGAAACTCGTAACCGGGTGCTCAAGATCTGCAAAGACCATAAACCAGATTGAGTTCCGAAAAACCAGCTCCCAGTTCTGTTTCTCTCTTGGCTTTTCCTTAAACCCGAATAGAATACAGCCCATGAATCTGCTCGCCATTGAAACATCCAGCCCGGTCCTGAGCGTTGCCATCAAGAAAAGCGGGGCCAAGTTCCGCCACGCGACCGTCAAGGGCTACATGAAGCACGCCGAGAACCTTCTCCCCGTGATCGACCGGCTTCTCAAAAAAGAAAAACTGAAGATCCGGGAAATTGACGCTTTCCTGATCAGCCGCGGACCCGGGTCTTTCACGGGACTGCGCATCGGCTTCGCCACGCTCAAGGGCTTCCTCGCGATACGCCCCAAACCTTGTTACGGTGCTTTTTCTCTCGATGTGATCGCGGCCGGAATCAAGCCCGGGGGACACACAAATCTCACAGTATGCTTGGACGCAAGACGTGGTAAATTTTATGTTCGTTCATATCGTTATTATGAAAAAAAATGGACTTCAAGCGGGCCGTCCCGTGTCATACCCGTCGACAAGATGGCTTCCGTGCTTCCCCGGGGGAGCTGGATCGCCGGTGACGGAGTCAACAAGTTCGAACCGAATGGTTGGGTGATAGCGCCTGAAAAGAGCTGGTACCCGCAGGCCTCCACTTTGATCACACTATTTGAAACAAAAGACCCGCTTCTTAAGAAACTGCTGTGCCCCAAGGAATTTTTACCGGTTTATTTGCGAAGTTCCGAAGCGGAAGAAAAACTGCAGGATAAAAGACATGCCTGAGCTCACTCAAAACAGATCCGGGATCCAGCACAGCTCATGGATCGAACTTCGCGCGGGATGTCTTCTCAAGAATCTCCAGACCCTTCGGAAACGATCCGGACAAACAGACGTTCTGGCGGTCGTCAAGGCGAATGCCTACGGCCACGGACTCGAAGAGATCGCGGGCATTCTTGCCGGGAAAGTCACCTATTTCGGCGTCGCCACTTTGCGGGAAGCACTGGAGCTGAAAGAGCATCATCCTCAAACCCCGGTTTTTCTCTTCGGCCATTTGTTTACGCATGAGCTCCCGGCGGCACTCTTGGGCGGCATTACTTTGAGCGTTTCAAGTCTTGAAAAAGCCTGGGAGATCTCGGACCTGTCGGAAAGCCTGGGCCGTAAAACTTCGGTCCATGTGAAGGTCGACACGGGCATGGGCCGCATGGGTATTCCGGTCCAAGAAGCTGCTGTTTCTATAAGAGAAATGACGAAACTCAAGGGGCTTATGCTTGACGGTGTTTATATGCATTTTCCGACCGCGGAAAAGGATGACGTGTTCCGGAAGACGCAAGTTCTGAAGTTCAGGTCTTTGCTACAGACACTTGAAGAGAAAAACATCGTATTCCGGTTCCGCCATGCCAAAAACAGCGCCGCAACGCTGACCTTGAAGGATCCCCTTCTCAATATGATCCGGCCTGGCCTTACGCTTTATGGCATTTACCCCGACCCTAGCCTGAAAGGCGCGGCCTGCTTTGAACCGGTCCTTTCACTCAAAACTCGAATCGTTCTTGTCAAAAAACTCCGGGCCGGAGAATCTGTCGGATATGGCCGGGACTTTATTGCCAAACACGATACCACGATCGCGGTATTGCCTTTCGGTTACAGTCATGGTTATCCTTATGCGGCTTGGAAAAACGCTTCCGTACTTTTTAAAGGGAGGCGCTATTCCTTCGCAGGCAAGGTTTCCATGGATTATATCGCCGTGAACCTCGAAAATACCGAAGCCAAAGAGGGTGATATGGTCACACTCATAGGCGAGGACCAGGGTGAGCGCATTACAGTTGAGGATATCGCCGGATGGGCCGGGACTATTCCCTATGAGATTGTAACGCGCCTGAATGCCCATTTACCGAGAATTGTTATCCCTTGACCCTTCCAACCTGCACCCTGTAATGGGAACTCAACCGTTGCCTATGTTTCAATTCATGATACGTCACATTTCCGAAGTTTCGTCGACCAATACCGTTGCACTGGAGGCAGCGAAACAAGGCGCACGGGAAGGGCTTGTCATCACTGCGGATCATCAAACCGCAGGACGCGGCAAACCCGGGCGACAGTGGCTTTCTTCCGCGGGAAAGAACCTTCTTTGTTCGGTCCTTCTCAGGCCGCCACTCAGTCCGGCCCAATCCCCCATACTCACCCAGGTCGCCTGCCGGGCGGTTGCCAAGGTCTTAAAAGAGAAGTATGATATTGCTTCAGAGTTCAAGCGGCCAAACGACGTCATGGTTGGGACACAAAAGATCTGCGGTATATTGGTCGAGGCTTTTTCCTCTTCATCGAAGCTGGAGGCCGTAGTCATCGGGATTGGGCTGAATGTGAATGCGGAGAGCACAGAGCTTCCCCCCGAGGGAATCTCTATGAGAGTTCTGAAGAAAACCGAGCATCCGATTGGTGAGGTCCTTGGTTACATTCTGGATGAATTGGGTCATAAATGTGATGAATTGTATAAAAATAGTGCACAAAAGTAACCATCATCCCAAAATAGCCAATTTTTTAGACCTAAAGTGGTAAATCAATGTAGTTTGAGTCTGAGCTGTTTATAGACGGTGCATGAAACGGAGAAACATGGTCAAGCGAATATTAGCGATTGATATCGGGAACACGGCAGCTACGGTCGGATTCTATGAGGGCGGCCGTTTGCTGAAGTTTGGGTCGATGCATTATAACGATATCCCAAAATATGCTTCTAAATTGGCTCGTAGTGGTAAAAAAAGTCATTTGGATGTAATTATAAGCTCTGTATTCCCTAAAATTACTTCTTTTTTGAAATATAAATTAAAAGGCATTAAAGAGTTAACGTTATGGGTAGTCGATGGCAATATTCCTATTAAAATACGACATAACTATAGTATTTACAATGAGTTAGGTGTTGACCGCAAGGTGAATATTTATGGAGCTGTCCGGATGTATCGTCTTCCCATGCTCGTGATTGACTATGGAACAGCCGTTACCTTCGACTATATTGACTCCAGAGGAGTTTTCCAAGGCGGAATGATCATCCCGGGACCTGAAACAGCCTATGGAGCACTTGGCCGGAAAGCTGCCCTGCTTCCAAAGAGACTTCCCATGCCGAAAAGGGCAAAATCCTTTCTCGGGAGGAGCACCCGCGAATGCATGGAATCCGGGATTCTCGAAGGCTATGGGGCTATGACCGATGAACTGATCCAGAGGTTCCGGAAGCGGTACGGGAAGGGCGTGCGGGTCTTGGCCACGGGCGGTTTCGCCGAGGTGATCCACCCCTATACAAAACATATCGACACCATCGACCCCAGGCATTCCATCAAATCTCTTCTCGCCCTTTGGCGGAATAGAAAATAGTATGGCGTAACATATTACCGCTTTTGCGCCGCATACCGTACTTCTTACCACGTACAAATTTTTTAAAATTCCTCTTGATTTTTTAGGCCCATTGACTACAATAACGCCTCACTTGGCACTCAGACTCGCCGAGTGCTAGTCCGCATCGCATTTCATCTAACAACATCTATTAACAAGGAGAAAACAACATGGCAAAACAACTTCTGTTCAGTGAAGAAGCACGCCGGGCAATTCTGCATGGCGTGGACCAACTTGCGAACGCGGTCAAGGTCACCCTCGGCCCCAAAGGCCGCAACGTGGTCCTTGAAAAGAAATACGGCTCCCCGACGGTCACAAAAGACGGCGTTTCGGTGGCGAAAGAGATCGAGCTCGAAGACCCCTATGAAAATATGGGCGCCCAGATGGTCAAGGAAGTCGCGTCAAAAACCTCCGATGTGGCCGGCGACGGGACTACGACTGCGACCATTCTCGCCCAAGCGATCTATCGCGAAGGCCTGAAGAACGTCACAGCCGGAGCAAACCCGATGGCCCTCAAACGCGGTATTGAAAAGGCTGTGGAAGCGATCGTGGCCGAACTCGACAAAGTCGCAAAACCTATCGGCAAGGATAAAAAAGAGATCGCACAGATCGCCTCGATTGCCGCGAACTCTGACACCACGATCGGCGATCATATCGCCGAAGCCATGGACAAAGTCGGCAAAGACGGCGTCATTACGGTCGAAGAAGCCAAAACCACGGCCACGACGCTGGATGTGGTTGAAGGAATGCAATTCGATCAGGGGTATCTTTCCCCGTATTTCGTTACGGATACCGAGCGCATGGAAGTCGTGCTCGAAGAACCGTTCATCCTCATTAATGAGAAAAAGATTTCATCGGTGAAGGACATGCTCCCGATCCTCGAAGCCGCGTCCAAGGCCGGAAAGCCCCTCATCATTATCGCCGAAGAAGTAGACGGCGAAGCGCTTGCAACTCTCGTGGTCAATAAGATCCGCGGAACGCTCGCCGTTTGCGCGGTCAAAGCCCCGGGATATGGCGATCGCCGTAAGGCCATGCTGGAAGATATCGCGATCCTCACCGGCGGCAAGGCTATCACCGAAGACCTCGGGATCAAACTCGAGAATGTAACCCTGAAAGATCTTGGCCGTGCAAAGCACGTAACCGTGGACAAAGAAAAAACCACGATCATCGAAGGCGCCGGCAAGAGTACGGATATCACCAACCGTATCGGCCAGATCAAGAAACAGATCGAAGATACGGATTCCGACTATGACAAGGAAAAACTCCAGGAACGTCTCGCAAAACTCGCGGGAGGCGTCGCAGTCATTCATGTCGGTGCCGCGACCGAGACTGAAATGAAGGAAAAGAAAGCTCGCGTTGAAGACGCCCTTCACGCGACCCGCGCGGCCGTGGAAGAAGGCATTGTCCCTGGCGGCGGCGTAGCACTTCTTCGCGCCGTGGGTGTGTTGGACGGCCTCAAGCTCAAGGGTGATGAAAAGATCGGCGCGGAGATTATCCGACGTGCGGTCGAGGAACCTTTACGCCAACTGGCTTTTAACGCCGGCGAAGAAGGCTCCGTCGTGGTTCAGCGCGTCATGTCCGAAAAGGGTAACATCGGCTTTAACGCTGAAACCGGTAATTTTGAGAATCTGGTCGAAGCTGGCGTGATCGACCCCAAAAAAGTCACCCGCAGCGCACTCCAGAACGCGGCCAGCGTTTCCGGCCTTCTTCTCACCACCGAGGCCCTCATCACGGATCTTCCCGAAGAAGAGAAGATGCCGCCGATGCCGGGCGGTGGAGGTATGGGCGGAATGGGAGGTATGGGTGGCATGGGCGGGATGGGCGACTATTAACGAATCCTTTTTAAGACCCGGTCTTACATTTAAGACCGGGTCTTAAATCGGTATGATTTAAAAAAACACATCATTAATTAAAAAGGAGATCCAAAATGAAAGTCAGACCGTTGGCAGACAGAGTACTGGTAGAAGTTCTTGAAGCGGAAGCGAAAACCAAGGGCGGCATCATTCTCCCTGACACCGCCAAAGAAGAAAAGACCGAAGGCAAGGTCGTCGCAGTCGGCGCGGGCAAAACGCTTGAATCCGGCAAAATCCAGGCCATCGAAGTAAAAAAAGGTGATCGTGTGCTTTTCGGAAAATATTCCGGCGACGATATCGTGATCGATGGCACGAAACACAAGATTCTCAAAGAGAGCGAGATCCTCGCTGTTTACGAGAAAGAATAATTCTGTTCGTCATCCTGAGTCTGATGTCATTCCCGCGAAAGCGGGAATCCAGTCTGGATTCCCGACCTGCCAGAAGCAGACGTCCGGGAACGACGAAGCTCTCAGAACGACGATTTTTTTACAACCCTAAGGAGCACTAAAATGGCAAAACTTATTTCGTACTCAGAAGAAGCGCGCCAGCGGATCAAACGCGGCGTCGACATCCTCGCAAGGGCTGTCAGCGTCACGCTTGGTCCCCGCGGCCGCAATGTTGTGATCGACAAGAAATTCGGCGCGCCGCTTGTCACCAAAGATGGTGTCACGGTCGCCAAAGAGATCGACCTGAAGGACCCGTATGAGAATATGGGCGCCCAGATGGTCCGTGAAGTCGCCGAGAAGACTTCGGATAACGCCGGGGACGGCACCACGACCGCGACGGTCCTGGCCCAATCCATTGTTTCCGAAGGCTTGAAAAATGTCACCGCCGGCGCCAATCCTATGGCCCTCAAGCGCGGCATCGACAAAGCCTCCGCGAAGGTTGTCGAAACGATCAAGAAAATGTCCAAGGCCGTCAAAGGTAAGGAAGACATTACCGCCGTCGGCGCCATCAGTGCCAATAACGATCAGTCGATCGGTCAGCTTTTAGCGGATGCTTTGGAAAAAGTCGGCAAAGAAGGTGTGATCACGGTCGAAGAGGCGAAGGGTCTCAAAACCGAGCTCGACGTGGTTGAAGGGATGCAGTTCGATCGCGGCTACCTGTCGCCCTATTTCGTGACTGATGCCGAGCGAATGGAAGTCGTCCTCAAGGAACCTTACATCCTTCTTTACGAGAAAAAAGTCAGCACCGTAAAAGATCTCGTGCCGGTGCTTGAAAAAGTGGCACGCCTCGGTAAGCCCCTTCTCATCATCTCGGAAGATATCGAGGGCGAAGCACTCGCAACCCTCGTGGTCAACAAGATCCGCGGCGTGCTTCAGATCGCGGCCGTAAAGGCCCCCGGATTCGGGGATCGCCGGAAGGCCCTGATGGAAGATATCGCGATCATCACCAAAGGTAAGTTCATTTCCGAAGATCTCGGCGTGAAGCTTGAGAACGTGGATCTTGAGATGCTCGGCACGGCCCAGCGCGTGGTGATCGATAAGGACAACACCACGATCGTCGGAAGCGCGGGAACCCAGAAGGACATCAAGGGGCGCTGCGAGCAGATCAAGGCGGAGATCGAACGGTCCGATTCGGATTATGACAAAGAAAAGCTCCAGGAACGTCTCGCAAAACTTTCCGGCGGCGTCGCCGTCGTAAAGGTCGGCGCAGCGACGGAAGTGGAGATGAAGGAAATGAAGGCCCGCATTGAGGACGCGCTCCATGCAACTCGCGCGGCCATCGAAGAAGGCATCGTCCCGGGTGGCGGCGTGGCGCTTTTGCGCTCCATAGCCTCACTCGATGACGTGAAGGCCGGGGGCGACGAAGCCACCGGCATTCAGATCGTGCGCAGGGCGCTTCAGGAACCTGCCCGCAAGATCGCTCATAATGCCGGATTCGACGGCTCCGTCGTGGTGAAAAAGATTCTTGATAACAAAGGGGATTATGGGTTCAACGCGCTGACCTGCGAATTCGAGAACTTGGTCGAAGCCGAGGTCATCGACCCCGCCAAGGTCGTCCGCGTCGCGGTGGAAAACGCCTGCAGTATCGCAGGTCTTATCCTCACGACCGAATGTGTGATCGCAGACAAACCCAAAGAAAAAAAGGACGAGGATAATAAAAAATCCTCCAACTATTCGGGCAGTATCGAGTAGTCAGAAAACTTAAAAGGGACGGCCCCTCCCATGGGGCTGTCCCTTTGCATTTTAGAAGCCGGTCTTCCTTTGGGGGGGCCGGCTTTTTTGCTATCCGTATAATTTCAGGATTTTTGGCCGTTTTGCTTCGGGAGAATCTCTCCGGGCTTTTCCTCGTATTTCTGCTCTTTGGGCAGGACAAAGAAAAAGGTGGATCCTTTACCAAGCTCGCTTTCGACCCCCATCCGGCCACCGTGGGCTTCGACGATGCTTTTCGAAATAGCAAGACCGAGCCCTGAGCCTTTTTCGGAGGAAGCCGTGGGCTTGCCAAATTGTTCAAACTTGTTGAAGAGTTTTGGAAAATTTTGGAGGGAAATACCGACACCGGTATCCTTCACCATGCAGCGGACTTCCCCGCCGAGGTCCTTTATCCCCACCGTGATCCTGCCAGTTTCTGTGAACTTGAGCGCATTGCTCAATAAATTGGCCATCACTTGCGAGAGTTTGTCAAAATCACCCAGGATTTCGATTTTTTCAGTCGGAAAATCTTCCAGGACAGCGATCCCTTTTTTGTGTGCACGAAGGGCAATCCCCTCGCAGGACTGCCTCACCAGAGATAGAAGATCGATCTTTTCATAATTCACCACGATTTTCCCGGACTCGATCTTCGCGAGATCCAGGAGGTCCGTCGTAATATGGATCATCCGATCCCCGGTTTGTTTAATAATCTCGATGTATTTTTTTTGTTCTCCCCCGACCGGACCTGCCAGGCCGTCCAGGATGAGCGCCGCCGCTTCGCGAACTACCCCCAAAGGATTCCGGAGCTCATGTGCTACGATCGAAACAAAATCATCTTTGAGACGGTCCAGCCTCGCGAGATCCAGGTTCTTCTTTTCCAGCTCCTGATAAAGAGCCTTGATCCCGTCATTCGCCTTCTGAAGCCCCCAGGACTGCATTTCCAATTCCTCTCGACGACCAAAAATCATCGCAGTCCAAAAAGCCAAGGAAGCCGTTAGTGTCAAACCCACCAACACCATGATCCACCCAGCGCGTATGGGATACAGATTTTTGAGTGCAGGGGACGGGCTGGCAATCAGTGAGAAAGTCTTGCCGAAAGCGAAGATCGGGTAGGCTATCGAAAATGACGCGGACTGCATTCCGCCGTCATCCATTTTCCGGGTTGATGCAAGTATCTCGCCGGGTTTGTCCGTGTGCAGTTGAAACAGATCCATGACGACAACGCCCGGTTCCGTTTTGCTTGTTGTGGCGATTTCCAACAACGTCCCAAAACGCAATACGGCCACGGCAAAACCACGCAAGCGCTTTGCGGCGGCCCCTTCGGATACGGGCCAGTATACCAGCATTCCCTTCTGACCAGCTGTTTCCTGCACCAAGGTGATGGGGTCCGTGCTGGTTACGAGCCCTGTGAGTTTCGTCTTCTCGATCGCAGCGCGGCGGATCGCCTCCGAGCCAAGGTCGTAGCCGAGCGCACGCTCGTTGCCGATGCGAGGCGCCACATAGAGCACCGGATAGTAAACACGCCGGCCGTTAGCGGGAGCCCGGTTACCGGCCTCGTCCTTTTGCCATATTCCAAATTCAGACGGCCCCTCCTGGCGGACCTCCTGCTCAAAGCGGGATCTGGCCTCTTCAGGCACGGCGGGAATCCATTCCCAGGCTTGAATCGCCGGGTTCTGGGTTAAAAAACCGGCAAATTTCTGAAATTCACTTCCGGAGATGTGCTGACTGCCTTCAAAAAATCGCGCCAGTGATTCCAGTTCGATTCGAGACAAATTACGAAAGACTTCAGTAACACGGATAGCTTGAAATTGCGCGAATTTGAAGAATGCGTCGCGAAAGTGCCGACGTTCGCCTGTATGAGCCAGCCAGGCAGCGGCCAGAGTGAGCGTCACCCCGACCGCAACGGTCATCACAACTTCGGTATGCCGCCACCGCTTTTGGCGTGATTGTGCCAAACCGAAGACGATGATGATTCCCATCAGGGTCAGGGTGAAGAGAAGGGGAAAGATTCCCGCGCGTGCCGCGGTCCATTTCCAGACACGCGCGTCGACATCCATGCCCAGTACAGCGACTACCGCGCCGGTTTTCGGGTCGGTCATCGGAACCAACCCCGAGACCCACACGCCCCACTGGTCGGAGACCGGGCCCTCGACGATCGAGGCCTTTGTGTCAAATATGCCAAGTAACTCTGCCGTGGCCTCATCAAAAACCTGTCCCGCCCAGGATTCATTCTCCGATCCGACTGGCTCGTTGTCCACAAAGAAGAACACTGTGCCGTCGGCCTTGCGGCCCAGGAGATAGACAAACCGGCATTGCGGGTTAGCCGAATGGATGGCAGCAAACTGTTCCTTGATCCGCAAATAGTCGGGTGAACTGATATCCGCCTTCGTTCCCGAGAGGGCTTGGATCCGCTCGATCCCTATCGCACGCGCCACCAGTTGCGTCCGCTGAAGCAGGTCGGCGCGCATCTCGTGGTCGGCCCGCACGACCGCCCACCAGACAAACGGCACCCCGGCAGCGAAAACAGCCAGAAGGAGCAACCCTGCCGCCAGGTGTGGTTTTTTCTCCTTAGAAAAACGGGGTGTTTCTTTATCGTTCACAGAAAACCACCTTTATTGTTTTGTCTCCACATTATCGCATATCCGCTGCACCCCGCGCCCAGGGACAACCTTTTCTCAGCCTCGCAGCACTTCCTGAAAAGAGGGCTAGAACACATAATTCTTCCCCAAAAAAAACCGAGGATTGCCTTGTACCGGTCAAGGACCGGATGGGCGTTTTTGATATTCGTTGAACTTGGATCGAGGAATACGGGAAAAAACCCGAGAAGAGAGTGTCCATGAAGAAAAAAAGCGGCACCAAGCTTTTCGATCGGAAAAAACCCTGCCGTTTCAAAGAGATGCCCTCACACTGAAAGGATCTTTCGCACTGCTTGGGTCAAAACAGCCATATCCGAAGTCTTGACCACGAAATCATCCGCTCCCATTTTGCGGGCCAGGACGGGATCGACCGCGTCAAGTTTCCCGGTCATCATGATCACCTGGGGTGGATGGGACCGGAACATCTTTTTGATCCTGCGGCAGGCATCAAATCCCGTAATGTCCGGCATCACCACATCGATCAAGACAAGGTCCGGAAGCGTCTGGCGGACTTTCTGAAGGGCATCTTCAAAATTCAAGGACGCCACAACCGTGTATTCTTCTTCTTTCAGAGCCGCCGCGATCATTTCCTGGGCCAAGGGATCACTATCGATCACGAGAATATTTTTTCTCATCGGGTCCCCCTTGCTTTATCGAACGATTCCGGACAGCAAGATCAAAAGAACGTATACACCACAAGCGTGATCGCCACAACCATCGTGGAAATAGCGAGCAGAAAACAGCCGTCGCTTGTGTTCTCCAGGATTTTTTTAAACCGGGAGCGTCTTTTACTTTTGAGCGCGAGAAAGGAAACGACGCAGGCCGTCATAAAAACAATGGAATCAAAAGCCAGGATCTCATCCACGATTGTATTGGCCTTCTGGTTCGCGTTCATCTGGATCAGTTGAATGACCGTAAGACAAACACCCACCATCGCCGCGGACACCGAGAACACATCCACCGAAATGCTCGCCTCGACTTCTTCTTTAACGGATGATTCCATCGCGCCAAATCCCCTCAGGTTCACGAAAAGATTACTCCTTCCCCGTATGGGAATCAAACAAAAAAGCCTGACTGGCAATTCCCGGTATTTGTAGAGAGAACAAAGTAAAATTTCTCAAGATTTTGAGACGCGCTCGAAGAAAAAAATTGGGGTGTGACCCCGATTTTCGGTCTGCGGGACTCCGACAGCTGCCTCCGCCAAGGCCTCATGGGCGAGCAAAGCCGAACGCGCGAGTGAATCCCGCCTCGCTGGCGGCGGGATGAACGTCGGCGAGGAATCTCTGAGAAATTTTGCGGACTTTGCTATAGAAAAAATGGAAATTGCCAGAGAAAGCCTGAGGGCCTGAGAAAAGTAAGGACCAAAAGAACAGCTTGTAAAGAAGGTTAACGCGACTTGCGGAAGGCGGGAGCGATATAGCCGCGGGAACGGCCTCCCCGGCCGAAACGGCGGCCGCCGAAAGAGGCGACCTTGATGGGCTTGTGTTCGATAAAGCTCTCGAGTTTCATTTCGGGATGTTCGGCGACGGGAAGCGCCATGCGCATGACCTTTTCGATGTCTTTGACGTCTTTGCCCTGCTCCGGAGTCGCGAACGAGATTGCGTGCCCTTTGTCACCGATACGGCCCGTACGGCCGATACGATGGATGTAATTCTCAGAGTCATCCGGAAGATCGTAGTTAAGCACCAGTTCGATCCCTTTAACGTCGATCCCGCGCGCCGCGATATCGGTCGCTACAAGGACGCGGTATTTCCCTGCCTTAAACCCTTCCAGCGCTTCCCGCCTCTGCGAGAGCGAACGATCGGCATGGATCTCAGCGGCATTATGCCCCATCTCACGGATCGCGCGAGTGATCTTATAGGCGCCGATCTTGGTCCTTGAAAAAATGAGGATGGTCCCGTGATACTGGGCCAGGATTTTTTTGAGAAGTTCTCTTTTGGCTTCTTTTTTCACGACAAAGACTTCCTGCGTGATCTTCTCCGCCACGGTCCCGGATTTCGCGATCTCGATATGAACCGGTAACTTCATCTGGGACGTCGCGATCTTCATGATGGTATCCGGCATGGTCGCCGAGAAAAGCATGGTCTGGCGCTCTTTAGGGATAACACGCAGGATCTTCTGGATCTGCGGCGCAAAACCCATATCGAGCATTCGGTCGGCCTCATCGAGCACGAGGATGCTGATCTCGTTCAGGAACACATAGCGTTGTTCCATGTGGTCGATCAAACGCCCCGGCGTGGCGATCAGAATGCGGGGATGCTGGCGAAGCTCCTGGATCTGATTGTGCATAGAGGCACCGCCGATCAGGATCGCAAATTTTATCTTAGGATCGAGCTTATGAATACTTTGATGGACCTGATAGGCCAGTTCACGGGTCGGCACAAGAATCAGGCCGCGGCCTTTGGTCTGCGCAAGGCGCTGGATCATCGGTACCCCGAACGCCAAGGTCTTCCCGGTCCCCGTCTGCGCAACCCCAATCACGTCCTGCCCCGAAACGGCAAGCGGAATGGCCTTCTGCTGAATAGGTGTGGGGGTGTGGAATTTCATTCTTTGAAGAGTTTCTAAAATATGGGGGGCAATCCCCAGTCCATAGAAACTTGCTGGCGTTGGCTGTGCTAAAGAGGGCGTTGTATGAGGCATAGTGGTCGTAGTATAGGACAGATCAGCGCAAAACACGAGGGATTAAACGGATTTGCCAACTCCTGTACTTTTATGAATACAACCCGGGGATCCTAAGAATAGGAAAACTTTTTGTAGTTACGCTTTAGAACGCCGAAAACTCGAAATCATCTCGTCGACCGTGCCTACGGGACAGAAATACCGGCACCAGAACTTCGGGATAAAAAAAGCCGCTATCAGAACCATGACGGCCACCAGCACCGATACTTCCGCCCAGGCGTAATCCCCCATTCCAAAAAACTTCACCCAAGGAGAACCGAACAAGGTCAAGAGGTACATACCAGTCACCAGGAACAAAACGATGTAGGCGAAAAGTTCAATCCATAAGGGAAGCTTGAAACGCTTGGGAGAAATTTGAGCCTGACACTCCTGGAATGTCCCGAAAGGGCAAAGGGCTGTGCACCAGAATTTGTTTGAAAGGTTCAGAAGAAGAAATGCCGGAAATGCGACGGTCCGTAAGATCCCCCAGGGACACTTGTGCGGACAAACGCGGCAAAAAACATAAGGCACTTTGAAATAACACCGGAAGATGGGCAAAAGCAGGACCGGAAGGAAAAAAATCCCATAGACCCATTTAAACCATCTTTGCGGCAGGAATTTGTGCGTGGTCCGCTTCAGGACCCACAAGCCGAACGCCGCGATCAAAAGGGTCTTGAGAAACGTCAGGAATGGCGGGCTCCACAAGAAGCGAAGGAAATGCCGGCCCCATTCAAAATAAGCCGCACTTGCAAGAAAGAACCCGGCTAAGGCGAAAATCATGAATAGGATCCGGATATTTTTTTTCGACTGGGATGCCGTTATATTCATTTTTATGGGTCCGTAGTGTGAGATACGCCTGCATTATACCCTAGAGTTTTTTATCCAAACCCGGAACTTCTTGAGGAAGTCGTTTGTCTAAGTAAACGAAATCCCAAACTTCACGTAAGGAGGTCTTTGTATGAAAAAGCCGGCCGTCAATTGCATCTTGCTTTCGCTTGTGATCTTAAGCACTTTTTGTTTAGCTCAGGCGAAAGATTCCTTCGCACAACCCCCGCGTTCCCGGGGAGGACATTTCCCGAGACCTTCTTTGGGTCCGGCATATCCCGGGCCCCGTTTTTATCACAATCTCCCGCCAGGTTACCAGCCCCTCTGGATTGCGGACATGCTCTATTATTACCTGGGGGGTGTTTATTACCGGGAAACGCCCTCCGGCTATGTCGTCGTCCAGGCCCCAAGGGGCGCCGTCATCCCGGCCCTTCCGGGACCTTACAAGACCATCGTTTACGACAACACAGATTACTACTATTACAACAGCACTTATTACATCAAACAACCCACGGGATATACGGTTGTCACACCGCCGTCTTCCGTCGTTTCCTCGAACGCCCCTGCAGTCGAGGCACCTGAAAAGACGGTCGTGGTCACCGTCCCTAATCCGAACGGCAGCTACATTCCGGTCACTTTGCAAAAATACACCGACGGTTATGTCGGACCGAACGGGGAGTTCTACCCTGATTATCCGACCATTGATCAATTGAAAGCGATGTATGCAAAGTCCTCCGCGGTTGCGGAAAGACCCGAGCCCGCGGAATTGATGTTTGAGATCCCGAATAAGAACGGCAGCATCACCAGGGTCAAAGTCACGCGGACCAAAGAAGGCTATGTCGGACCCGAGGGTGAATATTACACTAAAAAACCAACGATTGAACAACTCAAAATCATGTACGCAAAAAACTGATAAACTGCGGTTTCAGAACACCGGAAACAAAAAACACGGGCCCGAAAAACCCGTGTTTTTACCGGAGCAACCCATGGCTCCTCTATCCTAAAATACCTGTTTGGCAAACCCGGCTGAATTTGACGGCGCTTGCCCGGACAGTCCTTTGTTGCGTCTTGTAATCAATATCGATCAGACCAAACCTGGGACCGAATCCTTTATCCCATTCAAAATTATCCAAAAGTGACCAATACAAATATCCCATGACCGGAACACCCTGCTCCATGGCACGGTGCATATGTTCCAAATGACCGGAAATATACTCCCATCGCAATGCGTCATCGGAGGTGCAGATCCCATTTTCGGTGATCAGGACCGGCAAGTGGTACTTCCTGAGCTTGACGAGCAAGTCACACAGCCCCTCCGGATATATATCCCAACCCAGAGAATTCTTTTTAACCGGGTGATGATTGCTTTTACAAACATCCATCGCCAGATTGCGGAGACCCCATTTCTCAAGTTCCACCAACTGCCGCGAATAATAATTAAGCCCGATAAAGTCCAGGGTTTTATGACGTACGAACGTATCGATAAGTTCCAGGTTGAACCATTGGTGGCGCAGAAACGCGGCGAATTTGTTTTTCACGCCGGACGTACACGGCACGAAGGCCTGCATGTGCTGGGCAATGCTGACGAAAGGATTCCGAAGGTTTAATTCCTTATAAATCTTATGGATCATGCGGTAGGTCTTGATATGTGCTGCGGACAAATGGCCCTTGACAGCTAACGCCTTCCAAAGCGACTTTTCCTGCGGCGGCCACACTCCAAAAATATAAGCGTGGGAAAAATAAATTGTCGGTTCGTTCAGCGTGATCCAGTAGCGGACATACTTCGCCAAAGCACGGACCATGCGTTCCGAAAAGCGGAGAAAATAATCCACGGACCGCCTGTTCGTCCAGCCCCCAAACTTCGCAAACCAAACCGGATTTGTAAAGTGGTGCAGTGTCACAACAGGCTCAATATTCCGCGCTCTTAAGGCCAGAACAACATCGACGTAATGCTTGAGAGCGGCTTCCGGGAACTTCCCTTCTTCCGGCTCGATGCGGCTCCACTCGATGGAAAGGCGATGGGTGTTGTGATGAAGACCTTTCGCGAGCTCAAAATCGAGCTCATAAAGGTCATAGTGGCGGCAAGCTAGGCCGGAATTTTCTTTTCCGACCCTTTTCTCCCAATCCCACCAGTCGGAGCGGTCATTACCGCCCTCCACCTGATAGGCTGCGGTGGCTGCGCCCCAGAGAAAGTCTTTTGGAAATTGGATCATGTCAGGATTATAGCATCACAAAGATACGAGCTCAAAAAAACATCCCCTGCCTATCGTCGTACGATGTAAGGCGTACGGAGTACAGCGCAAAAACAAAACGCATGACGACGCCGCACACT
This sequence comes from Candidatus Omnitrophota bacterium, assembly GCA_041653795.1. Taxonomy (GTDB): domain Bacteria; phylum Omnitrophota; class Omnitrophia; order Omnitrophales; family Aquincolibacteriaceae; genus Aquincolibacterium. Next base: position 76,882 of record JBAZER010000004.1, read on the forward strand.
TTCCGCTGTACGAGTTTTACCTTAGAATTTTGTCGCTCTTGTTTTACGGACCGGAACCCTGTAGATTGTGGCGCATGCCTTCGCTGATCCGTCAGATCAAGAAAACTTATGGAATGGCCAAACCCCACGAGCGAAAGACCGTACTCCATAATTTCGCCTCGCTTTCCGTGTTGCAAGCCATCACCTATCTCCTCCCGGTCCTGATCCTGCCTTATCTTTTCAGAGTCATCGGCCCGGAAAAATTCGGCCTGATCGCCTTCGCGCAGGCCTTCGTCCAATATTTCATGATTCTGACCGATTACGGATTCAGCATCTCCGCTACCAAGGAGATTTCCCTTTGTCAACATGACCGCGCGGAAGTCAGCAAGGTCTTTTCATCGGTCATGACGGTGAAAATCGCCCTGGCGCTCGTGAGCCTCATCCTGCTCGGCTGTATTGTCTATTTTATTCCCAAGTTCAGGAACGACTGGATGGTCTACGTGCTGAGTTTCGGAGCGGTGCTCGGGAACACGCTTTTCCCGGTCTGGTTTTTCCAGGGCACGGAAAAAATGAAATATATCGCGGACCTCAACATCGCGGGCGGAATCCTCACCGTCGTTTTCATTCTGTTTTCCGTCAGGGGACCTCGGGATTATCTGATGGTACCGCTCATCGTCTCTTCTGTAGGCCTGATCACCGGGCTTTGGGGACAATATATTGCTTTCAAGCACCTGGGGGTTTCGTTCCGCTTTCCGGGGTACACAAATTTGAGAAGGCAGCTTACAGCCGGCTGGGACATTTTTGTTTCGCTCGTCGCGATCAACGCTTATACCACCACCCGTATTTTCGCCGTCGGACTTCTCACCAGCAATACGGTCACGGGATTTTATTCCATTGCCGAGAAGCTTGCGGGCCTCTGCCAAACCTTTCCGCTCTCCTCTTTTTCCCAAGCGCTTTTCCCGCGTCTGAGCAAAATATTCCATAGAAGCAAGGCCCGGGCGTTCGAATTCATGCGGCGAATCCAGCTGATCACGATCACGATCTCGCTCATCTGCCTGCCTCTGATCTTTGTTTTCGCGCACCCGATCATCAAAACGATCTTTGGCGGGGATTATCCGGAGACCGTGCTCTCCTTCAGGCTTCTGCTCGTCTCTGTTCTTTTCATCAGTTCCAACGCCTTTCGCGTGCAGTTCCTGCTTGTCTGCGGCAAGACACACATCTATTCCAGAATCCATGTGATGATGGCCATGATCGGCCTGCCGATGATCTTTCTTCTGATTGATTCTTTTTCTTATGTGGGAGCGGCGATCGCGACCATTATGATCGAGGCGGGCATCTTCGTGGTCACCTACGTAACCGTGCGAAAACTTAAATTTTCCTAAGCCTAAGGGGGCTTCTAAAAAAAGTTCGAGGCTCCACTCCTTGTGTTTTTTTAGTTAACCCTGTTTGTCCTTTCCCAAAAACGGCTGAGGCTTATTTTTTATTGGATCGCGACCTTTTGGGCGTCCTTCTGCCCCGGAGCCTTGGGCAAAGTGATGGTCAGAACGCCATTCTTGTAGGCCGCGACGATCTTCGACTCATCCACCGGACCGGGAAGAGTCAAACTACGCGTGAAAGAACCGTAGCTGCGCTCCTGCGCATAGTAACCGCCCTTCTGGTCCTGGGTCTGGCTCGTGGTTTCACGCATACCCTCGATCGTCAAAACATTCTCTTTCACGGTCAGATCTATCTTGTCCTTCTCCAGGCCCGGAAGATCGCTTTTAACGATATAAGCATCTTTCGTCTCTTCAAGGTCTACAGCCGGGGTGAAATCAAATCCCGCGCTTTGAGACGTGTTCTGGAAAAGCGGAGAGCCGAATGTGAAGGCGTGTTGTATCAGACTGTTCATGCGCCGGCTCATGTTGTCAAATGTTTCCCAGGGATCCTCGTTCATAAAACCCCGGGGTGAAACACCGGGAACCCGCGAGGCCATCGGATGCGTCCTTGAGCGCACAACGGGTGGCGCATCTTGAGGCAGAGTAACCGCATCATGCTGCTTTTTTTCAAGCGCCGCCTGCCGCTGACCTTGACTGACGAGCACAACCGCCTGCAACAGAACGACGATCACAAGAACCGCAATAATGATGGGAGCGGTTTTAATCTTCTTTTTTTCAGTGGATTCGTTCATGGAAATCCTCCTTGTTCATTAAAATGACACCCGCATTTTATCACAAAAGAACCAAACCTTCGCCATGTCCAAGACCACCTCGACTTTAGTTCTTTTCTTGAACGACAGTCAGTATTGGTTTTTCTTAATGTACCTGAAATTGACAATCAGCACAATCCTACTGGCAATTCCCGGTATTTGTAGAGAGAACAAAGTAAAATTTCTCAAGATTCTGAGACGCGCTCGAGAAAAAAATCGGGGTCACCCCAATTTCCCCAATTTTTGCTCCCGTCTGAGAAAAAATTGGGGTGTGACCCCGATTTTCGGTCTGCGTTTATGCCAAAATCTATTTATTCGCAACTATATTTCCGAAGAGAGGTTATGAAAAATAAACCATTTTAAAAAATAGTCCTATGTTTAAAAATGACACGGTTTTTTGTGAAAAATTTCTACAGATAAACGATCTAAAAAACACAACTCTGAGAATGAAAAAGCGTAAAATACAGCTCTGGGTCAACTGAAGCCGAAGCATAACGCAAGGAGGATCTATGAACTGCTCATGCGAAGGAAAAACAACAGCCCCGGAATTCATCGGACGCGAAGAGCTGGAAGCACTGAACAAAAAAGTTTTATACATGGAAACCGCAGGCGGGCGAAGGATAGCATTTTACGAGTACGGTGACGCTCAGGGCATTCCGGTGATTTTTTGTCACGGCACGGGATCGCATGTGCATGGAATGCTTCTTCATAAACCGGCCAAACGTAACGGTTACCGCATCATAGTTCCCGACAGGCCGGGAATAGGCTTATCTGATTTTGATCCAAAACGCAAACTTTTGGACGGAGCGGATGACATCGCCGGTTTGGCGGATCATCTCGGGATAAAGCGATTCGGGATCATGGGGATATCGGGTGGCGTCCCGACCCTTCTCGCTTCGGCATACAAACTAAAGGACCGCTTGATGTTCGTTGTGGATCTGGCCGGGGCCGTTCCTCTTTATACCGATCCGGAAGCGCTTAAACAACTGGGTGCCATGGACAGATTTTACGCTAAGGTCGGGGCGCGTTTGCCGTTCTGGTTATTTCAGATACCGTTTTCTTTGCTTGGTTTTCAGCAAAAGGTGCTTAAAAATCCGCAAGCCTTCGTGAAGATGATGCGTTCAAGCATGTGCGAGGCGGACATGACGCTATTCGGGAATTCGGATCTGCAGTACCTTTTCATGCGGGATTTCCAGGAGCTCTTCAGACAGGGAGCAAAAGGCGCGGCGTTTGATGCGCAGTTGATCTATCTGCCGTGGGAATTTGAAATACGTGAAATAAAGGTCCATGTGGATATTCATCAAGGTTCGGAGGATAAATGGATCCCGCCGTATTTCAGCCAGTATCTTGCCAGAACGCTTCCTGACGCAACGCTCCACATGATCCCCGGGCAGGGGCATTTTTATCATATGGCATATGGCGAAGAAACCCTTAAGCAGGTAAAAACGTACATCCGGGGATAAGTTTTGTTTTATGTCAGGATCGAAGTGTGAGGAACCAGGTGGAAGCAGCTAATTTTGCGCTACCATAAGGAACATCGGTTTTGCCATATGGCTCCCCGCCCGGTGGATTTTTGCAACTGGCTGATGTCCTCAGGAGGGATGGAAATCTTCAAAAATCAATGCAACGGCTTGCTTTTCAGAGTAATGTTTTTAAATAGCAAAGTGTTGATATCATCAATAAATTTATGTTCCTCTTTATTTATTTAAAAGGCTGTATATTAGAACAGCAAACACAATCGTTGTCACAATAACATAAAGAGCATCCCGCCGGCGCAAAGAGGCAATGATCGAAAAAAACACCCGCGCCACCGGTGTTGCGATTAAGAGCAACAGCCCGAGTTGGATCAATCCGCGTCCATGAAATGAAAGAGCGTTTTTCATTATCCCGTTTACACTGCACAAGTCTAAAGGCACGCGTTGAAAAGTTGTGTAGCTCGCCAGCGCAAGTCCGTGACGAAACAAATATATGATCCCTCCCAGGAAGACAACCCCTGCCGCGATCATAACGCCTGCCCTTAAAAGGTTGCCTATGACTACTTCTATTTTGTGATCTTCGGGTCTCTGGCTGGTGTTATTCATTTTAAAATTCCGCCGGAAATGCCAGCATAAATCATTTGTAGAGCTAATAGAAAAATGGTCACACTAAAGATCATCCTCAGCTTTTGGGTCTCTGCTTCAAAAAGATGCCGGGCTCCTAGCGAGGAACCCATCAACACACCCAGCATAACAGGCATGGTAAGACCCGGATCGATATATCCCTTGTTAAGATAAATCCCGGCGCTTGCGGCGGCCGTAACACCGATCATAAAATTACTCGTGGCAGTCGAAACCTTGAATGGAAGACGCATGACCTGATCCATGGCCAAAACCTTCAGGGCTCCCGAACCGATGCCCAATAAACCTGAAATGATTCCGGCAATGAACATCAAACCGAATCCCAACGGAACAGAACGGGCATGATACATTTTTAACCCCTGTGAACTCGGGTATGTTCCGTTCATTTCCAAAAAAGTAGCGAGCTTGTCAGGTTTATCGATATCCGGACCTTCACTCCGCGGTTGTCCTGATACAAAAGCCGAATAGATAAGAACAACGCCGAAAATAACAGCAATGCTGGGTGTAGACAACCGCAAAGCCAGGAAGGCCCCGACGAGAGCACCGATCGTTGTAGCGACTTCCAAGAACATCCCAATGCGGATATTGCTGAAACCTTCTTTTACATAAGCGGCAGCAGCCCCGGAAGAAGTCGCGATAACCGAAACAAGCGAAGCCCCAATGGCATACCGTATGTCAACCCCAAATACCAGCGTAAGCAACGGGATGATAACAACACCGCCACCTAAGCCGGTCAACGAACCTAAAAATCCGGCAACCATGGAACCGAGCCAAACAAAAATCGTAAATATCAGGATATTCATCATTCAGCCATTTTTACTGTCATTCCGCCGTTCCTCAGCATCCCGATGGATCTTTTCAACATAGTTGACGTAATCGACATAAGTTTCGACATACTGCCTCCCCACATCCAGATCATCCTGTTGGCCCGGCTCAAGCTGCCGTACTTTATCGAACCGTTCCTGAATGCCTTTGGAAACCTCGGAGGTTATCATCTGCGTAAGGTCATTGACTTCGTCGGTAGAAAGCGCACGATCGATCGCTTGACGGACGGGATGAACGTCAGGCCCGGCCGGGTTCATTCCAAAAAATGGAAAATTTTCTCCTTCGCAATGCACGCGTCCCACGATTTCAAAAAAAATCCCGTCCGTTGCTTCCCGCGTTGCCGGATTCCTTTCACGTTCCCTGACAGCGCGGTCGAAAGCCGTTCGAATCTCAGATTCCCTGTCTTTGTCCACCCATTTGAAAGCAAGTTCGACTTTGCGCTGGTCTAAGGCCTTACGCGCATCTCGAACAAGCAAATCTCCCAGGGTCTCGCAATAAGCAAACAGAATATTTGAGGATAAAAGCAGCGCTCCGAAGACCGCCAAAAGCTCCAGCCATTGCGACTTCGTTTTCTTTTTCATTGCGGCTCCTTTTTTATATTTCCTGAAAAATTCTCAAAAAAGTCATTTAAACCCGCTAAACATCAAAACAACGAGCGTATAAATCAAGTCCTGCATGAATGCGATTAACGGATTTAACAAACCGGTAAAAAGCAAAACGATCAAAAGCGGGAAACCGAACGGCTCAAATCTCGCAAAACTCAGCTGCGCATCTTTGGGAAGAAAACTCATCAGAATTTTCGAACCGTCAAGCGGAGGTATCGGGATTAGATTAAAAGCTCCCAAAATGATATTGATCCTCACGAGAATGGGTAAAGCAGTTACAAGAAGGGAATGTGAATGGACATTTTCCAGCTTCAAAAAAAATATCCCGGCCATGGCGATCAGGATATTGGCTGCACATCCCGCCAAAGAGACACAGAACAGGCCCAAACGGGAATGGCTCAAACGCGCATAATCAACCGGAACGGGTCTCGCCCAACCAAAACCGACGAGAAAGAGCATGAGCGCCCCCAAAGGATCAAAGTGCGGGGCGGGATCAAGAGTCAGCCTTCCAGAACGTTTTGCTGTATCGTCTCCAAATAGAAGAGCCACCCAGCCATGTGCCACTTCATGGGCGATGATCGAGTAAAGAAGCAACACGGCCAGGACCACGAAAAGCACAGGATTGCTGAACAAAAGCGACAACAAACCCATCGCGCCTCTCTTTCTTTGTATAATATTTTATAAAATTCCGTGCCGTAAACAAGTGGGTTGATAAAAAAAGGCGCTATTGTCACTTTCGAATTTTTGTTCTTTGTAACAATAGCATCTGTATTATGTTATAAAAACTTCCCTTCCGGATGACTTTTCCGCCACAAATCTTGGGCGGATCCGTCCAATCTTTTTGGCGGACGCAACTGGCAGATGAGCGGAGAAGGAGAGGGGTTTTGCAAGGAACTGGCTATGATTTTGTGAGCTGTTTCATTGCTTTGCAGGATGGTATTGGTTTCGTTTATATTTTTTGTACAACGATGTAAAAACAGTCCCTCCTAAAATAACCCCTATGTTGATGTCAAAATAAATCCAGTCAGGATATAAAGCTGGGTTTAAAATCCTGAAATACGCTATGAGTGCAGAAAGAGTCAATAATAATGCCCAAACAATCGCTATAAACCGGCAGCTGTGTATAAGGGCTGGATCATCCCACCGTTCTTTCGGAAGATCGGCCTTCGCATATTGCAGGGTAAAAGGCTTCCCGATTAAAATTGTTCCCCAGATAAGACATGCAAAAAATCCGTTAGAAATTATTCCCATGTTTTCTGCAACGAGCCTTAAATTCATAAAATTAACAGTTATTGTGCAAGCTACAAAGAAAAGGAGAGTTCCCCATTGCAGAATAAAACCTTTGCGTAGTTCTCTGAAACTAAATATCAAGCTGGCTAAAAGACTGATAAGAACAGATCTTTCCAGGCTGACTAACGTATGACCGGACAAAAAAAGAAACAGGAGCCACGGCATGAAACCCAGGAGAAATTTTACCAGCTCTTTAAGTTCTTTCATTTTGCATCCTTATTTTTGAATTATACCTCTAAAAAATATCAACTCGGGTTTATTTATTCCAAAAGCAAAGGGCTCGGCGCCCTCGCCACCGCAAGGGTTCGATCCTGGTTGAAGCTCCACCTTGTTGGCTGGCTTTTCTTCTTCAAGCTGAGGTAAAAAACAATATTAATAAAAAAGGCGTTATCCCTCCGTGACTTTCGAACATTTAATCATCGGAAAGATAACGCCTCTCTTTTATAAAAACTCCCCCGCCTGGTGGACTTTCGCAACTGGTTATTGGAATCAAGCGAGGTTGAAACAGTGAAGATGTTATTAAAAACTGCCCTTCCTGCACATCCTACGCTCCAGATAAAGTCCTATTAAGGCATCCATGATTGGGATTGATTTCTAGGGCTTTACTGAAATCAATGATTGCTTGGCTTTACTCCTTCTCAAAAGGGTAGACGATCTTCCAATCGTCCTTCATGCTCACAACTGTCCAGCCTTTGGCCAAGGCTTCGTCGAGACCCTTGTCGAAGTGGCCGACGACCGACTTGCGGTCATAAGCCCACTCACGCTTGACATCAGTATGGTGCACATAAAGACAAAACCGAGGGCCGCTGCCAGCAGCAGTCCATTGCATCATTTGCAGGTCGCCATCGGAATTGCCGAACGAGGCAATCGGACGGCGGCCGATGTGGGACTGGATGCCAACGGGCTTACCGGGTCCGTCGTCGATGAAGTCCGACTCCGGCATGCCTACTAAAACAGGAATGCCGCTACGAAGCTCAAAGGTCGTCTTGATGCTGCTTCCGATGACTTGTTCGGGTACAATGCCATAGACCTTTTCCGACCAGGGACGCATGAATTCGATACCGCCGCCGGAAACAATGTAGGTCTTAAATCCGTTCGCGCGAAAATAGGCCAAGAGTTCAAGCATGGGCTGATATACCATCTCCGTGTAGAGCCGCTTGGTCTGGGGATGCCTCGCGGTGGTGATCCAGTCCTTAATGACTTTTTCATATTCATCCGTGGTCATCCCCGACTGCGTGGCCATAGCCATTTCCAGAAATGCATGATTACCGCCGGCCAGTGCGGACTTAAAGTTGCCTTTGAGTACAGAGGCGAAGGGCTCCTTATTTGTCCACTCCGGATGCTGCGGCGCGAGAACTTTGATGCGGTCAAAGAAAAAATAGTACTGGAAATATATCGGCTTCTCGGACCACAGCGTGCCATCGTTGTCGAAAGTGGCGACACGTTCCGGCTGCGGCACAAAATTCGGCGAGCCTTCCTTAGTGACTTGTTCGACGAAGGAGATGATAGCCTTCTTCGGCGCAGTGTCATTCCAAGATGGCAAAGAATCGGCAGCGAAGGCTGTATTTGCCACTAAAAGCAAAGCAAAAATACACTTCAAAGCTAACTTTTTCATAATTAAGTTCCTCTTGTGTGAAGAGCGCCTATGATTTTATATATTTCCCGCAGCTTTGCATCCGCGTCCGCATTTGGGAACTCAATTGTTTGACAAGCTCTGCATTGTAGGAACCCGCAGGCGTCGGCTTTATCGTGGAATCCTTCGTTGGATTATAATTAAAGACATCAGCGCCAACGATCTGCTCTGCCGCAATGGCGCAGGAACGCGATGTTGCGGCAAGCGTTCCATCTTTGACAGCAGGATCAACATTGGTCGTAACGATTGAGATGGTATTGTCGTTGTTGAGATATATCTCAAAAGTGCGAAACTCCTGAGGAAAATCCCTCAAGGATGATGTTTCAACCTCCCAGAATCCTTTTTCGGGGGCATTGATCGGATCGGGCGATATAAACGCTTTAACGATATTTAAATGACGATGCCCCGAGATCCATAGGATCAAATTCGGATGGCTTTGCAGTTCAGCAATCAGACCCGGCAAAGTGACGGCATTTTTAGGATCCGGCCACCAACCCATCTCGGACCTAGGCCCAGTCACTTCGACGTTAATCGGGACGTGCGCCGCGATGATCATGAGTTGGCCAGCCGCATCGCCATCCGCAAGTTCTTTTTTAAGCCAGTCCCAACGTGCCTGGTCAAGAAAACCATGCCCATGGATGTCGGCAGAGCCGTCATCTTCCCTTTGGGTATCGTCAAGAACAATAACCTTGATCGGCACTGTCGACTTTGGAACAAAGCTATAACAGGCAAAACCCTTGTTGGCATCGGCCAGGTTAAAACCGTGGCCAACCGGATTTGAAGACGTTGTAAAAAATTCTTTCATCCATTGCGTTCTCAAAAGTGAACGGCGGTCCGGATCGGCTGCAACTTTCGGAGGACTCTTGAAATCTGCGACAGGTCCCGCGTACTTGATATCACCGTGAGGAGTCGAACCATCGAGAACACCCATATAGTAATCGGGGCTGTTTATTTTTCGAGGGTCTGCAAGAACATCTCCGGCGGCCAAAACCGTATCGCTAATGTAGGATTGCCGAAGGAATTCATTCACAGGTATCGAACCCATCCAAAAATGATCGTGATTGCCAAGGACCTGATACCAAGGGATTGTCTTGTCAAGCCCTGCCGCCTTGTAGGGTTTCTGATAATCGATGGTTTCGGCTCCACGATGAGCACCAGAACTTGGGGTAATATTCTTGCCATCAAGAACATCGATGTACCACCTTAACTCGTTGTACTGTGTGTTATTGCAGGTATCCCCCAGAGAGATGCCGAAATCGAACGGATTTTTTTTGTGAAGCGCGTTTATCGTCTGAACGGCAGCGTCGAAAACATGGGTCGTATACAACATAATCCCTGAATAGAGCGCAGCGCCGACCGGCAATGTTTCATGCAGGCGTTGAAGATAGATCAGCTGAGAAGGAGATTCTTTGTCGGTGATATGAATGTCGGATATCGTAAAAAAATTCAAAAGTTTTGCTTTTTTAGTGACGGCAGTTCCGTCATAAAGAGCCGGCATGATATCGGTTCGCATGACGGATTTAAGAGACTCGCCAAACGTCCAATTGCCATAGCCGTATTGCTTATATTTTGAAACCTCATCAAGATGAATCGGCGACGTAGGTTTTGGACCAGGCACAACCGTCCTCTGGAGTGTCGTAAAAACATCAGTGGCAATCGGGTAGCCTTCGAGCTGGCTTTTCTGTCCGGCATCGTTTTCTGAGTACCCCGCTAAAGGAAAGACCAGCATGCCTATTAAAAAGATTAAGCGGAATTTTTTGTATTCATGAGATGGTTTCACAAAACTCTGCTTTCCGTTAATTGTTTCATTTTAGGCATTCTCTTTTTCGCGGATTGCTTCATAGGCGGCACCTACCCCATTCATTGCCACAAGCTGGCGAATAACCGGCCCTGCCGGGTGCGCAAATGGAGAAGGCGTTACCACATTATGCTATGGTAACGCCTTTTTGGCAATTTCTCCCCAAACTGTACGATTTGCGAATCCCTACAATTTATCCTTCCGTATACGCTCCCACGACTCCACCAAGCCTGCCTTCAGAGAAAATAGCGGGTGCGCTTCTATCGGCATCATCGATTTGATTTGCTTATATCGGACAGGATCGCGTTTTTTCAATTTCTCGCAGAGCCAATTAAATTCATACTTCATTTGTCCGCGGGTAAGGTTGATCCTTGTCTTAGTACATTTTCCAAGAATTTTTATTTTACCAAAATGGTAGCCTCTTCGGTTCGCTTCCTCCCAGACGCCGTATAAATAAAAAGCTATGGCTCGCGCAGGATCCTTGGAATTTTTGAATCGCTCGAGTTGCGGATGGTGTCTGTAACCCTTCGTTTCCCCTTGCAAAACCTTTTGAGCGAGCAAGGCCTCACGCCAAAGGGCAACAATCCCTTTGGCATCCAAGTACTTTGGGTGGAAACTCCATAGACGCATAGCTAATTTGTTATCCCTATGAATAAAAAAGGGCGAGGTTCGCAAAGTGAACAACTCGCCCTTAGGAAGCTTCGCGAATCATACCCCGAAACGACCGTTTTTTGAAGTAGAATTCCCGATCTCCCTCTATAGGGTCCTCAAAGGGGCCTGGAAGATCGGTGATTCAACGCTCCCGCATAAGACCAGTAGTTGGCCTTTAAAAAGAGTCTCTAATGCCGTTCCGCAATAGATTCCGTTCTGGTGTAGAGGCCAAAAGCTCTATACAACAGATGCATTGTTCCGGTTTCCTGAGAGATATTCGCTCTATCCTCTCTTCCGTAGGGCACATTTAAATGTGCCCTACAGGAGGGAATAACTGGAGCAACGCATAACAGGTCTTGACATTATTATACTTTGAATGCAGAATATGTCCCATGGAGACACATTATGAAGTTAAAATATAATACCCACAAAACCTTAGGCTCCAGGGCGGCTTCCCTGCTCGCGACACTCTACGAAGAGAGGCATTCTATCTTCAGGCTAAAAGATGTCCGGAAGATCCTGAATGTCAGCAAACCTTCAGCCACAAACTTCGTTCGGAAACTTGTCAACAGGGGAATCGCATCAAGACTGAAGCCAGGCCTTTTTATTCTGGTTCCATTTGAACTGGGTAAAGAGCGTGAATATTTAGGAGAACCATTGCTCGTCGCGCGCGAGATCGTCGGCGGCAAGGGATATTATTTCTCTCATAGTACTGCAATGCAAATCCATCAAATGCTGACGCAACCCCAGTTACTTGTCTACGCTTCGACGCTCAAATCACGGCGGCCGGTCCATGCGCTTGGCACTGAGTTCCAGTTTATTCATACGCCGAAGAAATGTTTTTTTGGCATCACCGATCATTGGGCCACAAAAGAGGCCCGGGTAAAAGTGAGCGATCTTGAAAAAACTGTGATCGACGGCCTGAGACAGCCTGAATATTGCGGAGGTCTGAGCGAGGTCGCGAAAGGATTTTGGATAAGGCATCAAGACATGAACCCCGATCGTTTAATTGACTATGCGAAGAAAACCGGGATCGGAGCTGTGAGCCGCCGGTTAGGCTTTCTAATGGAACTTTACAAAATTGGAACGGCCCAAAATTTGGAAGCGCTTCATAATACGCTCACAGAAACCTTTGTGCGTTTGGACCCTCAATTGCCTGCCGAGGGAAAATTCCTGCGCCGCTGGAGATTGCGGCTCAATGTATCCCCGGAAGAACTTTTAACTGTCGTGAGAACATAACCCATGATCCCCCAACGCAATCTCTCGTTACTGTCCAACGAACTCGCCCGCAAAGGCGGCCGCCGTATTCCGGAAGCTGTGCTCGAACGCGACTATTGCCTTTCCTGGTTTCTCGTCGGATTATCACAAAGCAGCCTTCGCGAGATCTTGTTATTTAAAGGCGGCACCGCTATTAAGAAGTGCCATATCGCGAATTATCGTTTTTCCGAAGATCTTGATTTTACTTTCGTAAAAGAATTTCCCTTTGAGATGATCCGGGAAGGTCTTGAAAAAGTGTTCCGTAAAATCGAGCAGCGATCGGGTATCAAATTCAATTTCAGCAGGATCGACCGCCACACCCATCAAAACAGCCATACTTTTTTTCTGGGTTACGAAGGCCCTTTGCCGGCCATAGCTCCCAAAGAAGTCAAGGTGGACATCACGATACATGAACGGGTTGTATTTTCGCCGCAAGAAAAACCGGTACTCGCAGAATACGCGCAGTATGAGGACATCCCGAAGAATTCCACGGTGCGGGTGTACTCTCTCGATGAAATAGCCGCTGAAAAGGTTGTGGCTCTCTCGGACCGGGCGCGGAATGAACCTCGCGATCTTTACGACTTATGGCATCTGACTTCAAATCAATATGTCGATATTGCAGAACTCTTCGACGCCGTCGGTGAAAAACTGACGTTCCGCGGCAGAAGTTCGGACACTGTGGGAGAAGAATTCTCGCGAAAAGAGGCGCGGTTCAAAAAACTTTGGAGCGAGCGGCTTTCAGCCCAGATCGCAATACTGCCCGAATTCGACCAGGTTTATCGAATTGTAAAACGGGAACTTAGACAAGCCGGATTTTAAAAAGAGAGTAAGGCTTTAATGAAAAAACCATAACCTGTTTAATTGGAGCAGGTTATAGGTATTTTACTATCCGATTTACTGTCCGATTTTTGTTAAACCGGCTACGTCAATGACGCAACTCTAGTCCCACAAATAAGAAGCCCCTTCGGCTTATTCGCCAAAGGGGCTTCCCGTCAAGAAAAGCTCCGCGAATCATACCCCGAAACGACCGTTTTTTGAAGTAGAATTCCCGATCTCCCTCTATAGGGTCCTCAAAGGGACCTGGAAGATCGGTGATTCAACGCTCCCGCATAAGACCAGTAGTTGGCCTTTAAAAAGAGTCTCTAATGCCGTTCCGCAATAGATTCCGTTCTGGTGTAGAGGCCAAAAGCTCTATACAACAGGTCTTGACATTATTATACTTTGAATGCAGAATATGTCCCATGGAGACACATTATGAAGTTAAAATATAATACCCACAAAACCTTAGGCTCTAGGGCGGCTTCCCTGCTCGCGACACTCTACGAAGAGAGGCATTCCATCTTCAGGCTAAAAGATGTCCGGAAGATCCTGAATGTCAGCAAACCTTCAGCCACAAACTTCGTCCGGAAACTTGTCAACAGGGGAATCGCATCAAGACTGAAGCCAGGCCTTTTTATTCTGGTTCCATTTGAACTGGGTAAAGAGCGTGAATATTTAGGAGAACCATTGCTCGTCGCGCGCGAGATCGTCG
>JBAZER010000005.1:0-89842 GCA_041653795.1 Candidatus Omnitrophota bacterium
ATGCCGGGGATGAATGAGCAGGTTTTTAATTTCCCTCCCATCCGATTGGAGCGTGTGTTATCCTCCGTGCCGCCGGGTGGATACCATGTGCCCGCGGCGGTCAGTGGCGTCAAAAATTTGAGTGGTATTTTTATGGCGTTCCGCTATCATATGAGCCCATTCAGCATGTACATCCTTCAAGAATCTTATTCAACCTCAACAATAAAAGATAATTATTAGCTTAAGCTCTGCATTTCTTGGTTATTCCCCCGAATGATCTACAAGACTTGAGTTATTAATTCAACTGGAGACATATGAAAAAACTTTTTACCCGACTCTCTTTTCTAGGAATGCTTTTCCTGTGGCACGGCGCCGCATGGGCCAGCGAAGCGGATCTGAAGATCCCGGATCTCCATGAGGGGCACTTCGCCATGTTCGGCGGTCTTTCGGGCTTCCAGATCCTCCTTTACGGAGCGATGGTGATCCTCGGAACGGTCGGTTTGTCCCTTTACCAGTTTTTAAATGTGAAGGCCCTTCCCGCCCATAAGTCGATGCTTGACGTCTCGGAAACGATCTTCCAAACCTGCAAGACCTACCTCAAACAGCAGGTGAAATTTCTTACGATCCTGTTCGCGATCATCGCGTGCGCGATGAGTTATTACTTCCTGGGACTCAAGCACGAGCCTCTCGCAACTCTGGGATTGGTCCTTTTTTTCTCGATCGTGGGTATGGCGGGGTCTTCCCTGGTGGCGTATTACGGGATCCGCGTTAACACCTATGCCAACTCAAGGACCGCGTTCGCCTCCCTGCGCGGCAAGCCTTGGGATGTGGTCAATATCCCCATGCGCTCCGGGATGTCGGTTGGTCTCTTCCTGATCTCGATCGAACTCGTCATGATGGTGATCATCCTGCTCTTCGTACCACGCAACATCGTCGGGTACTGCTTTTTGGGATTTGCCATTGGGGAATCGCTGGCGGCAAGCGCCCTCCGTATCGCGGGCGGCATCTTCACCAAGATCGCTGACATCGGCTCCGACCTCATGAAGATCGTCTTCAAGGTCAAAGAGGACGATCCGCGCAATCCCGGCGTCATCGCCGACTGCACGGGCGATAATGCCGGCGACTCGGTGGGACCTACCGCCGACGGTTTCGAGACCTACGGCGTTACCGGCGTCGCGCTTATTATGTTCATCACCCTCGCGGTCAAAGATCCTTCGCTTCAAGCCAAGCTCATCGTCTGGATCTTCGCCATGCGCTTTTTGATGGACTTCATGTCAGGTCTTTCCTATTTCATTAACAAAGCCATCTCCGAACGCAAGTATAAGGACTTGAAAGAATTCGATTTCGAGGAGCCACTTACACGGCTGATCAAGATCGCTTCAGCCCTCTGCATCTCCACCTCGTTCGGAATGTCGTACCTGCTCGTGGGCGACCTTCCGGACCCGACGCTCTGGTGGAAGCTTGCCTCGATCATCACTTGCGGGACTTTGGCGGCTTACCTCATTCCGGAATTCACCAAAATCTTCACCTCCTCCCACTCGAAGCATGTTCAAGAGATCGTCACCGCTTCGCGCGAAGGCGGGGCATCGCTCACGATCCTCTCGGGCCTCGTGGCGGGATACTTCTCGGCTTTCTGGAAGGGCATCCTCATCGCAGGCCTGATGTTCGCGGCCTACTTGATATCGGGAACGGGGCTTCAAAACATCATGCCCCACGCCTCGATCTTTGCCTTCGGTCTTGTGGCTTATGGTTTTCTTTGCATGGGCCCCGTCAATATCGCGGTGGACTCCTACGGCCCGGTAACGGACAACGCCCAATCGATCTTTGAACTCGCCCAGACAGAATCGATCCCTGGGATCGAGCAAGAGATCGAGAAGGATTTTGGGTTCAAGCCTGATTTTAAAATGGGCAAGCATTATCTGGAAGCCAACGACTCGGCGGGTAACACCTTTAAAGCCACCGCCAAGCCCGTCCTTATCGGGACGGCCGTCGCCGGCGCAACGACGATGATCTTTTCGATCATCCTCCTTCTCCAGCAACACCTCCAGGCAGGTGCAGTCGCCGCCGCAAAACTGGGAGTGCTTGTTCCCGCGAATATCGGGGAGATGATGCTGAACGAAAGACTTTCACTCACGGCCGCGCCGATCCTCCTGGGGATCCTGTGCGGCGGCGCCGTGATCTTCTGGTTCTGCGGCGCTTCCATTCAAGCCGTGGCCACCGGGGCCTACTCCGCCGTCGAGTACATCAAGAAAAACTTCAATCTCGACAAGAAGGAGGCCGATCGCGCGGATTCGATCAAGGTCGTGAAGATCTGCACCGAGTACGCCCAGAAAGGGATGTGGAATATTTTCGTGGGGCTCTTGTCGCTGACGCTCGCGTTCGCGATGTTCGACCCTTATTTCTTCATCGCCTACCTCATCGCCATCGCTACCTTCGGACTTTTCCAGGCGATGTTCATGGCCAACGCGGGCGGCTCATGGGACAATGCCAAGAAGGTTGTTGAAGTCGATTTGGGAGAGAAGAACACCCCGCTTCATGCCGCAACGGTCATTGGCGACACGGTGGGAGATCCCTTTAAGGATACCACTTCGGTCTCGCTGAACCCGATCATCAAGTTCTCGACGCTCTTCGGCATGCTTGCCGTCGAGATCGCGATCAAGATGAACCCGGCCACAACGCGCATCAGCGGAGCGGTCTTTTTCATCACAGGACTGGTCTTCGTCTGGAGGTCCTTTTACAAGATGCGGATCCCGAAGCTGGAGATTCCCGCAGCAAAGGCAAAAGCGGTGGTTTTGGAGTAAACACCCATAAAAAAAGCGCCCCCGCTCTTGCTTTCACAAGAAAGAGCGGGGGCGCTTTTTTTTATGAGATGAAGGCTTCTCTCAAGGGGGGTCGGGGACTCAACCGTCTTTGAGTTCCCCCGATTTTTGGGGCCAAACGATAGACGCAATGACCGACACCGCCAAGATAAATAATATCGCTCCCAACGCGCTTGACGTGGGAATATGGACGAAGGACGCGATGAGCATCTTGAGCCCGATCAAGACTAGGATGAGTGAAAGACCGTAATGCAGGTGATGGAAGAGCCGCATGAGCTCCGCGATGACAAAATAAAGGGCGCGAAGCCCAAGGATCGCGAAGATATTCGAAGAGTAAACAATGAAAGGATCCCGCGAGATCGCCAGGATCGCGGGAATAGAGTCCACCGCAAAAATCACGTCGGTCGATTCGACCACGATAAGGATCACCATCAGCGGCGTCGCGAAAAGAGTTCCACTCACCCGGATGAAAAAATTTCCGTGGCCATATTGATCCGTAACTGGCATGACCCGTTTGAAGCCTTTAAGAAAAATGTTCTTTTCAGGATCTACCTTTGCATCTTTCTCCATGGCAAGTTTAACGCCGGTCCAGACAAGAATGGCGCCAAATACATAGATCATCCAGCTGAAATAGTGTAAAAGTCCGATCCCGCAGGCAATAAAAATAGCCCGGAAGATCAAGGCGCCAAAGATCCCCCAAAAAAGGACTTTGTGATGGTGAATGCCCGGAAGTTTAAAGTAGTTGAAGACCAGCAGGAAAACGAAAAGGTTATCAAAACTCAGGGTCCGTTCCAGGACATAGCCGGCGAGGAACTGCATCGCAAGCTCCTTACCCTTAACCAGATAAATCCCCCAATTAAAAAGGAGCGCGACCACGGTCCAGATCACACTCCAGATAACCGCCTCTTTCATTTTTACTTCGTGTTCACGACGGTGGAAAACCCCCAAGTCCAATGCGAGCATCACGATAACCACCACACCGAAAACGGACCACGATAGAATATTGACCATTTAAAACTCCCGATATCCCCTTGGAGGTTATGAACTCATCGCATCTTTTAGCAAAGAAGGCCAACCCCGAAGGGTTGGCCTTCTTGCGTGATTCTATCCCAAATAAAAGCAATCTGCAACGCCGACGGGATTAGTCCCAATTCTTTCCAATTTCAACTTTGTTGAAATTGGGGCAATCCTTGTCATCCATTAAAGAAACGAAATTCAAGACAAGGATAGTTCCTGGTTCGGACCGCAGATTAGCCCGCCCGCTTCAAAAGAAGCCGGATTCACCCTTCTATTTCTCCCGTTCCCCGGCACCCTGGGTCTTAGTGGTTCGACTCAATTGAAATTATTAATTTCAATTGTAGCTCACCACAATACCGAGCCTTCTCCTAAAATCAATGGGGTCGAGGTATTAGGCGATCTTGCTCCCCGTGCTTGCGCACCGGAAGCAGGTCTTACATCTTTGCTTCCTTCAACGCTTCGTTCTCTTCTTCCTTGATCTCCTTGACAGCTTCTTTTGCTTCCGCTTTCACTTCTTTAATTTCTGCCTTTGCTTCCGCCTTAATGTCCTTCGCGGATGCCGGCGCGTAGAGTTCATCCACTTCAACAGCCTCGCCCACAACATCACCGGTCGCCGCATCTTCCGCCACAGCAACCGTTTCTTCGACAGCGACGGGATTCTGTTGTTCAGCGGCAAACGCAAAAACCGGGCAAAGCATCATCGTAACCATCAAAAAACTTACTACTAGTTTGCTCTTCATATCCTTGAATCTCCTTTTTGTGCTACTTTTTTGCGGCACAGCCAAGAACTTTTTGGATTTTTATGAGGCGGTACTGCGCCATCGCCCGAATGTTTTTCCCAATCTTTGAAAGATATAAAAAAAACGCCTCAGGATCCCGGGCAACACCCCGCCTTCGCAGGCCACCACCCAAAACCAAAGACGTTTATCTTCTATTTTTCACGTCACCGGAAGGCTTGAAGCCTCACGGCGCCACCCTGTCGAAACTCTAGGGCTCTTTCGGGTCTCACCTCACTGTGGTTATTGACCACTAAGGGTTAGTGTACGCTGGAAAACGCTCTCTGTCAAATGGGCGAAATCCTCTTTTTCAGCTTCCTCAAAAAAGGGATCTCATTGGGACAAAAAGGATCATAAAAGCCATAACTAATTGATAATAAAGGAGATGCGAATATTCAACTCCTTCGTTTGTCCGAAACCCAGAATTCCATTCTCCTATTGAACATGAGCCGTGTCTGGGCATCCAATGCAGGCATCGCACTCAAAAAAACAAGAATGAAAGGAACGAGGAACCACTCCAAGCCATGGATCAGGGTCCAAAAGAGTGAGAATCTTTTCTTCTTCTTAGGAAGAAGCCAGAGGCTCATAATGATGGTCCCCAAAAGAGCAATCGTGGAGAGCCCAAAAATAGCCTGGGTGAACCGGCCGGCATTGTAATAAAGAACGGTGTTCGAAAATTCATTACCGGCAGAGATCGCGGGGAGCCATCCAACAAAAGTCAGCAGGAAGGGCAAGGCCGCCCAGGTGACCTGGCCTTCAAAAAGCTTGAAACCATGCCGAAGCTTGTTATAAAAGGATATTTTTTTATTCGCAAGAAACCCGCGCATCACAAGCGGAAAATTCTCCACACCCCACGCCCACCGCCTTTTTTGTTTGTAAAGACTCCCTACGGTCCCCCACCAGGAACCTGCGTCCACGATATCCATGGACAGAGTCATCGGCATCGGGACTACCTGATACTGCCCGTCGAAATAAAGGTAGGATTTCCAAAAAATCCCGGAATCTTCCGAGATCATGTCCGTGGACCAATACCCCACTTCCACGAGCGCCTTAAAACTCATGCTATGGCTTGAGAATGTCACGAGTCTTTCCGGATCCGTAGTTTCGATCAGCTGAAAAAAAGAGGAACCGGTTTCAATAACCCGTGCGAACCCTGGCACGTCCCAGATATTGTTATGGAAAACGGGGATGGGCTGGAAACTCGCCCGGTGCCGGTCGGGACAATTCATAAAACAATAAGTCAGACAGGCGAAGTAATCGGGGCCTACCACCGTATCCGCATCAAAACAGGAAACGATCACGTTCTCGAACGGGATCTTGTTCTCTTCAAAATACTTTGCCGCGACCTTTGCAGCATAACTTGTGTTAGCGCCTTTTACGCGCGCCTCGCCGGGAAGACCGTCCGGATGCTCCACCACAAGGAACTCCATGAACCGGTCATGATACTCGTCCGCGATCTGCGCCATCCCTTCTCTCACGGACTGCTGCGCCCTCGCTTCCACCGCAAGCGCGATGATCGTCTGCCGGGCAAAAGCCTTATTGTGGGCAACGCTCAAGACGTTCGCCGCCACCACCGACGGAGATTCCTTCGCTACCGGGATCACCACTAAATGAAAGATTTCCGATGAGCGCGGCGGAATATTTCCCGATTTTTTTAATCGTTCCATATCATTTCGATGCGCCCAATGAGAGATCCGTTTATACCCGTCTTTCTCGTGACACGCCGTGCGGGTTTCCACAAGATAAGCATCGAACCGATCCATTCCCCGGATCCGCCCGAGCCAATCCGTGTCTTTTTCGATTGAAAGCCTGACATAGGAAAGAAGGAGAAAGATCGTCAGATAAAAAAGCCTCAGGACCCAGGCTAACATAAAAACGATCACAGCAATCGCGGCAACAAGGGGCGCCCAGATCGAAAGTGCCACCAGCCCCAGGATCAAGGTCCAGCTAGTCAGACCCGGAAGTGTTTCAAAGAAGCGCTGCAGTAAAGTTTCTTTTTTGCTTAAACCATGACGCGAATAACAAAATTTCATTTTATCGCCCCCTGGGTTTCTTTTTCCAGCTCATTGATCACGCCGGAAAAAGTGATCCCTTCCGGAAGAATATCCGCAGATACAAGCTCGCCCCGGGAGGATCCCAGGTAATAAAGTTTCCCGGTTTTCCCGGCATAAAAAAACCCGCTTCTTGCCAGCACCGCAACAAGCTTTTCCGGGGGAGAGTCCCGTTCCCCGACCCGGGCAAGAAATATTTGATCGTCATCGCAAAACAGGACATAGGCGGCATCGTAAACAAAATAAGCCTGGCGAACGTTCTTCCCCTTTTCAAAAATCCATTTAATTTCGGGCCCACGCTCGAAAAATTCTTTTTTGTGCTCCGGTTTTTCAAAATCCAGCACCCCGACCCGTTCTCCTTGCCATAACACAATCTTCTGATCGCCTGTATCAGGTTGATACCCACGCACCCCTTCGTCAACAAAACGGTAGGGCAACGCGTTCGAAAAAAGTTCTCCGTGTTCTCCGCGAAAACAGATTGTATCGTTTGAAATAAAATCGATCTTGTATTTTTCTTCGCCACCAAAGAGATTCTTAAGAAAAATGCCTTTTTCAACCAGGGTTTCGTCGCCCCGTTTGGAATTGAATCCCAGACGAACGATCGAAAATCCGCGAAGAGCATAAACCTTGTTTTTAAAAAGCCCGAAACCCCGGATATTTGCAAGAAAATCCGGAAGAACGGTCATCTCCTCAAGATTCAATCGCGAAAGATTCTGGCCATACAACGCGAAAAGATAGTCGGGATGGCTGCCTTCCCACAAAATCTCGTGAGGTTCTCCTTCCGTGAAAAGAACGGAGAGGTCCTTTACTTCCGATTTTTCCTTATCAAGTTGACACCCCAGGAATTTCATACCCCCGGAAGTCTCCACTTGAAGGACAACGAAAGGACTTCCCTTGGTCCTGAAAACTTTGACAAGTTTCGCGGCTGCGAAAGAAGATTCCGCCGGGAGGACTGAACGAACAGTTTCGTTCTTCCAATCAAAAACTTTCAGGTCCCCGGCACGTCCTGAGCCTTTTAGAAGGAGATAGCGCGTCCCCGGGAGGGGCCAAAGATCCTCAAAAAATTGGGCGATTAAAGTCCGGATCTTGAGTTTTTTGGGAACAAGCAGGATCTTTTCAAGGTTGATGGCTTTCCCCGGCTCTACTTTTACCTTTCGCGCCCATTGCCTGTAACCAGCCAGAGAGATCTTCACATCATATTGCCCGGGAAGAAGGTTCCGGATCGTGGCCGATGTTTTTTCAGTGTAATGTTTGTTCGCGATCGAAATGGAGGCATTCCCCGGGAGTGTTTCGATGTGGATCAGTCCTGTCTTGGCAAACCCTTCTTCGACCTTGGGCGTAAAGATATAACCAAACGCGTAGAGGATGATGAGCGGGCACAGAACAAGGTAGAGCACAAGGAAAAAACAAAAAAAGATTTTCCGCAAGATTTTCATAGTGGCGTATTATGCCATAATCCGCCCCAGCCTCCAAGTTTCCACGACTCATCTTCTGTTTGTCGCGTTGACTCAAGATAGAAGGTAACTTTGGGGTTGAATCGTTGCCTCAAGATCATGGTAACCGTGCGAGTTGATGGATTTTAGCGATTTTCTCATCAATTGTCCTTTTGAGTTTGAAGGGATTGAGGTTCTTTGACATCTCTCTGAGCGCGGCTTTGTTTGATTCTGAGACGAACAGTGAATTTAGAGTCCTGCGGTAAGGCGTGAGGGGTTTATCGTGGCGTTTGGCGATTTTAGAGCCGACGCGTTTTTTCTCGACAAGCTTCGCGGAAGGCAGGAAGCAGTTGAGAAAGAGGCGCCATTCGTTGCGGTAGAGATCGTTGAGAGCGGGAACGATCTTTGGATTTTCAAAGCGGCCATAGGCAAGCCATTGCCGGACCTGAGTCCAGTTTTTTTGCTCGATGTGGGCGTTGTCATTTTTCTTGTAAGGACGGGAGCGTGTGAATTGGACGGGATGCTTACGGTTTTGGAAATGACGAACAAGATGCCAGTTAAGAAACTCGGAACCATTGTCGCAGTCAAATCCGAGGATCGGGAAGGGAAGGCAGGATTCGATGTCCTGAAGCTGTTTTAGGACATCTCCTTCGCCTTTCCCCCATACGGCGCGCTGTTCTGTCCATCCTGTGGCGATATCGGTGGCATCGAGCGTATAGACGAAATTACCTTCCAGAGAGGCGCCGCAATGGGCCACGGTGTCGGCTTCGAGGAAGCCTGGCTTTGATTCGTCCCACTGATTGGTTTTGATAGGGATGTGATGCTTGAGGAGAAGCCCTGGTTTTGTAGCGGAACGTCCGGTGCCGGTATGAAGGATGCGGAAGGGTTTGAGTATCCTGTCAATGGTGGCTGGAGAGATAGATTCGAGGAGATCGAGAATTTTGGGTGAAAGGAATCCGAACTCGGATTGGTAGGGGGAGATCCATTCGGGGAGGATGGCCTTGAGGCGTTTCGAGCAAGGCAGATGAGCAAAGAGCCAGATCTGCTGAAGGGGTTTTAGGATCTCAGGTTTGGCGTATTTTGATGTGGGGCCTGGTTTTTGGGTTATCTTCGGCCTTCGTTTGAGTTTATAAGCGAGAAGTTTGCGGATGGCATATTTTCGATTGTAACTAAAATTAGCACAAAACTCGTCGAGGATCTTGGAGCGTTCTTTGCGGCGGGCTTTTTGATAGCGTGGGGCAATGGTTTTGAGAAGCTCTTTTTTGGCCGTTGGACTCATCGAAGATACCCTCCTTTGTAGGGTTACCTTTATCTTGAGTCAACGATTCGCCTTTTGCCTCCGTAGAGTTACCTTTATCTTGAGTCAATGCGTTGTCTTTAACGGAGTAAAGACGCGCGAGCCCTTTGCCGATATTTTAAGGTCATGATCAACTTTCTTGATTTTGCAATCCTTTCATTTACGTCCCTTTTCGTCATTGTCGATCCGGTAGGCCTCATTCCCGCCTTTTTGTCCATGACCCAGCAAAACACAAGCAGGGAACGGGTCCACATGGCCCTGCTGGCCTCTTTTATCACGTTCGTAATATTGATCTTAAGCTTTTTTTGCGGTCAAAAATTACTTTTGGCTTTCGGGATTACACTTCCGGCTTTTGAAATCGCCGGCGGCATCGTCCTCCTCCTGGTCGGCCTGGATATGTTACAGGCCCGCCGCACAGCCATCAAGGAAACCCAGGAAGAGAAGGCTGAAGGGATTACCAAACACGATGTCGCCATCACCCCCATGGCTATTCCCATGCTCGCAGGCCCGGGTGCCATCACCGCAGTGATTCTCCTGACGAATAAAGCAAAAACGTTTGCTCATTACGCAATCCTGGCAGGCAATATCTTCCTCGTCTCAGCCCTGACATTTCTGATCCTCGGATTCGTAGCCAGCCGCTCCAGGATATTCAGCGTGATCGCTCTTAAGATCACCAGCCGCCTGATGGGCCTTATCCTTACTGCAATCGCGGTTCAGTTCATCCTGAACGGCATCCTGGTTGCCCGTCTTTTTTCGTAGACGTCCCATTTCAGTCTTTACTTCAAAATACGCTCTCCTCTCTTACTCGTTGCATTCCGCCGCCCTCCTGTATATACTTCAAACTATAAATAGTTAATAGTGTTAACTATTCGATCCAATCAGGAGGATAAGGACCATGAACGAGCGAGAAGCATTTGTGGCAAGCTTCAGAGAACTTCAACCGAAGTTCTCCCGCATATATGCCCAGATGCTCAGCAGGATCGATCTGACGTTGCCACAATTTGCGCTTCTTTATCAGTTGATGCTGCTCGGGACCGTCTCTATGACTGAAGTCAGCAGCCATCTGAAGATCACCAAACCGGCCGTCACGAATCTTGTGGACCGTTTGGAAGAAAAGAAATTCCTTAAACGCGTCCCCCATGCCGAAGACAGGCGTGTCATCCTGCTTGAAATACTCCCGAAGGGCCAAAAGATCATCACGGAGATCCAGAGCCAAAGTCTCGGCCTTCTCCTGAAAGCCTACGATCAATTTAACGGAAAAGAGCACCAAGTCATCAGTCGTTTCTATGCAATAGTTTCAAAAACCATGGATGATTTTTTGTTGAGATCTAAAAATGATCGCTAAGAGTTCCCTGATCTTTTGTTTCATACTCACTTTTTTTATCTTACCGTCCGTTCAAGCCCGGGAGAGTGCTTCCACCACCTCATCATTCGGGACAGATTCTCTTTCTTTGGAAGAGTGCTACCATCTCGCGCTTGTTCAAAGCGAGACCGTGGCCATCCAGAAAGAAGCCATCTCCCGCGCCACGGCGCAGATATTCAATGCGGCAAGCCAGGGACTCGGTAATGTGGATTTCATTATTGAGCGCACGTTTCAGGATGATCAAAAAAGCAATTTGAGCGCATTGGGTGATCCCAACATACATGAAAGCAAATTCAAGATCAGCCAGCCGCTTTTCCAGGGCTTTAAGGCAATCGGCGCTTTGACGGGCGCCGGGAGCTACAGGAAAGAGCAAAAGGAAGCATGGACCCGCGCCAAAGAACTCCTTTATACCGATGTGGCCCGCGCTTTTTACAACGTCCTCCGGTATGAAAAAGAGATCGAGATCAACCAAGGCATTCATGAACTTCTCCAGCAACGGATCAAGGAGCTGGAAGAACGCGAAAAAATAGGCCGCTCCCGCGTAAGCGAAGTGATCACGGCCCAAACAAATCTCAAAGTACTTAAGGCGGACCTGGCCAGTGCCCAGGGAGCACTCGCAACGGTCCGTTACCTCCTGGAATTCCTGACCGGAACCGAACTTGAGGGGCGCAAGCTCGAAGAAGAGACCTCAGAAGAGGTCTCCTCGCGAACGCTTACCGAGCATCTCAAAATGGCCCTGACACGATCCGATGTCAAGGCCGCGGAACAAGCGGTCAAGACCGCTTGGCGCGGCATTGTTGTAGCTCAAAGCGGATTCTGGCCCATGATCACGCTGGACCACAATCAATACACGCGCCGCGAAGGAGTTTTGTCGAACCTGGATTTTGACACACTCATCAAGTTCGACGTGCCTCTTTTTTCGGGCGGTGAAACTGTCGGACAGGTCAAGGATTCCATTGGAATTCTGAGACAGAAAAAGCTTTCTTTCTCACTCGCCAAACGCCAGGCTGAACTCGACATCAAACAGAGCTATCAGATCTGGCTCTCCGCCAAGGAAACGAACAGGCTTTTAAAGGAAGCTGTCCAGGATGCTGAGAAAAATTACGAGGTCCAGTCCGAGGAATACACCCGCAGTCTCGTCAGCAATCTGGATGTCCTCGCGGCCCTGGAATCCCTTCATAACACCCGGCAACGCCAGAACCTGACCTATTATGTTATGAAACAGGATGAGGCGGCCTTCCGCGTCGCCATCGGAGAAGTATCATGAATTTATCAGAGATCTCGGTCAAAAACCCCGTTTTCGCCTGGATGCTCATGATCGGGCTCATCGTGTTTGGCCTGCTCGGCTGTCACGGAATGGGCGTCGGACAAATGCCGGATGTGGATTTCCCTGTACTGAACGTAAGCGTGATCTGGGAAGGCGCAGCACCCGAGGTCATGGAAAGCGATGTGGTCGATATCATCGAAGATTCCGTCATGGGGATCGAGGGCCTCCGCGATATTTCCTCCTCCTCCGCCGAAGGGAAGGCCAGCATCAAACTCGAGTTCGATCTTGATCGCGACATCGACGTCGCCCTGCAGGAGGTTCAAAGCAAGATCTCGGAGGCTCGTCGCAGGCTCCCGACCGACGTAGACCCTCCGATCATTCAGAAATTTAATCCCGAAGACCAGCCTATCATGTTCCTTGCAGTCACCTCACGTCTTCCCCTGAAGAATCTGATGGATTATGTCGACCGAAACATTAAGGATCGCTTCAAGACCGTGCCCGGGGTCGGTGAAATCTTTTTGGGCGGCTTCCTGGAGCGGAACCTCCGTGTGTGGATTGATACGAAAAAACTCCTCGCCTACCAGCTTACGGTCGAGGACGTGATCGCCGCAATCCAGACAGAACATGTTGAGATCCCTGCCGGAAAACTGGAAACCCCGGTAAAGGAATCCGCAGTCCGCGCCATGGGAGAAGCCCGATCCGTCGAAGAATTCGAGAAGATCGTCATCAATAACCGTGACGGAAAACCCATTTACCGCCCGATCAAATTAAGCGAGGTCGCCAGGATCGAGGATGGTCTTGCGGACCTCCGGAGAATGTCGCGGGTCATGGGCCAGCCGGCCGTCGGGCTCGGCATCCGGAAACAGCGCGGGGCGAATACCGTCGCGGTGGCCGAAGGCGTTAAGAAAAAACTCGCGGAGGTCCAACGCGAACTTCCGCCGGATTTTTCGATCGATATCAATTTCGATTCGAGCAAGTTCATCAGCGACAGTGTCCATGAACTTTTCCTGACGCTCATTCTCTCCGCCATTCTCACGTCCCTGGTATGCTGGCTCTTTCTGGGCTCGTGGAGCTCGAACCTGAACATCCTGCTTGCCATCCCGACTTCGATCCTCGGAACTTTCATCGCAATGAAATTCGCGGGCTTCACCATGAACATATTCACCTTACTCGGGCTCTCACTCGCCATCGGCATCGTGGTGGACGATGCCATCATGGTTCTTGAAAACATCGTCCGCCATCGCGAGATGGGCGAAGGTAAGGTCGATGCAGCGCTCAAAGGCTCGAAGGAGATCACATTCGCGGCGTTGGCCGCCACGCTGGCGATCGCGGCGATTTTCATTCCCGTGGTTTACATGAAAGGCATTATCGGAAAATTCTTCCTTCAGTTCGGCATCACGATCACCGCCGCGGTCTTCCTTTCGCTTCTGGAGGCGTTGACTCTCGCACCGATGCGATGCTCTCAATTACTTACGATCGAGGAAAGAAAAACACGGTTCGGCAAAGCTTTCGAACATGGCATGATCAAGCTTAACGAGCTCTACGGCAAATGCCTCATCCTGACCCTGAGACATAAGTGGAAAGTACTCTTGTTCTCCTTCGTTTTTTGTGTCGCCTCTTATGTGATCACGGCCCCTCTTCTCAGAAAAGAATTCGTCCCCGCGCAGGACCAGAGCATATTCCTGGCCGCGTTGGAAACACCCATCGGCTCCTCGGTCTATTTCACGAGCGAGCGGTTCAAGGTCGCGGAAGAATTCGCCATGAAGCACCCCTGCGTCAAACGTTATTTCTGCGTCATCGGTATCCGCATGGGTGGCATCGAAGGAGAAGTCAATGCGGGGATGCTCTTCATAACTCTCAAGGATCCCAAGGACCGTCCGTACGACCCAAAACTCAAGCGCCGCCCGACCCAGCAGGACGTGATGGACCAGTTCCGTACGGACCTCAACAATATCCCTAACGTAAAAGCGATCATGCAGGATCTTTCCACGCGCGGGTTCTCCGCAACACGCGGATACCCCATCGAGTTCTCGATCCGGGGACCCGACTGGGACAAATTGATCGAATACGCCCAGAAAATCCAGGACAAGATGAAAAAAAGCCCATACTTTGAGGATATCGATAGCGACTACCGTTCCGGTCTCACGGAGGTGCGGATCACGCCGGACCGCGACAAGGCTTTCGACCATGCCGCGAGCATCGAAACAATCGCCCGTACGGTGAATGCCATGATCGGTGGCGAGCGCGTGGCAAAATACACGCAGGACGGAAAACGCTATGATGTCCGGGTCAAAGCCAATGACCAGGACCGCCAAAGCACCAAAAACATCGCGGATCTTTGGATATGGAACAACCGCGGCGAAATGGTCCAACTCGAAAATGTTGTCAAGATCACGGAGCGCCCCAGCCTCTTAAGCATTACCCGCCAGGGTCGTGAACGCGCTATCAGCATTTACGCAAGCGCCGCCAGCGGCCAATCTCTTGCAAAGGCCATTCAAGAGGTCCAAAAGATCGCCGGAGAAACACTCTCCGCCCCTTATCGCATTGTCTTCAGCGGGACAAGCCAGACGTTCAAGGAATCGATGATGAGTCTTATCTTCGCGCTCATTCTCGGCATCGTCGTGGCCTACATGATCCTGGCTTCCCAATTCAACCACATCGTCCACCCGATCACGGTCCTTCTGGCACTTCCTTTTAGTCTTGTGGGTGCTTTTTGGGCACTTTTGATCGCCAACCAATCCCTCAGCATCTTCAGTTTCATTGGTCTTTTGCTTTTAATGGGAATCGTGAAGAAAAACTCGATTTTGCTCGTGGACTTCACTAACCAGATGAGAGGGCGGGGCATGAATACTTACGACGCGATCCTCACCGCTTGTCCGATCCGGTTACGGCCGATCATCATGACATCAGTTGCCACCATTGCGGCCGCGGTCCCGGCAGCCCTGGCGCTCGGTCCCGGAGCGGAAACACGCATCCCGATGGGCGTTGCGATCATCGGCGGCGTTCTGGTCTCGACGCTTTTGACCTTGTTCGTCGTGCCGGCCTTTTATCTGGTTTGTGATAAAGTGGAACAAAAAGGATCTTTGACTCTGATCTTTGCCGCCATCAGGGACAAGCTAGCAAGCCATCTTCCCAAGAAATCCTCCTGACGCAGGCTTATAGGACATTCGGTAAGTTGGAGCAAAAATTCCTTCTCACCTCCCTCTCCCCCACGAAGTGGAGAAGATAACTGAATTGAGTAAGCAGCGTCACTATTTTCAGCTTCCCTTCGGGACATTCCCTCTTTAACATACGGATATGAACTGGGAACTCGCGCTCCAGCCGCTTCTGACCGGCCTCTCGGTAGGGGCGTTTTGTCTCACCTATTGTTTTCCGTTCATGGGCGTCTTCTTCGGTGCGGAGGAACGCACCCCCAGGAAAAATTTTCTTGTCCTCCTCGAATTCCTGGCAGGACGTCTGGCGGGCTATCTTTGTTTCGGCCTGCTCGTGGGTTATCTCGGAGAGAAGTTGGACCCCCGGTGGCTACGCCATGCCACGGATATTTCTTTCATCGTTCTGTCCCTTGTGCTTCTTTTCTATCTTTTCGGTCTCGTGCGCGAAAAAGGATCCTGCCCTGCCCCGAAATTTCTTAAAGCCCGGAGCCCGGCGCTCATGGGTTTTTTCATGGGGATCAACCTCTGCCCGCCGTTTTTGCTGTCCGTCACTTATGTGTTCTCCAGGCACAGTACCCTATATGGCATGGTTTATTTTGCGCTTTTCTTTCTCACAAGTTCCCTCTACTTCCTCCCGATTGTGTTCGTGGGATTTGCTTCCAGGACCAGGGAGTTCCGAATCATGGCCCGCGCGAGCGGCTTTCTGGTGGCTGTTATATTTCTTATTTACGGAATCTATTCGATTGTTCATAATTGACGCTGGAAGGGAGGCCGCACGATGAACATCACGGAGCTGTTGAAAAAGGTCTTTGCCTTCCTCTTTTTGGTAATCGTTCTTGGTGCGACGCTCCTTTTTATTTACCGGCGTGAAAATTCCGTTCGCGCGGACGCCGCCCCGAACCGGACCGGCCTCCATGAAGCCAGCTATTACGAACCCCTGTCCAACAAAACCGTGCAATGTTTCCTTTGTCCGAACCAATGCGTAATCGCCCCTTCGCAGTGGGGCGCCTGCAAGGCCCGCAAGAATATCGACGGCAGGCTTTATTCCATGGTCTACGGCAAGATCGCGACCGTGCATGTCGACCCGATCGAGAAAAAACCGTTCTTCCATGTTCTCCCGGGCAGCACGGCTTTTTCCATCGCCACGACCGGATGCAATATGCGTTGTCTTTTTTGCCAGAACTGGGAGATTTCGCAGGCCTTCCCCGGCGATGTGCCGACCCAGACGGTAACGCCCGATGAGGTCGTGGCCCAGGCGTTCGCAAGCGGCGCCCGGTCCATTGCTTTCACCTACAACGAGCCTGTGATCGCCTACGAATACATGCTGGATATTGCGAAGCTCGCCAAGGCCAAAGGACTCAAGACCGTGGTTGTTTCAAGCGGCTACATCGAAGAGGAGCCGCTCAAGGAACTTTTGAAATATGTCGATGCGTACAAGGTCGATCTCAAAGCATTTAATGAAAAATTTTACAGTAAACTCACGGGCGGTCGTCTGGAACCGGTCCTGGAAACTCTCAAGACCATCAGGCAAAGCGGCGTATGGCTCGAAATTGTGAACCTGCTCGTGCCCGGGGAAAATGATAGCGATGATGAACTCCGTGCCATGGCACGCTGGATCCGGTCAAATTTGGGTGATTCGGTCCCTCTTCACTTCAGCCGGTTTTTCCCCCAGTTCAAACTTAAAAACCTCCCGCCCACACCCCCTGAGACGCTTATTCGCGCACGCAGGATCGCCATGGAAGAAGGGCTCAAATTCGTTTATACGGGTAACATCGCCTACCCCGAGGGCGAAACGACCTGGTGCCCGGGTTCGAAGGAAAAAGCTGTGGTCCGCCAGGGCTATTTTGTCACCACTAATAACCTCAAAGATGGAGTCTGTCCCGATGGAGAAAAAATCCCCGGCATCTGGGAATAAAAAAACGGAAAGTCCCCTTTTTTCCACACAGCGTCCAGTGTGTCACACGCTATGGATGGGTCCTGGATTTTTAAGTTGTACGCCGTGTGTCGCGCGTTGTGCCCGGGCAAAGACGGCCCCCCCCCCTTTTCTAATAACTTCTCTTGTGTTAATCGGATTGCTTTCCCTTGCGTTTACATTCACCCCTCCCAGAGGGCAAAAACAAACTAAGAACGGGAACGTTCGCAAAGCCGTTGCGGCAGGTGAATTTTATCCCGGGGACAAGGCAACCCTCGAAAAACACGTGGACGCGCTACTGCGCCAGGCTGATCCTCCCAAGATCACGGCGCCGATCCGCGCGATCATGGTGCCGCACGCTGGTTATGTCTATTCGGGACCGGTCGCGGCGTACGCATATAAAGAACTTGAAGGCCGCAACTTCAAGACCGTCATCCTGATATCCAACAGCCACACAGAATGGTTCAACGGAATCTCGGTCTACAAGAAAGGAAGTTTCGAAACACCGCTCGGACTTGTGCCCATTGATGAAGAAAAGGCCGCAAAGCTCCTCGCCTCATCCTCAAAGATTCTGGATCGCCCGCGCACCCACGAAGAGGATCACGTGCTTGAGGTGCAGCTCCCCTTTCTCCAGCGTGTTCTGAAAGATTTCAAGATCGTCCCCCTGCTTTTCGGAAACGATGATCCTGCACTTTCCAAAGTCCTCGCAGACGCCTTAAAGAAAATCGTCGACGACAAGACACTCATTGTCGCGAGTACCGACATGTCCCACTATCCGGCCTATGACGATGCCACGTCCACGGACCGCGAGACCCTTCAGGCTATTCATACCGGGCAGGTGGATGCATTGGACGCCATGTTAAAACGACACGTTGAAAAAGGGATTCCGAACGCGGAAACCTTTCTTTGCGGCGTGAGCGGTGTGCGAACGGTCCTGCTCCTGACCCAGACACTGGGTCCCACAGTTCCGGTCTTTTTAAAATATGAAAATTCGGGCGACACATCTGTGGGTGATAAAAACCGCGTGGTCGGCTACGGCGCGGTCGCCTTCGTCGCAAAGCGAAGCACGATACCTGCGGCGTCCCCGGCCATCGCCGCAGAAAAGAAAATTGCAGCGGACGAAAAAGGAATGACCCCGCCGGAAAAGAAAGAACTGCTCGAGATCGCGCGCTCCACCGTGGAAAGTTACGTTCAAACCAAAAAAATCCCTGCATTCTCTCCCGCTTCTCCGGCCCTCAGGCGGCCGCGCGGCGCCTTTGTGACCCTGAAAGAAAACGGCCAACTCCGCGGCTGTATCGGCCGGTTCGATGCTTCTGGGCCCCTTTTTCTTACCATCCAGCAAATGGCGATTTCCGCGGCCCTGCAGGACCCGCGGTTCTCGCCCGTCAGCGCGGACGAGCTCGACCAATTGGAGTATGAGATTTCGGTCTTGAGCCCGCTGAAAAAAATTAAAACAGCCGACGAAATCAAGCTCGGCAAGCACGGCGTTCAAGTTTCGAAAGGTCTTTACCACGGAGTTTTCCTGCCGCAGGTCGCGACCGAAACAGGATGGAACAAGGAAGATTTTCTCAGCGAACTCTGCTCCCAGAAAGCCGGATTGTCCAGAAACTGCTGGAAAGACCCTGGCGTCGACTTACAAGTCTTTACGGCCGACGTCTTTTCGGAAGAGAAGAAGCAACAGTAAAAAAACGTTCGCTGCACCCAGAAACATCAGCGTTTGCGGAACTCCCCACATCGGAATGAAAAATCCCGCGGTCAGCAGGGCGCCAAGCGCCGAACCCCAAAGATCTGCCGCATAAACACCGCCAAGACGGTTTTTCCCGCCCTTGGCAAGATAAAGCCGGTTCGCGAACGGAAAGATGGCTCCGGCTATGAAACCAGCCCAAAGCGCTACCCCTAAAAAGGCGTATTGATATTCTTGCGTTAGAAGAGATCCTTTTGAAAAAATCCGCACACAAATTCTGACCAGCAAAAAGAAAAATGCTGCGTTCATCGTGTGAAGGCCTGCAAGCGCAAAGCGCTCCGGGATCTTCTTGAGGCTCAGCGCCGCCCAGGTCCCTGCCCCCAGTCCTGCCATGAACGTCATGATCACCCACGCAAGCCGGTAGTAAAGGTCGCCGAACGCTGCCTGGAAAAGATAAATCACCACGATCTCAAACGCCATCAGGGAAAAACCGGCTGTTTCCATACTGACAAGCGCGAGTTTTCGCCTTCGCTTCCTGGGGCCCTGCGCGAATACGCCCAGAAACAGAACCCCAAATAAACCTGCCGCTAAAATGACCGGGAAAGGGGGCGTGGCCAGAAAAAAGAACGTTTTCGCAATCCCGGGATTGAACTGACTGAGCCACCGGAGGAATTCGAAATAACAGGTGCGCGGCCTGAGATCGGTGTTTTTTGTCTTCCATATGGCATTACGAAAAGCCGTTGTGACCCGTTCCACGCGGTCGTTCGTAAGGCGGTAGCGGATCTGGTCCGCCGTCACAAAATCCGGCTTGATTTTCCGTTCAGAAAGCCGGTCGACCATCTCTTCAGGATCCAAAGGCGGCAGATCCTCCCTCGATGCCAAAAAGAAGAGCGTGTCCTCGGGGAGTACTCCCACGGCCGGAAAAACCTGATTAAGCGTCGCGTAAACCGAACTTCCGAGCCGTTCCAGTTCCGGCGTCAGGGTATTCGCCGCAAACGTGATGTGGGTGGCAAACATGCCCCCGGCAAAAAGATGGGAACGGACGGAACGGAAAAACTGTTCCGTGTAATTGCGATTGACGAGCACCGAGGCCGGGTCCGGAAAATTTGCGATAATGACGTCGAATTTTTCATTTTCGAACCTGAGAAAATCTCTCGGGTCCGCGGCCCAAAGCCGCACCCGGGGATCGCGAAGAGTCGCTTGGAGATCCTCCGGAAGAAATCCGCGGGTGATTTTCAAGAGTTCGGGATCCAGTTCGACCGCACGAACCTCCCGGGGACTGTGTTTCAGGATTTGCTGCAAAGGCCCGTTGAACCCGGTCCCGAGAAGCAGGACCTTTTGAGGGGCCGGATGTGCGAGCATCGGAAAATGGACCAGATATTCGCTCGCAAGGTCCTCGCGGTCCGCCCCCAGGAGCAGGCCGCTCTGATAGAAATTATATTGCGGCCCCAACCGCGTAACAGATACATTGCCATGAACGGTGTTTTCCGTCCGGACAAGTGTTTCGTTCGGGAACCGCCACTGGGACGTCCATTGCTGTAAAGAAACGCTGTTTAGGAAAAGCCATGCCGGGAAAAGGATCGCGGCAAGGGCCAAAAACCACCGAATCATTTTCTTTTTCCCGAAAAGGGCATAAAAAACTCCGCAGGCAACCGCAAGATTTAAAACCGCAAGGAGCGCTGCCACCCGGAATTCATTGACGAAAATCAACGCGAAACTAAAAACGGCCCCGCCTGCGATGAATCCCAAGCATTCCCCAAAATACGCCCGCCCCACCGCGCGTGCCGGTTCCCTTTCCAGCGCTTGAGACACTTGTCCTCTTGCCGCAACCACAAACTGCATTCCCAGCACCCCGCACAGAGGGACAAGAACTGCGAACGAATAAAGGAGAGAAGGGAAAAGTTCCGGAAGTGCTCCGGCCGGAGTCCCGAGGATCAGTTTACCGGAACGTATGAGAACGACCACAAGGGGAAAAAGAAAGGCCGTGAGAACATGACAGACCGCCAACAGGCGGAAGGCCTTTTTTGCGTCACGGCAGAGTCTTGAACCTAGTGTGCTCCCGGCGGCAGTCCCAAGAAGCCAGCAAAAGAGAATCCAGCCGATGAAAAACTCGTTGGCGTAAAAACTCATGGCCAGTTCCCGGATCACCACCACTTGGGAGATAAGGGAAGAAAAACCAAGGACAAGAACAGAAATAAAGAATAATTTTCTCATGTTTTTTCCCGCAGGATCCGGTTACTTTCCTGCGGCGAAGCTACTACTTCCCGGCCCTAAAATCAAGCGGCTCTTGGAGCAGTGATCCGAAGAACATGGAGTCCCACGGCTTTATGGTTCGACCTTCGCTCACCACCCTGCGCTTGGGGCGAAGGGCAGCCGTGGCACCTCCAGACTTCGGCGGCATCCCGCCGCAGCATCCATGCCAACCACCGCCTGAAAACCGGCAGGACTCCGCCACAAGCGGGATAAAATATCGAATCTCTTTCATTTCCTTTTTTTGAGAACCTTGCCGTAGGCAAAAATAATCAGTCCGATGATCGCGCTCCAGCTGCACAGCATAAAAATCCATCCGGATAATTTCATTTCTTTTCTCGTCTACGGAATTCTGATCAACCTGAACCAGTAAAAACCGTGCGGTCCCAGTGTCAGGAAATAGGGCAGCTCTCCGATCTTCGGGAATTTCACATTCCCCCAAAGCTCCAAAGGTTCCCATCCGTCATAGTGTTTCAGATCAAGCTCGACAGGCTGAACATAACGGGAGAGATTGTTGACGATAAGAAGTGTTTCATCCTCGTGGGCGCGGATATAAGCCAGGATCTTCGGGTTTTTGTGCCGGAGAAATTCGATCGTCCCGCGGCCGAACGCTTTCAAGCTCTTGCGGACCCGGATCATCCGCTTCGTCCAGTTGAGAAAAGACGACTGGGTCATATTTTGGGCTTCAACATTGATGGCCTGGTAGCCGTAAACAGGATCGATGATCAAGGGCGCATAGAGTTTATCGGAAGCTACCGTCGAGAACCCCGCATTCTTGTTCCCGTTCCATTGCATCGGTGTCCTGACACCGTTCCGGTCCCCAAGATAAATATTGTCCCCCATGCCGATCTCGTCCCCGTAGTAAATGATCGGGGTCCCGGGAAGACTGAAAAGAAGACTGTTCAGAAGTTCCATTTGCCGACGGCCGTTGTTCATAAGCGGCGCGAGACGACGCCGGATTCCGAGATTCAGTTTTGCCTTTGGATCCGCCGCATACTCGCGATACATATAATCCCGCTCTTCCTGCGTCACCATTTCAAGCGTTAGTTCGTCATGATTGCGGAGAAAAAGCGCCCACTGGCAACTATTGGGTATGGAAGGCGTTTGACGCATGATCTCGAGGATCGGCGTGTTATCTTCCTTGCGGATCGCCATAAAAATACGCGGCATTAACGGAAAATGAAACGCCATGTGGCATTCGTCCCCCTCTCCAAAATAAGGCCGCACATCCGCGGGCCATTGATTCGCCTCCGCAAGCAGGACTTTTTTCTTAAAGGATTTATCCAGCTGAGTTCGCAGTCCTTTAAGATATGCGTGCACTTCGGGAAGATTTTCACAATTTGTTCCGTCACGCTCAAAAAGATAGGGGACGGCATCGAGCCGGAAGCCGTCAACCCCCATCTTCAGCCAGAAGAAAAGCACGTCGTGCATGGCCTTTCGCACCTGAGGATTATTATAATTGAGGTCGGGTTGATGACTGAAGAAACGGTGCCAGTAATACTGACCGGATTGGGGATCATACGTCCAGTTGGACTTTTCCGTGTCCGTGAAGATGATCCTAGCGTTTTTGTATTTTTGAGGATCATCACTCCAGATGTAGTAGTCCCTTTTCGGCGATGCCCTGGACACCCGGGCCTCCCGGAACCAGGGATGCTGGTCCGAAGTATGGTTCAGAACAAGTTCAATAAGAACCTTTATGTCGCGACGGTGGGCTTCTTTGACAAAATCCTGAAAATCCTTCATGGTCCCGTACTCGGGAGAGACCTCCTGGAAATCCGAAATGTCATAACCGTCATCTTTCATTGGAGTCTTGTAGAACGGGAGGAGCCAGATGCAGTTGATACCGAGATCCTGAAGATAATCCAGCTTTTGGGTCAAACCGCGGAAGTCACCATAGCCATTCTCATTACTGTCAAAAAAAGTTTTGACATGAAGCTCATAAATAATAGCATCTTTGTACCAAAGATCCTGACCGGTCACGAACAGCCCCCTCTAAAATTCCGCTTCCGGAGCTTTATCACCTGTCTTAAAAAACCGAGCACCTCGCCGGGAGAATGTATGTAACATTTCGCTGTTGAAAACGCGCGGGGATTTTCGGTCACCCTGGCGGTAATTCCGGAACTCTGAAGAACCTTGAACGCATCCTCGTCCGTCCGGTCATCTCCGATAAAGATTGGTAAAAAATTTCCCTGTTGCTTGTATTTTTTGAGAAGTCTTTGAACGACTTTCCCCTTGTGCCAGAGACGGGGACGAGACCGGATTTCCAAGACCTTTTTTCCCTCCTGAACACCAACCATACCTGACCGGACCCAGGGAGCAATAATCTCCCGGAAATTCCGATAAAGAGCAGCGACCTTTGCCTCAGGAACCAAACGATAATGCAAACTGATCCCCAAGGTCTTGTTTTCAAGAAGCATGCCTTTGACAGGATACAAGTTTTTCCTCAGTTCGCCCCAAATACGCGTCATGATCCGCAAGATTTGCTTCACGGACGAATGGTTCCAGACAAAATCTTCCCCTTTCATCTCAAGCCCGTGATTGCCCACATAAATAATTCCGGAAATCGAACCTATCATATTTTCGAGATCCGGGAGGGAACGTCCGCTCACCACAGCAACCTTGACCCCCGGCAAATTGCTTAAACTGCGCAATACGGACCTCGCGGCCATCTTCAGCCGGGCCTTTTCGGGCTTTTGGACGATCGGCGTAAGTGTCCCGTCATAGTCCAAAAAAAAGAAAACTCTGGACGCAAGCGCTATTCTTTTAACAATCTTTTCATTAAAACTGAGCATAAAACATTCCCTGTTTAAAATGATCTTATGAGCGCGGTGATCATGTCCGCGGCCCATCGGTAGACGTTATATTCCCGTACGATCTGGCGCATTTTCCGCATCCGTTCCTTTTTTTCTTCCGGAAGCATCGTAAGCGCCTGATGGATCGCTTCCGCTGTTCCTTCGATATCATATGGATTGATCAAAAGCGCACTCAGGAATTCATGGCTTGCGCCCGTGAAACGGCTCAGGATCAACACACCGTCCTCATCTTCCCGTGCAGACACGTATTCCTTGGCAACAAGATTCATTCCATCATGAAGGGAACTTACGAAACAGAAATCTGCTATCCGGTAAAAATTGAAAATTTTCTTTTGGTCATGATGATTTTCTAAAAAGAGGATGGGACGGTAAGAGCCTTTCTGGAAGCGCTGATTGATCTTCTCGACAAGCTTCTCGACCTCTTTCAGATGGTCTTGGTAACTTTCGATCAAACTCCTGGAAGGAGCGCCAAGCTCAACAAATACGAGCTCTCCCTGAAGGTGGGGATATTTTTCCAGAACCCTCTC
This sequence comes from Candidatus Omnitrophota bacterium, assembly GCA_041653795.1. Taxonomy (GTDB): domain Bacteria; phylum Omnitrophota; class Omnitrophia; order Omnitrophales; family Aquincolibacteriaceae; genus Aquincolibacterium. Next base: position 24,341 of record JBAZER010000005.1, read on the forward strand.
GATAGCCCGGAAACGCTCCAAAAGACCTTTGGTGTAGTCGATGCGGTCAACTCCCAAGCCTATCTTTTTATCCTTGAGCCCGTAATCCTGCTTCAATTTCTCGAGCGGATCTTTTCCGGTTTCCTGAACCGCGACATTAGGAACTCCGGAAATGCTGATCGGGAACGGACGTACGGAACTCGATTTCCCGCCGCGTGTGACTTCAAAATTCGCCCAGTTGATCTTACATTCAAGGGCGTGATCAACCGTATCAAGAAAATTGTTACAGTGGAACTGCGTGTGGAACCCGATAATATCGCTTCCGAGCATTCCTTCCAGGATCTCCTCCTGCCACGGACAGATCCCGAACGCTTCCGCGTTGGGCCAGGGAATATGCCAAAAAATCGCGATCTTCGCATCGGGCCTTTGCTCTTTGATCATCCTAGGAAGCAGCGCGAAATGATAATCCTGGACAAGGATCAGGGGCGGATCGTCGTCAAGTTCTTCGAGAAGCGCCTCAGCGAATTTCCGGTTCACTTCCTTGTAGCAATTCCAGTCCTCGATCCTGAAAACAGGCCTCACATGACTGATATGACAAAGCGGCCAAAGACCTTCGTTGGAAAAACCGTAGTAATAACCTTTTTCCTCTTCTCCAGTAAGCCAGACGCGCTTCAAGGTAAACGAAGGCTTCCACGGCGGAACACCCACCTTGTTTTCTTTGTCGACAACTTCACGATCCGCACTGCCGGCTCCGTGCGCGATCCAAAGCCCTCCGGTCGCCTGCATGACGGGATCCAGGGCCGTTACTACACCGCTCGCAGGAGTAATGCATTCTATCTCGTTGCTTTTCTTACGATGAATGTAAGGCTCCCGGTTCGAGATCACATAAAGCTGCTTCCCGCGAAGCTGGGACTGCAAATAGTCTTTCAACCGTTCTTTTGTCCAAACTGTCCCCTCGGCATTAACGAGCCGGGACTGTTCTACCAGATCAAACCGGGCCGCCTTGAGGCTTGCCGCCATGTGACTGACTCCATAAAGGAGTTTTTCAATATCCCCTTGCTCCTTCTCCGGCTTGGACTCCGCCCCAGGTTCAACCCCAAGGGCCTTTTGGATCATTAAACCGATACGGGCGATCGGCCCTGTCACGCTCCAACGGATCACCAGAAGCGATATGATCGAAAGAATCGCTGCCAAAATAGAGAAAGTGAAGGCCGAGTTTTTCCAAAATTCCTTGATCTGGTTTAGAATAAAACGGCGATCATGAATAAGGCCCAATGCACCAACGACCTTATCCTCTTTCATCAACGGAACGACATGATAGTTGACCTTCCTCCCACCCCATTTGCCGTTCACATCCACCGGCGCATTTTCGTCGATAGCTTTTAGCGATTCCGGTTTGAATAATTCCTCCTTTGTCAGCTCGGGAGGGAAAGCGATCCGAGGGCCTTCTTTCATATCCACAATAAGACCGAGCAACCTTTTATGTCCCTGGTACTTCTCGATGAATTTCTGAACCCGGTCAGGCTGATCTGTACGCTCCAGAAAAGATTCGACGGCCTCCTTGAAAGTCTTGGCAAGCACCGTGGTGCGGAGCCTCAATTCCTCATTTAAGCGTTTTTCCTCGTTCTTCGCCTGGAAATAGGAGAAACTTACGACCACAACGGTTGTGGCAATCAAAAGCGAAATGATTAAACGAAGTGTGATTTTCATTTTTTTCTCGACCTGAACCAAACGAAAGTAAAAAAAACAACAACCGCAAGCAAGGCCACATAGACAGGTCCGTCACGCAACACCCATTCCATAATCATTCTCCGTTCTCGCCAGGACCCCTAAAGTGAAAAGGGCCGCCTCCTGACGTTACAACGCCAGATGGCGGCCCGACCATCGTTGACCCCTCCGGCGGATTCTCTACCGGACCCTTTACCTCAAAACCAAAAACCGTGCTTATGCTAACGACCTAACCTCCGGGATACAACCTTAATTTAGCCCCTAGTGGTAGGTACTATGATTTAATTGCGCAGCTCCCTCGGCCAATTCATCCGGAAAAGCGTTCTTCCTTGACAAACGGGAGTCACGGCTGCGCCTGGTTTTCCATTAGTTTTTTTAGTTTTTTAATTGGAAACCAGTGCTGTCCAAGTCGCCGTTCATGAAAAGAAAACTAAGACTTGGGCGGCTTATTGAAGGACTTGTCGAAATCCTGCAACTGCTGCTCGAACTGTTTCTGGATCTGCCGGGTTTTCTCCTGGAGCTGTTTGGCAAGCACATCCCATTGCTGCTGAAGCGTTTTTAAAGTCTCCTGGACCTCGGCCTCCACTTTCCCGGAGGACTCCGAAACCTTCATCGCCCCCGTCGAAAAACTCTCGCCGGCCGTAGTCTTCAACTCCCGGGCCGCTTCACCAGCCTGAGTCCCAAGAGAAGCCTGATCATCCGCCGCATAACCCATCCCGGTCAAGACAAGCATCATTACAAACATAACTGCCAATAGTTTATATTTCATGACTCCTCCTGGTTAGAACGGCGTACGGAGCATGGCGTGAAAGCTTTCGCGTAACGCACTTGCCTTTCAATAAAGGCTCTATCGGAGGCGAGTGCTGCACTGAACTTCCTATTAATCTTTACGGGTCGTTCAGTGCACCACATGCCTTACTCCTTACTAGGCTTTACAATACTTTTCCACCTCAGAAATTTCTTTATTGATACCCGCGGACTGTCGCATGTCTGCGGCCCGTAACCGAGACCGTCGAACAGCCGATGAAAAACAACCGAATGGCGAGACAGGATATTTTTTCACGAGATGTTTTTTTATCTCAAAAAAAACAAAATTCGATTTTAGACGTTTTTTATTACGGCGCGGTATTATACAATAAAGTGTCAGTAACCGGAGGCTAAAACACGTATGAATTTCACAGGAAAACAGAGTTCCTTCCTTTCCTCTTTCCTTGTTTTGTCCCTTGTCTTTTCCGGCTGTGTCCGGTACCGGCCTCACACAGAAGACCGCACGTCCTTTATGAAAAGAGCTCAGACCCAAACGCGCAACGACCTGACGGTCACACTCACGGTCTTGAGCAACAAGGAAGCAAAAAGATTCTTCGGCGCTTCCCTTTCCAAAAGAGGGATACAACCGCTTTGGCTTGAGATCGACAACCGCAGCGACAACACCTACTTTCTTATCCCGAGGAATATGGATCCTAATTATTATTCTCCCGAGGAGGCCGCTTATATGGCCCACTACAAGCAGAGCCGGCAGTTTTTCGAGGCGGGTCTCCTCTCGGTCCTTTTCTTCCCGGCCCTTGTTTTGTTTCCGGTCAATTATTTTTTGGTTCGCCGTGCGAACAGAAAAATGGACCATATCTTCGATAAGGTGTCCATGCACAGTTACGTCATCCAACCGGGCAAGAAGCACGCGGGATTTCTTTATACCTCGGTCGATCAAGGCACGAAACACGTCAAAGTTGATCTTTTGGGGGATAAAAAACGCGAGATCTTTAACTTTGCGGTGACGATCCCGGGCATAAAACCCGATTACACCACCAAGGACTTTGCGAACCGTTATCCGAAAGATGCGATCGTGGAATACACGGATAAGGACTTCCCCAAGTATCTCGAACAACTTCCCTGCTGCGTCACCAATAAGAAAGGCACCCAGAACGGCGACCCGCTGAATCTGGTGGTGATCGGAGAATTCGAGGACCTGATCACGATTTTCGGTTTTTCGAGTTGGGATGAGACCGCCGCGCTCACGCCGAGTTCCGGACTTGCAATGGCCAAGGCGTTTCTCACTGGGGAAAATGACCGCTACTCCCCGGTCAGTCCGCTTTACTATCGCGGTCATTCGCAGGACATCGCGTTCCAGAAGACGCGGAATAACATCAACCAACGTCTGCATTTCCGTCTCTGGTACACCCCGATACGTTACAACGGAAAACCTGTCTGGATGGGAGCCATCAGTCGCGATATCGGGGTCAAGTTCACACTCACAACCTGGTACATGACAACGCACAAGATCGATCCGAACCTGGACGACTCGCGTGATTATCTGTTTGCGGAATTGATCGAGATGGGAAAAGTCTCAAAATACGGTTTCATCGAAAACACCACGCTCGAACAACCCGGCCATAAAAATAAAAATCTTACGAACGACCCCTACTTCACGGACAACCAGCGTCTTGTGATCAAGCTTTCAACCGAAGATACCCTGTTCACACCCTTCTCATGGGGACGTCTAAGCGAAGATGTGACTTTGCAAAAGACGTAAGGAGTACGGTGCACCGCGCTTTTTCGCGGGTCGCCATACTGTAAATAAAGACAAAAAAACCCCGCTGGCCGAAGCCAACGGGGGTTTTTATAGTTCCAGTTGTGGTTCTTAGATCTTCACAACGTTGGAGGCTTGTTCGCCCTTGGGACCGCGGGTCACTTCAAATTCGACCGCTTGGCCTTCTTCCAAAGACTTGTATCCCTCGCCCTGGATTGCGGTGTGATGCACGAAGACATCAGCGCCACCCTCACGGGAGATGAATCCATAGCCCTTTGAGTTGTTAAACCACTTCACTTTACCTTGTACCATGGTTGATATTGCTCCTTTCACTTAAATTATAGTAACGCATGACAAGTTCAACCTTCACGACGGTGCAAAAATCAACCTGGTGCAGTTGGAACTAGCCCGCTTTGTTGTCCCCATCCGGGGAGTTTGAAACAGGGTAAAAACAAAAAACCGCAAGGTAAACATACGACCTTGCGGTACACATCATGTTCTACCTCCTGCTTACTACACGCGGAATATGCCCTATGGCGAACCATTTGTCAAATTTTATTTTAAAGTGAAGCCTGAGAGGGCACATCCCACTTCGCAGGGTTATTTTTCCTTCGATCAAGTGTCTCGGCGGGACTCGCTTTCGATAAAACGTTTGAAGGACGAGCGGGCAGGGACTTCTCGGCGAGAAGGAGCGAGGGACTGTCCCAATACCTATTAATTTCCGCGGAGTGGAAATTGGGGCTATCCTGACTACCGTTTAGGAAAAGAAAATAATAGTCAGGGCTGGAGGGCGAACAAGGAAATCCACGCCGGGGATTCCCGAGTGGTGATGAGGCTCAAGCCCGAAGCATTCTCTTGGATAAACATCTGCTTGAGGTTCCCGGTTGTAAAGAAAATAAGCCGGTATATAATTCTTTCATCGCTTTGGAAAGAGTTTTGGTCTCTGATCATACGAAAGGAAGAGCATCGTGACGACTCGTCGGGAAAAACTGCGTCAAAGATTCGCCGCATTCCGGTCAAAGTTCGCGGGACACGTGCAAAAGGTCCGCCCCCGCGTCGCATTCAAGATCCTGGCCGGCATCGTGATCCTGTTCCCCTGGATGGTCTGTTCTCTCATCATCAGTTTCTTCAAGGTCGGCCACTGGCGCAAGATCGCGACCTGCCAGGCCTTTCTCAAACGCCACGTGCTCGCCTTTGACGGCGTGGATCCCGGAACTTTGACGGTGGAATCCGTCTCCGGCGGCCTGAGCAATTCCAATCAGATCTGGCGCTGCCGCAAGACTACGGGGGAAGAGGTGCGCTATTTCGTAAAGATCTTCCTCGATGCCGGCAGCTTCTGGGCCAAACACCTCAGTTTTGTCAGCCCGTTTCCCTCTATTTACGGCGGCAAGACCCACGAACGTTTTACCGTGGACATGGTCAGCCGCGTCCAGCTCGACAAGATCGGGGTCCCCGTCCCGCGTCTTATCGCTTATGACGCCGTCGAAAAGGTCATGGTTGCCGAGCATATCGAGGGAGAGACTGTCGATTCGATTCTGGAGCGGATCGGCGAACGCCAGACGTTGGGCCCGGGCGATGAGGCCGTGATCCGGCAATGTGCGATCGGCTTGGCCAGGATCCACCGGGCGGGTTTTTCACTGATCGATACCCAGCCCGTCAACTGCATCTGGGTGCCGGTGGAGCAGAAGGTTTATTTTACGGACCTGGAGTTCTGCGGCCGTCAGGACAAACGGGTGTGGGACATCGGATTTTTCCTGTGCTTCATCGCGATACGGCTTTCAGGTGTGGTCCGGCACGAGGTACGCAATATTTTCCTGGAAAGTTACCAGAAAGAGCGCCAGATCGATCTCGCCCAGGTCGCGGAGACCGGCCTCCGGCTGCAGGAATACATGCCGGTCTTTCAGGCCATCCTTGATATCCGCCGCTTCACCCCCGAAGAACTCTTCGAAGGCCTTATCTCCGCCTAGTAACCCGAGGAAATTCGTAATGACAGATTCCGAGGCGCGAGTCTCGAGTCCCAAACGAGATGTCTAAACTCCTGCAGAAAAAGTCCCTTCGCGTATCTTCAGAGCTCTATCCCTAACCAAGCTGACCATTCATTTTTTTTGGGGAATGCGAGCATAAATCCTGTGAGAGAAACGACTGCGAACGGGATAAAGTCGTAGACCTGCCTGCCGAGAAAGACGAGGACCATACCCAGAAGGAGCGGCAGCTCCGCCCCCGCGCTCATCAAAACCGTTCTCACAAAAAGCCTCTGCGGCGGACGCTCTGTGTTCGGAATTTGGGCCGGAAAAGCATTAAACATCCGGCGATTCAACTGCCACATCGCAAAAATTCCGAGGACCGAAACCCCCAGGGCCCCGTATTTAACAAGCGGATAAGTTTGAGCATTCAGGATCGCCGGACCCACTTTCCCCATCCGGATCAAATAATATCCGATCGCTCCGTACGCCACGACCGAGGCCGCCATCCCGACCGTCATTCTCTGTGCTTGCGTGTAAAGTTTCTTCGCCATTTCTATCCGGTCCATGATTTTTCTCCTTTTTTCCCTTGGGATCATCCTTCGCTGAGCAATGGTCTTTCAAGTGCGGCGTTTTCAAGAAGGCTGCCGTAGTGAAAAACGGCGCAGAGACTGCTTCCCGACTTTTCACAGGTTCGGAATTCTTTTTCAAAGATTTTCGGTGAATGGACCAGCTTGTAAGCGCCGACGCCAAGGTACAACCGTTTAGGGTCCGAAACCTTGGCTTTGGCAACTCCGCTCCATCGTTCATATTCAGCCGGGTCCGGGGAATAATTCATGATCGTCACGAAATCCACAAGGCCACTCGAAATCCAGGACGGCCAATCCTGAAATGCCTCATGAAGCGCACGGGCGTAGGACATACACCCTGTCGCGGAAACCTGAATATCAGGACGGATGGCCCGCGCTTTCTGGACAAGAAGCTTCAGGAGTTCCGTCACCTGGGCGCGTTTCCAGTCATTCCAGGCCCGGCTCCCCTCTCTGATCTTTTTAAGACCGGTCGATTTTCTGAAGCGGTCCATGTTGATAGGAGTGTAGCCATACCGCGGGTGGCTGTCCGGATAACGGATGTAATCAAATTGAACGCCGTCCAGTTGAGGATAGGCCAGGACAATTTCTCCAACCATAGAAACGAGTTCTTTCCGCACCCGCGTGTCCCCCGGTTCGAGAAAATACTGGCTGTCGATCTTGTAATCCTCAAGCGTCTTTTTTTCTTCCAAATTTCTCGTCAGGATATCGGGCCCGTATTTTTTAAGGAGTGGCGCATCTCCATTCGCGCTGAGACTCAACATATTGAGCCAGGCATGTACCTCGATCCCCGCGCCATGCGCCTCCTTGATCAGGAACGCGAAAGGATCTTCCCCAAGCGTCTTCAAAACGGCTTCATACGCCGTAGAATCCCCGACCTTGGAGGGGAACCATGTCTGATTTGCGCGATAGATCTGCACAAAGAGGATCTTGATCCTGGCTCTCTTCGCGAAATCGACAAGTTTCATCATGGTTTCACGGCTTGAAAGCGTCGGCGGGTTCTGGATCAGGGAGACGAAAAGACCACGCGAAGGGGGGGGCTTCCCGGAGGGAATATCAAAATTCCCCCGGGAGGTACTTGACGCATGAGGTGTCAAGTTTTCGCATCTCACGGGAGCCTGAAAAGCGACAAGCGAGCACAGGATAAAGATCAGGATTCTTTTTTTCATCAGAATGGATCCGCCCTTCTACGCGGCGCGGCCGATTACTTTGAGAAATGCTCTTACGACCTCGGGACGGAACTGGGTACCGCTCGCGCGCTCGATCTCACTTACCGCATTCCCGGGCGTTAACGGTTCACGGTAAGAGCGGAGGGAGGTCATGGCGTCGTAGGCATCGGCGACGGAAACGATCTGCGACGGCATGTTGATCGCTTCGTCCCTGAGACCGTCGGGGTAACCCTTCCCGTCCACGCGCTCGTGGTGCGAACGTATCACATGCAGCAGATCCTCGTCCAGGACAGGTTTGAGGATCTTTTCGCCGGTCACGGGATGTTCCTTGAGGATTTCCCATTCTCCGGGGTCCAGTTTTTCTTTTTTGTTCAGGATCGTTTCATGGATCACAAGTTTCCCGATATCATGAAGCTCGGCCGCACACCCGATAAGTTCCGCTTTTTGCGGACCTACCCCGAGTTCCAGCGCGATCTTTCGCGCCAGGTCCGCCACGCGCTCCGAATGTCCCCGGGTATAGGGGTCCTTGGCTTCGAGGGCCCGCACGAGCGATTGTGTTACCTTGAAAAAATAATTTTGCAGACGCTGCCGGGACTCGGAAAGACTCGCAGCCATTTTGTTGAAAGAATCCGCCAATTCCCCGATTTCATCCCGGGAACGCACCTTGACGCGGTAATCAAGATTTCCCCCGGCCAACTGACGCGTACCCTCCGTAAGTCTTCGCACCGGGTTCGAAACGCTCCCGGCGATCAATATCCCGAGCAGACAGCAGAACAGGCACCCCGAAAGAAGCACCACGACCATGCGCCTTTTGATCTCCTGTTGCATCCTGCCGATATCATCCGCCAGGATATCCACGCCAAGGATCGCGACAGTCTTTCCGTCTTTTCCGAGAACCGGGGCGTAGCCCGAGAGCGTCACTCCCCACGGATCGGTCTGAAGCTCATGATCGGCGGACGGAGCGTTGAAACCCTCCAGCATTTCCGGAAAACGGCTGGCGTCGTAAAAGTCCCCGGGACGGGCAGAGCCTCTTTTTCTCCCGGCCTCCCCGCCGGATGTCTCGGTATCGATCAGAAATTGCAAATTTCCTGGAGTTTTTGTCTTCGCAAGAACATAGATATATTGAAGGGGCTTGTTCATTTCCAGGACTTTATCAAGCTTCGCGGCCACTTCCCGGTAAGCGGAACTTTGGACCCCGTTCTGTGTTAAAGGGATTTTTTGAAGCGTCTCCGTGTCCACGGCCAAAGATGCTGTTTTGGCGATGACGATCAGGGAATTCCGGAGCTGCTCAAAACTGGAAGCGAGATTAAAGCGGTAGACGAAAAAATTATTCAGCCCTGTCACAGTCACCATCGCGAGGATCAGGACCAGCGTGACCCGGGTCCTAAAACTGTAGAAAAGAGCCTTGCCTTTCATCCTAGCCTCTCTTTTTGAAGAACCTGAGCACTTTTCAGATCATTTCGGGGGAAAGGCCGCAAAACGCGGGCAAATTTAACTTTCACTTTTTCTTGAAGAGCCGGCGCGAGTCAACTCGAAACGATCGAGGACTTTTTCCTGGAAGGCCTGCATGTAAAGAAAGAGACCGGGAGTCACAAAAAGCGTCACCACCTGGGAAAAGACAAGGCCTCCGACCACCACAAGCCCGAGCGGAATACGCGAAGAACCGTCCGCACCGTAGCCCAACGCGATGGGAAGCGCTCCCATGATTGCTGCAAGTCCTGTCATGAGGATCGGCCGGAAACGCACAACGCTCGCGTCATGGATCGCGTCAAAGTTGCTCTTCCCTTCAGTAAGGCCCTGATTGGCAAAGTCCACCATCATGATACCGTTCTTGGCCACAATGCCGAGCAACATAAAAATCCCGACATACGCGTAAAGCGACATTTCAGAATGAAAAAGCCATAGTGTCGCGAGACCGCCGAGCGTTCCGACCGGAAGCGTTGTGATGATCGTAAACGGATGCACGTAACTTTCATAAAGAATACCGAGGATCACATATTTAATAAAAATCGCGATAAGGATCAGAATACCAAGGCTCGCGATAGCATCCGAAAACTCTGCCGCCTCACCCTGCAGTTTCCCGGTGACTTCGGCCGGAAGAATCTTTTCAGCCGTCCGCTCGATAAACATTGTCGCGTCACCAAGAGGGATCCCGTCTTTGAGGTTGAACGAAAGCGTCGCCGAATTCAACTGTGCGTCATGCGGCACGTTCTGAGGGGTCACCACTTCGGTCCACTCCGCCACAGAACTCAAGGGTACCATTTTCCCCGTAGCGCTTGATTTGACGTAAACCTGGGAAAGGTCCTCAGGAACTTTTTGATATCCTTTTTCAAGCTCTACGATCACTTGATACTGATCGATCTGGGTTTTATAAAGCGTCACTTTGCCCTGGGCGTAAGCGAGGGAAAGGGCGTATTCGATATCCTGTGCTGTGATCCCCAGGGTCGATGCCCGGTCGCGCAAAAGCTTGATGTTCAGAGTCGGCAAATTCAGTTTGACGCTGTTCTGTACGTCCACAAATCCCGGACGCGCTCGCAACTCTTTTTCAAGCTGCATCGCGCTATCATAGACTTTTTGCTGGTTCGCACCGCGAATGGTATAGGAATATCTGCTACCGGAGGCGGTGCTGTCGCCGCCCGTGCTGATTTGAAGGGAGGGCGTTGCTTTAAGGAACGCAAACCCTCCGGCGATCTTTGCCAGCTTGCCGCGGATCTCTGCCAAAGCTTTCGCCATCGGAAGACGCTTCCCGGAAGGCTTGAGCACGATATGGATAAACCCGGTGCTTTGGTCGGAACCGGTTTGAAGTCCGGTCGCGGTCAGAGTCCTTTCAATATTGGGATCGTCCTCAAGCACCTTGTTCACTTGGGATTGATACTGACGGGCCTGCTTCGTCGAAGTCCCCAAGGGCATCAACGTACCCCCCATGATCGCGCCGCTATCACCGTCCGGAAGGAATGTCTGAGGCAGGACGTTGAAAAAGTAAATAGTCCCGCCCAAACAAGCCGCCCACAGAACGATCGTGATAAAAGGACGCAACAGGATCTTTTTGAGGAGAATGCTGTATCCTCCGATCACCTTGTCCATGAACGGATTCATGATCCTTTGGACCCAGCTCTCTTTTTCTTTTCCTTCTTCCTTAGCCTTCAACAGACGCGCGCACATCATAGGACAGAGCGTGAGCGACACTACCCCTGAACAAAGGATCGTCACGACCACCGTGATCGCGAATTCCCTGAAGATCCTTCCGACAACACCGCCCATGAATACCAGCGGAATAAAAATAACGGCTAAGGAGAGCGTCATGGAAAGAATCGTAAAACTGATCTCTTGAGCGCTTTTGATCGCGGCCGGAAAAGGCTTCATACCTTGCTCGATAAGACGAACCGTATTCTCAAGCACCACGATCCCGTCATCCACGACGAACCCGACCGCAAGAATGATCCCCATAAGCGACAAATTATCCAAACTGAAATTAAGGGCTTTCATGACAAGGAATGAGGCCACGATGGAAACCGGCAACGTGATCGCGGGAATGATCGTGTCCGACAAACGCCCGAGGAAAAGAAAAATAACAAGAACGACCAGCACGAGCGCAATAAGGATCGTGTTCTTCACGTCATCGATGGACTCGATGATCGATTCGGATTTGTCGTAATAGACACCGAGCTGGACCGATCCCGGAATCTCACGTTTCAAATCTTCTACCGTATCTTTGATACGTTCGGCAAGAGCCACGGTGTTCGATCCGACCTGCCGAAAGATCGGTATAAAAGCCACACCCGTATGCATCTTCTCGCCCGGCTTCCTGGAAGCCATGACATTCACCACATCACTCAGAGTGCTATTCACACAAGTCGCGATGTCCCGGAAACGGATCGGAGCGCCATTCCGGTAAGCCACGATCAAATCTTTATATTCCCTGGCATCGATCATCTGTCCCTGAGGCTGGATTGAAAAAGTGCGCATGTTTCCGTTCAGGCTTCCTCCGGGAATCGTTACGGTCCCAGCCTGAACGGCTCCAGCAATGTCATTTAACCCGATCCCGTACGAAGCAAGCTTTGCCGGGTCCACCTGGACGCGGATCGCGGATTGCGAGCCGTAGACCTGGACCTGCGAAACGCCTTCGATCATGGAGATCCTCTGGCCGATCGTCCGGTTCGCATAATCATAAAGCTGGCCGGGCGTCAGGCTGTCGGAAGTCACTATCAAATACATGATCGGTGTGTCGGAGGGGTTCGTTTTTGTATAAGTGGGCGGCGCTGGAAGATCGGTCGGTAGATTCGCTTGTGCGCGCGAAATAGCGGCCTGTACGTCCGGCGCCGCAAGGTCAACGCTCCGATCCAGATCGAAAGTGAGCATGATCTGTGTTTGACTGTCCGTGTTGGTGGAAATGATCGATTTGAGCCCCGGGATCTGCATGAACTGACTTTCAAGGGGCGCGGCCACGGTCGAGGCCATAGTGTTCGGGTCTGCTCCCGGGTAGCCGACTGTCACCGTGATCACGGGAGAATCCACCACCGGAAGGTCGCTGATGGGCAGGCTAAAGAACGCGGCGATGCCGAAAAGCATGACGAGCACCATGAGTAGCGTCGTCATGATCGGTTTTTTGATGAAGCTTTCCGTAAAACTCATGGTCCTTCCTCGTCTTTTAGAGGGAGAAGATCAGGAAACACTTTTAGAAAGTCCGCCCGGCTTTTGTTCCGTCGCCTGTGCCGGGATCTCTTTGACCGGCACGCCGGAACTCAATCCCATTTGACCAACGGTGACGACCCTCTCATTCCCTCGGATACCTTCTTCAACTACGATATCATCCCCTTGCCGGCTTCCGGTTTCCAGGATCCGTAGGTCCGCCGTACCTTCCGGCGTCACAACAAAAGCAAAGGTCCCCTTCTGTCCCAATTGCGCTGCCGAGTAAGGGATCAACACGGCACCTTCCTGGATCCCCAGGATCAATTTCACATAAACGAATTGACCCGCCCACAAAGCATTCTTTTCATTAGAAACAATCGCCCTGAGAGAAATGGTTCCCGTCGTATTGTCGATCGTGTTCTCAATGAGTTTCAGCTCTCCGGTATAGGACTTTCCGTCATCCGGAACACGAACCTCCACTTTCAAAATTCCCGAGGCCATCGCATCACGAATCTCCTGAAGTTGGCGATCGGTGACCGTAAAATCAACATAAAGTGTATCGATCGCTTTAACATTGGCAAGCGTCGGACCGTTATTGGCAAGGACGATATTCCCGGGGTCCACAAGAACTTTCCCCGTCACTCCGTTGACGGGAGATTTAATGGAACAATAGTCCAAATTGATTTTGGCCAGGGCCACTTCGGCCTTATCGAGAGTCATTTTGGCTTCCCCCGCCTCGACGTCCGTTTCGTATTGTTCGAAATCCTGCTGGGACACGAGTTCCTTGCTGGCAAGCCCCCGGTTTCGCTCCAGGGTGTCTTTTTTCATTTTCAAATTTACTTCGTCGGCCCGCAAAATCGCCTGGGCCTTATCTAACGCAGCCTGGTACTCCGACGGATCGATCGTGAAAAGGAGGTCCCCTTCCGCGACTTTCTGTCCTTGCTTAAAATGGGCCTGAAGGATCTTGCCCGTAACCTGGGACTTGATATCTACATTGACGAGCGCCGCCAAATTCCCGAAGGCCTCAATGTAGCGTGGAACGTCCTTTTGGATAGCGACGCCTGTCTGGACCGGACGTGGGGACACGGAGGGAACTCCTTTTTTCTCGGAGCATCCGCTCCCCAAGACCAAAAAAAACACCGCGAAAACCCAACTCATTGAACCAAGGAGCCTCGAAGGAAATGATCGCATTTTTTTAACTCTCCTATCTTCTTTAGAGCTCGATCGCGCCCAACTCAGCCTGGGCAGCATCTGTTCTCTCATTAATCGTGCCGGTAGCATGGGCCACCTGAGCGAAGCTGGTATAGAGTTCTTTTCGCGAGTTGATCACTTGGCTCCGGGCGTCCGAAAGATCCGATTCGGCATTTAAAACATCCAGGATGCTTTTCAAGCCGGACTTGTAGCCGTCCATGGAAAGATCGTACGAACCTTGCGAAGCGTCTAGATAGGCTTTGCTGGCCTCGAGTTTCTGGATGGCCGTGACGAAGTTATAATAGGCATTCCAAACATCCGTGGTGGCACTTAGTTCTGTTTGCTTCAAATTTTCAAATTCAGCATCGGCATCGGCCTGGGCGGCCCTGATCTTGGAAACCGTATCAAATCCCTCAAAAACGGACCAGTTAACACTCACGCCGGCCGTATAGCCGTAATCGTGCTGGGTATCATAATTTAAACCGTGGCGGCCAAAATACCGGTACCAATCGTTTGATCCCGATCCCTGAGCATTCAAGGTCGGCCAGAGGTCCGAGCGGGCGGCTTTGATCGCGGCGACCTTGGCGGCAAGATTGGCACGTCCCGCGGCAATATCGGGACGTTTGTCCAAACCTTCTTCAATCAACTGATTCACTTCTCTTGTTCCCACCTTGAATTCGACGTCTTTCTTCGGAAGCATGATATTGAGCGGCGTCCCCGCGGGGAAACCCAAAACCTTCGCGATATCTCCTTCGGCCGTCTTGAGATTCCCTTTGGCGGACTCTAATTCATAGAGCATTTTTTGATAACTCGCGGTGGCTTGAAGCACATCCACCTTTGCCTGAATACCGGCAGAAAATTTCGCATCGGTCGCGTCAAGCGCCGCCTTGGCATCCTTGACGTCCATGTGGGCGGCCTCAACTAACGCGGTTGTGCTGAAAAAATTAAAGTAAGCGGACGCAACATCGAGCAGAAGGTTCTGGAAGACCTGATTGAATTGAAAATTAGTCGCAAGCAATGTCTGAAAGGCTTGTTCTATCTTGGCGTTCCGACCGCCAAAATCGAAAAGCATGTAAGCCAATTTCAAGTCAGCGCCGATATCTCCCTGGTTCAGACTTTGAAGGGGACGTTTGGAAACGGTGTGCTGGGTGTCGAAATTCTGGTCAACGGTCACTGTGGGATACCAGGCACTCTGCGCTTCCCCGACGCGAGCCTTGGCCGAAAACGCCTGGTGCCAGGCCTGTTTCGTCGAAGGATTGTTCTCCAAAGCAAGACCGACCAGTTCGACAAGTCCCATAGGTTTTTCGATGCTTGGTTTTTTCCCCTGCACCGCCGTAAGAACCGTTTCCGGCTTTTTTGACTGGTTGTACCACTGGGGAGGTGTCCACATGTTTGAAGGGGTCGATGGGACTTCCAATGTTCGGCAGCCCGCAAGTGAGATCAGAAGAGGAAAGAAGAGTGCGAGAAGACGAGAAGCACTGCGGAATTTATTCGTTTTACGCATCGGCTGTTTTAAAAACTCGGCCTCGGGTTGCCAAAAAAGGGAAACTTGCTACCATACTATTCATAAGTCCTTTAAATTCAAGGGGAAAAGCGCGCATCTTGCAATACGAGCTCGTGGATGCCTACTTGACCCGGATCACAATGAGTGTCAGGTCATCAAAGGGCGGCGCTTGGCCGGTGAATTCCTTGATCCCGGCCTGGATCTTCACAAAAAGATCATGCGCGCTAAGTGAACTGTTCTGTTCGACCAGTCGCTTGAGTCTCTCGACCCCGAACATGCTGCCGTTTTCCGCTTTTGCCTCGGTCACCCCGTCCGTATACATAACCAGGAGATCTTGCGAAGTAAGCTGGATCGTCTCTTCCTGATAAGTTTGTTCGGAAAGAATCCCCACGGGGACCCCGCTCGTCGTGATCTCGGCAAAGCCTTTTTCCTTGGCTCTGAACCACAAAGGGGGGTAATGGCCCGCATTGGCACAGGTCATCTGTTTCTTCTTTTCGTCGTAAAGCAGGTAGAGGACCGTGATGAACATCCCCTTCCCCGAGGAGGCGTCTGCCGCAATGTAACTGTTTGAACGGCTCAAGGTCTCTCCCGGATGTGCCTCGCCGGAGGAAATCACCCTGAAAACACTTCGGGAGCGGGTCATGTAAAGAGTGCCTGGAAGCCCCTTCCCGGAAGCGTCGGCGATGATAAAACCTATCTGATCGCGGGAAGGAACAGAAAGAAAATCGTAATAATCCCCTCCCACCTCTTTGGCCGGAACGCTTTTGGCCTCGATCTCAAGTCCCTCGACTTCGGGAGGATGTTCGGGAAAGATCGACCGCTGGATCTCGGTTGCGATCTCCAATTCGCGTCTCACGCGTTCGTTTTCACGCACTGTCTCCGCCAACTCGTGCATCATGCGCTTGAGAGATCCCGTCATTTTGTTGAAGATGCCGGACATACGGTCGAATTCGGTCTCGGTGAAACGCTCCAGCGTGTGTTCGAGATCACCGCCCCCAACCGTTTCCATCCCCTTGACCACCCGTCGTATCGGCCTTGTGAGCCAGATCGAACTCAAAAGACCGACCACAAGCGAAAAACCAAGGCAACTTGCGATCGAGATCAGGAAAAAGCTGAAAAATTCCTGCCGGATATGGAGGACTGTTTGTTGAGCGATATCCATCCCGATGATCCCGACAGTCTCTCCCGAGCGTGTTTTAACAGGGGCAAAAGCCGAGACCCAGGTACCCCACCGGTCCGTCTGCGCTTTCAGATCCGAATAGGCCCTTTGAAACCCTGTCCGGATCTCCGGATTGTTGCGGATATCATAGCGCTCCCCGCAACCCACCGGCGTCTTTTCCCGGTCGGCATTCGTTACAAAGCGGACATAATCCGGATCCGGGTCTGTCACCATGATATAAGTGTCGAAAATATCATGATCGACCGAGCGAATGCTCCGGAGTTTCTTGATCAAGGCTATGGTGTCAGGGGATTTTTCGCAACCGGCCTTAAGCGGGATTGACTGGATGTCTTCACCCGGGATCAGGTTGGCGCTGACCCGGGTAAGATTTTCGAGGTATAGTTTGAAGGCATCATCGCGAAGTTTTGTCGCTTTAAAATAAAAAAAAGTAAAAATGCCTACGAGTACAAACGCGCTCGAAAGAAAAAAAACGATCGAGAGACGAGCCGCGAAACTTTTGAACATGGTCGTATTTTATCCCCCTCCTAATGAAAAAGCCATCGGGAATAAAAAGCTCAGACGGTCTGAAGCCGGACGCGCCAGGATCACGCCTTCGACGACGCCAGGGCCTTTGAAAGAAGGATGAATTGTTCGAGGGAAAGGGTTTCTCCGCGAACTTTCGAAGAAAAGCCGAGCTTTTCGAAGAGGCGCTCGAGATCTTCGCGTCCCTGTTTCGGCTTGAGATGATGGACCAGTAACGATAAAAGGGTTTTGCGACGCTGGCTGAACGCGACACGGATGATCTCCAGAAGGAATTTCTCGCGGCATGGCTTAGGATTATCCCGGTCCCAATTCTGATCAATTGCCGCGGAGCGGAAATTGGGGCCGTCCAAACTACCTTGATGAAAAAGAAATAAAAAGTTTGAACGGAAGGTGTAACGTACGACCCGTGATGTCACCTCCGGAGGCGGGAGAAAACACTTTGGTGAAACATCGAAGAGAAACTCCGTTTCTCCATAGAAACGGCTTGTGACACTCAGACGCCCATAATCCTCATCCCCTGCCTGCGCGGTGAGCCGGGCGGCCACTTCTTTTTGGAGCATGAGCACGGCATTGGAAAAAACTTCCGCGTGTTCGATCAGATGAAAAAGAATAGGTGTGCTGATGTAATAAGGAAGGTTTCCGATCACCTTCACCTTGGCGCCGGGGCCAGCCCATTCCCGGATCATTTTTGCAGGGTCACTTTTCAGAATGTCGCCGTGGACCAGCCTGAAATGACGGGGGTGCTCCGGTAAAAGTTCCCCGGTCAGAATCTCGACGAACTTCTTGTCCGTTTCCACCGCAAGCAAGGGAAACCCTCGCCGCAAAACCTCCTGCGTTACTGCCCCCAGTCCCGGTCCGATCTCAAAAACATGTTCGCCGGGCTGAAGGTTCAGCGCGTCCACGATTTTGCGGATCGTGTTCGGATCCATCAAGAGGTGCTGGCCCAAATGACCGCGGATCCGGAGACCGTATTTTTTAAGCAGTTCTATCTGCGTGAGCATTTCGCAAGAGCGGCTTTTTGGGCAAAACGGAGCGCCGCAAGCATGGAAGAAGGGTCGGCTTTGCCTTGATAGGCGATATCGAAGGCCGTGCCGTGGTCCGGCGAAGTCCGGATGTAAGGAAGCCCGAGCGTCACATTCACACCGTCATGGAACGCGACCAGTTTGAAAGCCGTAAGCGCTTGGTCATGATACATGCTGACCACTGCATCGTACCGGCCGTGATAAGCGGCGTGGAAGAGAAGGTCGGCTGAGAACGGCCCGGTGGCGTCGATCCCTTTGCGGCAAGCTGCATGGACTGCGGGCGCGATCACCTTCGCCTCTTCATCCCCGAATTCCCCGCCGTGCGGGTTCAAGGCGCATACCGCGATCCTGGGTTTTTTTATGGCGAGCCCGCGCCTGAGCATTTCATCCGTCAGAAGGATTTTTTCAAGGATGGACTTCTTCGTAAGCAGTCCGCTCACTTTTTTGAGCGGCACGTGGATAGTCGCAAGCGTCACATTAAGACGGGGACTCACGAACATCATGGCAAATCGCCGGGCTCCGGCTTTCCCGGCAAGGAATTCCGTGTGACCGATGAATTTTCCGTCCACAAGACGGATCGCAGTTTTGTTCACCGGCGCAGTCACGATCGCGTCTACAATCCCTTGTTTTGCCAGGGATGAGGCTTTTTCAACCGCCGAGAGCGCGAGTCTTCCGTTCTCGCGGCACAGTTCTCCTATTTTAAAAGTCCCCCCGCCAGGAAGTTCTTGTGAGATATCGAAAAAATAGATATTTCCGGCACGAAGTACCCCCCGGGAAACAGATTGAACGGTTTTGAACGAAAGCCAGAGGCCTGTCTTTTGGCACAACGTTTTAAACGTTTGCCGGGATCCTATCAGAAGATAAATCACACGCCGGGAGGGCTTTTCCTTCCGGAGGGCCTTCACGAGGATCTCGGGACCGATGCCGCCCGGGTCGCCCATCGTGAGGGCAATGACACACTGTTTTGGCCCGTATCTTTTTTTCATAATAAGGCATTCTTTCATTTATCTGCTCGAAGGAAAGAAGGGACTTGTCACTCGGGATTCGTATTAGGTTCCGACAAGTCCCGACGTGCGAGTCCCGAGTCCCTAAGATTTTGGGCCCGCGGACCGTTGTCTGCAAACTTTGGTCTGTAGCCTGATGTTTATTTTATGGAGATGTACGCTGCTTTTTTGATCTCTTCCATCCAGTCACGAAATCTCGCGCTGCTTTTCTCCTGGAAGAGGTACCCCGCAATCTGGTCTTTTACTTCGTCAAAGGTCCGCACTTTCTCCGGTTCTTTTGCTTCGACGCGGAAGACGTGGTACCCGATGGGTGTCTCCACGACCTCGGTAACCCCCCCCAGGGGGACTTTGAAGATTACCTCATCCAAGGATTCAATCATGGCACCGCGTTCGATCCACTCCCCCGGGCCTTCCTGTTTGGCATGGCTGTCCTCGGAAAAGTCCTTTACGATCTGGTCAAAATTGTGATTGTCCCGGATCTTTTGCGTCAAAAGTTGTATCCGCTGTTTTGCTTTTTCGTCGGTCAAACCCTTTCCACGCGCCTCTTCGCTTTTCTTGATTGTAAGCGACTTGACCCGAACGCGTTCTTTAGCTTTGAACCGGTCGGGATTGTTCTTAAAGAAAGCTTCCACCTCGGCCGGAGACACAACCACCTTGGAGCGGATTTCGCGATCCTGAAGCTGGCGAACCATCGTCTGCTTCTTGAGTCGCTCGCGCAGGGCTTTCATCGTGAGGCCTTCCCGCTCGAGTATCTCGTCCAGGGCGCCGGGGTTTTCCATCTTGGCTTTGAACTCCTGGAACGTTTTCTCCACCTCTTCGTCCTTGACCTCGATCCCCATCTGGACCGCTTCCTGGTACACAAGTTTGTCCTCGATCATCTGGCTCAGGATCTTTTGGCGGACCTCGTTGATCGCTTTCATCAACTCACTGCCGCTGTACTCCTTGCTGTATTGCGCATAGATCGGCCGCAGGAAAATATCCAGCTCAGCCTGGGTGATAACCTCGTCATTGACCACGGCCACCACGCGATCTAGCAATTCCTCTTCCGCGGCGCGGGCGAAAGGGACTACCATGGCGAGAAACATGATGGAAATCAAGAAAAGACGTTTCATAGGAGAGGCATTATACAACAAACAGATCGGAGACTACAGATTTCAGACCCATTCAAAGGGGACTTGCACCTCGGGGCTAGGGACTCGTTTGGGTTCCTCGTTTTATGAGTCCCGAGGAACAAGTCCCGAGTCCTGTTTTTTTTGCTCCTCCACCGCTTTCTTGAGCATGCGGCAATAGAGGTCAAAACCTACGGCCTGAATGAAGCCGCTTTGCTCATGTCCCAGGAGGTTCCCGGCGCCGCGGATCTCAAGGTCCTCCATCGCGATCTTGAAACCGGATCCCAGTTGGGTGAATTTCTCGATAGCGAGAAGCCTCTTTTGGGCGTCTTGCGTCATCACCCAGTTTTTTGGGATCAGGAAATACGCGTACGCCTGCCGTTTTTCCTTGAAACGTCCCACGCGCCCCCGCAGCTGATAAAGATCCGCAAGCCCGAAACAATCCGCCCGGTCCACGATGAGTGTATTCACGTTCGGGATGTCGATCCCGGATTCCACGATATTGGTCGAGATAAGACAGTCGATCTCTCCTTTAAGGAATTCCTTCATCACGGTTTCGAGACCCTCAACATGCATCTGCCCGTGCATGACCCCGAACCGCACGCCGGGCAAAAGTTTTTGCATCCGCTCATGGACCCGTTCGATCGATTGCACGCGGTTATGCACAAAATAGACCTGCCCTTTCCGCGCAAGTTCCCTCTCGATCGCCTGTTTGATGATGTTTTCATGATATTCCATGACAAAGGTCTCGACCGGCATCCGGTTCCTTGGGGGCGTATCGATGACAGACATATCGCGCACGCCGAGGAGCGCCATGTGAAGCGTCCTCGGAATGGGAGTGGCCGTCAGCGTCAGCACATCCACCTGCGTGCGCATCTGCTTGAGTTTTTCCTTGTGCCGCACGCCGAAACGCTGTTCCTCATCGATGATGACAAGACCGAGGTCTTTGAACCGGACATCCCCGGAAAGCAGGCGGTGCGTACCGATCACGACATCCGTCGCGCCTTCCTGCAAGGAACGGGCAATAGCCTTTTGTTTTTTCGGCGATTGAAATCTGGAGAGAAGTTCGATAGTTACCGGAAAATTTTTTGCGCGCTCTTTCAGTAAAACATAATGCTGTTCGGCAAGGATCGTGGTCGGCACCAGAAATGCCACTTGCTTGCCTCCCATCACGGCCTTGAACGCCGCGCGCATCGCAACCTCGGTCTTGCCGTAGCCCACGTCCCCGCAAAGCAGGCGGTCCATCGGCCCTGTAGCTTCCATATCCCGCTTCACTTCTTCGATCGCGCGTTTTTGTCCGGGCGTTTCCTCAAAGAGAAATTCTTTTTCGAATTCTTTCTGCCACGGCGTGTCCTTGGGGAAGGCCAGCCCTTGCGAAAGACTGCGTTTGGCCTGGATATCGAGAAGGTCTTTCGCGACTTTGTGGAGCGCCGTTCGCGTCCGGTGCTTGATCCGCTCCCATTCCCGGGTATTGAGCCTGGTGAGTTTCGGCGCGGCGCCGGAACCGCCGATGAAACGTTCCACGGGCTCTTCGATGGAAAGATAAAGGATCTCACGTTCGGCGTACTCGATCGCCATGCAACGGGTGCGTACCCCCTGCATCTGGATGACTTTGGTACCGAGAAAACGGCCGATGCCGTATTTGAGGTGCACCACGAGGTCCCCGCGTTCGAGGTCCCGGGTGCCGGCCACAGGTTCGAAGGTCTCAAGCCGTTCTTCCATGCGCCGGAGTTTTTTCCGGAACATGTCGGAGACCTGGATGAGGAATACCTCTTCAAAGGTCGCCATACTCTCGCCCGTGGCGAGCGAGAAATCACGGATCTGGACTGGCACGTCACCCTGGAACTGGACGCGGACCGGAAGCCGGTAGGTCACGGGATAAATATCCACCACCCCTCCCCGCACGGCGAATTCCCCGGGCAGGGCGACATATTCTTTTTTCTGGTAGTGGAGCCCGGTGAGAAGTTCCTCGAGCTGCTCGATCCCCGACTGCGCTGAATGCCAATCATTCAGCACGGCTTCGGCAGGAACTTGACGTTCCTGTCCGATCCGAGCGTTGATCCTAAGCCGTCTGATTTCCATGGAAAGATTCTAACACGAAGCAAAAAAGGGGTCTGGCTCCATTTTCGCTTTCACAAAATGGTGCCTGACCCCTTTAAATAGAACGCTGGAGAGCTTAAGTGAACAAAAAGGCAGGATGGTTAAAAACCCTGTGAAATTAAGTTGTGTGTCCCTGGAACTCCGAGATCCAATTCTTGGTCTTCAGACACAAGCTTTACACCGAAGATGGGAATCGCATGATCGCCATCTAGGTAGAAAATGAGGCAACGACCAGGTCGCTTTAGTATTCGATCACGAAACTCGATGTAAACATGATACGCTGTTATGAGGAATTTCGCGCAACCAGTTTGCCACAAAAACGCTGACCCACCGCAAATTCTTAAATTGGCCTCGGTTGGTTGCTCTGCTCCATCTGGATATTCCACACACCAGAACGCGATACAATACCTCCGGAGGATCTTCATCATCTCCGGTTGGGGCATTTCCTTCCAATCAGCCATGTTAATTTTTAAGTAACCATTTAGTTTTCGGTGCCATCCCACAAAGGGAACCCCTACAAAGGTAAATAATACACCTCGTATACCGGACGCCGTCCGGCGGGAGACGTCAATTCCCCTACTCTCTTACACGGACCGCACTTGCTCCCATTGAGCAAGTACCACAGAGTTGGAGCATAGAGTTAGCTCCGTACTCTGACTGCATGTCCTTTTTCAAGCAACAAGTTGTTAAGGTAAACCTGTTTTCCGGTTTTATCAATATAGAACACATCCCCGAGATAGCGGCCCCACTTTTCTTTGCGGGTCTGGGTGGATTTGATCGTAATGAATTCGCAAGGCCCGAATTCGCGCTCGACGAAGCGCTTGGCGGCCTTGCCTTCGGGCGTATTGATCTCCGGGCAATCGATCCCCCTCAAGCGGATGGTCTCTTCACGGAGCTGCCCGAACCCCAGCCTGAATTCCAGGTGAAGGGTGTCGCCGTCCACGACTCGCTCTACGTACGCTTTGTACGTATACAAAACGTCGTTCGTCGTACCCCGTACGCCGTACGGCGCCAGAGCATAGCTGCCTTTCGCATTTTTAGAGGAAGTGACGATGGTTCCCGCGGGAAATTTCTTCGGCAGGAAGATCTCCATCTCAAGCCGGCAGGAAAAGCCGAGGTCCAGGAGAAGCTGTTTTGAGGTGGAATGCACGGTCTCCGGCGCGATCACCTGATAAGTGTAAAAAGGGCCCAGCACAGGCACAGGCAAAAGCGACGGCGCCTTGCCTTCCAAAGCTTTTCCGCTCTCATCACAGAGCAGGTTCCGGACCTTGAACAACACCGCCTGCTGGAGCTTCGCGACGTTCCAATTTTCACGATTGGCGCGGCGCGCGAACTCTTCCCGGATCTTTTTTGCAGGGATCGTCATCAGGATACGAAAATGCGCCCAAGCTAATTGTCGCCACGTGGCGACAATCTTGAAATCCTGAAAAATTTCGGCAAACTGGGAACACCGCTGGAGGACCGAAGGATGAAGATCGATATCTTCAGCAAGCCGCCGGACGATTTTCTGCCCGTACTCGGCCCTCCCTCCGTTCACCTGGATGTGCTGATTGATGAAATGGCCGGTATCCCAGTAGGTCTGGACCTTGGCGGCTTCGATCTTTCGCTGGCCGAGGAGAAGCGTTTCGCGAACCTTGTTCCTGAGCGCAGTGTACGTCGTAACGGAGAGCGCCTTCATCATGGAGAAATTATAATCCCATAATTCCGGAGACACATCACTTAATTCTACTCGCTCACTCTTATCAATCCGCTGTTATTTTTTTCGCTTGTCCGGAAAAAAGTTAGCATGGGTAACCACGGAACGGCCGAGACGTTTTTCGAGCTGTTTGCGGGCTCCGCCGGCGATATCGCCGCCTGCTTTGGCGTCCTGTTTGAGCTTGGGTACGCCCTTGGAATCCTCGGTGCGAGTGATCTCGGCCGTGGAACGCTCTCCCAGCATGGAGAAAATCTGTTCGAAATCGTCCATGTGGTCGCGGAGGTTCGCCCTCTTGAGTCCCTTGATCTTCTTATACTGGCTGGGTGTCACTCCGAAGGTCGCCTTGGAGATCTCGGCCGTAAGGATCTCATAATCTTTCTGGTGTCCGGCGCCGCGCTTTTGCCACTCCTCCGTCAGTTCCTGGCGGATCGCAATTCCCCGCAAGCGCTTTTCGATCCAGTCATCCGGATACCCTTTGGCCTTGTAGAGCATCCGTGTCCGTTTCATCCCGAGTTCGGGGTCTTCGATCTCCTTCACGCGTTCGTAACCGACCCTGGCAAGCCAACGCTTGAAGGGCTCTGCCTTGGGCGAAGGTATGGACTGGATAATACGAAAGATCCCCTCGGTATTGGCGCAGTCCGTCTCCCGTTCCTTACCATCAGGGGCTGTCAATTTCAACTGTCGACAAAATGTCGACAGTTCCGCCCCCTCCTCGCCCTGTACCCGGGTTTTCATTTTGTACCAGTAATCGCGTGCGTTCATGCTGTCCGTCAACGCCTCAACAACATCGACGACTGAAAACCACCATTCGTTCTGAAAAATGACTTTCCGGATCTTTTTCCCTTTAAACAAGGCTATCCTTGTAGCGTTCGTCAAATGTATTTCCATGCCTTTTCTCCTTTGAGAACCTCTCATCTATCCCGACTCTGATCGATCAGCCTGCCCGCACTCCAAGAAGCTTGGAAATATGTTAGCATGAATTGATGATATAGCAATTTAAATATGCTTTTGCTGTATTTCGGCTCTTTTTCACCGTATGGGGGAATTGTATCATAACAAGACTTCAGACTACAGACGGCCGACCACAGCCGAAATATTTTCAAGGGGTTTTTGTCTTCGGTCTACAGTCTGTGGTCTGTTGTCTTTATTGGGAGGGAAAATTACTTGAAGAC
The DNA here is from genome assembly GCA_041653795.1 of Candidatus Omnitrophota bacterium. Lineage (GTDB taxonomy): Bacteria > Omnitrophota > Omnitrophia > Omnitrophales > Aquincolibacteriaceae > Aquincolibacterium. The sequence goes on from JBAZER010000005.1 coordinate 49,418, forward strand.
CGAAGCAATGCGTTGGACAGCAGTCTCGATGTCTTTTTCGGAGGTGGCGTAGCTCATGCGGATATGATGAGAGCTGCCGAAGGGCTCGCAGGGGATGACCGCGACGTGGACTTCGTCGAGGAGTTTCTTTGCGACTTCAAGGCCGCTCAAGCCCGTCCCCCGGATGTCCACAAAAAGATAGAAAGCACCGTTTGGCTTGAACGGCTTGAAAGACTTCACGGCCTTCAGTTTTTCGATGAAAAGGTCCCGGCGTTTCTGGAACACCGCGCACATCTTTTGGGCTTCCTCATCCCCCTGATCAAGGGCGACCACTCCGCCGGGCTGCGTAAAAGAAACCGGATTAGACGTCGAGTGGCTCTGGATGCTCTCCACGGCCTTGGCCAGGGTCTTTTCCGGGAACGCGGCGTATCCCAAACGCCAACCGGTCATCGCGTAGGCCTTGCTGTGTCCGTTCACGATCACCGTGCGTTTGGCGATCTCAGGGTCCAAAGACGCGATCGAAGTGTGTTTTTGGCTGTCAAAAATGAGTTTCTCATAGATCTCATCGCTTAACACGATCACGTCCGGAAACTTCTTAAGCACCGTACAAAGCGCCAGGAGTTCTTCCTTGGAATAAACCGCGCCTGTAGGATTCGACGGCGAATTAAGGATGAGGATCTTGGAACGCGGCGTTAATGCTTTTCCAAGAACATCGGGCGTGATCTTGAAATTCGTTTTTTCCGTCGACGGGAGAAAAACATTCGTGCCGCCGAGCACGGTCACCATTTCGGGATAACTCAACCAGTAAGGCACAGGAATGAGCACTTCATCCCTGGGGTTCAGGAGCGCGAAAAGCACATTGAAGATCACATGCTTGGCACCGCAGCCAACCACAATCTGCTCGGGAGTAAAATCAAGGCCTTGATCCCTCTTGAGCTTGCGGCAGATGGCTTGACGGAGTTCGACGGTCCCGGGGACAGGGGTGTATTTGGTATTTCCCTTTTTGAGGGATTCGATCGTGGCTTCTTTAATGAAGGAGGGAGTATCAAAATCCGGCTCGCCGGCACTCAGGGAGATCACGTCGATCCCCTGCGCCTTCATGGCCTTCGCCTTGGCGGCGATCTCAAGCGTAACGGAGGGCTTCACCGCAAGAACTCTGCCTGAAAGTTCCATATTCACCCCGTTAGAGATTAACGTCGTGCATGAGTATCAACTGATCTCCTTTTCCCTTCAGAGAGAAGGAAAGACCCGCACACGGCGTTAGAGATTAGTTTTCGTCGCCTTTGAGGAATTTCCTGAGTTTACCCAAGAACCCGCCCTTTTTCTCCGCGTCTTTTTTCTCGGCCTGTTTCGGCGTCTCGGATTCCTTCTTTGCATCCGTGGTTTTGGGCGATTCCTTTTCCTGCGTTTTTTCAGCCGTTTTATCGGCGGGCTTCGCTGCTTTCTTTTTCCTGGCTTTTTTAGCAGGAGCCTCGAACACCGCGGTCCATTCCAAAAGGGCCATTTGAGCGCCGTCTCCGGCACGATAGCCCAACCGGAGCACGCGGGTATAGCCTCCCTCACGGCCCTTGAAAAGCGGTGCGATCTGGGTGATCAAAATACGCGCGATCTCCGGGTCCCGGACCTTGGAGATCAAAAGCCGGCGTGCGTGAAGCCCCTCGCGCTTCGCGATTGTGACCATCTTATCCGCGAACGCACTGGTCTCTTTAGCCTTGGCATGCGTCGTCTCGATTCGTTTTTTCAAGACGAGCGCCCGCACGAGATTCCTGAGCTTCGCCGTGCGATGAGCGGTTACAACCCCTAATGTCCTTCTACGGCGTTGATGGCGCATGTTAGATCCTTATGATTCTGTCGGGGCCGCGACCGGCGCGCCCTTGTTCGGCAAAGAGTCCTCGATGTTCATTCCGAGATGAAGTTTCATCGCAACCAAGATTGCGTTAATCTCGTTGAGGGATTTTTTCCCGAAGTTTTTGTATTTGAGCATCTGCCCTTCCGTCTTTTGGATAAGATCGCCGATCGTTTTGATATTGGCGGCCTCGAGACAGTTGGCACTGCGAACAGAAAGCTCCAACTCGCTGATAGGCTTGTGGATCATATCCAAAAATTCCTTGTCCTCAACCTCTTCTTCTTCCTCTTCTTCCGGCAATTCGCCGTAGTTGACGAAGACATCGAGATGCCGTTGGAGAATGTTCGACGCATAAAGAAGTGCCTCTTCCGGTCCCATAGCACCGTTCGTCCAGACTTCCAAAACCAAACGGTCATAATCGGTGGCCTGCCCAACGCGGGTGTCTTCCACATAGAAATTCACTTTGGTCACGGGCGAGAAGGCCGAATCGACAGTCACCACGCCAATGGAGGCATCTTCCTGTTTATTCTTCTCGGCAGGGACATACCCACGCCCACGGCCCACTTCCATCTCCATCTTGAACACATGGGGCTTGCTTAGGGTGCAGAGCACGAGCTCCGGATTGACGATCTCGACCGTCTCATCCGCCTGGATATCACCGGCCTTGACCGGACCTTGCTTTTTGATGTCGATATAGATCTTCTTCGGGCCCTTGCCATGGTAACGAAGCACGAGTTTTTTGACGTTCATTACGATCTGAGCGCCGTCCTCGACCACGCCCTCGACCGCGGAGAATTCATGCAACATACCGTCGATCTTGATACTGGTCACCGCAGCGCCATCGATCGAAGAGATAAGCACGCGCCGTAATGCATTTCCGATCGTGGTCCCGTAGCCCCGCTCGAACGGTTCGGCAATAAACTTGCCATAATTGGGCGTCAGCGACCCTTGTTCCACTTCGAGACGCTTCGGCATTTCAAACGTTTTCCAACGAATACCCATTTTATTTCCTCCTTATGCGAGACGAGATAAAAAACTTTTTAAGAAAATAACCCGGTCTTTACTTCGAATACAATTCCACGATGAGCGCTTCTTCAACAGGAAGCCCGGCGTCCGCTTTGGTGGGAAGCCTCGTGATTTCTCCGATCAATTTCTCGCGATCGAGTGCGAGCCATTCCGGAGCGCTCAGATCCTTCCACTTCTCAAAATTCGCCTGCAATCTTTTGATCTGTGGCTCCTTCTGCTTCACACTGATCTTGTCCCCCATCTTGCAAATAAAGGAGGGAATGTCGACCTTTTTGCCGTTGACGGTGATGTGCCCGTGTCCGACCATTTGACGCGCTTCCCGGCGAGAGCCGGAAAAAAGAAGGCGAAACACCACATTGTCCAGGCGCCGTTCGTGAAGCTGGATCAACATCTCGCCGGTCACGCCTTTCATCTGGACCGCACGCGCGAAAAACACGCGGAACTGACGTTCGGTCACCCCGTAAATTCTTTTCATCTTTTGTTTTTCACGTAATTGCACGCCGTAGTCGGAAATTTTCTGGCGAGAGAGACCGTGTTGACCGGGAGGTTTCGACAAACGCTTGTCATGTTTCTCATCGGTCATACGGCGACCTTTGAGGCCGAGGTTCACGCCCTCGCGACGGTGCAACCGGATAACTGGACCGCGATATCTTCCCATAAATTAAACTCTCCTCTTCTTCGGCGGACGGCAGCCATTATGCGGCACCGGCGTAATGTCATGGATCGCGCTGATCACGAGCCCCGCGGCCTGAAGCGCGCGAATGGCTGATTCGCGACCCGCGCCGGGGCCTTTGATGTAAACGTCAACTTCCTTCATCCCGTATTCCATGGCTTTTTTGGCGGCCTTTTCGGAAGCGATCTGCGCCGCAAAGGGCGTCGACTTCTTCGAGCCTTTGAAACCCGCCGAACCCGACGATTCCCAGCAAACGCAGTTACCGCCGGCATCCGTAATCGTGATGATCGTGTTATTGAAACTTGCCGCGATGTGCGCTACGCCGCGGACGATATGTTTGATCTTCTTCTTTTTTGCCATAGAATTCCTTTATCTCGGTGGTAGACCCAGATTATTTGGGCGCGGGTGCCGCTTTAGCGAGTCCACCCACGGTTTTGCGTTTGCCTTTACGGGTACGCGCGTTTGTGTGCGTTCTCTGCCCGCGACATGGAAGGCCCTTCAAATGCCTTGACCCGCGATAGCAGCGGATATCCATCAGACGCTTGATGTTCATCTGGATCTCACGACGAAGATCCCCTTCCACTTTCGTGGTCCGCTGGACGATCCCCGTGATCACGGAAATCTCAGCCTCGGTAAGGTCTTTGGCACGCTTCGCAAGATCGACCTTGGCTTCCAGCAAAATCTTTTTTGAGAGCGTTTTTCCGACCCCATACAAATAGGTCAACGCCACATCCACTCTTTTTTCTCTCGGGATATCCACCCCAATGATACGCGGCATACTCTGGATCCTTTCTTAAAAAATCAATTAACCTTGTCGCTGCTTGTGTTTCGGATTACTGCAGATCACATACACGTAGCCTTTGCGACGCACGATCTTGCAATTCTCACAGATTCTTCGGACTGAACTTCGAACTTTCATTTTTTCACCTCAGATAACTCATTTAACCCGAAAAGTAATTCTTCCCCGCGTCAGATCGTACGGAGAAAGCTCCATCTTCACTTTGTCTCCCGGAAGAATACGGATGTAATGCATCCTCATTTTCCCGGAGATATGCGCCAGCACCTTGTGCCCGTTTTCAAGCTCGACGCGAAACATCGCGTTGGGCAAAGGTTCGATCACTGTTCCTTCTACCTCGACCGCATCTTCTTTCGGCATTGTTCAGAGAACCTTGTCATTTGTTAAGTTTATAAATTCATTTTCCATAAAAGCAACCGTGTCTTCATAATGGCTGGCGTTCTTGCGGTCTTTCGTGACCACCGTCCAGCCATCCTCGAGTGTTTCTACAGCATAATGCCCTTCCGTTACCATCGGCTCGATCGCGATCACCAACCCCGGCTCGATCTTGGCCCCCCGCCCGGATCTCCCGTAATTCGGAACCTGCGGGTCCTCGTGAAGCTGCCGGCCAATCCCATGTCCCGCATAATCACGAACCAGTTGGAACCCCCGCTCCTCAACGTACCGCTGGATTGTTTCTGAAATATCCCCGATTCGCCAACCCGGTCGGTAGGCCGCAAGCACTGCGTCCAGGGAATCTTTTGCGACATTGATCAACGCCTGCTTTTTCGGATCAATCGCACCTACCTGCCACGTCCTCGCCGCATCTGCGTAAAATCCGTCCCGTTTAACCCCAATATCAAAACTGACAACATCGCCGTCTTTCAAACAACGTGCGCCCGGGATCCCGTGCACAACGGCCTCATTGATGGAGATGCACGCCGTTTTCGGAAATCCACGATAACCTTTGAACGCCGGTTTCCCGCCATTCTCAAGAATCACTTTTTCCGCTACGCGGTCCAACGCCTCCGTCGTAACGCCCTCAACAACCATGGGCTTCACAACCGCGAACACCTTCTTCAGGATTTCCCCGGCTTCCCGGATCAGCTGAATTTCGCGTCTCGATTTCAACTCGATCATGCGGGTTTAACGGATCTTTTCAAAGAGCTTTTCCAGGACCTTTTGGACCGACGGGGCATCGCCCTCTGCCGGAACGTCATACAGCAGTCCCTTCCTGCGATAGAACTCAACAAGCGGCTTCGTCGACTCGTGATAGACCTTAAGCCGGTGACGGATTGTCTCAGGTTCATCATCCTTACGGGTCAAGAGCGGCTTTCCGTGACAATCACACACACCCTCTTTTTTGGGCGGCATGTTCCGCACGTGATAGATCTTGCCTGTGACCTGACAAAGCCTGCGTCCCGCGAGCCGGTCTACCAGCACTGCCTCCGGCGCATCAAAATTCATGACCGCAGCAAGCGGGATCTTCTCTTTCGCGAGGAATTTCTCCAAGGCCTCTGCCTGGCCGATCGTCCTCGGATAGCCGTCCAAAATAAAACCCTTCGCATTCCTCAGCGCACGCATCTCTTCAAACATCATGCCGTTGACGAGATCATCCGAAACGAGCTCCCCTCGTGCGATTACATCCTTTGCCAGCATCCCGAGCGACGTCCCTTCCTTGATGTTCCTGCGAAGAATGTCCCCCGCGGCAAGCTGCGTGACCCCGCATTTTTCACAGAGCATCTTGGCATGGGTACCTTTTCCGGCTCCCGGGGGCCCCAAGAAGATCAAATTCATGAACGGCGCCCTTTCAGGCGGCCCCGTTTGATAAAACCGTCATAGTGTCGCATCACTAGCTGAGACTCCACGGATTTCATCACGTCCAGCACCACGCCGACAATGATGAGAAGCCCGGTCCCGCCGAAAAAACTCGCAATCAGGAACGGGATGTTTAGCACATGCGGCGATGAAATAATGTTCGGAAAAAGCGCGATCAAGGCCAAAATTACGGCACCCGCCGTCGCGATCCTCGTCATCAGATAGTCCAGATATTCCGCCGTATTCTTACCCGGACGGATCCCCGGCACGAAGCCTCCGTACTTCTGGAGATTGTCGCTTACTTCGATCGGATTGAACGTGATTGCCGTATAAAAATATGTAAAAAATACGATCAGAAGTGCGTCCAGAGCCATATAGCCTCCGGCCCCGTAACTGATCGCTTGGGCAAGTTTTGTCAACGCCCCGGCGTTCGGGAAAAAACCCGCGATCGTAGCCGGGAATAAAATCACCGACTGGGCAAAAATGATCGGGATCACGCCCGCTTGATTCACCTTAAGCGGCAGGTAGGTGCTCTGTCCGCCATAGGTCCTGTGCCCGCGTATCTGTTTCGCGTACTGAACCGGGATCTTCCGTTGTCCCTGAATGATCAGGATCAAAAAAATCACCGCACCCACAAAAAGTCCGCACATAATCACAAATTTCCACCATGCGAGCTGCTGGCGTGACGGGTCGAGAGGCGAAAGCAATACCCAAGTCTGCCGAAACGCTTCCGGGAGCGACTCGATAATGCCCGCTGTGATAATGATCGACATACCGTTGCCAATGCCATAATTATCGATCTGCTCGCCAAGCCACATGATGAACGCTGTCCCTGTGGTCATGGTAAGCATACACATCAAACGGAAACCCCAACCCGGATCCGGCACGATCACCGTCCCTCCGAAGGCCGCGGGATTTTCAAGCCAAAGAGCAATAAAGAACGTCTGCAAAATACTCAGGACGATTGTTCCATAACGCGTATACTGGATGATTTTTTTGCGGCCTTCCTCGCCTTCTTTCGCGAGTTTTTCCAAAGCCGGGATCACCACGGTCAAAAGCTGTAAAATGATCGATGCCGAAATATAAGGCATGATCCCCAGCGCAAAGATCGTCGCCTTCTGAAGCGCGCCGCCGGTGAACATCCCCATAAAACCCAGAAGCGATCCGCCGGACATATGCTGCTGAAAAAATCTTGCGAGCGCAACGCCGTCGATCCCCGGGGTCGGCACATAGGTTCCGATCCGGTACACAGCGATAATGCCGAGCGTAAAAAAAATCTTTTTACGCAGGTCCGGGATTTTTAGGATATTTCCGAACGCTTGTAGCACCAGAACTCCGTTCTTGCACTGTGTTCAATTTGATTTAAAGGTTCACAGTGCTAGTACCGTGTACCCTTAAAATTAATTTGACACGGTGCTTGTTTTTTATTTTCCGAGCAGAACGGCTTGACCGCCCTTAGACTCGATCTTCGTCTTTGCGGAACCGCTGAAAAGATGGGCCTTCACAGTTACAGCTTTTTTGAGCTCGCCGGAGCCGAGGATCTTCAATCCATCATGAAGTTCCTTAATGACATTTTTAGCAAGCAATAATTCCGGAGTAATTTCCTTATCCTCGAGTTTTGCCAGCGTCTGAAGATTCACGATCGCATAAACTTTCTTGAACGCGCTGCGATTAAACCCACGCTTCGGAAGACGCCGATAAAGAGGATTCTGTCCGCCTTCGAATCCGGGATTCAATGTAAACCCCGAACGGGCCCTCTGCCCCTTATGACCTTTGGTCGAGGTCTTCCCGTGACCGGAACCGATCCCGCAGCCCAAACGTTTCTTACGCTTTTTGTAAGGAGTTTTGTGCCTCATGACACTTTTTCGCTTTCTGAGTCGTTACGGACCTTGCGATCCACAAGCGCGGTAAACCCATCGATCGTGGCCTTCAGGACGTTAATTGAATTATCGCTTCCAAGGCTTTTGGTCAAAATATCCTTGATCCCGCAGGCTTCGCACGCCGCGCGAACTGAACCACCGGCGATAATCCCCGTACCGGGAGACGCGGGTTTCAAGAGTACCTTCGCCGCACCGTAGCGACCGACCACCTCATGAGGGATCGTCGTCCCTTTGAGGGTGACATTGATGATGTTTTTGCGCGCCGCGACAAGCGCCTTACGGATCGCATCCGCGACCTCATTGGCCTTGCCCTGCGCATACCCGAGTTGAGCGGTGCCGCTGCCAACCACCACCAATGCGCTGAATGAAAAGCGTTTTCCGCCCTTTACGACCTTGGCGCAGCGATTTACCTGAATGACTTTTTCATAGGTCGTCGAACCATCTGCCGACATGGCAGAAGCTCGGGAAGACCGCGAGTGGGACTGCGGAGCCTTCGGACCTGCCTTATGCTGTGGTTTCGGCACTGCGGCTGTCTTTTCCATGCTTCGTGGATTTCCTTTCGGTTTGCCCCGATAGAGGCTTAAATCTTCCAATCCTTTTCATTACTTCTTTGCGGCCTTGCTACAAACTTTCAAACCCCATTTCTTTTGATAAAGACTCTAACGGGGTAAATATTTTAAAATTGAATGCCGTTCTTGCGGATCGCTTCGGCCAGGGCCTTCACTCGGCCATGGTAGAGATAACCACCGCGATCAAACGATATTTTCTGCACACCTTTTTTCTTAAGCTGCTCGGCAAAAAGCTGTCCCAGCCGTTCAGAGACCGGGATTTTCCCTTTCTTGGGAGCTGCCTTTGCAACTTCCTTATTCAACGAAGACAGCGAGGCAAGCGTTTTCTGAGAAACGTCATCGATCGCTTGTACAAAAATATTGCTCAGGGAACGGTGCACCACTACCCGCGGCCTTTCGGCCGACCCGATGACCTTTTTCCGGACCCGACGATGCCTTTGGATCCTTCCCCATTCTTTATCCTGGACCATAAATTCTAAACTCCTCTGTGCTGCGTTACTATTTATTTTACGGGTTCGCAGTGCTGTACCGTGCACCCGCAAAAATTAAACTGACACGGTACTGTCCTGATTAGCTGACCGTTTTACCCTGTTTGCGGCGCACATGCTCGCCGAGGTAGCGAATGCCCTTCCCCTTATACGGTTCGGGTTTCATGAAACTGCGAATCTCTGCAGCCACCTGTCCAACGCATTGTTTGTCCGCACCAGTAATAGTGACCGAAGTCGGTTTTGGGCATTTGATCTCCACGTCCTTACCGAATGGGTAATCTATGGGATGCGTGAAACCAAGCATCAGGGTCAGCACGCTGCCCTTCACTGAGGCTTTCATCCCAACGCCCACGATCTCAAGTTCCTTGGCATACCCTTGCGTCACACCCACAACCATGTTCTGGATCAAACTACGTGTCAGACCATGAAGCGCACGATCCGTACGGATATCCGTGGGACGAGTGACCTTCACCTCCGTCCCATCGACCTTGACCGTGATACGAGGATGAACGCTCAGGGTGAGTTCGCCCTTAGGTCCTTGGACCTTCAGGGTCGTGCCGTGAATTGTAACTTTTACTTTTTCAGGGATCGTAACTGGTTTTCTTCCGATGCGTGACATAATTCCTTTTTATTATCCGCTAAACGGTTTTTAAACCCGTTTAGAGATTTTTCGCTTTTTAGCTACTCAGCAAAGTTTCACTCGTACTATTTCAAATTTTTCAAGTTCCTGTCAGACGACCATTTCTAACGGGACTTACCAAACCGTACAAAGAATTTCACCGCCGGCCTTGGCCTCATGGGCCTGCCGTCCGGTTAAAACACCCTTAGGCGTTGAAAGAATCGCCACCCCGAATCCTCCGAGCACTTTTGGGATTTCCTGATAGCCGACATAACGACGCAACCCCGGTGTGGAGATGCGCTTCAGCCCCTGGATCGCCGATTTCTTGCCCCCGGGGAGATATTTCAGATGGATGCGTACAAAATTCTTGTTCCCATCGTTGAACGGTTTCACGTTCTCGATGAAACCCTCACTCTTCAAAAGCTCCGCAATCCGTACCGTGATCACAGAAGCCGGGGCGGTCAACTTTTCCTTATGCGCTTTCGACGCATTCCGGATCGACGTTAAAAAATCTCCGATAAAATCATAGCGCGACATGAAAACCTTTCCTCCTGATTACCAGCTGGATTTAACCACGCCAGGCAGCATACCCGTGTTGGCCAATTCCCGGAAACAGATACGGCAGATGGCAAATTTCCGGATATAGCCGCGCGGACGTCCGCACCGCTGGCAGCGGTTGTATTTTCTGACCTTGAACTTCGGTTCCAATCTCTGCTTAACGATCAAACAAGTCTTTGCCATTTGAAATCCCTTATTTCCTGAAAGGAAAGCCCAAAAGCTCAAGGAGCCGCTTTCCTTCTTTGCTGTTCTCCGCCGTAGTCACAAACGTGATGTCCATGCCCTGGGTCTTCTTCATCTTGTCAAATTCCACCTCCGCGAAGATCGTCTGCTCCGTGAGCCCGATCGTGAAATTCCCGCGCTGGTCGAAACTCTTATCCAAAAATCCGCGAAAGTCACGGATACGCGGCATGGCAAAGTTGAAAAGGCGGTCCATGAACTCGTACATGCGACTTTTCCGGAGCGTCACTTTCAGTCCGATCGGAGAACCTTCGCGGAGCTTAAAAGCCGAAATGGACTTTTTTGCGCGCGTAACCACCGGCTTTTGCCCGACGATGCGCGCAAGTTCGATCGCAAGCTGGTCCAGAATTTTAATATCCTCCTGGCCTTCTTTCACGCCCATGTTGACCACGATCTTCTCCATCCGGGGCGCTTGCATGGGGTTCTTGTAACCGAACTCTTTTTGAAGCACAGGCACGACCTCCGTGCGGTATTTCTCGAGCAATCTTGGAAGTACGGTCACTTTTTGATTCATGATGTTTATAAAACCTCACCTGACGCTTTAACAATACGGTGCTTGGTCCCGTCCGCGAGGATGGAATACCCGACGCGGGAAGGCTTGCCGCTGCGCGGGCAAACAAGCTTGACGTTCGAAACATGGAGCTTTCCTTCCATCTTCGTGATCCCGCCTTTTGGATTTTCCTGGCTCTTACGCAGATAACACGTCCGGTAATTGATCTTCTCGATCAAAAGCTTTCCCTCTTTCGGGAACGCACGCATCACGCGGCCTTTTTTCCCGCTATCCTTCCCCTTGGTCACGATCACTTCATCACCTTTACGGATCTTCATAATTTAAACGACCTCCGGCGCAAGCGAGATGATCTTGGAAAAATCACAATCACGGAGCTCACGGGCCACGGGGCCAAAAATGCGTGTCCCGCGCGGGTTCTTCTGGTTATCGATTAACACAATGGCATTTGACGAAAATTTCACGGAAGAGCCGTCCTTGCGACGAATCGGGGATTTTGTCCTCACGACCACCGCCCTCACAACCTCTCCTTTTTTGACCGCCCCGCTCGGAAGCGCTTCCTTCACGGATGCGGTGATGATATCGCCTACTTCGGCGGAACGCTTACTGTGACGGCCGATCACACCGATCATGGCCGCCTTTTTTGCGCCACTGTTATCGGCGATCTCTAGAACGCTTCGCATCTGGATCATGACGGCAGTACCTTCACGAGACGCCAACGCTTGGTCTTGGAAATCGGCCGGGTCTCGACGATTTGGACGCGATTCCCTTCCTTGGCCTCATTTTTCTCATCATGAGCGGAATACTTGATATGCCGTTTGATGATCTTATTGAATTTGGAATGCTTCAACAGGCGGGTCACGAGCACGGTGATGGTCTTGTTCATCTTCGAACTGACGACCACTCCCTCACGAACTCGCTTGCTTTGAACTTCAGGCCCGTTCTCGGTCATGACTTTTTCTCGCCTTTCTTCTTTTCGGTGATCACGGTCTTGACGCGCGCGATGTCCCGCCTGGCTTCCTTCAGCGCGGACTGACGCTCGAGCTTGCCGGTCTTATGCTGGAACCGGAGCTGCATCAAGCCCTTCTTCAAAACGTTGACCTTCTCGTTTAATTCTTCGATGCTGAGTTCTTTTAATTCCGCAACTTTCAACATATTAAACCGCTACCTCGCGTTTCACGAATTTAGTACGGAACGGGATCTTGTGGGCGCAAAGCCTCATGGCGGAACGGGCCATCTCTTCCGGAACACCCCCCATTTCAAAAAGGATCTTGCCGGGCTTAACGACCGCGACGTAATGCGACGGAGCGGCTTTCCCTTTGCCCATACGGGTCTCGGCCGGTTTTTTGGAAACTGATTTGTCCGGAAAAACGCGCAACCAGATCTTGCCGCCGCGCTTGACGTGACGCGTCAGAGCCACACGGGCCGCTTCGATCTGGACCCCCGTCAACCAGTGGCATGCAAGAGCTTTCAGACCGAACTCTCCGAACGCCAAATCACTGCCACGCATGGCAATCCCGCGCATCCAACCGCGCTGCTGCTTGCGGAATTTAACCCTTTTAGGCTGTAGGGGCATCGCTCTTATTCTCCTGTGTCCCGCTATTCTGGGGCGCTTCGGAAGCAGGCTTGGCCACTTCCACAGTTTCCGTTTTTTGAATTTCTTCTTCTACAACCTTGAATTTTTTCTCGAGCTCGAGCTTCTGGGCTTCCTGTTCTTTTTTCACGAGAACATCCCCCTTGTAGATCCATGTCTTACAACCAATGGTCCCATAGGTGGTGAAGGCTTCCGCAAACCCATAATCGATATCCGCGCGAAAAGTGCTGAGAGGGACCTTTCCTTCGTGATATTTTTCTTCGCGAGCAATCTCCGCACCGCCGAGACGGCCCTTGCATTGCACTTTGATGCCAAGCGCGCCCTTCTGCATCGCAAGCTGGATGGCTTTTTTCATCGCGCGACGGAATCCGATGCGCTTTTCAAGCTGCAATACGATATTCTCAGCCACAAGCTGTGCGTCGATCTGAGGCATCTTCACTTCCTTGATATCCAGAAACACTTCGCTCTTCGTCAGGGCTGCAAGATCTTCTTTAATCTTATCAATCTCTTGACCGCGTCGTCCGATAATGACGCCCGGTTTCGCCGCAAAAATACGGATACGAACCCGATTCGACGCCCGGTCGATCTCGATTGAAGAGATGCCAGCGATCGCCAGCTTTTTCTTCAGATACGTACGGATCTTGAGATCTTCCATGAGAATAGTCCCGGCGTCACGCTTGGCGAACCACCGCGCTTTCCAGGGCTTGATGTACCCAAGTCTTAAACCGTAAGGATGAACTTTCTGACCCAAAATAACCTCCCTTATGCCTTCGTTCTTTTAAGCCGCCACAGCGGCCTTTTTCTTATTCTTCTCTTTCGAGTCTTCCGGCGCTCTTCCGCCCCAAATCTTGAACCCTTCGCGGACTTCCACGGTCAAGTGGGTAGTCCGTTTCAAAATCTTATCCGCGCGCCCCATCGAACGGGTCATGAACCGCTTGAACACCGGCCCCCCATCCGCGCGTATGTTCGAAACAAAAAGACGATTTTCATTCAACCCCAGATTTTTGGCGTTCGCGATGGCACTCTTCAAAGTCTTGACCGCCATCTTGGCGCCCTTCTTTTTAAGAAGCATCAGGATCCCGACCGCTTCCTGGGCCGGCTGCCGGCGAATCGTATCGATCACGAGACGCATCTTCCGCGGGGCAATCCTTAAGTGTTTCGTGACCGCCCGGACAACGCGCGGTGACGGCGCAGCTTCTACTTTTGTTTTTTTCTCTTCTTTAGCCATAATGTTCTTCCAGATCAGGTTGTTGAGCCTGCGGCAAGGGCTTTTGCCTTATCACCCGAAGCGCTGTGTTTCCTGAACGTTCGGGTCGGAGAGAATTCCCCGACCTTGTGTCCGACCATATTCTCGGTCACGAACACATTTATAAAAGTCTTGCCGTTATGGACCGACAGCGTAACGCCGATGAAATCCGGCGTGATCGTTGAGCGCCGTGACCAGGTTTTAATGGGACGGCGGTCTTTTTTTTGATTCGCGGTCTGGACCTTACCTAAAAGTCTGTCGTCAACGTAGACGCCTTTTTTTGCCGAACGGCTCATTTTCTGCGATCCTTCACAATGTATTTGTTCGATGCTTTGTAACGTTTACGCGTCTTGAAACCCTTGGATCTTACCCCTGTGGGACTTTGCGGATGATTGCCTCCCTTGGATTTGCCTTCACCGCCGCCGAGCGGATGGTCCACAGGATTACGCGCGACGCCGCGTGAAACAGGACGCCGTCCCAGCCAGCGGGCGCGACCGGCTTTCCCAAGAACAATATTCTCATGATCAATATTAGAACACTGCCCGATCGTCGCGTACGACTTCGCCGGAACAAGTCTCACTTCCCCGGAGGGAAGCTTGATATGCGCCATATCATTTTCTTTTGCAAGGATTTGCGCCACCACGCCGCCGGCACGTGCGAGCTTCCCTCCCAAACCGGGACGAAGTTCAATATTGTGGATCATGGAACCTTCCGGGATCTTCTCAAGCGGCAAATGGTTCCCAACCTTCACTTCCACGTCCGGCCCGCTCACCACTTTTTCGCCGACCTTCAGACCGTCCGGACAAAGAATATAGCTCTTGAGCCCGTCCGCATATTGCACAAGCGCGATGCGCGCGCTACGGTTCGGATCATATTCCACAGAGAGGACCGTCGCCTCAATACCGATGCGATTTCTTCTAAAGTCAATTAAACGAATACGGCGCTTATGCCCGCCTCCGATACGACGCGAAGTAATATGGCCGTGATTGTTGCGTCCGCCCGTGCCCTTTTTAATATAGGTCAAAGGCTTATACGGATGATCCATAGTGATCTCGGCAAAATCGGAAACGTTCCCGTATCGCCGCGTCGGTGTCGTTGGTTTGAACTTAATGAGTCCCATAAATCCTTTTCTCTCTTTTACTTCGTCAGATCGATCTTTTCGCCCTTTTTCAGGGTCACAATAGCCTTTTTCCAGGCCGTCGTCTGTCCGGGAACGTGACGCACACGGCGCCATTTTCCGGAAACATTCATCGTATTTACGCTTTCCACATGCACGTCGAAGATTTTCTCGACGGCCGCTTTGACTTCTTTTTTATTGGCTTGCGGATGCACGCGAAAACCGTACTGATTCGCGGCTTCGGCGGCCTTGGAAAGCTTTTCGGTAATCAACGGCTCGATCACGACATCGTAAAGATTAAGCTTCATTAGACTTCTCCTTCGCCGTTACTGCTAAACGCTTTTCGATCAGCTCGACTGCGGCCTCATCGATCACAATTTTTTCGCGTTGCATCACATCATAAGCCGTGAATTCCGCAGCCGTCTTGATCTCGATCCTCTCGCGCATATTGCGGCTCGCGCGTTTGAGATTCGGCGTTGTTTCTTTCACCACGTAAAGCGTACGTTTTTTCAGGACCGGCAAGGCCTTCGCGATCACTGCAAATTCCTTTGTCTTTGGCGTCTCAAGCTTTACCGCCTCAAGAAGTATCAAGTTTTTCTCCCCCGCACGCTTACTGAGCATGACCCTCAAGGCCAGATTACGGATCGTTTTGGACAATGACACGGTGTAATCCCTCTGATGCGGGCCGAACACCGTACCACCGCCGCGCCAGATCGGGGAACGGATCGAACCGTGACGGGCTCTTCCGGTCCCTTTTTGTTTCCAGGGTTTTTTCCCGCCGCCGCGCACTTCGCCGCGCGTCTTGGTATCGACAGTCCCTTTACGGAGATTGCCCGAGTAGGCGTTCCGCACCAGTTCCAAAAGACGGTCGTTCGCCCGGACCCCGTAAATCTCGGGATTCAATACCACCTCTTGTTTCTTCTTTCCCTCTTTTGAGTAAAGAAGCACCTTCATCTTTTACACCTTTCTAGTGAGCGCATGGCTTATGGAACTACTTGAGGATTTTCAGCTTTAGAAGCTTCCGAGGGATTTCCCTTCGGGGACTCCTGCTTACTACTTCTCACTTTCCAGGAACCTTTCTTGCCGCGCTTAAGCGCGCTGCGTATGATCAAATAACCGCCTTCCGCGCCAGGCACGCTGCCGCTAAGGGCGAGAAGATTGTTCTCGGCATCTACTTTCATGACCTTGAGATTATGAATACAGATCTTTTCATCACCCATATGCCCGGGAAGCCCTTTGCCCTTGCGAACCTTTTTACGACAACCCACGCCACCAGCTTTTGAACCGATGGAACCCGGAACGCGACCGAACATGGAGCCATGGCTCGAGCTCGCACCGCCCTTATAATTAAGACGCTTCACCACACCCTGAAAACCTTTTCCGATCGAAACGCCTTCGATATCCACATACTCCCCAATCTCAAAATTCTCCGCACGAAGCTCACTGCCAACACTTAAATTTGCAATGTCTTCCGTGCGAATCTCGCGAATAAATCTTACCGGCGGAACATTTGCCTTGCGAAGTGCGCCCAATTTGGGTTTGTTTAGGCTCTTCTCCTTCACGGCATCGAATCCAAGCTGAACACCAAGATACCCGTTCTTCTCCTTGGTGCGAAGCGCCGTCACAAAACACGGTCCTACTTCAACCACCGTCACGGGGATCTGCAGACCTTCCCCATCGAAGATCTGGGACATTCCTACTTTTTTACCTAAAAGACCGATCATAAATCTCTCTTTTAAAGTTTAATCTCCACATCCACGCCTGCCGGAAGATCGAGTTTCATCAACGCGTCCACGGTGCGGGAAGTGGGTTCTTCCAGTTCAATAAGACGTTTATGGGTCCGGATCTCGAATTGATCGCGCGCCTTTTTATCGATATGCGGGCCACGAAGCACCGTCGTCTTCCAAATATGCGTCGGAAGCGGGATCGGACCGACCACTTTCGCGCCGGTCTTTTTTGCGGTCCCCACGATCTCCTGAACCGACTGATCCAGCACACGGTGGTCATACGCTTTCAATTTGATACGGATCTTTTCTTTGACTTGTGCCATTTTTTTATCCTGCGATGATCTTTTCTGCGACCATTTTTGGAACTTCTTGATAAGTGTGCGGCTCCATGGTGTAAGTCGCGCGTCCCTGCGACAAGGACCGGACCGAAGTCGCATAACCGAACATCTCGGACAAGGGAACATGCCCCTGGATCACCTTCAGATGGCCACGGTTCGTGAGCTCCTGAATCACGCAACGGCGGGAGTTCAGATCGCCGATCACATCGCCCATATATTCTTCGGGAACCAACACCTCCACAAACATGATGGGCTCCAGGAGAACGGGCTTTGCCTTTCTGAAGGCTTCTTTGAAGGCGAAAATTCCGGCCATTTTAAACGCAATTTCCGAAGAGTCAACATCGTGATAGCTTCCGTCATAAACAATGGCCCGGACGTCTGTCACAGGATAACCGGCCAACACCCCATTCGCGCAAGCGTCCTCCACTCCAGATTCTACGGCAGGAATGTATTCGCGAGGAATGGACCCCCCCTTTACTTCATCTTCAAATTCGTTTCCGGTGCCACGCGGAAGAGGCTCGATCTTGATGTAGCAATGCCCATACTGTCCGCGACCACCCGTTTGTTTGATGAATTTCCCCTCAGCTTCCGCCGTCGTCTGGATCGTTTCCTTGTAAGCAACCTGCGGCTTGCCGACATTCACCTGAACATTGTATTCCCGTTTCATGATGTCGACCTTGATATCCAAATGGAGCTCACCCATTCCACCGATCAACGTCTGGACGGTTTCCTGATCCGTTTTCACACGAAAGGTCGGATCTTCATTGACGAGTTTTCCGATCGCGTCCGAAAGACGATCCCGATCCGCCTTCGTTTTCGGCTCAACCGCCATCCAGATCACAGGCTCCGGCACGAACATCGTCTCAAGAAGGATTGGATTGCTTTCGACGCAAAGAGAGTCACCCGTCTTAACTTCCTTAAGACCGACCGCCGCAACAATGTTCCCAGCGCCGGCTTCATCAATCTCTTCACGCTTGTTGGCATGCATGAGAAGAAGTCGGCCGATACGCTCGGTTTTGTTGGTGCGAACATTGTAGATATAAGAACTTGAAGAAAGCGTCCCTGAATAAATACGGATATAGGTCAAGGATCCCACGAATTTATCACTTGCGATTTTGAACGCATAGCAAGCCAAGAGAGCTTTATCGTCCGCTTCGCGATGGATCTCGGTTTCCGTCCCGGGTTCGGTGCCTTTCACAGGAGGAATATCCTTTGGCGAAGGAAGATAATCCACGACGGCGTCCAAAAGTTGTTGCACGCCTTTGTTCTTGAGCGCGGAACCGACAATGACCGGCGCCATCTTGAGGCTGATCGTCCCCTTACGGATCGCGGACTTGATCTCAGCAACCGTGGGCACGTGTCCTTCAATGAACTTATGCATCAACGCGTCATCGTATTCGGAGACCTTCTCGATCATGTATTCACGCGCTTTCTTGGCTTGTTCCGCATACTCAGCCGGGATCTCCTGAATGTCGAATTTCGCGCCAAGACTTTCGTCATTAAAAACGTAGGCTTTCATCTCAACCAAGTCGATGACACCGCGATGCTTTTCTTCGAGACCGAGCGGAATCTGAATTGGAACAGCGTTCGCGCCAAGCTGATCCCGCATCTGCTGAACATTTTTTTCAAACTCGGCTCCTGTGCGATCCATCTTGTTAATGAAGGCAATACGCGGCACATGGTAACGATCCGCCTGGCGCCACACGGTCTCAGATTGAGGCTCCACGCCTTCTACCGCACCGAAAACCGCAACGCAACCATCCAGCACGCGCAAAGAACGCTCCACCTCGATCGTAAAATCCACGTGCCCTGGGGTATCGATCAGGTTGATGCGGCAATCTTTCCAGAAACAGGTCGTGGCAGCCGAGGTAATCGTAATCCCGCGCTCTTGCTCCTGCTCCATCCAGTCCATGACCGCCGTTCCTTCGTGCACCTCCCCGATCTTATAGGTGCGCCCGGTGTAGTAGAGAATACGTTCGGAGGTAGTCGTCTTGCCCGCATCAATATGGGCTGCAATGCCAATATTGCGTATTCTGTCTATCGGAAAATGAATTTTCTTTTCGTCTGCCATTTTAAATTTGTTCTGCGTTTTGCGTACGGTGTACGACAATAAACGTTTTCAAGTCGTACATCCTTACTCCATACTTTCGTTTACCAACGATAATGCGCGAAAGCCCTGTTAGCCTCCGCCATCTTATGCATATCTTCCCGCTTCTTAATGGAAGGTCCCGTCTTATTGAAACCGTCGATGATCTCCTGCGCTAACTTCTCGTGCATAGGTTTCCCCTTGCGTTCACGGGAATAACTCCGGATCCAACGAAGGGCAAGGGAATAACCACGATCTTCAGAAACGCTGACCGGCACCTGATACGTCGCCCCGCCTACGCGCCGGGATTTTGTTTCCAGGAGAGGGCGCACATTATCTAATGCTGCTCGAAAAACTTCAAGAGGTTCTTTTGCCGTTTTTTCTTTGACGATGTCCAGTGCGTCATACACGATCCTCTCGGCGATAGACTTCTTGCCGCATTCCATCACGATATTGATGAACTTTGCGACCAAAAAATCTCCATACCGCGGGTCCGGATCGATCGTTCTTTTTTGCGCGCGTCTTCTTCTCATGATTTCTTGGTTTCCTTTTTAGGAGTTTTTGCACCGTATTTCGAACGCGATTTCGTGCGGTCCGCAACACCGGCAGCATCCAGTTTCCCGCGAACAATATGATAACGAACGCCCGGAAGGTCCTTCACACGGCCACCTCGCACGAGTACGATCGAGTGCTCCTGCAGGTTATGCCCGACGCCCGGGATGTAGGCCGTCACTTCCTGTCCATTCGTCAGACGCACGCGAGCGATTTTTCGGAGAGCGGAGTTCGGTTTTTTGGGGGTTTGGGTCCTGACAATCAAGCATACGCCTTTGCGGAATGGCGAATTTTGCAAGGCCGGAGACTTGGATTTCCATTTGAATTTTTTTCTCCCAAAACGGATCAACTGGTTGATGGTCGGCGCCATTATGAATTCTCCTTGGATGCACTGGCCTCTTCGGCAGTTTTTTCTTTCTTCCCGGCCTCAGGGTCCGGCAAAACATCGGTTAGGTCTTTTACGAGCTCAATGTCATGGTGAATCTTGAAGCCCGTTCCGGCGGGGATCAAGTGACCCATAATGACGTTCTCTTTGAGCCCTTGCAGATAGTCCCGCTTGCCGGCAGAAGCCGCTTCTGTGAGCACGCGTGTCGTTTCTTGGAAACTCGCGGCCGAAATAAAACTGTCCGTGGTGAGTGACGCCTTCGTGATCCCGAGAAGGATCGAGGTCCCTTTGGCGGGCTCCTTGCCTTTCTTGATCATTTTGGCATTCTCTTCTGCAAATTTGAGTTTCTCCACATGGGAACCTACGAGAAATTCCGTATCTCCCGAATCCTCGATACGAACCTTGCGGAGCATCTGCCGAACGATCGCCTCTACGTGCTTGTCGTTGAGCCTCACCCCCTGCAAACGATAGACTTCCTGAACTTCTTCCACGAGGTATTGCTGCAGGTTTCTCTCCCCCGAAACGCGAAGGATGTCCTGCAACACGACCGGACCGTCCACAAGCTGCTGACCTGCAAGGACCTTATCGCCCTTGTAAACATTCAAATGCTTGCCATGCGGAATCAAATATTCTTTAGTCATCCCCGTCGAACTCTTGACAATGATCTGGCGCTGGCCTTTTACGATCGCTCCGATTTCCACCACGCCATCGATTTCTGAAATAACAGCCGGGTTCTTAGGCTTGCGAGCTTCAAAGAGTTCGGCAACACGCGGCAGACCGCCCGTAATATCACGAGTCTTGGCGACCTTACGCGGCGTTTTCGCGAGGAGCGTTCCGCCCGTGATCAATTGACCGTCTTTCACCACAATGTGCGCACCGGTCGGGATCGGGTAGAACGCGAGAATCTCATCCTTGTCCCCGACCAAAAGCAACTGCGGGTGCATATCTTCTTTATGTTCGATGATCACGCGCTCGGTCATACCGGTAGTCGCGTCAAGCTCTTCATTCATCGTGACGCCGGCCTTAATATCTTCAAAACGAACTTTCCCGGACACCTCGGTCAAAATAGGAACCGTATACGGGTCCCATTTCACAAAGATCTCGCCTTTTTTGACCTTTTCACCATCCTTGTAATGAATGAAAGCACCGGTCGGGATCGTATAACGCTCCAACTCACGGCCCGTCGGATCATGAAGTGAGAGCTGACCGTTGCGATTCAATACCACGGTCTCGTTCGTCTTCGTGACAACCGTTTTTAAATTATGGGACTGGAGCACGCCTTCATTACGGGCGCGATAATAGGATTGTTCGACCACGCGGGACGCCGTCCCCCCGATATGGAACGTACGCATGGTCAACTGGGTCCCCGGCTCGCCAATGGACTGCGCGGCGATAATCCCGACCGCGGTCCCCTGTTCCACGAGACGACGCGTGGCAAGATCGCGCCCATAGCATTTTGCACAGATACCTTTGGGAGATTCGCAGCAAAGCACGGAGCGGACACGGATCTTCTCGATCCCGGCATCTTCGATCTTCTTGACGGTCGCTTCATCGATGAGATCACCGGACTTTACGATCACCTGGTCGGTGATGACGTCGACAACGTTGTCCAAAGCCACGCGCCCCAAGATCCTGTCGGAAAGGGACACAATAACTTCTTCGCCCTCATATACCGGTTCCATCACGATCCCGTTTAAAGTGCCGCAGTCATCGATATTAATGATCACATCCTGCGCCACGTCCACCAAACGACGGGTCAGATACCCGGAGTCGGCGGTCTTAAGAGCGGTATCCGCCAAACCTTTGCGAGCGCCGTGCGTGGAAATGAAATACTCGAGCACCGTCAGACCCTCACGAAAATTCGCGGTGATCGGACTTTCAATGATTTCGCCGGAAGGCTTCGCCATCAGACCGCGCATACCGGCCAACTGACGGATCTGCTGCTTGGAGCCACGGGCACCGGAATCGGCCATCATGAAAATAGGGTTGAAAGCATCAAGCGCTTCGAACATCACATCCGATACGCGGTCCGTAGTGTGCGTCCAGATATCGATCACCTTGTTGTAACGCTCCCCGTCGGTGATAACACCCTGTTTATACTGACTCTCGATCGCTTTTACCTCCTTGCGAGCTTCATTTAGAATGCCTTCCTTAGCGTCCGGGATCTGGATGTCATCAATTCCGATCGAAAGACCGGCCTTGGTAGCCTCGGCAAAACCAAGGGCTTTCAATCTGTCGAGAAGCTTCACGACCTCTTCATGGCCAAATGTGTTGTAACATTCTGCGATGATCTTGGAAAGCTTGCCCTTGTTTACAATGTCATTGACATATCGAAATCCTTTGGGCAAAACCTCGTTGAAAAGGATGCGCCCCATGGTTGTTTCCACGACCTCGTTATTTGCCAGACGGAGCTTGCATTTCGCGTGTTTATGAATCTGTCCGTCCTGAAAAGCCAGGATCGCTTCCTGCGCATCACTGAACGCAAGACCTTCTCCCAACACCTTGTCACGAACTTTGGTCAGATAATAAATTCCGAGCACGATGTCCTGTGTCGGGGTCATGATCGGTTGCCCACTCGCGGGCGAGAAAATGTTGTTGGCAGAAAGCATGAGAATGCGCGCTTCCATCACAGCTTCCATGGAAAGCGGCACGTGAACCGCCATCTGGTCACCGTCAAAGTCGGCGTTAAAGGCTGTACAAACAAGCGGATGAATACGAATGGCATTCCCCTCGATCAGCATTGGTTCGAAAGCCTGGATACCGAGACGATGGAGTGTCGGCGCGCGATTCAGCATCACCGGATGTTCTTTGATTACTTCTTCTAAAATATCCCAAACTTCGGGTTTCACACGCTCGACCATTTTCTTGGCCGAACGAATGGTGTGCACATGACCGCGCTCTTTGAGCTTACGAATGATAAAAGGTTCGAAAAGTTCAAGCGCCATCTTTTTCGGCAAACCGCACTGGTGGAGTTTGAGCTCCGGTCCGATTACGATAACGGAACGGCCGGAATAGTCCACGCGTTTTCCGAGCAGATTCTGCCGGAAACGGCCTTGTTTCCCTTTGAGCATGTCGCTCAGGGACTTGAGCGGCCGGTTGCCGGCACCAAGCACCGGACGGCCATGGCGACCGTTATCAAAAAGTGCGTCCACCGCTTCCTGGAGCATGCGCTTTTCGTTGCGGATAATAACATCCGGGGCCTTGAGCTCGAGCAGCTTACGCAAACGGTTGTTACGATTAATAACACGGCGATAAAGATCGTTCAGGTCGCTCGTCGCAAAACGTCCTCCGTCGAGGGCCACAAGCGGCCGAAGATCGGGTGGAATGACGGGAACCACTCTCATGATCATCCATTCCGGACGGTTACCGGATTTGTAGAATGCTTCCACGATCTTGAGAATTTTGACGGCACGAGCGCGAGACTGCTTGGACTTGGCGGCTTTTAACTGACGGTGATATTTTGCTGTCAGCTTATCAAGTTCCAATTCCGATAAAAGCATCTGGACGGCTTCGGCACCCATTTGAGCGACAAAATTCTCGGGGCCATATTGTTCCTGCGCCTTTAGATATTCATCTTCCGTTAAAAGCTGCCGCGGTTTGAGCGGGGTCTGTTTTGGATCGAGGACAATGTATTCTTCATAATAGAGGACCTTTTCAAGGGCGCGAACGCTCAAATCGAGCAGGTTCCCGATGCGCGACGGCATGGTCTTGAAAAACCAGATGTGAGAAACCGGTGTCACGAGGTCAATGTGCCCCATTCGTTCGCGCCGAACGCGAGCTTGGGTCACTTCCACACCGCAACGGTCACAAACGATCCCTTTGTGCTTGATGCGTTTATACTTACCGCAAGCGCACTCGTAGTCTTTGGTGGGACCAAAAATGCGTTCGCAAAAAAGTCCGTCTTTTTCCGGCTTTAGCGTTCGATAGTTGATCGTCTCGGGTTTTTTGACCTCGCCACGCGACCATTTGCGAATGGATTCGGGGGACGCGATGCGGATCGAAACAGAATCAAAAGTATTCACGCTGTAGTTCATACCTTGAGTTTCTCCCTGGCTTCTTCCTGTTTGTCTTCCGCGGATTTCTCCTTGGCTTCGGAGTGCGGCAATTTACCGCCTGCCGTACGTTCGGGATCAATGTCGAGTCCAAGAGCCTGAAGCTCCTTAACGAGAACGTTGAAAGATTCCGGCGTACCGGCGTGGAGCGCGGGCTCACCCTTGACAATGGCCTCATAGACGCGCGTCCTACCGACCACGTCGTCCGACTTCACGGTAAGAAGTTCCTGAAGCGTGAAAGCCGCGCCGTACGCCTCAAGAGCCCATACTTCCATCTCCCCAAAACGCTGACCTCCGAACTGTGCTTTACCGCCGAGCGGTTGCTGTGTTACGAGCGAATAGGGCCCGATTGAACGCGCGTGGATCTTGTCATCCGCGAGATGCGCGAGTTTGAGCATATAGATGTAACCGACTGTGATTTTTTCATCAAATTTTTCACCGGTGCGGCCGTCGTAAAGCGATATCTTCCCGTCATTGGGGATTTTCGCCTCTTTCATGACTTGCCGGATCTCTTCTTCCGTGGCGCCGCTGAAAACCGGCGTTTCTACATGGAACCCAAGCGTTTTGGCCGCCCACCCCAGATGGGTCTCAAGGATCTGACCGACATTCATACGCGACGGTACGCCAAGCGGGTTCAGAATGATCTCCACTGGAGTTCCGTCCGCAAGGAATGGCATATCTTCTTCCGGTAGGACCTTTGCAATCACACCCTTGTTTCCGTGACGACCAGCCATTTTGTCGCCGACCGAAATCTTGCGTTTTGAGCAAACATACACCACGACTTTTTTGATGACCCCCGGGGGAAGTTCATCGCCTTTTCTTACACGATCGATCTCGCGAGTTCGCTCGGCCACCAACTCATCGATCTCGTCGCCCCAGACGCGGGCGACTTTTTTGATGTTTTCCTCAAGATCCGGATCTTCATCGATACGCAAGGAATCCCAATCGCAGCCATCAAGTTTCTTGAGATCGCCTTTGGTGATCACATGCCCGCTCTTCATGAGCACTTCACCCAAAACATCATCGAGCAGGTCTTCGGAAAGTTTTTTCCCGATCACCATGTCCGAGACTTTATGCAGACGTTCGCGCTTCAGAAGATCAATGCGCTCGTTGTAGCGCTCTTTGATTCCATTGATATCCTTATTTTCCTGACGCCTTTCTTCTTTGGTCTTGGCGGCTGATTCTTTGCGGGCGAATACCTTCACGTCCACCACGACGCCTTCCACACCCGGAGGCACGGAAAGAGACGCATCACGTACATCACCGGCTTTTTCGCCAAAAATCGCGCGAAGAAGTTTTTCTTCGGGAGAAAGTTCGATCTCGGATTTCGGGGTGATTTTCCCGACAAGAATATCTCCGGGCTTCACTTCTGCACCGATACGGATCACGCCTTCTTTGTCGAGATTCTTCAAGGCTTCTTCGCTCACGTTCGGAATATCGCAGGTGATTTCTTCATTGCCAAGTTTTGTGTCGCGCGCTTCGATCTCGAACTCTTCAATGTGAAGTGAGGTGTAGACGTCGTTTTTGCAAAGTTTTTCGCTTACGATAATGGCGTCTTCGAAGTTGTAGCCGCGCCATGGCATGAATGCCACGAGCACGTTACGCCCGAGCGCGAGCTCGCCACCCTGTGTCGCCGCACCGTCCGCGAGAATATCCTCGCGCTTCACCTTGTCGCCGACTTCGACGAGGGGGCGCTGATTGATGCAAGTGCCGGCGTTGGACCGCTTGAATTTACGGAGTTTGTAAACGAAATCATCAATGACGATTTCGTCGGAAGAAACCGCCTTTACAGTCCCGCGGGATTTGGCTTGAACGACCGCTCCGGAATCCTTCGCCACATGGCGTTCCATTCCGGTTCCCACAAAAGGGGCTTCGGGAATAAGAAGAGGCACGGCCTGACGTTGCATGTTTGAACCCATAAGAGCACGATTCGCGTCGTCGTGTTCCAAGAACGGAATCAAAGCCGCCGCCACACTCACAAGCTGGCGGGGTGATACGTCCATATAATCGATTTCTTCGGGTTTCTTTTTCGGAAAATCCCCGCGGGCACGACACGAAACTGCATCCGATGTAAAATGACCATTTTTATCAAGTGGTGCGTTTGCCTGCGCGATTACATACTTATCTTCTTCATCCGCAGTGAGGTAATCGATCTGGTCTGTCACGCGGCCTTTTACGACTTTGCGATACGGACTCTCAAGAAATCCAATATCATTGACACGGGCGAACGTGCTCAAAGACGAGATCAACCCGATGTTCGGGCCTTCCGGTGTTTCGATCGGACAAACACGGCCGTAATGTGACGGATGAACGTCACGAACTTCGAAGCCCGCACGCTCTCTTGAAAGACCGCCGGGACCAAGCGCGGAAAGACGGCGTTTGTGCGTCAGCTCCGCCAGAGGATTCGTTTGATCCATGAATTGCGACAGCTGGCTTCGACCGAAGAAATCCTTGATCGCCGCGGAAATAAGTTTCGGATTGATCAGATTGTGCGGCATTGCGGCTTCCAGATCGTAAATGGACATGCGTTCCACGCAGGAACGCTTCATGCGTGCGAGGCCGACACGAAACTGATTTTGCAAAAGCTCTCCGACCGAGCGCACGCGGCGATTGCCGAGATGGTCAATATCGTCCACACTGGCTTCGCCGGAGCGGAGCTTTAACAGTTTTCCGATCACTTTTATCACATCGTCGGGACGGAGCGTTGTGTTCTTCGTGTCCGCGGCGTTTGTACCGAGACCCAGCTTTTTGTTAAGCATGAAGCGACCGACATGGCCGAGGTCATAACGCTGGGGATCAAAAAAAAGTTTCTGAATGAGATCTTTAGCGCTTGCTTCGGTCGGCGGATCGCCGGGGCGGACGCGACGGTAGATCGCAAGCTGCGCGTCCTTTGAATTGCGGTAGGGATCCCGCTCGAGCGTGTTGATCAGGGAACGGTCCTCCTTGGAAAGCTTAACGATTGAAAAAGACGATACATCGTTGGAGAGAAAAGTCGCAAGCACTTCTTTGGTCAGCTTGGTTGCAGCGGCTGCGATCAGTTCTTTGCTTGCCGGGTGGAAGATATCTTCAGCGAGAATCTCATTTTCGCAACTTTTTGATTTGGAACGGTCGAACCCGCGAATTTTTTCCACCGGATAAAGTTCCTTGCAGATATCATAGGTCGAAGAATAACCGAGTGCCCTGAGAAGCGCGGTCGCAAGAATCTTGCGGCGGCGGTCAATGTAAGCATAAAGCACGTCGTTCGCGTCGGACTCGAATTCGAGCCACGCGCCGCGGTACGGGATGATCCGAACGCTGTACATTTTTTTGCCACTCGGGTGGAGGCTTTCCTCAAGCGACATACCCGGAGAACGGTGCAGTTGGCTCACGATGACGCGTTCAGCGCCATTGATGATGAACGTGCCGGTTTCAGTCATAAGCGGAAGTTCTCCAATGTAAACTTCCTGCTCCTTGGCGATGCCTTTACGAACAAGCCGGAGTTTCACCTTGAGCGGTGCGGCATAGGTCATGCCCCGCTTCTGGCATTCCGGAATGGAATACTTGGGTTTTCCGAGGGAATATCCTTGATACTCAAGACGACAAGTCCCGTCAAAACTTTCGATAGGAAAGCAATCCGCGAACGCCGCTTCAAGCCCCTGGCTTTTACGCCGGCGGTTGGAACGGCCGCTCTGCAAGAATTCCTCATACGACTTGATCTGAATCTCGACCAGATTCGGCAAATCCATCGTATCTTGGATCTTCGTAAAGCTTTTTCTCTTGATTAAAGGCATCATTATGAATCGTCCTCCTTAAGGACAGCGTTCCTGATTCGCCTGGTTCTACCGGGATATTACTTGATCTCGACTTTTGCGCCCTGGGCTTCCAAGACCTTCTTGATCTTTTCAGCTTCTTCTTTGTTCACATCCTCCTTAATGGTTTTTGGAGCACCATCAACCAGATCCTTGGCCTCTTTAAGCCCAAGGCTCGTAACCGTGCGGATCTCCTTAATCACGTTGATCTTTTTATCGCCGGCGCTGGTAAGAATGACCGTGAAACTTGTTTTTTCGTCCGCCGCAGCCACGACACCGGCTGTAGCACCACCGCCAGTCGCAATCGCCACGGGAGCCGCAGCTGCTGCACTCACGCCGAACTTTGCTTCAAGCGCTTTGACGAGCTCCGCGAGCTCCAACACCGATAGCGTCTCGATCGAGGTGAGGATGTTTTGTAGTTTTTCGGAAAGTTTCACTTCGGTTGCTTCTGTCATGGCTGATGCCTCCTTGATTGAATTTCCCTTATCAGGACATTCGTTTTGTTCTGGCGTTCCTAAGACGCAGCGCCAGCAGCTGCTTTTTTCTTACGAATTTCTTCCAAAGCGACCACAAGATTGCGCGTGAGAGCCCCAAGGACATTTGCGAAACCTTGGATCGGAGAGTTCATGCGCAGCACCAACTGCGTTAGAAGCTCTTTACGCGACGGGAGTTTTGCAAGCTGTTTGACGAAATCTTCACCGTAGACCTGCCCTTCGAAAATTACCCCGGCGGGTTTCCATTTTTCATTTGTTTTGGAAAAATCGACAAGCTTTTTCGAGATCTCTTGAGGATCCTTATCCCCAAACGTGATAACCACGGAACCGTTCAAGTACTTCTCGGCACCCGCCACGCTAAACTGCGCAAAGATCTTACGGGCCATCGCGTGCTTGACCATAAGTGAACGTCCCGAAACCTTTTCAAGACTTCGTCGCGCTTCCGAAATGTCGAAAACCGAAATTCCATTCAAACTGGAAATAAAAGCGTAAGGACTCTTTTCGAACTCCTTTACAATCTCCCGGAACATCAATTTTTTTTCGAGGGAAGGCATGATTTAGAGCGCTCCAGTATTAAGTCTGAGACCAGGACCATGGGTCGTCGCGATGTGGATCGTCCGGAGATACTCGCCCTTGCTCGTCGCAGGTTTGGAATCCTTCACGGCTTTGATCACGGTCCGCGCGTTTTCTAAAAGCGCTTCCTCGCCAAAGGACAACTTGCCACATACCGCATGCAACCCCGCGGTCTTATCACTTTTAAATTCAATGCGTCCGGCTTTCACTTCTTTGACCGCCTTACCGACCTGAGGCGTCACAGTACCGGTCTTCGGCGTCGGCATGAGACCTTTGGGGCCCAGTACGCGGCCAAGTTTACTGACCTCGCGCATCATATCGGGATGGGAGACAACAACGTCAAAATCAAGAAAACCGTTTTTCACTTTTTCTACAAGCTCTTCCGCGCCGACAAAATCCGCTCCGGCAGTTTCGGCGTCACGAGCACTCTCGCCTTTGGCAAAACAAAGCACACGCAGGGAC
The DNA here is from genome assembly GCA_041653795.1 of Candidatus Omnitrophota bacterium. Lineage (GTDB taxonomy): Bacteria > Omnitrophota > Omnitrophia > Omnitrophales > Aquincolibacteriaceae > Aquincolibacterium. The sequence continues at coordinate 78,811 of JBAZER010000005.1, forward strand.
CTTCCACTGCCATGCGGCAAGCTGACGGTGCCACGAACGTTTTCGTCGCCCTGTTCTGCGCGGACACCAAGCTGGAAACTAAGTGAAATCGTCTCATCCGCTTTGCTTTTTTCGATTTTTTTGAGAATCTTAACGGCCTCGGTCAGAGAATATAATTTTCCCTCTTCCACCAAAGCTGCCCTTTTTTGATACCGTTTGCTGCGTTTCATTGCTTGTCCTGTTCCTACTTTGATTTTACAACTTCGATACCCATACTACGGGCCGCGCCTTCCACGATGCGGATTGCGCTTTCGACTTTGGTCGTGTTGAGGTCCACCATTTTTTTACGCGCGATCTCGAGAACCTGCTCGCGAGTGATCTTGCCGATGATCACTCGACCGGGTTCGGAAGAGGCCTTCGCAAGACCCACGGCTTTCTTGATCTCGGCGGCAACCGGCGGCGACTTAAGAATGAAAACGAAAGACTTGTCTTTATAAACGGTCAACACCACCGGCAGGATCGTACCCGGACGATCTTTGGTCCGCTCATTGAACTGTTTGCAAAATTCCATGATATTGACACCGTGTTGACCGAGTGCGGGACCAATCGGCGGCGCGGGATTCGCTTGCCCGCCCGGGATCTGTAATTTGATTTTTGTTTTAATCTCTTTTGCCATTTTTAGATCTTTTCCACTTGCCAGTATTCAAGCTCTACGGGTGTCGGCCGGCCGAAGATCGTAACCATTACACGCATTTTGCCGCGATCCGGGTTGATCTGTTCGATCGTACCATTAAAATTCGCAAATGAGCCCTCTTTGACCCGGACGTTTTCGCCTTCTTCAAATTCAACTTTCGGCTTTGGTTTTGTCTGTTTTTCCTCTTGCTCGCGAAGAATGGAACCAACCTCTTTTTCCGTGAGCGGAATCGGGTTCTTCCCCGACCCGATGAACCCCGAGATCCCCGGTGTGTTACGAACCAGATACCAGCTTTCGTCGGTTAATTCCATCTTGACCAGGATATAGCCGGGAAAAAACTTCCTTTCGCTAATTCTTTTCTTACCGCCCTTGACCTCGCTGACCTTTTCCAACGGGATCAGTACTTCATGAATCAAATGCGAAAGTCCCGCAGTCTCCGCGTGACTGATCAAGCTAGCACGAGCCTTAGCTTCCACGCCCGTTTGTGTATGTACCACATACCATTTTGCGTCGGCCATAATTTTAGCTGATCAACATCCGGAGGATATTCGAAATAAAAAAATCCACAGCCGCGATGAATGCAGATGTGAAGAAAGTCACCACAATGACCACGGTAGCCGCCTGCCACAACTCATTCCAAGTCGGCCAAGTGACTTTTTTGAGCTCTTGTTGCGTTTCCCGAAAAAAATTTGCTGCTTTCTGAACCATAATGTCCTCGTATATTTCGAGTCCTTAATATACCGCCCGTATTAAAAAACAGGCCTGGCAGGACTCGAACCTGCAACATGCGGTTTTGGAGACCGCCGCTCTACCAATTGGAGCTACAGGCCTCTGCCCGGCGTGGCTCCGAAAAAACTCACTTTTTCTCCCGAAAAAGGACACGCTTGCGACAAGTTGGACAGTATTTTTTCCGCTCGATCTTGTCTGGATTCTTCTTTTTGTTTTTCCGCGTCCAATATGTCGACTTATGGTCACAAGACGACATGAGGGAAATAATTTCTTGCATTAAAAAAACCTTTGCTTTTGTCTTAAAAAAATCATGAAAAAAACATGATTCTAAAACGCTAGTTTCGGCTTGTAAGACCTCTTACGGCGAAAATAATCATCTTACAGCCCGCAGGACTTCGCCAAAAATGCCAGGATTTGTGGCCGAACGAGATGTTACGCGATAATCTCGCTGACAACGCCGGCACCGACTGTCCTTCCGCCCTCGCGGATGGCAAATCGGAGCTCTTTTTCCATTGCGACCGGCATAATCAGTTCCGCTTCGATCGCGACGTTGTCGCCCGGCATAACCATCTCAACGCCGGCCGGCAAAGTCACAATCCCCGTAACATCGGTGGTGCGGAAATAAAACTGAGGCCGATACCCTTTGAAGAACGGTGTGTGACGGCCGCCCTCCTCCTTGCTTAACACGTAAATTTGAGCTTTGAACTTTTTATGAGGGGTCACGGTGCCAGGCTTCGCGATGACCATTCCTCTCTCGATCTGGTCTTTTTCAATGCCGCGCAGAAGCAACCCGACGTTGTCGCCGGCACGCGCATCATCGAGTAACTTGCGGAACATTTCAACGCCCGTCACGGTCGTTTTCATCGCGCCTTCACGAAGACCAATGATCTCGGCGTCATCGCCTACCTTGACCAAGCCTCTTTCAATACGGCCTGTAGCCACGGTTCCGCGGCCGGAAATGGAGAACACATCCTCGACCGGCATCAAAAACGGCTTCTCAATGTCTCTTTTCGGTTCTGGAATGCTTTCATCCAGAGCCTTGATGAGATCCATAATGCACTTATTGGCTTTCTCATCGGTAGGATTTTGAATGGGGGCAATACTGGAACCGCGGATGATGGGAATAGTATCTCCAGGAAAATCGTATTTCTTGAGAAGATCTCTGACTTCCATCTCTACGAGATCGAGAAGTTCTTGGTCTTCAACAAGGTCGCACTTGTTAAGGAACACCACAATGGCGGGAACGCCAACCTGACGGGCAAGCAGGATGTGCTCGCGAGTCTGCGGCATCGGTCCATCCACAGCGGAAACGACCAAGATCGCGCCATCCATCTGCGCAGCACCTGTGATCATGTTTTTGATATAGTCCGCGTGTCCCGGGCAATCTACGTGGGCATAATGGCGCTTTTCGGACTCGTATTCCACGTGGGAAACCGCGATCGTTACGATCTTAGAATCGTCGCGAACCGTACCGCCCTTGGCGATATCCGCATACTCACGAACCGTGGCCATACCCTTTGCCGATAAAACTTTGGTCATAGCGCAGGTCAACGTTGTTTTGCCATGGTCTACATGCCCGATTGTTCCGACGTTCACGTGGGGCTTGGTGCGTTTGAATTGTTCTTTTGCCATATAAGTTCTCCCTATTGAGGTTTCGTTTTTCGCATCCTAAGCTGGAGATGGGAATTGAACCCATGACCTCATCCTTACCAAGGATGTGCTCTACCAACTGAGCTACTCCAGCGCTTGATTTTGCTTAGCGCTTTCGATCGCTCGCTATGATACTCTCAAAACAAAAAGCTGTTTTCCTTTGGGAAAACACCCGCATTCGAAGACAGAAACCACCCTAAGCGAAGACAACCCTCCCAAGGAAAGAGTGCATATTCTATTGAAAAGGAAAATCATGTCAAGCTTTTTTAAAAAATCTTTTCTCTAGTGTTACTTGAAATTGCCGAGTTTTAAAAACCAACCTACAGTGTCCAGGAACAAGCGATCCGTGTTTTGATGGATACCCGCAACTTCTTTATTTGTAAGGGATTACGAGACTAATTGGGCGAATCTTTATTCAAAGCCGCTATTATCCGGCTTAAAAAGCCACTCTTTTGAGTCCCGGAGGAAACTGAGCGGTCCTGAAATTTTTTGAATTGCGATTCAAGATAACCAAAACCTATTTTCTTTAAAGCTTCTCCGGCCACAATTGTGATCACATCCTGGGTCCCGCGAATATTGTAATAGGTTGCGCCGCGGATCCCGGCTTTGTAGCGACTTTGTTTTAAAAAGGGACCGCTCATATTCAAATAACTGATGTCGCCTATGGAAAAAATGAGTTCGTCGATCATTACCTTGGGCATATATTTTTTGACTTGTGTTTGAACAGCTTCTCGCGAAGATGGGGATCGCTCTTCATTACTTTTTCGCAAAGGCTTCAGATCCAAAAGATTCAAACCCTTTTGTGAAACGTTCATGACCTGAAGTTCCCGAAGATCGATGCCCACCGTCTTGAGCCGTAAGACACCCTCGGGAATGCCGGGAAAATCCACCGAAACGATCATGAGCGGGATGTTCGCCAAAACCCCTTTTGGAAAACTGTAGGGATTCCCGATCTCAAGGCCCTGAATTTCAAAACCAGTGTTGCGCCAGTCCATTTTCACATTTCGGATTGAAACATCCGCACCCAACTGATGGCTTAAAGAGAAAGTGATGGCCTGCTTGATCACCCAAGTATGGAAAATGGCTATAAATATAACGAGGAAAAACGCTAGGCGTATCAGACCGAAGACAAACTGGAAAAGTCCTTTGATCATAATGCTCCTTTTTTATTCATGAGGATTTCCACGTTATCGGCACAAAGCGCGAAAATCCAGAATATTTTTTTGCTGAACGAATGCCCGATGCTAGATATCGTCAAAATTCAGGCTGTCCGTCAATCCGCCTATCCTTTGTCATCCTCCCGTGTCCGGCAGGTTGTTGAAAAGCGGTAGGATCAGGTAAGAGTCATGAGATCGACTGAAGGAAGCAGAAGATCATCTCCCGAAAAAAGAATTGTTTTTTTAGTCATCCATTAAAGACGACGTTTCAGGACAAGAAGTGTGAGATCATCACTTAGTTTGTGATGCTGGAAATCCACCGTACGCTGAAAAACTTTTTCACAAAAATTCTTCATCGGGTCCTGCATGTTATCCCGCAACATCCCTTGGAAACGCTCCTCCTGGAGGAACTCTCCGGAAGGAGCTCTCGCTTCCGTAAAACCGTCTGTATAAAGGATAAGTGCTTCACCAGGTTCTAAAATTTCTTTTTTCATTTCGTACTTTATACTTCCGGCAATCCCGAGCGGAGGGCCCGTAACGACCCCGAATTTCCGCGTTACTCTTTCCCTGCTCATACAGAATGGCTGCTGGTGCCCGGCATTCGCGTACCAGATTTCTCCGGTCTTGATGTCGCAATAACTGAAAAACATAGTCACGAACATACCACTTTCATTTTCTTCGAGAAGAAGCTGGTTGATCCGATCGAGTACTTCCGCCGGCGGCTTCTTCTGAGAAGCGAGATTGCGAAGCAGGGTACGGGTGATCACCATGAACATGGCCGCCGAGATCCCCTTTCCAGAAACATCCGCGATCGCAAAAGCAAGTGTGTCTTCCCCGACAAAAAAGTAATCAAAAAAATCCCCCGCAACAAATTGCGCCGCGTCGTTTTTGCCGTAAAGATCGAACTCTTTACGATCCGGAAAGGTCTTAGGAAGAAGAGACAGCTGTATATTACGCGCCAATTGAAGTTCGCTTTCAACGCGCTGGCGGATCGCCGTTTCACGGGTTAGAGCCTCCATGTAATTTTTCAGGTCCCGTGTCATTTTTTTGAAAGATTCCGCGAGATTGCCGATCTCGTTTTGCCCGTAACCTTCTTCCAGGGAACCATTAAAATCCCCTGTTCCAAGTTTTTGGGCCGCGGAAGCAAGTTTGATGACCGGCTTTGCAATCCTGGCGGAAATGATCAAAAGCAGGATCACCATCAATAAAAATCCCGCGCACATACTCGCTCCGAATCTTGCTAATTGCTTCCAGACAGGACGCATAACCTCGTCTTCGGAGACCGTTGCCGCGAAAGACCACCCGGTACTCGGGATGGGCGCATAGAACAAAAACATCTTTTTTGATCCATGGAAATCCTTTATAAGGACGATACCTTTTTCTCCGGCCGTCATCTTATGCCCGAGAGTTTTCAGTTCCGGGCGTTTGATCTTTTCCGCGTTAGAAAAGATTGTTTCTTTCATGATGTATTCCGGATTCGGATGGGAAATATACCGGCCTTCGCGGCTGATGATCACAAAAGTGTCCTGATTTACAAGGCTGTCTTTATTGATGAGCCTGTGAAGATCCTGGACGCGGACATCTACGGTAACGACCCCTTCGAATTTTCCGTTTTCAAAAAATGGCGCAGAAAAAGTGCACATGATGATATTCCCGGCGCCTTTATCAAAGTAAGGCTCAGTCCAAACAGGAGCCATTTTCTTTTTAGGGAGCAGATACCAGTCCCATTGGCGGTAATCGTAAGCATCTTTTGCGATATCGATCTCACGGAAAAGATCCACATTTTTGCCTGCAGTTTGATTTTGAAAGGTCACATCCGTATTGGAGGTTTTGCGACAAACATACGGCCCGAAAAGTTTTTTCGTGGGATCAAAAGCATTTTCTTCAAACGCAACGGCTGATCCATAAATAAACGGATTTTCCGACACATTGTCGTGAAGAAGACGGTAGATTTCTTTTTCTGAAACAACTGCCTCTCCGTTCAGAAAAGAAGCGGTTGTTTTCGCAACCTGGGCAGCCACAGAAAAAGCTTCGTCAAATCTTTCAGCATAAAGAGTCGCGTGCTCAGTCATATAATTGCTCATGCCTTCGTAAGCGTGCTTGCGAAACCCATAATAGGCCATTCCCAGCACCATGAGATAGACAGCAAGCAAAGGGATCCCGACAGTAAGGCATAATTCCCAGCGAATCGAGCGGTATTTAGAAGCCATAAGTTCCCTCTTTGTTCAATAATTTATTCACAACGCCTCCCAATCTGCGGACGTTTAGGAACTCAAAAAAGTAAAAGATACTATTTAGAAAATAGACCGCCAGAATCCAGAATTGCTTTCGCCAACTTCTTAGGATTTGAGACGGTGACGAATCAACTTATCGAGATCACGACAATCCCGGTCGCGATTAAAACAGTGCCGAGAAGGCGCATGGAATCTATTTTTTCTTTCAGAAAAAGTTTGGATCCTACAAGCACCAAAACATATTGGATGCTTCCGAGCGGGAAAACAAGACTCAGATCCCCCGCAGACAATGCCATCAGCCAGAAAATTGTGCTAAACACCATAAACCCCAGACCAGCCCACGCCAGAGGATGTTTTAAAATCCCAATCGCGAAACGAAAATAGTCGCTGATATAAATAAGCGGATGATGTGAGCCGTTTTGATCGACTACTTTCTTGTAAAAAACCTGACTTGTGGCTGCGAACAGTTCGCAAAGCACAATGAGAAAAATGAGCCAGATCATGAAGCTTCCGGAACTTTTGTTCCGTCATTCGCGGTTTTGCTGCGTGAAACAAAATAAATTCCCAGTATAATCGCAAAAATCCCGATCCAGCGAAGTGGCGTCACGGTTTCATGCAAAAAAAGGAAGGCCGCCAAGGGAACCATGATATAGCTGGTACTGCCAATGGGAACCGCAACGCTCAGATCCAATTTCGAAAGCACCCGCATCCACAAAAAGAAATTGAAAAAGTAGGTCAAAACACCGAGCCAGATCAGAATAGATCCAATATTCACGATGGTAAAATGAAAAATATGTTCGGCACTCAACGGAAAGATTTCAGTCGAGATCACCCCTTTTTTCAATAAGAATGAGCTCAGACTTTCTCCAAAATCCGTGAGCATAATCAACAGGAACAGGGACAGTGTGAGTTTTTTCTTGTTATCTGTCACTAATGGCCCCCGCACATTTGAGAACTCCCCGCCCTGGTTCAATATCAGCACAAGCGGGGTTAAGGGCATCCAAGATCCGAAGGTTCGTCTTTTCATTCAGCCGGTCTGTTGCTTCGCTGTGAGAGAACCTTCCCGGGAACCGACCGGCATTCCAGTTCTTTGAAAACCCTCTGAGCCTTTGCGGGGCCTGTTCACCACAGAGGTCCGCCCCTACCAAGCAACACGAACTGGAAAGTTCTTGAAGTCCCGCGAGCAATTCTTCGAGTTTCATTTTTCCGTGGTCCCAATCGGATCTGCCGGCAGCGGCCTCCAGACAATCCTTATCGATGCTGAGATACACATTTTCCCCACGGAATTCTTTTGCAAGACGCTGGAAAAAATGCCTCACCCCGCGACACATTAAGGTTTCAAAATAGAGATCTGAACCGTAAAAGCGACGGCGGAAGTATTTTATGCCTGACATGCTTGAAGGATAGCGCAGCAACACCCGGGACAATTTTCTATCATATGGGAAAAGTCTCACCCGTCCTTCACGCAATTCCCGGAAGGGCACGTTCCAGAATTTTCGGCCTGCAATATCGCTACTGTCCTGCCCCGCCATCACCACTCCTGATATCCACGGAAGCCGCAAAGCCTGCGAGAGCCAGTTACCACAATGAAAATGCGGCCGGTCATTGTACCAATCGGGATGATTATCGATCAAAATAAGTTTGACGGGGCGTTCGTCCAGCGGCAGTGTCGCGAGAAGAAGATAGGAGACATGATGAAGATCGCCCGAACCAAGAAGTGTAATCCACGGTTTGGGGTACTTTTCCCGTAAATTCCAGATGTTTTTTTCGAGAGACTCCCACGCCTTCTGCTCCGGCCATAATCGTAGTTGCTGCTCTTGCTTTCTTAGATCAACAAGCGCATCCATCTGCAACACAACCTGTTCCTGCAACCGCAAGCTTCCGTCCATATCCAGTCCAAGAATGAACCAAGGATCATTTGCAGATTTTTTTCTGCTTTTATTCGAACGGATAACCACTAAATCTTCCCAGGCCCTTCCGAGACACGCTCCAGGTAATTTTATTTCCGGTTCATAAGATAAAAATTTTTGGAGCCCGGTCAAAAACCGGTGAAACAGCGGAACGCGGTGCCTGAAAAGGATCGCGGATGGAATAAGCTGAGCGCCGAGACTCATCTTGATCTTTTCCGCCATTTGCCCGACATGGTAAAGCGGAATACCGTTCCGGATGCAAAAGGAAATATTTTCCAGCCATGAAAAAAAGAAGAGGCTGTGTTCTTTTCCAAGATGTGGATCCATTCCAAAATATTTGTCCAGCAACCGCTCTTTCGTTCTGAAAACCAGATTGAAAGCAAGTAGTTTGCCGTCCAAAAAATACAGCACGTATTCTGCGCCCGGGACCTCCGCACAAACGCGCTCAAAGTAGGCTTTGTTCTGAATCCCAAAAACGAGATCGCTTTTCTTGATGCTTTTCCGGTACAGATCATAGATCGCATCGATCCACGCCCCCGGTTCAGAGGTCCTCAGAATCTGGATCATCTGCTTGTTTTTTGTTTGCCGTTTCAAATTCTTTCGACTGTTTTTAGAAAGACTGCCTAGATATTCTTCCAAAGTTTTAAAAGGAAGCGCTACCTGGGCACAAGGAACACCGTGCATCTGCGTAAATGAGAAAAGCTTCTTGAGGGGAATGTCCTGGCCACTTCGTTCATTAAAATTCACGAAGGCCAAGATGTCCGTGTCCGATTCTTTCGCAAATTCTTCGAGCCTACAAAGTGCAAGATCCCATGCAGCGCCCATGACCGTCCGGTTTTCTCCGCGTTCCCACCCTATCTCTCCCCAGTCACCCTCAAGAACGCTAACGCCAAGTACGCGCGGGCAAAACAATCTTGGAAACCACTTCGAAAAAAGCATCATCAGGCGTGCTATGTTTCCTTCAAGGAATGACGCAACCTCAAATTTTCCGTCAAAGATCGGCAGGATCAGAATGATATGACTGGCTTTCCGAATGATTAAAAAATGAAGGCTAAAATTGTCAAAACCTGACCGGGGCAGAAACTTCAGTATTTCAATAGGCTCAGGGAAATGAGGAAAAAGACGTCTTAGTTCTTCAGGTGAAACGTTGTTTAAATGGGTTGTAATTTCACAATTCAATGGCTGCATTGCGTTCTCTTTTTGAAAATGGCGCTGTCATGCAGAGGGATGATCTGCGGTGCTGTTCCCAAGATGATGAGTTTCATCGTTTCTTATAAATCGCTACATTTTTGGAGGTTAGCGCGAAATCGATATCCTTGGGAAGCGAACAACGATAGCAGGACCGCGCGAGTCCCTGGCGGATCCGCTCCCATGCTTCAAATGAGAGCCCGCTTCGTTTGTCCAGTTTTTTGAGAGCTTTTTCTACGACACGAAATTGAAGCGCCGGAGGAAATTTAAGAAAGATCGAACGGTGAAGCTCTATTTTTTTACCGCGGCTTTTTTTGAGCGTTTTCTTCCAGGCCTTTTCTTCAAGCTCCGCGACGAGAGCGCTCTCCCCGGCCACGATCGCAGGAATGCGCGACAGGGCTTCCACAACCCGAGGATTAAACTCGCGACGCAGGACCGGTAAAAGCTTATGTCGGATCCGGTTCCGGAGGAATCTCACAGAATCGTTACTTTCATCCCTTCGATATGCGAATTTTTCCGCACGGAGAAATTCGAGAATTTCCTTTTTAGTAACGCCAAGGAGTGGACGAACGATCTCGGTTTTTCCTATTTGCTGACGTTCACGGATTCCCTGAAGACCCCGAAGGCCCGTTCCACAAAGAATCCGCATAAGCACGGTCTCGGCTTGATCGTCCCGCGTGTGAGCCAACGCGATTGCCTGGATTTTTTTTACTTGCGTGGTCCGGAGAAAAAAATCGTAGCGCATTTGACGAGCGCATTCTTCGATTGAGGTCTTCGTTCCTTTAGCTTCGCTCTTTACGCTTCCTGTCCCGCAATAGAAAGGAATCTTGAATTTCCGGGCCAGGTCCTTCACGAACTGCTCATCTTTTTTTGCGGCGCCGGGCCGAAGTTGATGATTGAAGTGGGCAAGATTTAACTTCCAACCGTATTTTGCGGAAAGTGATCGCAGGAGATGAAAAAGCGCAACCGAATCCGGCCCGCCCGAACAGGCAACGAGAATCTTTTGACTTGTTTTGAAAAATCGTCCGTCCTGGATATGTTCTTCGAGACGCGGAAGAAGACCTTGTGATCTTTGGGTCATGAAATCCCTTGAGGCGTGATTTTTTCGTTCTGATAAAATACTGCCGGGGGCCAGGATTGAACTGGCGACCTAGGGCTTATGAGTCCCTCGCTCTAGCCGACTGAGCTACCCCGGCATGGTACTTTCAAAAAAGAAGAAAATGACAAAAAATTGGTCTGAATGAGAGCGTCCTGGATCGTGTAGAGTCCGGAGCTTTTCCTCACCTAATCCGGCGCGAGGGCGGGTATACTAGCACAGCTTCGCGCGAACGCACAAGTACGGTTGCGGGCGCAAGCAAAAACCCAAATCTGTAAGTGCCCCGGAACATGGTATCCACCCGCCGGAGAAGTTGTTGTTTTTCTCACCGAAGGTATTCCGAAGAATTTTAAGGATAAGTCAGAGGGGGTTATTCTGGCTGAGGGGGAGAGAGA